>NZ_JBVHLX010000032.1:0-57785 GCF_055558775.1 Streptomyces sp. NPDC025638 | reverse complement strand
CACCCACCCCCTATCCTGCTCGGGGGGGGGGGGGGGGGGGGGGGGGGGGGGGGGGGCGCGCCGGGGGGGGGGGGGGGGGCGGCGCCCCCCCCCCCCCCCCCCACCACCCGGCTGCGTGTGGCCGACCGTGTCACCCCAGTCACGCACGACGCACGGTGGCGGTTCCCACACTGCGGCGAGTTGCACCGGACCTGGGGGTGGATGGCGCGAAGTATGGTTACGGTATCGTAGGTTACGGAACCGTAAGTACGTGTTCCGGACCCGGCTACCATCCTTGCGAGGACCCATGAGCACACCCCGGACGAGGGCCGACCTCCCCTGGCTGATCCAAGGTGGAATGGGGGTGGGGGTGTCCGGCTGGCGCCTGGCTCGTGCCGTCGCGCGTACCGGGCAGTTGGGTGTCGTCTCCGGTACCGCCCTGGACACCCTGCTCATCCGGGTGCTGCAGAGCGGTGACCCGGGCGGCCACCTCAGGCGGGCGCTGGCCGCCTTCCCCGTACCGGAGCTTGCCGATTCCATTCGGGAGCGCTACTTCGTCGAGGGCGGGATCGGCGCCGGCGAGCGGTTCGCGGCCACGCCCCGGCTGACGGCTCACGAAGCGTGCCCGGCCCGGTCACTGACCGTCGTGGCCAACTTCTGCGAGGTGTGGCTCGCCCGGGAAGGCCACGAAGGGCCGGTCGGCGTGAACTACCTGGAGAAGGTCCAACTCGCCACGGTCCCGGCCATGTTCGGCGCGATCCTGGCCGGCGTGGACTATGTGCTGGTCGGTGCGGGCATTCCCGCACAGATCCCGGGCATCGCGACCCGGCTCGCCCAACTGCAGCCCGTCACCGCGCGTTTGGACGTCGATGGTGACGACAAGCCCGTAGAGCTGCGCTTCGACCCGGCCTCAGTGCTGTGCGGAGCACAGCCGGGGCCCCTGCGCCGTCCCGACGTCCTGGCCATCGTCTCGCTGCCGGCCCTGGCGTCGTATCTGAACCGTTCCCCGGAGACCACCCCGGACGGTTTCGTCGTCGAAGGTCACCGTGCCGGCGGGCACAGCGCGCCGCCGCGCGGACCGATGCGCCTGGACGAGCAGGGTGATCCCCTCTACGGCCCCCGGGACACCCCTGATTTCGCGAAGATGGCCGCTCTCGGCCTGCCCTTCTGGATCGCCGGCGGCCAGTGCGGACCGGACCAGCTTCGGCAGGCGAGGGCAGCGGGTGCGGCGGGCGTCCAACTCGGCAGTGTCTTCGCGCTCTGCGAAGAGTCCGGCCTTGATCCGCAGTTGCGGCGGGAGCTGGTCGAGCGCGAGCTTCGCTCCGCACTGACCGTGCGCAACGATCCTGCGGCCTCTCCGACCACTTTTCCGTTCAAGGTCGCCGACCTGCCGGGCACGTTGGCCGACCCCCGCGTGAGCTCGGCGCGCCCCCGGGTCTGCGACCTCGGCTATCTGCGCACCCCCTACCGCACCGAGCACGGCGCCATCGGCTATCGCTGCCCGGCGGAGCCCGGCGCGATGTACGTCCGCAAGGGCGGTGCCGCCGAGCAGACCGAAGGACGGCAGTGCCTGTGCAACGGGCTGCTGGCCGCCGTCGGGCTCGGGCAGCGCCGTCCGCACGGCATGGTGGAGCCGCCCATCGTCACCATCGGCCAGGACCTCGGCTTCCTGCCGCAGATCGCCCCCCAAGGACAGCCGTACAGCGCGGAGTCGGTGGTGCAGTGGCTGTCCGCGGGCCTGGCGGAAGTATCCGTGTGAGCGGCCGAACAGGGTGCCCTGACAGCAGGCCAGGGTGCTGCCGCACCTGATGCCGCGCGTGGGCGGACAGGCTCGTCCTTGACCATGTGCCGGTCGGCGATGGCGAGTTGGAGCGGGGTACGGCTCGTCTGCGGTGAGATCGTCGGTCAGGGCTGGAGTGGACGCGGGATCACGGGTCTGCTGCCCGTCGGCACAATCGCCCTGGCCGCACTGGCAGTCCAGGTACACGGAAGGGAGCTGAACATCACCTCCTGATACCTACCGGAGGGCTTCCTGCGTGCGCCGGGGGGCGCCGCGCAGGTCGCGACCTGGCTGCGCATCGTGCCTTGCAGTGGGCCGGGTCGAACTTCGGCGGTCGGCCCCCACGAGAGCCGAGCTCTTGCGGTTGCGGGCCTGGTCGACCTTGTCCGGGACGGTGCAGCGGATGCCGCCACGTGGGCTGCTGCCCCCTTTCCGGCCTCAGCTTGAGCGCGTACCGGTGGCATGGGCATACGCGGCGCGGATGGAGGCCGGTACGTGGCCGCTGCGGCCCCAGTTCAGGGAGTAGCCGTGCTCAGCGGCCCAGGTGCGGATGAGGTCGACATCAGGGTCCGGGCCCAGGCTGAGCGGGCCGCGGACAGTGTAGGCGGGCAGTGGTGCGCGCATCACACTGCTTTTGGGCAGGCACAGGCCGAAGTGGTGCTCGAGCACGGTGAGCGTGAGACGGTTGCCGCTCATGGCCGAGCCCGTCGGCGCAGCCTGGTGACTCGTCCCGTCAGGGGTCAGGACGCCGCCTGCAACGAGCGCCGGCAGCAGATGGGCCGGATCCGGACCCCAGCGATGTGCTTCCTCCCCGATTCCGAAGCCGCACACCGTTCGACCATCACGCAGGTAGGTGAACTGCGCGGGCGGGTGATCCGTCATCGACACGTACCGGATGACGTCGACACCACCGCGTGATGCTGTGACCGCCAGGTTGTCCCGCCCGGGGTCGGCCAGGTGCAGCACCGCGTACGACCAGGCGCCACATGACGCAACCCGTACCACGTCGCTGTCGCCGGTCTGCGAGCGATGGAGGAGAAAGGTGACTTCGGGGCCGGTCAGCTTCACGGCGGCACCGGGCGTGCCACCCATCCGCACCGCCAGGTCCTCCGGGCTGATGTCCCGAGCGAACACCACGCTGTCCAGTCCCTCGTCCCGGTCGGCCAGCCATCCGATTCCCTCACACACAGGCATCCCCACAAGCTCAGCGAAGACGAAGACCAGGCAGCGTATCCAGGGCAACTTTGACAACCGCTGCCGTTGCCCGACGGCGATGCCCGCCGACCTGGTGATGTCGCCCACGCCGGGGCCTCGATCGCAAAGCCCGCAAGACTCCCCTCAACTGGACTCGCGGACGACCAAACGGCACGGAACGCTGTGCACGCCGGGCTCCGGGGCGGAGCCGATGGCGTCGAGGAGGCGCAGGGCGGCCTGCCGGCCGATCTCGGTGAGGTCCGTGTCGATGGTGGTGAGCGGTGGGCGGCAGGCCAGGGCCATGGTGTCCCAGTTGTCGTACCCTACGATCGCCACCTGGCCCGGGACGTCCTGGCCGCGCTCGCGCAGGGCGTCGGCCACGCCTCGGGCGATCTGGTCGTTGCCGCAGAAGAAGGCGTCCGTGTCCGGCGCGGTGCGCATGACCGCTTCGGCGGCCCGCCGTCCCCACGCCTCGCTCCACTCGCCGAAGTGGACCCGGCCGGTGGCCAGTTGCAGTGAGGAAAGTTCGAGCAGCTCAACGGCGTGGCGGGCGCGGTCACGGGCGGCCGCGTGGTGTGCGGGCCCGGTGACGTGCGCGATCCGGGTGCGTCCGGTCGCCAGCAGATGCTCGATGGCCAGTTGCGCCCCGCTGCGGTCGTCCGAGACGACGGAGATGTCCTCCGGATCCGTGGAGGGAGAGAGGGCGTAGACCGTCGGAATCGGCTCGACGACCTTCAGCGGCGGCCTCGGGTCGGTGCGCCGGCCGGTCACGATGATGCCGTCCACCCGCCGGTCCATGAGGTTGCGCAGATGGTGCTGCTCGCGGATGGCGTCGCCGCGGGTGTCGCACAGCAGCACCGAGATCTTCCCGGCGCCGAGCGCGTCCTCGGCGCCGAGCAGGACGGGGCTGCTGAAACGGCCGATGCCGTCGGTCGTCATCAGTCCGACCGTCCAGCTGCGGCCCGTGTGCAGGTTCTGCGCGTGCTGGTTGGGACGGAAGCCGAGGGCTTCCACGGCCTCCAGCACCCGCTGTCGCGTCTCGGGCCGCATCCGGCCGCTGCCGCTCAGAGCCTTCGAAGCCGTCCCGACACTGACGCCGGCCAGCTTGGCGACGTCCGCGAGCCTTGCCCGCCCGGTGGAGGGGGAATCTGGAACGGCGGTCACGCGCAATCCTTTTCCTAAGTGTCAGCTACGAGATACATCCTGGCACTGCTCGCCGTCGCTGGCCAGTCCCGTACAAGACTGGAAAATACTTGCGCATGCCTCTTGACTCGGGGCTGCGGTGTTCCTACTTTTCCGGGCAAGAAAACGTTTTCTCAACGGGGTCGACAGACGGCGCCCGTCCGCCCGATCGCCGGGACGCGCCACGGCCCAGGGCGCGCCGCACCTCGACCCGCTTCCCGTCTACCTCCTCGGAGAGCCATGCCCCGCCCACGTTCCGCCGTGCCCTCCTCCCCGTCGCCGGCCTCGACCGCAGGCACGTCCGATGGCCCGGTCCGCCTCGGCCCGGACGCCAAGACCGTGCTCGCGACCGCCACCGTCGAGGTGCGCGGCGGCGTCTGGCACACCCGTCGGCGGGTCAACGCACACACCTCCGTCCCCCAGGGGCCCGGTCTGCTGGAGTCGGCGGGAAACCTGCACAACCTGCGGGTCGTGGCGGGCACAGCCGAGGGTGAGTTCAAGGGTGCGTATCCGTTCGTCGACTCGGACGTCTACAAGTGGCTGGAGGCCGCCTCCTGGCAGCTCGCCCAGGCCCAGGCCCCGGACGATGCGCTGTCCGCCGAGGTGGAGCGGATCGTCGCCCTGGTCGCACAGGCCCAGCAACCCGACGGCTACCTGAACACCTGGTTCCAGTTGCTCAAGGGCGGCGAGCGCTACCAGGACCTGCGCTGGGGCCACGAGCTGTACTGCGCCGGCCACCTCATCCAGGCCGCGGTGGCCCACCACCGGGCCACCGGACGGAGCGCGCTGCTCGACGTGGCCGTGAAGTTCGCCGACCAGATCGACTCCGTCTTCGGCCTGCCCAGCAGCGGCAAGCCCCTCGACGGCATCGACGGCCACCCCGAGGTGGAGACCGCCTTGGTCGAGCTCTACCGGGAGACGGGGGAGCGGCGCTATCTGGAGCTGGCCGGCTACTTCGTCGACCGGTTCGGCCACGGACTGCTCGGCGGCGAGGCCTACTGCCAGGACCGCGTCCCGCTGCGCGAGGCGACGAACGTGGAGGGGCACGCCGTACGCCAGTTGTACCTGCTGGCCGGGGCTGCCGACCTGGCCGCCGAGACCGGGGACGCCGGACTGCGGGCGGCGGGGGAGAGACTGTGGCGGGCGATGACCGCCGCCAAGACGCACCTCACCGGCGGCCTCGGCGCCCACCACGACGAAGAGGACTTCGGCGACCCGTACGAACTGCCCAACGAGCGCGCGTACTGCGAGACCTGCGCCGCCATCGCCTCCGTCCAGTGGAGCTGGCGGATGGCCCTTCTCACCGGCGAGGCCCGCTACTCCGACCTGATCGAGCGCACCCTGTACAACGCTTTCCTGGCCGGGGTGTCGCTGGACGGCGAGCGCTGGCTGTACGTCAACCCGCTCCAGGTCCGCGACGGCCACACCGACACCGGCGGCGACCAGTCCGCGCGCCGCACTCGCTGGTTCCGCTGCGCATGCTGCCCGCCCAACGTGATGCGCCTGCTGGCGAGCCTGGAGCACTACCTGGCCGGCTTTGACGACGGAGGCCTGCGCATCCACCAGTACGTCACCGGCCGCTACGGCGCCGACGGGTTCGCCCTGAGCTGCGAGACCGACTACCCCTGGCAGGGCAGCGTCGCCCTGACGGTCGAGGAGGCTCCCGCCGACGGCCCCCGCACCCTCTCGCTGCGCATCCCGCAGTGGTGCCGCACCTACCGGGTCCGCTGCGGGGACAGGACGTACGACCAGAGCGACGCGCCCGCCGCAGACGGCTGGCTGCCGCTGGAGCGCACCTGGGCGCCTGGCGACCAGGTCGTCCTCGAACTCGGCATCGAGCCCCGCCTCACCGTCGCCGACCCCCGCGTGGACGCCGTACGCGGGTGTGTCGCCATCGAGCGCGGACCGCTCGTGTACTGCCTCGAAGGTGTCGATCACCCGGGCGGTGGTCTGGACGACATCGTCCTCGACACCGCCCGCCCGCTCTCCGTACAGCACCGCCCGGACCTGCTCGGCGGCGTCACCACCGTGCTGGCGGCCGGCCACCGCCGACCCAGTCCGGAAGCGGGCTGGTGGCCTTACACCACCACCGACGGCAGCGCGCCCGAGACGGACGGCGACTTTGTCGAACTCACCGCCGTCCCCTACTACGCCTGGGCCAACCGCCAGGACGGCGCCATGCGCGTCTGGTTGCCCACCTCCTGATCACCCGCCCTCCGTTCCGTACCGCTTCCTACGAGCCGCATAAGACAACGAGGTCACCGTGAGAAACACCCGCCGTACCCTGATCGCCGCCATCGCTGCCGTCGGCGTGCTCACCTCCGTCGCCGCCTGCGGCGGAGGCTCCGACTCCTCCGCCTCCGGTGACGCCGGTGGGACATACACGTTCTGGGACCCGTACCCGCAGTTCGACGCCTCCTCGGCCTGGGCCGAGCTCGTCACCAAGTGCGGGACCGACGCCGGGGTCACGATCAAGCGCACCTCCATGGACACCACCGACCTGGGCAACAAGGCGCTGCTTGCCGCACAGCAGGGCAACGCACCCGACGTGATGCTGGTGGACAACCCGGTCGTCTCCACCCTCGTCGAGGCGGGGATCCTCAACAAGACGAGCGACCTCGGCCTGGAGACCTCATCGATACAGAAGAACATCCTCGGCGCGGGTGAGATCGACGGCTCCGCGTACGGCGTCCCGATCGGCGCCAACACCCTCGCGCTCTACTACAACAAGAAGGCACTGTCGGCGGCCCACGTCGACCCCGCGTCCATCAAGGACTGGGCCTCCCTCACAGCGGCGCTGAAGAAGGTCAAGGACGCCGGCAAGAAGGGCATCACCTTCTCCGCGATCAAAACGGAAGAGGGCAGTTTCCAGTTCCTGCCGTGGTTCTGGGGCGCCGGCGGCGACCTGACCAAGCTCGACTCGGCGAAGGGCGTGGCCGCCCTGGCCCTGTGGAAGCAGTGGGTGGACGAGGGCTACGCACCCAAAGACGTCCTGCAGAACACGCAGACCACCAGCTGGCAGGAGTTCGCCACCGGTGACTACGCCTTCAGCGAGAACGGCACCTGGCAGTTGGGCAACGCGCAGAAGGCCGGCTTCGAGTACGGCGTCCTGAGCATCCCCGCCCAGAACGGCGGTGCCGCGCCGGTGCCGACCGGCGGGGAGTTCGTCACCGTGCCCGTGCAAAAGGACACCGGGCGTTACAAGGCCACGAAGAAGATCGTCGACTGCCTGACCAGCTCCGCCAATCTCCTGTCCACGGACACCACCCTGACCTACGTCGCCCCCACCGCGGCGGTGCAGACCGAGCAGGTCAAGTCCAACCCCGCGCTCAAGCCCTGGGTCGACGCGGTGGCCGCGGCACGCGGCCGTACCAGCGGCGGCCTGGGCACCAAGTACCCGACGATCTCCGAGCCGATGTGGACCGCCGTGCAGTCCGCGCTGTCCGGCGGCAAGAGCCCGCAGGCGGCTCTCGAAGCGGCTCAGACGGCGGCCGGCAAGGGCGGCAGCTGACCCTCGACGCCCTTCCTCGTGGCAAGTCCCGGGGCCCGTCGTCCGACGGCCGCTCTCCGCCCGGACGAAGGCCGGGCCTCGGGCCGGCACCCGCATTCAGGAGACCCCATGACTCTCGCCCGCGTCGACCGCCGAACACAGCTGCCCTCGGTCAGCTCCGAAGCGACCCGCACCGCCACCACGGACGCGCTCCGGCGCCGGCAGCGCCGCAAGAGCCGGCTGACGGCCGTCGCGTTCCTCGCGCCGCTGGCCCTCTACCTCGCCGCCTTCTACGTCTATCCCCTCTACCGCAACCTCGACCTGAGCCTGCGTGACTACACCGTGCGGTCGTTCGTGGCGGGCGACGCGCCGTTCTCCGGACTGGACAACTTCCGGTCCGTCCTCGACAACCCGACGTTCGGTCCCGCGATGCGCCACACGGTGATCTTCACCTTCGCGTCGATCGTGTTCCAGTACGCCGCCGGACTGGCACTCGCGGTCTTCTTCAACCGCCACTTCCGGCTGGCCGGCACCCTCAGAGCGCTGTTCCTGATCCCTTGGTTGCTGCCGCTGATCGTGTCCGCGTCGACATGGTCGTGGATGTTCAACAGCGAGTCCGGTGTCATCAACTACGCCCTCCACCTGGTCGGCGTCGCCCCGGTCGACTGGCTCAATTCCCCCGACTGGGCGCTGACTTCCGTCGTCATCGCCAACATCTGGATCGGCATCCCCTTCAACCTGGTCATCGTCCACAGCGGTCTGCAGAACATCCCCGCCGAGCTGTACGAGGCCGCCTCGCTGGACGGCGCGAGCGCCTGGCAGCAGTTTCGGCGGATCACCTTCCCGTTGCTGCGGCCCGTCTCCGCGATCACCCTGCTCCTCGGTCTCGTCTACACCCTCAAGGTGTTCGACCTGATCTGGATCATGACCAAGGGCGGTCCCGGCGACTCCTCCTCCACCCTGGCGACCTGGTCCTACCAACTCGGTTTCGGCACCCTGCTCCCGAAGTTCGGCCCCGGTGCCGCCGTCGGCAACATCCTCATCCTCATCGCCCTCGTCTTCGGCCTGCTGTACATCCGCGTCCAGAGGAGGCAGGAGGCGTGAAGTCGCTGAAGTCACGCACCTATACGGTTGTCGGCCTCCTGCTCACCGCGGTGATGCTGTTCCCGGTGTACTGGATGCTCAACGTGTCCCTCACCCCGCAGGAGGACATGCGCAAAAGCCCGCCCGACCTGCTGCCGCTGCACCCCACCTTCGAGGGCTACCGGGCTGTCCTCGACGACCAACTGCCCTATCTCGGCACCAGCATGCTCATCGGCCTCGGAACGGTCGCCCTCACCCTGCTCCTCGCCGCCCCGGCCGGCTTCGCGCTGGCCAAGCTCCGACCGGTCGGCGGGGGAGTACTCGGTCTCGCACTGCTGGTCGCGCAGATGATCCCCGGCATCGTCATGGCGATGGGCTTCTACGGCATCTTCCTCGACCTCGGCCTGCTCAACTCCTGGTGGGGGCTGATCGTCGCCGACTCCACCATCGCCGTGCCCTTCGGAGTCATGATCTTCACGGCGTTCATGTCGGGCATCCCCGGGGAGCTCATCGCGGCCGCCCGCATCGACGGGGCCTCCACCTGGCGCACGTTCCTGTCCGTCGTGCTCCCCATGAGCCGCAAGCCGTGGTCACCGTCTCGCTCTTCAGCTTCCTGTGGGCCTGGTCCGACTTCGTCTTCGCCAGCACCCTTGACGGCGCCGGTAACTGGAAGCCGATCACCCTCGGCATCTACAAGTACATCGGCAACAACAACCAGGAGTGGAACGCGATCATGGCCACCGCCGTCGTCGCGTCCATCCCCGCGGCAGTGCTGCTCGTCCTGGCCCAGCGCTATGTGGCCGCCGGTGTGACCGCGGGGGCGGTCAAGGACTGACCCTCGATGCCCGTCCCCGGCCGCCGGCTCGGCGGGGTGCCGCGTGTCATCGGCACGTTTTCATCCACCACTCACCCCCCCCACGGACCGCCCCGGAGCATCCCGCCACCGGCGCGAGCCCATCCCATCCTTCGAGGAGAGCCGCTGATGTCCCACCTGAACCACCGCGACCGTCACAGAGCACCTCTCGGGCGAGCCACGGCAACCGTCCTGGCCACGGCTCTGGTCGGCACCGCCCTGGCCCTGACGGGCCCCTCGGCCCAGGCCGCCCCCACTACCTCCACCACCCTGGTCGTCGACGCCAACCAGAACCTCCGCTCGGTCACACATGTCGGCACGGGCAGCCTCTACGGCCTCGCCGACGACAGCACTCCCGCCGACAGCCTGGTCACCCCGCTCAAACCCAACACCTTCGTCCAGATGGCGCCGGGCGGCCATCAGCTGCCCAACGGCGAGCCCACCCCCGCCGGTGACTCCCTGGTCGTCGCCGCCAAGGCGGCCCGCGCCGGCGCCAAGGTCGTCGTACGGCTGCCGGACTGGTACCCGAACTTCCCCTACAAGTGGGTGAGCTGGAGCGACTGGCTCTCCGCGGTGGACCAGCAGGTCGCTGCGGTGAAGTCCTCCGGCGCCACCAACATCAGCGCCTACGCGCTGTGGAACGAGCCGGACGGGACCTGGGACACCGCCAAGGCGGGAGCCTTCGACGACGGATGGGCCCGCACCTTCAAGGAAGTCCGGGCCAAGGACGCCACCACACCGATCCAGGGCCCGAGCTACTCGGTGTGGAACCAGTCCTGGATGACCACCTTCCTTACCGACGCCAAGGCCACCAACACCGTCCCCGACGTCATCGCCTGGCACGAACTCCAGGGCAGCAAGGACATCGCCGCACACGTCGCCGCCTACCGGTCACTGGAGTCGAGCCTCGGGATCAGCCCGCGTCCGATAGCCATCGAGGAGTACGGCACGCCGGCCGAAATGGGCAGCTCCGGAGCGCTCATGGGCTACGCCGCCAAGTTCGAACGGGCCGGCGTGCGCGACGCAGAACTCGCCTTCTGGAACCACTACGGCACCCTCGGTGACACCCTGACCGACACCGGGGCCTCGCCCAACGGCTCCTACTGGACGTACAAGTGGTACGGCGACATGTCCGGGAACATGCTCGTCACCACGCCGCCCGCCCAGACCGGCATCGATGGTCTCGCCTCCCTCAACGGCGCCGGCGACCGGATCAGCGTCATCGTCGGCGGCTGCAGCGGCTCCTGCGCCGTGATCGTCAACGGGCTCTCCTCCCTCTCGGCCTTCGGCAGCACCGTCCACGTCAAGCTGGAGTACAGCCCGAACACCGGCCGCACCACCGCCTCGTCCGGACCGATCACCATCTCCGACACCGACTACACCGTCTCCAACGGCTCGATCACCGTGCCCGTCATCATGAACGCCACCGACGGCTACCACCTGGTGATCACCCCCACCGGCACCTCCACCTCGCTCGCCGGCCGCTACCAGATCACCAACAAGAACAGCGGTCTCGCCCTCGACACCGTGAACGCCGGCACCCCGCAGGGCACCTCGGTCGTCCAGGCGACCCCCACCACCGGCACCGACCAGAACTGGACCCTCGTGGCCGCGGGCACGGGCCTGTACAAGATCGTCAACCAGAAGAGCGGGCTGGTGCTCGGCATCAACAACATGAGTACGGCCGACGGCGGCACCGCCCTGATCTGGGGTGACAACGGCACCGCCGACCACCTCTGGCAGGTCATCCCGGCCCGCGACGGCTTCTACAAGATCGCCAACTACAACAGCGGCCGCCTCCTCGGCGTCGACCGGATGAGCACCTCCTCCGGCGCCCAGGTTCTCCAGTGGACCGACAACGGCACCGCCGACCACCTCTGGAGGCTCACGTCGCGCTGAGCCGCCCATCCTGGGGGCCCCGCCGGCAGGCACAGGCCGCCGCGGGGCCCTCGCGCCGGCGGCGGCGCGCGATACGGATGCATGAAAGCGCGCTACGGATGTAGGAAAACGGGCGGGCGATGTTCCGTCACTTGTGGCTAGGAGCGGGTCCCGCCGCCGGGGAGCATGAGTACCTGATCAGCGAACGGAGTGCTCAGTGGCTACCACAGCAGATGTCCTTGTCATCGGGGCCGGAATCGTTGGCTCCGGCACGGCCTTGGAGCTGTCACGACGGGGCCTGGACGTGCTGGTCGTCGACAAGGCCGGCGGTGCCGGAATGGGATCCACCAGCGCCTCCAGCGCCGTCATCCGATTCAACTTCTCGACCTGGGACGGGGTCGCCGTCGCCTGGGAGTCGAAGTTCCGATGGGAGGCATGGGAGGAGTACCTGAGCTACCGGGACCCCAATGGCCTGGCCCGGTTCCACCGCTGCGGCAAGGTCGTACTCGACGTCCCGCTTCTTCCACGAAAGACGCAGGCAGCCCTCTTCGACCGTGCGGGCGTACCGTACGAGGAGTGGGACGCCCAGACGCTCGCGAGGCGGGTGCGCGGCATCGACACCGGAGCCTTTTACCCGCCCAAGCGAGTGGACTCCGAGGAGTTCTTCGACGACCCGCACGGCAGCCTGGGAGCCGTCTACACACCCGACGCCGGGTATGTGGACGACCCGCGCCTCGCTGCCGCCAACCTCGCGGCCGCGGCCGCGCACCGGGGTGCCCACTTCGCCTACCGGCGACAGGTCACGTCCATCACCCGTGTGGGCGAGGTGTGGCGCGTGGAGATCGACGGTCAGGAACCCGTTGAAGCCCCGATCGTCGTGAACGCCGCCGGGCCCTGGTCCAGCACCGTCAACAAGATGGTCGGCGCCACAGCGGACTTCACGATCGGTGTCGCCCCCATGCGCCAGGAGGTGCACCACGTGGCGGCCCCGGCGCCTCTGCTCGCGCCGGACGCCCACTTCCTCGTGATCGGCGACCTCGACCTGGGCACGTATCTGCGACCGGAATCCGGCGGGAACATGCTCGTCGGAGGCACCGAGCCGGAGTGCGACCCGCTGGAGTGGATCGAGGATCCCGACGCCGTAAACCTCAACCCCACCATGGAGCGGTTCGAGGCCCAGGTCACCCGCGCCGCCCGGCGCTTCCCCGACCTGACCGTCCCGAACCGGCCCAAGGGCATCGCCGGCGTCTACGACGTCGCCGACGACTGGACGCCGATCTACGACAGGACGGCCCTGCCGGGGTTCTATGTCGGCATCGGCACCAGCGGCAACCAGTTCAAGAACGCTCCGATCATCGGCTCCCTCATGGACCGGATCATCGACGCCGTCGAGAACGGGCACGACCACGACACCGACCCCGTCCACTACACCTGCCCGCACACCGGTCACGACGTCAACCTCGGAGTCTTCTCCCGCAAGCGCGAGGTCAACACCGAATCCTCCGGAACAGTGTTGGGATAGGCACCGATTCAGGTCGACTGCTGGTGACGGGGACCGCCGGGGGAGAGGCGCTTGGGCGATACGGACCTCGTCCGGCTGGGTAACTGGCCTTGCATGCAAGCAAGTTTGATGCCCGTGTGCAGCAGGAGCCTGGCCTGCCCGTCGCCCAGGGACAAGCCGGTCACCGTCTCGATTCTCTTGAGGCGGTGGTACAAGCTGGCACGGTGCAGATGGAGTTCCTCGGCGCACTGCACGATGCTTCCGCCGCGGTCCAGGTACATCTCAAGGGTCTCGACCAACTGCTCCGCGTTCCTTTCGCCCAGCAACTTCACCAGAGGTTCCGGCAGCTCGACGGTTCCCTCGTCCGCACCCGGCAATTGGGAAAGGATCTGATAGATGCCCAGGCGATCCCAGGAGGCGACGGGACCGATTCCATCGACCCAGGTGGCCACGCACAGCGAGCGCCGAGCGCGCTGAAAGCTGCGTTGCACACCCGCGAGCGATGTCTCGACACTGCCGACGCCGATGAGGACGCCATTGGGCGTGTCCGCCAAGGAGCGGGCCTCCGTGTACAGGGTGTCGCCTGTGGAAGCGGCCAGCCGATCGACCATGCCCGGAGCCCCATGAGCCAGCAGCACACCATGGTCTCGGTCGGCAGCGGTGGTCATCCCCTTGAGAGGGGCTATCCGGCGAGAGAGGCTGAGCAGTGAATGTTCTATGACCGATATCCGGTCGGAGACCGTCGTCGCGGCATCCACCAGTCCGGCGACCACGAAGACACAACATCCCTCACGCAGGTCGAACAGCTGGGCTTGCAGGGCCTGTTCATAGGCCTGGGCATGTTCCTCGTCGCTGAGCAGCCCTCGTAGGATCTCCGCCTCCCGAGTGCGTTCACCGTCATCCAGGAGACGTTCCCTCATCAGGATCTCCCCTGCGGCCGAGGCGGCCGCCTGGCACAGCTCGGCCTCCTCCGCCGTCAGCGAGTTGTGAGGATCGAGTATCCAGAGGAATCCGAACAGGACGCCGTGGCACCGGACGGGGAAGCACCACCGGTCCAGCATGCCCAGGTCGGGAATTCCGGGCACTTCGACCGGCTGGGGCGCGGAGGCGATCCCGCATTTGTAAGCGTATTTGACCAGCCAGTCCTCCACACGCATCTCCATGATGGACTTGATGCGCTGGGCGTCCATCTCGCCGGTCTGTGCCGAGTAGGCGAGCAAGTGCATCCGGGGATCGTCGATCGCCGTGGAGCGGCCGAGTCTTGCGGCAAGGCCGTCCATGATCGGCTGAAGCCCGCTGAAACTTCGCTGCAGTACTGATGTCATGGCAGAAACCCTTCCCCGACTCGACAGGGCTCCCCAGCAGGAGGGTGGGATCGACGTCGTCGGGGAGTCCTCCCGGCGAAGCCCGGCGGCCTGGTAACGAGGAGAAAGGGACATTGTCATGGCGTTCCTGGTCGAACTCGGCGCGCCTCCAAGCCGGCGGGTTTGCGGATTTCTGGAGGGGAGATCGAGGGAACCGAAGGGAGATGAACCTCTCTTGCGGCCGGTGGGCAGGTGGTGGGTGTGGGATCGTCGGTGTGGTTTCGCCGGGGCGGATCCGGTGTGACGCGTAGGGCTTGGCAGGCGTCCGGACGGGGGTGTGGGTGGCTTTGCGAGTTGTGGGCGGCCGTTACGAGTTGGTCGCGTTCGTCAGCCGAGGCGGTATGGGCGAGGTCTGGGAGGGGCGCGATCGTGTGATCGAGCGCCGGGTCGCGGTCAAGCTGCTGCCGCACGACCGGCGGGACGCCTCCGGCGCGGAGCTTTTCTTACGCGAGGCTCGTACCGCCGGCGGGCTGAGCCACGCGGGCGTGGTGACGGTCTTCGACCTGGGTCAGGACCCCGATGACGGCACCCTCTACCTGGTGATGGAGTTCCTTACCGGGCGGGACTTGGACACGGTGCTCCGCGAGGACGGCGCTCCCCAGGTGGCAACTGCTGTGGAGTGGGCGGCACAAACCGCCGAGGCCCTGCAGGCCGCCCATGCGGCCGGGATTGTGCACCGGGACCTGAAACCGGCGAACCTCATGCTCACTCCGGGCGGTCGGATCAAGATCCTCGACTTCGGTATCGCCCGGTACGTAGCGTCCACACACAAGTCGAGCAAGGTCATCGGCACGCTTGCCTACATGCCCCCCGAGCGTTTCGGTGATCTCCCTGCCGAACCCCGCTCCGACTTGTACTCCCTGGGCTGCGTGCTCCACGAACTCCTCACCGGAAGCACTCCCTTCAAGGCCACAGAGCCAGTTGCGATGATGGCCGCCCACCTGAACACAACCCCGGAGCCACCGGGCCGGGCTCGACCCGGCGTGCCCGCCGCCCTGGACGACCTGGTCATGGCCCTCCTCGCCAAAGATCCCGGGGACCGCCCCTCATCAGCGGCCGAGATGCGCGATCGCCTCCGCGAACTCTCCGCCGCAACCCCGGCACCCGATACCGGAGTCGACCTGTCCGGCGCGGACACGAAGACCGTCACCGCCCCGCTCACCGGCGCCGGTCCCGGCGCGGCCCGAACGCCGGTGCCCGTGCCGGGACCGGCCGCAGGCACGCCGATTACGGCGGGGCGCCTCAGTCGTCGCACCGCGCTGCGGCTCGGCATCGGCGCCGGTATCACCACCGCCCTGGGTACTGGTGTCGCCGTCACCGTCGACCTGTTCGACCACAACACCACCGACCACAACACCACCGACGACAAGACCCCCGAGGTCGCCTCCAAGAGCCGCGACCCACGGCGCCGGTGGCGACACGCCACCGGCGATGCGGTCACGTCGTCGCCGACGGTGGCGGACGGGGTCGTATACATCGGCAGCGCCGATGGAAGCGTGTACGCCCTGGACGCGACGACCGGGAAGAAGAAGTGGGCCTACGCCACCGGCGGCAAGGTGGAAGGGACGCCGACGGTGGTGGACGGGGTGGTGTACATCGGCAGCGCCGACGGGAGCGTGTACGCCCTGGACGCCGCTACGGGGGAGAGGAAGTGGGCCTATGCCACCGGCGGCAAGTTCGAAGCGGCGCCGGCGGTGGTCGAGGCGGTGGTGTACATCGCCGGCTACAACTCCGTGACCGCCCTGGACGCGGCCACCGGGAACGAGAAATGGGCCGTCCCCTGCGATTCCGGCCTCGAAGCGCCGGCGGTGGCCCAGGGGGTGGTGTATATCGCCGGCTACAACTCCGTGACCGCCCTGGAGACGATCACTGGGAAAGCGAAATGGGTACGTGGCGCAAGCAACTGGGGCTACAGCAAAAAGAACGGGTGGGACAACACGCCGGAGGACTGGCGCTTCACGTCGCCGACGGTGGCCGACGGGGTGATGTATGTCGGCAGCAGCAAGAGGACGTACGCCCTGGACGCGGCTACTGGGCGCAAGAGATGGGCCTTCGACACCGGCGGCACCGTCGAAGGGGCACCGACGGTGGCCGACAAGGTCGTGTACGTGGGATGCAGCAAGAGGATGTACGCCTTGGATGCGGCTACTGGGCGCAAGAGATGGGCCTTCGACACCGGCGGCACCGTCGAAGGGGCGCCGACGGCGGCCGACGGAGTCGTATACATCGGCTGCTCTGACCACAACGTGTACGCCTTGGACGCGGTCACCGGGAACAAGAAATGGTCCTTCGCCACCGGCGACAGGGTCCGATCGTCGCCGGCGGTGGCCGACGGACTCGTGTACGTCGGCAGTCAGGACCACAACGTGTACGCCCTGGATGTCACCAACGAGGGCAGCTCGGCATAACTCCCCGCCCCGGTGGGCAGCGGCCGGCAGCACGCCGCTATTAAACCGATCGGTTGACAAGCTGGAGCCCCGCTCGTAGGGTATTTAACCAATCGGTTGAATATGAGGGGTGCCAGGTGACCGACGACCAGCTCTCGGTGGTGTTCTCCGCACTGGCCGACCCCACGCGACGTGACATCGTGGCCCGGCTGGCCGCCGGGGACGCGACCGTCAACGAACTGGCCGAGCCGTACGACGTCACGGTGCAGGCCGTGTCCAAGCACATCAAGGTCCTGGAAGACGCCGGTCTGGTCAGTCGCAGCAGAGACGCCCAGCGGCGGCCCTGCCACCTCGAGGCAGAGGTCTTCGATCTGATGACGAAGTGGATCGAGCGTTATCGGCGCGAGGCGGAGGACCGTTTTCGCCGTCTCGATGCCCTCCTGGAACAGATGGACGACGAGTATCCGGCGACAGGCACCCCGACGGATCCGACGGAGGAAGCGGCATCATGAGCAGCACCCACACGCACCACCGCAATGAGACGCAGATCGTGGCCGACCCGACTCAGCCCACCATCGTGATCACCCGGGAGTTCGACGCGCCGCCGGAGCGCGTGTTCCGGGCGTACACCGACCCCGAACTGGTCGTCCAGTGGCTCGGCCCGCGTGGGCTCACGATGCTCATCGACCAGTACGACGCGCGCAACGGTGGGTCGTACCGCTATGTGCATCGCGACGAGGACGGGACCGAGTACGGCTTCCACGGCGTGTTTCACGAGGTGCGCCCCAACGAGCGCATCGTGCAGACCTTCACCTATGAGGGCTTCCCGGACGGTGTCAGCCTGGAGACGGCCGTCTTCGAGGACCTCGGTGGTCGCACCCGGGTCACCGGAAAGTCACTCATGGACTCCGTCGAAGCCCGCGATTCGATGATCAAGAGCGGTATGGAACGCGGCGTCCGCGAGGGCTACGAGCGGCTCGACGAGCTGCTCGGCCGCCAGCAGACCGGCAACGCCGACCGACGCACCGAGACGGAGTCCTGAGCTCATGACGAGATCAGCCGCCGAGGAACACCGCATCGTCGCACGCGTATTCACCGACCGCGTACGCGGCGCGGATCCAAAGGCATGGGACAACCCGGCGCCGTGCGAGGGTTGGGTCGCCCGGGACGTCGTACGTCACCTCGTCGAGTGGCTCCCCGACTTCCTCGAAGCCGGTGCCGGAGTCGAACTGCCGAAAGGGCCCTCGGTGGACGACGACCCGGTGGCCGCCTGGGCGATGCACCGCGATGGCGTGCAGGCCCTCCTCGACGATCCAGCCACCGCACACAAACTGCTGTCGAACCCGCACATCGGAGAGATCCCACTGGACCAGGCGGTCGACCGGTTCTACACCGCCGATGTCTTCATGCACACCTGGGACCTGTCACGGGCCACCGGCCAGGACGAACACCTCGATCCTGTCACATGCGCCCAGTTGCTCGACGGGATGCTGCCGCTCGACGACGTGCTCCGTGCGAGCGGGCAGTACGGACCGCGGGTCGAGGTGTTGGAAAGCGCCGACGTCCAGACTCGCTTGCTCGCCTTCATCGGCCGCAATCCCTGACGAGCCGGAAGGCGGCGTGGCGGGGTCGGCGCAGGTCATCGAAGGCCCAGCGCATCAACAAGATCCGGGATACGCAGCCTCAACCCGTGCCGCGGTAGCGGCGCCCGATGGGCAGACCGGACGCCGCTGCCGCTCACCTTCTGGCCGGTGAGGTGACCGCCCGGCCAAGGTGCCGGGCGAGGAACCGGACCGCGCTATCGGCCTCGAACCTGGGCAGGTCAAAGTACTTGCCCGCGTTGGCGTGCAACGTCTTCTCCTTCGAGGCGAAGGCGTCGAATGGCGCGAGGCTGGCCTCGCGCGGCAACGAACTCCGCCAACTCATGCCGGAGCCGTTCCACTTCCCCCGGCTTCACACCACGAAGATGCCCACCCACCACTAGGCGAGATCACTCGACGCATGAAGCACTCCTAGCGCAGTCCGGCGAAGAGGTCGTTCTCGGGTACGGCGGCGCTGGTGGTGTCCTGGACGCGTACGAAGGTCTCGACGCCCATCAACTCGGTGAACCTTTTCTGGCCCATCTTGAGGAAGAAGATGTTCTCACCCTGGCTGGCGTGCGCGGCCAGGGCATCGAACTTCTGAGGGCCGAACGCGCTGGTGTCCACCCAGGTGGTGATCTCCTCGTCGGGGAGTCCGATCTCGGCCATCGCGGCGGCCTCGGCCGGATCCGGCTCCTGCCAGTCCGCGCCGAACTCGCGCATGGTCTCCCCGAACCGCTGCATCATTGAGCGCGGCGCCGTCGTCCAGTACACCTTCGGCGTCGGCTCGGTCATTGCCAGCGCCGCCATCGTGATGCGATTCGCCTGGATGTGGTCGGGGTGGCCGTAGAAGCCGTTCTCGTCGTAGGTGACGACCACATCGGGTTGGTAACGGCGCAAGAGTTCCGCGAGTCGGGCAGCGCCCTCCTCCACGGGTGTCTGCCAGAAGGATCCGGGGGCGTCGTTGGTCGGCCAGCCCATCATCCCGGAGTCGGCATAGTCCAGCATCTCCAGATGACTGACCTTCAGGATGTCGCAGCTTGCCTCAAGTTCTTCACGGCGCATCAAGGCGACACCTGCCGGATCGTGCCCGGGATCGCCCGGCTTGACACCGCCCGGTCCGTCTCCGCAACCACCGTCGGTGCACGTCACGAGGACCGTGCGGATGCCCTCCGCCGCGTATCGTGCGAGGACACCTCCCGTTCCGGTGGCCTCGTCGTCGGGGTGGGCGTGCACCGCCATGAGCGTCAATTGCCGGTCATTCATGAAACATTCCTCCTGAGTGAAAAGGCCTCGGTCCGAGTCTGCGGCAAAGGCGTACAAGGGGTCGCCCGGTTTCCTCGATGCGATCACCGTGGTCGCGGATGACCTCTTCCAGGCGCCGGCGCTGCTGCCGGGTCGACGCGGAGCATCGGGCAGCGGACGTGCGCTGGTCTGAACTGCCAGTCGGTGCCCGCCGAATGCGCTGTCGAGCTCAGCCGTGTCGGTGGGCAGTCGGGCGCGCACCTCGCGACTCTCAGCACATCTTCCCGATCTTCAATGCTCGCGCCCGCTCTCCGGTGTTCTCCGGGCGGATGCGCTCGGCCAGACAGTGCCGGTGGGAGATGATGGTGTGGCTGCCTGGACCGTCGTTGCTCCGCGAGTCCAGGATGAGAGCGTCTCCACCTGGGCTCAGCGTGATCGGTTCACCACAGAAGTCGCAGTGCCAGGTGAGTGATTCCAGGTCAGCAGGTCGGATGCTGAGCCGCACTGATACCGGCGGATGCCAGCGATGGATCTGCTCGATCACCGCATCGATCTGTGAACCGATGGGTGGAAAGAGCGTGAGTAGTTCCTCATGGCTGCTCGTGGTCCGGGAGAACTGCTCGATCATGTCGATGGAGACGGACAGGCCGGCGTTTTCGTAACCGACGAGCTCAACGAGCACACCCCATGGGTGATGGCTCAGGACCTTGGCCTGAACCTTCTGGCCAGGCATGAGCGCCAGGCTCTCTGTCTCGAACCTTTCCATGAACCGCTTCCCCGTCCGTCAGCCCAGCAGGCCGCGCCCCGGCAGCGCTCATGCGCGCATGTCGTCGACGTCGGAGCCGATCACCGAGCTCAGGGCCCACAAGGCGTCATCGTAATGGTGACGGTCGAACTGGAGCGGACCGAATGCCGCATAAGGTCTGTTCCGAGCATGGCGTAGTGGACGCCGTCGCCCTAAGGCGGCAATCCCGCAGGATCTTCCAGCACTTCATGCGGGCGAAGGCGTGCTCCACGCGAACCCGGCACTGCTTGTGGGACTTGTTGTGCGCCTCTTACCAGTTGGGGAGTTCCTCGTCCTTGCTGCGGCGGTGTGGCATCACCAGGCCGGTCCCCTCTTCGCCTGAAGCGGGACACCGAGGCCGACCCCGTCGCGTGATGGCTCGCGGCTGCCGCGATACGGCCCGTGATCGCCGCACACCACGGCCGATGGCGTACGGCAGGCGCGCACCCGGTTGGCGCTGTCGACTCCGCGGATCGGATTGCCAGGTCAGTCGAGCACCCTGATCTTCCTGCTCTCGGTGCTCGCGGCTCTCGGCGTGGTGGTACTGGTCTTCCAGCAGGGCCACTTCGCAAGCCTCTTCGGCGTGGGGCAGACCGGCCCGATCATGAGCCTGATGCCGATCTTCCTGGTGGGCATCGTCTTCCGACTGGCCATGGACTGCGAGGTCTTCCTGGTCTCCCGGATGCGAGAGGTGTACACCCACGGTGAGTCGGCCAAGCAGGCCGTAGTGTCCGGGTTCCGCCGCAGCGCCCGCGTGGTGGTGGCCGCCGCGCTCATCATGATGGCGGTCTTCTCCGGATTCATCGCCGAGGACGGCTCCATGATCAAGATGATCGGGTTCGGCCTGGTCATCGCTGTGCTCTTCGACGCCTTCGTCGTCCGTATGGCGATCGTGCCCGCCGTCCTGGCCCTGCTCGGCGACAAAGCCCGGTGGCTGCCGAAGTGGCTGGCCCGGATCCTGCCACGGGTCGACGTGGAAGGGGAGGCACTCGGCCGCCGACCGGCCGCGAGCCAGGACCCTGACCCGGCCCCGGTCGAAGCGGGTGTCTGACCCTGCCCCGCCCGTCACCAGGGCCGCCCGAGACAAGGTCTTGGGCGGCCCGCACGGCCGTTTTCCTGGTCCATGGCACTCTCGTGGCCGTGCGGCGCGCCATTGTCACCGACTGGACCACTGCCCTGAGCAGCCTTGGCCTCGGCTGATCCCCGGTCGGCTGCTGTGCCGCGATGCACGGTGCCGTTGGCGCGGCGAGCGGCTTGAGGGCACCGTGCATCGTCTTTGGCGTCCGGTCAGGCGGGGGTGATGTTCTCCGCCTGCGGGCCCTTCTGGCCCTGGGTGATGTCGAAGGTGACGGCCTGGCCCTCCTGGAGCTCGCGGAAGCCGCTTGCGTTGATGTTGGAGTAGTGCGCGAAGACGTCGGGGCCGCCCCCGTCCTGCGCGATGAAGCCGAAGCCCTTTTCGGCGTTGAACCACTTGACGGTTCCGCTGGCCATGTCTGTGCCTTCCATTCGATGGCGGGTCCGCACCGCGCGGACCCGGAGGTGGTCGTCCTGGTCCTCGGGCACTGCACAGCAAAACGCCCGCACCACGGCGCGGGCAGGGACTGCGAACCACGACATCTGACAGTGACGTTACACTGCGACTCCACCCGTTACCAGTGAGTAAGCCCCCAGCGGGCCAGGCAGTGTTACGGCGTGGGTCGACAGGGCGTTGTGGATCTTGTCGGGGCCGACGGGGGCTGGTACCTGCTCGCCTGGAGCCTCGCAGGTCTCTCGCGAGGGCCGACCGGTCAGGCGTCGTCTGCCTCGTCTGGATGGGAAGGCAGACGTCACCGCCGCCATGTGGATGCTCAACGTCGGAATACCGAAGAGCTGGGCAAGCGGTCGTGGGCATACCGGATGGCTGTCTTGCTGCTCTTGGCCCGGTCCGATGCCTGCACCACCGAACTACCCCGACGAGCTGCGTGAGCGAGCTGTCCGCGCGGTCCAGCCCTCGGGCCGTCCGGTTGCTCATGTTGCCCGGGATCTGGGCATCTATGAGAAAGCCTTGCGGCAATGGGTCCGCCAGGCGGAGGACGATCAAGGCGACCGGCTCGATCTGGTCACCACGGACGAGAAGACCGCGCTTCACCCAACTATGTGAGGAATGCGCCGAGTTGAGGCGGGCGAACGAGATCCTGAAAGCCGCCTCGGTGTTTTTCGCGGAGGAGCTCGACCAGCCCCGCACGAGGCCGATGTGATGATCAACCACCTCCGCGACGACTTCGGGGTCGAGCCGTTCTCTCGGGAACTTGGCCTTCCGATCTCGGCATACAACGCCCGCAGGATCCACCGTTCGTTACGGCGTAAGGGCGCTACTGCGGCCCGCTCCGCACCATTGACCGGCTGATGCGTGAGGACGGCCTGGGGGCGTCATCCGCGGGGGATACGGGAAGGGGGACGAGGCGGGCTTGATGATCTCGGCGCCACCAGCCTGCGCGGCCCTGCCGCCGCGTCCTGCAACGGCAAACTCCACACCGTCCACGACGACGGCGGCACTCTCTGCGCCTCCCTCACCCGGGGGATCCCGTAGTCGTCCGCACCCGTCGGTACCCGGCCCGGACCGCGGAACTCATCCGCAGGGCGGGGCGGCGACCCCCCGGCGGTCACCTGATGCCCAGCACCTGTGGCACGACGTGCGCGCGCCGCGCTGTGTCTGCCGGGGCCCACTCGTTGGGAGGGGCGGGCGGGGCAGTTGGCCCAGCGCTGCCGACGCCGCTCTTGTTTGTGGGCACATCATTTCTGCGGGCCGGCATCACGCGACAGAGAGGACGAGCCGTGCGACGTGGACTGATCGTGGTGGATGTGCAGAAGGACTTCTGCGAGGGCGGCAGCATCCCGGTGAAGGGCGGTGCGGACCGCGCGGCGGCCATCGCCGACATGGTGCGGCGTTCGGCGGGCGGTGGGTACGCGCATGTCGTCGCCACGCGCGACCACCACATCGACCCGGGCGGACACTTCTCCGACCATCCGGACTTCTCGACCTCGTTTCCGGTCCACTGCGTGGTCGGAAGCGAAGGCGGTGACTTCCACCCCAACTTCGCGCCCGTCACCGCGGACGGCACCGTCGACGAGGTGTTCTACAAGGGCGCCCACTCGGCATCGAAGAGCGGCTTCGAAGGCTCGACCGAGGACGGAACCCCGCTCGCCGACTGGCTGCACGGCCGCAAGATCGCAGCGGTGGACGTCGTGGGCATCGCCACCGACCACTGCGTGAAGGCCACCGCACTGGACGGCATCCGTGCCGGCTTCGCCGTCCGCGTCCTGCTCGACTACACAGCCGGAGTCGCTCCCGACACCACCCGCGCGGCCGTCGACGAGATGAGGCACGCGGGCGTGCATCTGACCGGCCATCCGGTCGTGCTCTCCTGATTGACGAGCACCGCGCGCCGCCTGACATGTACGAAGCCCGCATCGGACCATCGTTCCCGAAGACCGGCGGCCCGTCCGCCCCACGACCCCTCAGAGCCTTCAAAGACTCCGGCAACTGCACGTGGTGCCGAAGGCACGGGCGCAGATGCCCATTGAAGTTTGCGGTGCTCGAAGCGGCTGAGGAAGGCATCCCACTCCTCCGCGGTGGGAGGGTGCCCTATGTGTTTGGTCAACGGAAACAGGGCCGCGGTGAGGCCGGACGCCGGGCAGCATGGCAGTGTGACTGACTTGCTGTGGGATGACGTGAAGTGCTTCTTCGACCCGGACCTGATGGGGTCGCTGCCGGATGTGCGTGTCCCTGATGCGTCTGTGGAGGACTGGCAAGAGGTCCTCGATCTTGTTGCGGAGCAGGGCTGGCAGTGCCAGTACTCCGAAGGCGAGACGCTGCTTCCGGTGCCTCGGGCGGAGGCAGTGCTGTCCCGTTCGGCGGATGCCGAGTGCCCGAACCTGCGTGTCTGGCCGACTGCTGATGTGCTGGCGATCTTCCGCTTCTATGCGCATGACGAGATCGATTTTGACGTTGATCTGCGGGAGTCGCAGGGGCAGGTGCGACTGGATGTGTTCTGCGGCTTCTTGCGGGAGATCGGGCGGCGGTTGGGCAAGCGGGTGCTGATGGATCCGGAGGGCGGCCATGGCCATCCGGTGCTCGGCTTCGATGTCGATGCTGACCGAGTTGTCCTCATCGCAGAGCCGCTGGTCAGGTGACTGCGGCCGACGGCTGGGGTTCGTAGAGGTAGACGTCGTTGTCGCCGGTGTCGATCCGGTGCAGACCCCTCCGCTCACGCTCCCGTCCGGCCTTGCCAGGGCATCGAGCTGCCACATCCACGTTACGGAGAGCCCTTCCGGCTCGGGTGAAGCCGGTGCTCGACAGAAGGGGCAGTCATGACGGACCCGAAGGCCGGAGGCCCCATTGCGGAGCCCCGAAAAGGGTAATTGGACGGTCAGGTCGAGGCGGAAGTTGGCGGGGATGCGGGTCGGGTCGTGGATGGCGACCCAGGCATTGCGCAGGGCGCTGGTGGTGGCGTGGGCCTCGTCGATGACCGCAGGCGTACTCGGTGAGTGTGCCGTTCGGCAGGGCTGTGGTCCGTCTCCAGCTTGCGAGCTCTACGGACTGTTGAGGGCCACCGTCTCGTCCGCTACCGATGGCGACTGCGCGTCCGGCCCGGGCCCGGCGAACCGCATGGCGATGCACGCCCCCAGGTACAGCAGGGCGACGACCAGCAGCAGCGTCTGATAGCCCGTCAGTAGGGCCAGATATTCGAGCGCGCCCCCGGTCAGCGCGCCCAGCAGATTCGCGCCGAACGCGGATGTCGGGTCCGGGGCGAGCGCGAGGCGGTCCGAGAAGATGAGGTTGGCACAGAAGATGGGGGCGAAGGCCAAGGCGATGGCGGCGGCGAGCCGTCCGGCGAAGGGCAGCGAGAGCACGGCGTGTGCCGGGACGAGCCAGGCTACCGCGAGGGTGCCGAAGAGCAGGAGTTGCAGCGGCAGTTGGCTGACCCGCCGCAGTCGGCGCCGGACCTCGACCGCGGCGAGGACGGCGAGCAGGACGCCCATGAAGACCAGGGCGTTGACCAGCCAGGTCGTACCGAAGTAGAGCGCGAAACCGATCACGTTCTTCGTTTCGAGCAACATGAAGGCCGCGCCCATCAAGAACATGTCGGTGTAACGGACCGTGCTTCGGATGCGAACCCCGGTCAGGCGCACCGCCAGGAGCGTCACCAGCAGGATGGCGCCCAGTGCGCCCAGGTAGAGCGTGGGAATGTCCCGGTGGAGCAGATACGGGAAAGGGTGGTCGTCGGTCGCGGCTTCCGGGACCGTGCCGCTGGGCTGCCAAATCTGCTGACACGACTGGTCGGCGGTTGTCATCCCGGCCACCAGCACGGCCGCGTTCTTGCTGAACGTCGTCATGCAGGGGGCGTGGCCGTAGAGGTCATCGAGGGAGCCGGCGAAGCGGTCGACCAGCCAGCTCTTCCGATAGTAGTTGTACATGGCGAACGCGCCGTGTGGCGCCAGGTGATCGCGCGCGGCCTGGAAGGCCTGCCGGGTGAACAGGTAGCTTTCCAGACGCAGATTGCTCGCGCCGGCCACCAGCGTCAGCGAGTCCGGCAGTGCCAGGACGACGAGGTCGTACTTGGCGTTCGTCCGCTCCAGAAAGGCCCGTCCGTCGTTGATGTGGACGTGCACCCTGGGGTCGTCGTACGGCTTCGCGGGGTGCAGTTGTGCGCCGATCTGCTGCAGCCGGGGATCGATCTCGACCGCGTCCACGCGGCGCGCTCCGTGCGCCAGCGCGACGGCGACGTCATTGCCGTTGCCGGCCCCGATGACCAGCACGCGCTGGTGCGGGTTGCCAGGCGTCCGGTCGTACGGCTGCCGATAGGGCGAGTTCTGCTGCATCAGCGCCGGGAGCGGCGCGATGCTCTGGTGCGGCACGCCGTTGGCGGCGATGTGGTAACCCCGGGTGGTGGACGTCGAGGCCGTGAGCTGGATCTTGTAATAGGGCGACCAGGAGATCCCGGCCGTCGTCGTCTCCACGAACAGCACAGCGACCATCGCCGTCAGGGGGATGCCGTACCGCAGGGTGTTGCGCCGTCCCCCAAGGACCAGCAGGGCTGCGGCGGCGAGTACGCCCCATACGACCGACGGAGCGCGGAGCCAGGAAACCAGGGCGAAGGACACCGAGCCGGTGATGCTGCCGAGCAGGTCGTAGCGGTAGGCATCGAGCGAGGGAAGCCGGCGGAAGAGATCGGCGGTGATCTTGCCGATCGCGGTCATGATCACCGCGGTGAGCAGGAAGATGGCCGGCAGCGTCACCCACTCGGGGAAGCCGGTGGTCTTTACGGCAGTGAAGTAGATGACCTGGTCGCTGCTCTGACGCACCTGCACCGGAAACTCGCGTACCAGGATGACGAGAACCGCGAGCGGGACCGGTGCCCAGCGTTTGAGCCACTGCCCGCGCGCGGCGGGGATCAGGAACCCGATGCCGATGCCCAGGAACGACCCCAGCAGGATGAAGTTCGAAAAGTAGCTGAGGTGGACGACGTTGGCCCCCGCCCATCTGATCAGCGCCAGCTCGACGAAGAGCATGGTGGCGCTGGCCAGCAGTAGCCTCCAGCGCACCGAACGGTCGGCTTGTCTGATTCTGATCAGCTTCACGCGCATTTACGGTGCCATCTGCGGTGCGGCGAGTCGAGGCGACTTGCCGATTGTGTGACGATATTGCCTGATTCAGGTCGGTCTTGTGTGTCATCTCCATCAGCAGCACCCCGCCGACCTGGGACACCACCCCACAACCGCCGCCCTCGCCGGCCTCCTGATCACCTAGGGAACACCAGTGGCCGATGCCGGAACGGTGTGGCGGTCAGGGCTGTGACGGTGCCTGTCGCGACGGCCCCTATCGGGACACGCCCCACCGCTTCGGCGGCAGCACGCACCGCCTCTCTTCGGGCCCCGGTCGCATGTTGATGGGCCCGCACGGTCGTGGAGTCGATGTACACGACGGTCCGGTCGACGGCACAGACAGCTTCCACAGGATGCCGTTGACCACCTGGTGACGGTCCCGCACCGGACGGCCCATCCGCGACGGAGCGAGCAGCGGCTCGATCGCCGCCCAGGCCCGATCGGTCAGCTCATGACGATGCACCACGAACGGACCAACGCACCGACCACTGGTGTTCCCGAGGGGGGAACGCCAGGCAGCCGGAACTGAGTGGTGGCGGGACGATCGCTGGGATCGTTGGCAATTGATGGAGTTCGGACGGGAGCGGGCATGGGCAGTCAGAAGCGGCCGGAGATCGGCGCGGAGGTGGTCGCGGGCGGGATCCGCACCAACTATCTGGAGGAGGGGTCGGGGAATCCGGTCGTGCTGGTGCACGGTTCCGGCCCTGGAGTCACCGCGTACGCCAACTGGCGGCTGACGATTCCGGCGCTCAGCAAGCGGATGCGGGTGCTGGCTCTGGACATGGCTGGTTTCGGGTTCAGCGAGCGCCCGGAGGGGGTGCGCTACGGACTGGACCTGTGGGTCGACCAGTTGGTGGGCTTCCTGGACGCCCTGGACCTGCCCTCCGCATCCATCGTGGGCAACAGCTTTGGCGGCGCCATCGCGCTGCGGGCCGCGGCGCGGCATCCGGAGCGGGTGGACCAGCTGGTGCTGATGGGCAGTGTGGGGGTGCCCTTCCGGCTCGTCGAGGGGGAGGGGCTGGACGCTGTCTGGGGCTACGAGCCGTCCATCGAGAACATGCGGCGACTGCTGGACATCTTCGCCCACTCCAGGGAGCTGGTGAACGACGAACTGGCCGAGGTGCGCTATCGGGCCAGCGTCCAGCCCGGGTTCCAGGAGGCGTTCTCGGCGATGTTCCCGGCGCCCCGGCAGCGCTGGGCCGACGCCATGGTCACCCCCGACGAGGAGATCAGTGCCCTGCCGCACCGGACCCTGATTGTCCACGGCCGGGAGGACAAGGTGATTCCCCTGGCCAACTCACTGCGACTGCTGGAGCTGATTCCCTCCGCGCAACTCCATGTCTTCGGCCGCTGCGGGCACTGGACCCAGATCGAGTGGGCCGACGCGTTCAACGAACTCGTGGGCGACTTCCTGACCTCCTGAGCGGCCTTCAGAGCGGCCTCCTGAGCGACTTCCGGGGCGCGGCCTCCCGGCGGCCTTCCGAGCGGCCCCCGACCGGGGCCGAGCCCCCTGGGCCCGGGCCCATGTTCCGGCGTGAGGAACGCCGGTGGCGCCCCCGGCCGCCCCGGCGCAGCCTCATCTCCAGGCCGTGGCAGGACCGGCCAGGAGGAGTATCCACGTGACCCCATTCATGCTCAGCGTCGCCGAGGTCCTGGGGCAGGACCCCGCGGCCGGCGCACCCCCAGTCCCCGGGACCCGACCCAGTGAGCCGACCTCGACCGGAACCGGTGCCGACCGGCAGGTGGCCGTTCGGGCTCTGGCCGAACAGTTGGTGTGCGAGGCCAACGCCGTGCTGGCCGAGGCGGACGACCATCTGGCGCTGACCGACGAACTGTCGGTCGGCGAGCTGGCCTTCTCGGTGCACTACCGGGGCCGTACGGCCCGGGTGTCCACCCGCTTCTCGGACGGCACCGCCTACGGACGGCTGGTCGGTGACGGCCTGACCGCCACCGAGCCCCGGGAGCTGAACGGCCCCGAGGCACTGACCGACCTGCTGTTGATGCTGCTGGTCGAGTCGGGCGCGCCCCGCCGTCCGGCCGCCGTCTGACCAGCCCGTTCCCTACTGCGGAACGGCGCTGGCCACCCCCTTGTGGCCCGGGCCACAGTCCTCGCACACACCCGAGGAGACGACATTGCAGTACGAACTGCGTACCCAGGTCATCGAACCGAGGCGCAAGACATTCCAGTACCTCATCGACCGCTACGGCGACCGCCCGGCATCCCGGTACGAAGAGGGCACCATCGACGTCCAGCCCACCGAGCACTTCCACTACCGGCCGCTGTGGGCGCCCGACAAGGAGCTCTACGACGAGAGCTGGAGCACCTTCCGGCTCACCGACCCGTACTCCTTCACCGACCCCCGCCAGTACTACTACGCCCCCTACGTCACCGCCCGCGCCTCGCTGCACGACGCCTTCGCCCGGACCCTGGAGTACCTGGAGAGCAGGGACCTGCTGGACCGGCTGCCCGAGCAATGGCGCCGGCTGATCGCCCAGGTGGTGCTGCCGCTACGGCACTACGAGTCCGGCGCCCAGATGGTCGGCACCGCCGCCGCCCGCTTCTGCTACGGCGCGACCATCGCCCAGTGCTGCGCCTACGCCGCCTTCGACCGAGTGGGTAACGCCCAGATCCTCAGCCGGGCCGGGATCGCCCTCGGCGGCGGCACCGCCGGACCGCTTCAGGACGCCAAGCAGGCCTGGCTGGATCAGCCCTCGCTGCAGCCGCTGCGCCGGTATGTCGAGGAACTACTGGTCGAGGAGGACTGGGCGGTCGCGATGATCGGCCAGGACCTGGCCGACCGGCTGATCTACGCCCTGCTGTACCGCACGCTCGACGAGGCGGCCCTGCTGGGCGGCGCGGGCGGCTACAGCCTGGTGGCCCAGCATCTGAACGCCTGGTTCGCCGACCAGAGCCGCTGGATCGAGGGGCTGTACAAGGCCTGGCTCGCCGACCCCGAGCGCGGCGGCGCCAACGGTGCCGCACTGGCCGCAGTGGTGGAGCGCCGGCTGCCGGCCGCCATCGACGCGGTCACCGCACTGGCCGCCGCCGCGGACGACCTGGTCGGCGCCGGCTGCCGGGCCACCGTCGAGGAGACCGCCGCCGTGGTCCGTACCACCCTGAGCGCCCTCGGCGCGCCGATCAAGGAGCACAGCGCATGACCAGCACCCGCGCCGGTCGCCCGGTCCGCAACGTCGGCGTCGACCTGCAGGAGAACGAGGACACCCGCGCACTCGTCGAGGCGATCGAGTCCGTCAACGACGAACTCACGGTCCTCCGGCTGCCCGGCCTGGTGAAGATCCAGTCCCCGGGGCGGCTGGTGATCATCCGGGAGAGCGTCGAGGAACGGTTGGGACGCCCGTGGGAGACCCACGAGTTCCAGCTCGCCATCGTCTCCTACTCCGGCCACTTCGCCGAGTGGGACGACGACGAGATCGTCATCGCCTGGGACCACTGAGGAGACCAACGAACATGGCCGCCACCCCGCGCAAACTGTCGATGAAGCAGCGCTATTCGGCGCTCACCCGTGACCTGGACTGGGAGCCCTCGTACGTCGACCCTCAGAAGGTCTTCCCGTACACCACCTTCGAGGGCATCAAGATCCACGACTGGTCGAAGTGGGAGGACCCCTTCCGGCTGACCGTCGACGCCTACTGCAAGTACCAGGCCGAGAAGGACAAGCGGCTGTACGCGGTGCTCGACGGCGCCGCGCAGAGCCAGGGCCACCTGTCCCTGTCGGACGCCAGGTATCTGAACGCGATGAAGCTCTTCCTCCAGGGCGTCACGCCGCTGGAGTACCAGGCGCACCGCAACTTCGCCTTCCTCGCCCGTCACCTCAACGGCCCCGGCCCCCGGTTCGCCGCCCTGTGCCAGTCGGTCGACGAACTGCGGCACGCCCAGACCGAGATCCACACGCTGTCGGCGTACAACAAGTACTACGGCGGCTTCCACTCCTGGAACACCATGCACGACCGGGTGTGGTACCTGAGCGTCCCGAAGTCCTACTTCGACGACGCCCTGTCTGCAGGGCCGTTCGAGTTCCTGATCGCGATCGGGTTCTCCTTCGAGTACCTGCTGACGAACCTGCTGTTCGTGCCGTTCATGTCCGGTGCCAGCTTCAACGGCGACCTGCCCACCATGACGTTCGGCTTCTCCGCGCAGAGCGATGAGAGCCGGCACATGACGCTCGGTCTGGAGGCCATCAAGTTCCTGCTGGAGCAGGACGAGGCCAATGTGCCGATCGTGCAGGAGTGGATCGACAAGTGGTTCTGGCGCGGCTATCGCGTCACCGCGCTGATCGCCCAGATGCTCGACTACATGCTGCCGCGCAAGGTGATGAGCTGGAAGGAGGCCTTCGAGCTCTACTTCGAGGAGCAGATGCTGAACGGCCTCTTCCCGGACCTGGAGTTCTACGGCATCCGCCCGCCGAAGCACGTACAGCAGGCGATCGACGAGAAGGAGATCCTCAGCCACCAGGTCTACTGGGTGCTCCACCAGTTCAGCTTCGCCGCGGCGTTCACCACCACCGTCCCCGGTGCCGAGGACCAACAGTGGCTGGCGGCCAACTACCCGGACACCTTCGAGAAGTTCTACAAGCCGCTGTGGGACAAGGCCCAGCGGGTGGTGGACGGCGGAGGCCGCTTCTTCTACCCGGGGCTGCCGCAGCTGTGCCAGGTGTGCCAGATTCCGATGCTGTTCACCGAGCCGGGCGATCCCACGACGATCTGCCAGCGGCACACCGAGTACAAGGGCGAGCGGTTCGACTTCTGCTCGGACGGCTGCCAGTGGGTCTTCGAACGCGAGCCCGAGAAGTACGTCCAGGCATGGCTGCCGGTGCACCAGATCTTCCAGGGCAACTGCGGCGGCCCCACGGTGCCCGAAGTCCTCGCCTGGTACGGCCTCCAGGACGGGGACGGCGGCGAATACACCGGGTCCGCCGACAACGAGAACTGGGAGCGCTGGCACTCCGGCGCTCCGGTGGGGAGCTGAGCCATGCCGGTCCGCGCGATCGCACCGTACGACTTCCCGTCCAGCTCCCGTCAGGAGCTGTACGGCGACGACCAGTTGGTCCACCTGTGGTGGCGGGACAACATGTGGTTCGGCGCCGCCGCCTGTGTCCGTACACCCAGGGCGATGACCTGGGCCCAGTTCCGCTCCGCGGTGGTCACCCCCTGGGCGTCCGCCGACCCGGACTACGACGCGGACGCCGCCTGGCGATGGAGCATCGACGGCAGGCCCGTCGAGCCGTCCGACGACCAGACGCTCGAAGCCCTCGGTGTGGGCCACAAGAGCCTGCTGGCCTTCCAGCGCTGAGAGCCCAGCGGTGCCCACAGTGACCGTGCAGCCCGAGGGCGTGGTCGTTCAGCTGCGTGCGGGGGAGACCGTCCTGGAGGGTCTCCACCGCGCGGGCTACGCCTACCGGACAGGATGCCGACGCGGCGGGTGCGGGATCTGCAAAGTGGATCTGGTGGCCGGCGACGTCGAATACCACAAGGCCGTCGCCGACACCGTCCTCCCCGCGGCCGAGCGCGGCTCGGGCACCTGCCTGACCTGCCGCGCCGTTCCCATCGGCGATGTCTGCATCACCCTGCGCAACGACCGGTTGCGCGCCATTCACCCACTGCTGGCGTTTCGGCCGAGCAGCACGCCCGCCGGCGGGACCGGCATCGAGAATCAGGAGCCGCAATGACAGTCATGCGCCTGGGATACGTCCACGCGCGCGTCACCGACCTCACCGACGCCAGGAGCCACTACGTGGACACCTTGGGTCTGCGCCCCGTCCAGGAGGACCCCGGCCGGCTGCTGCTCAAGGCCTGGGACGAGTGGGACCACCACTCGGTCGTCCTCGAGGAGGGCGGCGTCGGCCTCAACAAGCTCGGCTACAAGGTCCACGACCCGGCGGACCTGGACGGGTTCGAGAAGCGTGCCCAGCAGTTCGGCTGCCGGGTGGAGCGGATGAGCAAGGGCGACAACCCCGAGGTCAGCGACGGCATCCGGATCTTCACGCCCTCCGAGCACGTCCTGGAGCTGTACCACGACATGACTCTGGTCGGCACCGAGGTCGGCAGCCTCAACCCCGACGTGTTCCCGCGCCATCTGGTCGGCGTCGGCGTGCCCAACATCGACCACGCGCTGATCACCGCCGAGGACGTCAATCTGATGGACCGCTTCTTCGCGGAGGTGCTGGACTTCTACACCACCGAGCGGGTAGCCACCTCGCTCGACGACGACGCCGAGTACATCGGCACCTGGATGAGCGCGGGCCAGAAGGTCCACGACATCGCCGTGATCAAGGGCCCGCAGGGCAAACTGCACCACTTCGCCTTCGAACTCGGCGACTGGGCCGACGTGCTGCACGCCGGTGACCTGTTCGCCATGGACGACGTCTCCGTGGACACGGGCCCGACCCAGCACGGCATCACCCGGGGCAAGACGATCTACTTCTTCGACCCCTCGGGCAACCGCAACGAGGTCTTCGCCGGCGGCTACCGGGCCTACCCGGACCGCCCCTGCGTGACCTGGACCCCCGACCAGCTGGCCAAGGGGATCTTCTACGTCGGGCGGGAACTCAACGAGCGCTTCACCAGCGTGCTCACCTGACCCCGGGCACCCCGAGCGAACCACCTGAAGAACACGGCCGTGGGGCCCCCCCCCCCCCCCCGGCCCCCCGCCCCCCCCCCCCCCCCCCCCCCCCCCCGCCGCCCCCCCCCCCCCCCCCCCCCGCCCCCACGGCCCCCACCCAGCCCGGAGCCGCCGCATGACCCAGACCCATCGCATCACCGTGGAACCTGTCGGACGCGAAGTCGAGTGCCGCGAGGACCAGACCATCCTGGACGCCTGTCTACGGGCCGGCGTCTGGCTGCCCCACTCCTGCACCCACGGCACCTGCGCCACCTGCAAGTCGGAGGTCCTCGACGGAGAGGTGGATCACGGCGAGGCCTCCGCCTTCGCCCTGATGGACTTCGAACGCGACGAGGGCAAGGTCCTCACCTGCTGCGCCCGTCCACGCTCCGACGTGGTGATCGAGGCAGACCTCGATACGGGTGACGGGGACGAGGACATCCCCGTCCATCCGGTGACCGACTTCACCGCCACGGTCGTCGCGCTGGAGGAGATCGCCCTGGACACCCGCCGGCTGGTCGTCGAACTCGACCGCGACCTCGCCTTCAACGCCGGGCAGTACCTCAGGTTCACCGTGCCCGACGGCGGAGCGGACCGCACCTACTCGATCGCCACCCCGCCGTCCCGGCCGCGCACCCTGGAGTTCCATGTCCGGCGCATGCCCGGCGGCGTGGCCACCGACGGCTGGATCTTCAGCAGCCTGCGGGTCGGCGACCGTATCGAACTGTCCGGACCCTACGGCCGCTTCGTGCTGCGCACCTCGCGGGACGAACCCGCGGTGATGGTCGCCGGCGGCACCGGCCTGGCACCGATCAAAGCCATGATCCTGGATGCCCTGGAGAACGGCGCCCACGACGGTCACCTCACGCTCTACCAGGGCGCCCGCACCCGCCAGTGGCTCTACGACGTGGACTTCTTCCGCGACCTGGAGCGGTGTCACCCGGACCGCTTCCGCTACCGGCCATGCCTGTCCGAAGAAGAGGCCGAGGGCTTCGCGACCGGTCTGGTGACCGATGTCCTGGCCGCCGACCATGACTCGCTGCGTGGCCATGTGGGCTATGTCTGCGGTCCGCCGCCGATGGTGGAGGCCGCCCTGAAGACCCTGATGAGCAGGAGGCTCTTCCCCCGGGACATCTACCGGGAGGACTTCTTCAGCGAGGGCGACAAGGCGGCGGGTGCCGTCCGCTCGCCCCTGATCAAGAGGTGACGTGACATGGTGCCGGATGCCAGGAACACGGCCTCGCTGACCTACGCGGCCGCGCTGCGCATTCTGCCGGCGGCGGCCGAGGAAGCGGAACGGCTCGGCGTGGCCGTCTGTATGGCGGTCGCCGACAGCGGCGGCAACCCGCTGGCCTTCGGCCGGATGGACGGCGCGCCGCTGATGTCTGCGAAGATCGCCCAGGACAAGGCGTACACCGTGGTGGCCTTCAACGGTCTGCCGACGCACCGCTGGTACGACATGATCGCCGACGAGCCGGCCCTGCTGCACGGCATCGTGCACACCGACCGCCTGGTGATCTTCGGCGGCGGGATGCCGGTCCGGGCGGACGGTGAGCTGCTCGGTGCGATCGGCGTCTCCGGAGGCACCGCGGACCAGGACCGGGCGATCGCGGAGGCGGGCGCCGCGGCGGTGACCGGCCGGTCGTCGCAGAAGCCATGACGAACCCGTAGGCGCTGAGCCTGCCGTACCAGGGCGGCTGTCACATGGACTGTCTCCGTGCGGCGGGCGTCCTTTTGGCTCTGCGCCTGGCCGTCAGCTGTCGTCCGAGGGCCAGCGCGGCGGTCCGTACGGCGGGCCCCATCCGCTCGATGTCCAGCTGGCTGCTCCGGCCGGTCACCGACAGCGCCGCGATCGGCAATCCGTCGGCGCCCAGCACGGGCGCCGCGACACAGACCGTGCCGACGCCCGACTCTTCCCGGTCGTAGGCCACCCCGGTCCGGCGGACGTTCTCCAACTCCCGCAACAGGGCGCCGGGAGCGACGATGGTGAACGGGCTGCACGGCGGCAGACCCGCCCTGATCCGCTCGGCCGCCACCTCGGGCGGCGAGAAGGCGAGGATCGCCTTGCCGACCCCGGTGGCATGAGCGGGCATCCGGCCGCCGACCCGTGAGGGCAGTCCTGGATGGGCCTTGCCGCCCAGGATCTCGATGTAGACCACCTCCACCCCCTCCCGCACCGCGAGATGCACCGTGGCGTGGGTGACCTCGCGCAGGTCCTCCATCAGCGGCAGCGCCGCCTCGCGCAGATCGCGCTGGCGGGGCACCAACTGGCCGAGTTCGAACAGGTGCAGCCCCAGCCTCAGCCCTCGGGGCGTCTGCTCCAGGAGACCGAGCCGGCACAGCTCGCCGGCCAGCCGGTGCACGGTCGACTTGGCCAGTCCGGTGCGGCGTCCCAGCTCGGAGGCGGACACCGCCGTGTCGTCCGGCGCGAAGGCATCCAGGATCGACATGGCACGGGCCAGTACGGAGGGTGCGGGACCGTCCCGCTCAGTGGGAAACATCAGTTGCATTGTTGGGGACATTTGGGCCACAGTCCAGGCACGCGAGGCTCTCGATGCGGAGGTCCCCCATGGTTTCGATCATCGACCCGGCTCCGTCCGCCGGAATCCCGGTGCGGACCGAAGGGGAACCGCCCGAAGGCCCCGACGGTGCTCTGAAGGACGGCGGCCTTAGGTCGGTGGGCGCGGCCCTCGACGTACTGGAGTGTTTCGCGCTCGAGGAGCAGCTGGGCGTCAGCGACGTCGCCCGCCGCCTGGGCGTGGCCAAGAGCACCGCGCACCGGCTGCTGAGCGCCCTGTGCGCCCGGGGGCTGACCGAGAAGGACCCGGCGACCCGGCAGTACCGGCTCGGCATGCACCTGGTCGAGCTGGGCCAGATCGCGCACAGCCGGGTGGAGCTGCGCAAGACCGCCTTCCCGATGCTGGAGGAACTGCGCGAGGTCAGCGGGTGCACCGTGCACCTGTCGATCCCCGACGGAATCGAGGCGCTCCAGATCGAGCGCCTGGACAGCATCCGCGCGATCCCCCTGATGGCCCACGTCCGCCGCCGCTGGCCGCTGCACGTGACCAGCTCCGGCAAGGTGATCGCGGCCTTCGCCCCCGAGCTGGCGGCGGCCCGCAAGGCGGCCGGGTTCCCGGTCTGCACCGAGCGCACCATTCGAACCGCGGAGGAGTTCGACCGGGTGCTGGCCCAGGTGCGCCGCACTGGATTCGCCACCAACCTCGGCGAGGCCAAGGACGGCGCCGCCTCGGTCGCCGCCCCGGTGCTGGACCGGTCCGGCAGGTCCCGGGCCGCCATCTCGCTGATGGGACCGGTTGCCGAGATCGCCGGGGACCTCGGCCGCCGGGCCCAGCTGGTGACGGTCGCCGCCCGCAAGGTCGCCCGGTGTCTGGGGGCCTGAGCACGCACATGGCCCAGTCGGGGGAGATGGCCGACGCGGAATGCTATCCGGGCTTCCGCCCGGAGTACACCGAGTCGGCGTATGCGGTGGAGCCGTTCCGGCCCTACGGAGAGCAGGACGAGTCCCGCTTGTGGTTCCTGGACTTCCACTGGCCGCGGGGCCTGACCCCGCTCGGCCTGCTCGTCAACCAGGACGGCTACGGCTGGGGCTCCCAACTGGCCGCGGAATGCCTTCCCCTGCCCGCCAGCCGCGGGATCACCCAGCGTCTGATCGGCACCCACACCTACGCCGCGGCGATCCCCGTGCCCTCCGAACACGAGCACCGCGCCCGGATGAACCGGCTGCGCAGCGGACTGAACCGCTTCCTCGACGAGTTCCCCGAGATCTGGGCCGCGCGGGAGGCGGAGATCGAGCAGTGGTGGCAGCGACTGCTCTCGATCGACCCGGCCCGGCTGGACACGGCGCAACTCGCCGACCACCTCGCGGAGACACGGCGCTTCCACCGCCGCGCCTTCGAGATCCACTTCGAGGTGATGTACCCCCTCCTCGCCAACCATCTCGCCTTCCGCCGGCTGTGCGACTCGCTGGGCGTGGACCCGGCGCTGGTCGGTGTGCTGCTGCAGGGCGAGCACACCAGGGTGATGGACACCGACCGGGCGCTCTGGGGGCTGGCGAAAGCCGCCCGGCGCGCGGGCCTGGCCGCTGCCCGGCTCACCGCCGCCCCCGGCGACCGGGTCCTGGCCGAGCTGGCCGCCGCCGGGGGAGCGCGGGCGGGCTGGGCCACCGCGTTCGGGGACTTCCTTCGGGCGTACGGCCACCGCGCCGAGGGCACCTCGGACGTCGCGCTGCCCAGCTGGCTGGAAGACCCCACCCCGCCCCTGGGCAGGATCGCCTCCTTCCTGGCACTGCCCGCCGAACACGACTTCGACGCCGAGCTGGCCCGGGCCCGGAAGCAGCGCGACGCCGCAGCCGACGCGGTACGGGGCTCCCTCACCGGCCGGGATCAGCGGCTCTTCGACTCGGCCCTCGCTTCCTGCCGGGCGGCGAACTTCCCCAAGTGGCAGGACGACCACAATGTCTCCATCGATCTGCGGATCGCGCTGCCGCTGCGCCGGGCGAGCCTGGAGATCGCCGAGCGAGCCGGGGCGGACCGCCGTGACGACGCCGTGTTCCTGTTCTGGCCGGAGCTGATCGCGATTGCCGAGGGCCGCTCCGCCTATGGGCCGCTGCGTGGCCTGGTGGGGGAGCGGCGTGACTTCTTCGAGCGGTGGCGGGGGCGGCGGTCCTCGCTACCGAAGGTGCTGGGCACGGCGTCCGACGCGGACGCCCAGGACCCGGTGCTGGCCGAGGTTTTCGGCATCGACCGCACCCTGCTCGGCAACATCCGGGCCGCGGCCACGCAGATCGTCACCCGGCTCAGCGGGGTACCGGCGGCGCGGGGGACCGCCCGTGGGAGGGCACGGGTGCTCACCGACGCCGAGGGGCTGCACCGCCTGACGCCCGGAGATGTCCTGGTCTGCGAGTCGACCTCGCCCAACTGGACACCCGCCTTCGCGGTGATCGCCGCCTGCGTGTGCGACGCGGGCGGCATCCTCTCCCACGCGGCCATCGTCGGGCGCGAGTACGGCGTCCCGACGGTCACCGCGGTCGGCTCGGCCACCCACTGCATCCGCGACGGCGACGAGGTCGAGGTCGACGGCACGAATGGTGTCGTGCGGGTACTGCGGCGATGACGACGGCACGCCGGTGTGCGCCTCACCTGGAGGCTCCGCCCCCGGACTGGGGGAGGGTGCCCGGTGGGGCGGTCCGTGTGGGGGTGGTTCGGTGATGGCGGAGTGCCGTTCCGTCGTATCGATGGGCTGCCTGGCCGGGCCCGACGGGGCGGCTGTGGCCGGGGTCAAGCTTGCGCGTCTGGCGCGGCTGGCGCGGGCCGGGGTGCGGGTGCCCGGCGGCTTCGCGGTCACCGCCGAGGCGTTCCGGCGCCATCTGGCGGACTCCGGACTGGACGCCGTACTGCCCGCCCGCCTGGCCGCCGTACCCGATCCGCTGGACCATGCCGCGCTCGCCGAGGCCGCGGCCGAACTGCGGCTGCTGCTCCGTGAGACTCCGTTGGCCGAGGTACTGCGCGCCGAGATCGCACGGGCCATCTCCCTGCACTGCAACGGCCCCGTCGCCGTCCGCAGTTCCTCGGTCACCGAGGACGGTTCGGACCACAGCTTCGCCGGGATGTTCGAGAGCTTCCTCGGTGTCCGTGATCCCGAAGGCGTGGTGGCCGCGGTCCAGGGCTGCTGGGCGAGCCTGTTCACCCATCGTGCCCTTGCCTACCGGATGCACGCCGGCCTGCCGGTCGACGCCCTGGCGATGGGGGTGGGCGTCATGAACATGGTGCCCGCACGCGTCTCCGGGGTGGCCTTCTCGATGCATCCGGTCACCGGGCGCCGGGACCGGACGGTGGTCGAGGCCGCTCCCGGCGTCGGTGGTGCCGTGGCGGGCGGACCGGTACCGCAGCGGGTGGAGATCGCCCGCGCCGGCGGACGGGTGCTCCGGCGCGACCCCGTCACCCCCACCGGCGCCGACCCCCTGCTGTCGGACCGGGACCTCACCCGCGTCGTCGACACCGTGTACCGCGCCGAAGACGTGCTCGGTCATCCGGTGGACGTCGAATGGGCGGTCGACCCCGAGGGCCGGGTGTGGCTGCTGCAGGCCCGTCCGGTGACCGGCGCCGTTCCGGAGGACGACGACACCGGCTGGGACCCGACCGCCTTCCTCGGCGACCTGTGACGGGTGTCCCGTACGACCTGTGACGGTTCCTTCGCGACTGTGATCGGGCCCACCTTCCCCGGCGTTCCGGACCACGGAACGAAAAGGGCGCCGGATGCCGCGCCCGCCTAGCGTCACTTCACAGACGTACCGCCGTGGCGACCGCAACCGCGTCGGTGCGCATCCGAGTGCCGAACTGGAAGAAGGTCTCAGGTGGAAGTGGTGTCCCGGGCCGAGGCAGCCGGTCTCCTGGCAGACGCGTACACCTCGCACAAGCCCGTCGAGCCGCTCAGCGCAACGTACGACGGCATGACCCTGGAGGACTCCTACGAGATCCAGTTGCTCCAGATCCACGCCAGGCTGGCCGTCGGGGCACGGATCAAGGGGCACAAGGTGGGCCTCACCTCGCTGGCGATGCAGCGTCAGATGGGTGTCGACCAACCCGACTACGGCCATCTGCTGGACGACATGTTCCATCTGGAGCACCAGCCGATCCGTACCTCGGACTATCTCCAGCCGCGCGTCGAGCCGGAGATCGCGTTCGTGCTCAAGCGCCCGCTGAGCGGCCCCGGCGTCACGGTGGCCGAGGCAGCCGCCGCCGTCGACTTCGTGATCCCCGCCCTGGAGCTCATCGACAGCCGGATCAGAGACTGGAAGATCGGCATTCTCGACACCATCGCCGACAACGCCTCCTCGGGCGGCGTGATCCTCGGCAGCCGGCCGACCCCGCTGCACCAGGTGGACCTGCGGCTGTCCGGCTGCCTGCTGCACAGGGGCGGCGAACTGGTGGCGACCGGCGCCGGCGGCGCCGTACTCGGCTCGCCGCTGAACTCGCTGGTGTGGCTGGCCAACACGGTCGGCGCACGGGGTGTCGTGCTGGAGAGCGGCCACGTGATCCTGCCCGGCTCGGTGACCGCGGCGGTCCCCGTCTCGCCGGGCGACTCGTTCACCGCGACATTCGCCGGCCTCGGTTCGGTGACTGCGTGCTTCGCGAAGGAGAGCTCGTGAGCGGCAACGGAAAGCGGCGCGCCACCGCCGCCATCGTGGGCCCCGGAAACATCGGCACCGACCTGATGTTCAAGCTGAAGCGGCACAGCGAGGTTCTTCGGCCACGGTTCATGGTCGGCGTCGATCCGGCCTCCGACGGCCTCGCCCGCGCCCGGCGGATGGGCCTTGAGACCAGTCACGAGGGCGTGGACTGGCTGCTGCGCCAGGAACCGCTGCCGGACATCGTCTTCGAGGCGACCAGCGCCTACGCCCACAAGGCCAACGCCCCCCGGTACGCCGAGGCGGGGATCGTGGCCGTGGACCTCACCCCGGCCGCCGTCGGACCGTTCGTCTGCCCGCCTGTCAACCTCGACCTCAACCTCGACGCGATGAACGTCAACATGATCACCTGCGGTGGGCAGGCCACCGTACCGATCGTGTCGGCGGTGTCCTCGGTGGTGCCGGTGGAGTACGCCGAGATCGTCGCCTCGATCGCCTCGCGCTCGGCCGGACCGGGCACCCGCGCCAATATCGACGAGTTCACCGAGACCACCTCCACCGCGATCGAGAAGGTCGGAGGCGCCGAGCGCGGCAAGGCGATCATCATCCTCAACCCGGTAGAGCCGCCGATGGTTATGAGGGACACAGTGTTCTGCGCGGTGCCCGCCGAGGCGGCCGAGCCCGGAGCGCTGCAGGACAAGGTGACCGAGTCGATCCACGCCATGGTCGGCGCCGTACAGCAGTATGTGCCCGGCTACACGCTGCGCGCCGAGCCGCAGTACGACCCGGCGCGCGCGCAGTGGCGCGGGATGGCCCGGGTCGCGGTGTTCCTGGAGGTCCGCGGGCGCGGCGACTATCTGCCCGACTACGCCGGAAACCTGGACATCATCACGGCCTCCGCAGCCCGTGTGGGCGAGCTGCTGGCCGCCGCCCGCCTCGCCAAGCAAGGAGCGTCGGCATGAGCACCCCCGCCGAGAACATGAGCAACTCTCCCGAGAACGCAGGTGGTTCGACCGAGAACACCAGCGCTTCCGCCGCGAAGCCGCGCGACCTGCGCATCACCGACTCCACGCTGCGGGACGGCTCCCATGCGATGAGCCACCAGTTCACCGAGGGGCAGGTACGGGCCATCGTGCACGCCCTGGACACCAGCGGCGTCGAGGTGATCGAGGTCGCGCACGGCGACGGCCTCGGCGGATCCAGCTTCAACTACGGCTTCTCGCTGGAGGACGAGTTCGACCTGATCGCGGCGGCCGTGGACGAGGCCGAGCGGGCCCGGATCGCGGTGCTGATGCTGCCCGGCCTGGGCACCGTCGAGCACCTCAAGCGGGCCCGGTCGGTGGGTGCGTCGGTGGCTCGGATCGCCACCCACTGCACCGAGGCGGACGTCTCCGTGCAGCACTTCGGCGCGGCCCGCGACCTGGGCATGGAGACCGTCGGCTTCCTGATGCTCTCCCACCGGATCGGCCCCGAGGCGCTCGCCGAGCAGGCCAGGATCATGGTCGACGCGGGCGCTCAGTGCGTGTACGTGGTGGACTCCGCCGGCGCGCTGGTGCTCTCCGACGCCCAGGCCCGGGTGCGGGCGCTGCTCGACGAGATCGGCGACCAGGCACAGGTCGGCTTCCACGGCCACCAGAACCTCTCCCTCGGCGTGGCCAACTCCGTGCTGGCGTACCAGGCGGGCGCGCGGCAGATCGACGGCGCACTGTGCGCCCTGGGCGCCGGGGCGGGCAACGCGCCCACCGAAGTGCTCGCCGCCACCTTCGACCGCATGGGCATCTGGGCCGGCATCGATGTACCGGGCGTGATGGCCGCCGCCCAGGACGTGGTCAGACCGGTCATCCCCCGGCTGCCGTGGATGGACCGCTCCGCGATCGTGCAGGGCTACGCCGGGGTCTACTCCTCCTTCCTGCTGCACGCCGAGCGCGCCTCGCAGCGATACGGGGTGCCCGCGCACGAGATTCTCGAACGGGTCGGACAGGCCGGCTACGTCGGCGGCCAGGAGGACATGATCATCGACATTGCCCTGCAGCTCGCCGAAGAACGCGACCTCGGCGACCTCGCCGCCCAGGGGGTGCGCTGATGACCGCGACCTGGGACGTCGACCGGGCCGCCGAGGTGCTGCTCGGCTGCGAGGACGCCCGCAACGACCGCCCGCCGATCACCGACGAGTGGCCGGAGCTCGACCTGGCCACCGCCTACCGGATCCAGGACGAGACGCTACGGCGACGCCTGGACCGCGGCGAGCGGCTGGTCGGCGTCAAACTGGGCCTGACCAGCCGGGCCAAGCAGAAGCGGATGGGCGTCGACTCGCCGCTGACCGCCTGGCTGACCGATGCCATGGTGCTGCCCGCCGGTGAACCGGTGCCGCAGGACCGGCTGATCCACCCCCGGGTGGAGCCGGAGATCGTCTTCGTGATGAAGGACCGGCTGGCCGGCCCGGGCGTCACGGCGGCCCGGGCGCTGGCCGCGGTCGGTACGGTCCACGGCGGCGCCGAGGTGATCGACAGCCGCTACCGGGACTTCCGGTTCACCCTGCCGGACGTGGTGGCCGACAACGCCTCCTCCGGCGCCTATGTCACCGGGCCGGTCGGGCTGGATCCGCAGGCCCTCGACCTGGCCATGGAGGCTGTGCTGGTGGAGGTGGACGGCCGGATCGTCGACTCCGCCACCGGTGCCGCGGTGCAGGGCCACCCCGCCGAGGCGCTGGCGCTGGCGGCCAACGACCTCGGCCGCCGCGGCCTGGCCATCGAGCCCGGGTGGGTGGTGCTGACCGGTGGGATGACGGATGCGGTGTTCGCACCGCCGGGTACCTCGATCGCCTGCCACTTCACGCACTTGGGCTCGGTGTTCCTGAGCGGTGGCGGGGAGGTCGGTGCCTGATGCCACTGGTCGAGGTCACCCTCACCGAGGGCCGTACGCCTGAGCAACTGCGCGCGCTGATCAGCGAGTTGACCGCCGCTGTGGTGAGCGCGGTGGGCGCACCGAAGCAGAGCGTCCGGGTGGTGGTGCGAGAGGTACCCAAGACGCACTTCGCCGCAGGAGACGTGACGATCGCAGAAAGAGAGTCGACCCATGGCTGACAAGGAGTTCTTCGGGCACGTGATCGACGGGGTCGAGGTGGAGTCGCTCGACGGCGCCCGCTTCGACACCGTCGATCCATGGACCCGCCAGGCCTGGGCCGAGGTACCCCTCGGCGGCGCGGCGGACGCGGACCGTGCGGTGACGGCGGCGCGCCGCGCCTTCGACGAGGGCCCGTGGCCGCGGATGGGGTTCGCCGAGCGGGGCCGGATCCTGCACCGGCTGGCGGACCTGATGGAGGAGCACACCGACGAACTGGCGCTGGCCGACACCCGCGACATGGGTAAGCCGCTGGCCCAGGCGCGGCACGACGTGGCCCGCTCGGCGCTCAACTTCCGCTTCTTCGCCGACCACGCCCGGCTGTCCACCGGCGACGCCCTGCCGATGGACTCCGGCCACCACAGCTACACCCGGTTCGAGGCCGCCGGAGTGGTCGCGGCCATCGCGCCGTGGAACTTCCCGCTGATGCTGGAGACCTGGAAGGTCGCCCCGGCCCTGGCCTGGGGCAACACCGTGGTCCTCAAGCCCGCCGAGGACACCCCGACCTCGGCCACCGTCCTCGCGCGACTCGCCCTGGAGGCGGGAATGCCCCCGGGCGTGCTCAACGTCGTCCACGGCTACGGCCCCGACTCGGCCGGCCAGGCCCTGACCGAGGACCCCCGCGTCGACCGGATCACCTTCACCGGAGAGTCCGGGACCGGCCGTGTCATCGCCCGGGCGGCGGCGGCCAATCTGACCCCGGTCAGCCTGGAACTCGGCGGCAAGGGCGCCAATATCGTCTTCGCCGACGCCGACCTGGACAACGCGGTCGACTGGTCGATCCAGGCCATCTTCCGCAACGCGGGCCAGGTCTGCCTGGCCGGCAGCAGGCTCTACGTACAGCGGGAGATCTACGACGAGTTCCTGTCCCGCTTCACCGCGGCGGCCGAGGCGTTGGTGATCGGCGACCCGAAGGACGAGACGACCGAGTTCGGCCCGCTGGCCTCCCTGGAGCACTACACGAAGGTCCGCGGCTATGTCGAGTCGGTCGACGAGCAGGGCGGCAAGACGCTCACCGGCGGCCTCGGCGAGGGCTGGGTGGTCAAACCGACCGTGCTGGTCGACCTGCCGCCGGACTCCCGCCACGTCTGCGAGGAGATCTTCGGCCCGGTCGTCGTCGTCCAGCCCTTCGACATCGAGGCGGAGGCGGTATGCCTGGCCAACGACACCCCGTACGGCCTCAACGCCATGCTCTTCACCGAGAACCTGCACCGGGCCCACCGCGTCTCCGCCGCCCTCACGGCGGGCACCGTCTGGGTGAACTGCTTCTTCATCCGCGATCTGCGCGCCCCCTTCGGCGGCGTCGGCGACTCGGGTGTCGGCCGCGAGGGCGGCGACTTCAGCCGCGAGTTCTTCACCGAACCCAAGGCCGTCGTCATGCAGATCACCCCCGCCTGACCGGCGCACAACCTCCTGCGGATCCCTCCCCGCGACCCAGGGAGCCGCAAGGTTGGCAGGGCCGGTACCGGCGGGTGGGGGTTCAGGTGGGCAGGCCTGTGAGGGTGAGGAATTCGGCGCGTGAGCGGGCGTCGTCGCGGAGTGTGCCGAGGAGGGTGGAGGTGAGGGTACTGGAGCCGGTGGCCTGGACTCCGCGCAGGGTCATGCAGGTGTGTTCGGCTTCTATCACGACCCCGACGCCTTTGGGTTCGAGGTGGGTGTGCAGCCAGTCGGCGACCTGCTTGGTCAGGCGTTCCTGGACCTGGGGGCGGCAGGCGAAGTGTTCGACGACCCGGGCCAGTTTGGACAGGCCGAGGATGCGGTGGCCGGGCAGGTAGCCGACATGGGCGGTGCCGACGACGGGCAGCATATGGTGCTCGCACACCGATCGGACTGGGATGTTACGTGCCAGCACCAGTTCGTCGTAGCCCTCGTCGTTGGGGAAGGTCGTCAGGTCGAAGGGGCGCGGGCTGAACAGTTCGGCATAGGCGCGGGCCATGCGGCCGGGGGTGCCGTGCAGGCTCTCGGTGTCGGTGTGGATGCCGAGCGCTTCAAGGAACTGGGCGGCGGCGCGTTCGGCGCCCGGCAGGTCTATGCCGCCGGTGTCGTGGACGACGCGCAGCGGGGTGATGGACGGCATCGTCTGGGGCCCGGGAATGCCCGCAACGCGGCTGGGAATACCAGCCGTTTCCGGTACCGAGGCCGTGATCGGTGCGCTGGCGTCCATGACGTACTCCTCGTGGGATGTCGAACTGCGGGCGGCGGGTGGTGTTGCGCCTCAGGACGGGCGCACGCTGGTGGGCGCCGAGGAAGCCGGCTCCAGACGGACGCAGCAGTGACCGGGGCTGGGCGCCAGGCACGCCTGGAGGCCGCTCTCGGCGAGCCCTTCCAATACGCCGCGAAGCAGGTGGAGGTTCATGCCGCACACCGTCTGGGTGTGTTCGCGGGCGAGCGCGTGGAAGGGGCAGTTGTCCAGGACGATGGCGTCACCCTCGCAGCGGGGCTCGAAGCCGTTGTCTTCGAGCACGGCGAACACATCTGCCTGGCCCGGTCCGGCGAGCTGTGTGCCCAGCTCGTGCGCCTTCCGGTGCAGGACCGAACGGACCGGTTCACCGGTGGCTTCGGATTCCTCCAGCGCCTGGGCGAGGAGCCGTCCGGCCAGCTCGTAGTGCCGCTCGGGCAGGCTGACGGTGACCTGCGCGCTGGAGCGTTTGTAGAGCTTGGCGGGCCGGCCCGCACCCGGGCCGGTGCGTCCGCTGCGCCGTTCGTAGACGACGTCGAGCAGTGATTCGTCAGCCAGCCGGTCCAGGTGGAAGGCCGCGGTCTGCCGTGCAAGGCCGAGGGCTTCGGCGGCTTCGTCGCGGCTGACCGGTCCCGGCTGGCGTACGACGTGGTCGTACAGCCTCCTGCGGGTCGGCTCGTCGAGCGCGGCGACGGCGGAGACGGCGGAGCGGGGTGCTTCCTTCGAGTGGTCCACGAACACCAGTGTAAAACCAATAGCGATTGACTAAAGAAGCTTTGCGCGCTTCTATCGTCAGTGAGAGTTGTCGATAGAAGGAAGGGTGTCATGTCGTCCGCAACCGCAACCACCACATCCGCCACCTCCCGGCGGGCCGCGCTCACCGACCCCGGCTACCAGGCGTTCGTCATCCTGCGCACCGGCTTCACCGTGGCGCCGATCCTGTTCGGGCTGGACAAGTTCGCCAACCTGCTCGTGGACTGGCCCAGCTACCTCGCGCCGTGGATCAACGACGTCGTTCCGGGCAGCGCCCAGGCGGCCATGTACGCGGTGGGAGTGATCGAGATCGTCGCGGGCCTCGCCGTCGCGCTCGCCCCGCGCTTCGGGGGCTGGCTGGTGGCCGGATGGCTCGCCGGAATCATCGTCAACCTGCTGACCATCCCCGGCCACTATGACGTCGCGCTGCGCGACTTCGGCCTTCTGCTCGGCGCGCTCGCCCTCGCCCGGCTCGCACAGGCCTACCACGGCAAGCGGCAGTCTCACTGACAGCAGGCAGCAGCCACCCGTGCCGCTGTGCAGCGCGGGGGCCGAAGGAGCGCCGTCCTCGCTCCGACTCAGGTCACCGGATTCCGGTGGCTCCGGTCACCATGCGCTGATGACCGGCGCGTCGGGCTCGTGCTGTCGCCAGGTCTCATTGAGGCGCGCGAGCCGGTCCGCGGCGGCGATGCCGCGCAGGGACGCGACCTTGCCGTCGCTGACTTCGAACGCCACGGTGCCCACGACCCGGTCGTCGACCACGGCGAGGACGGCCGGGGAGCCGTTGACCAGCGCGATGTGGAACGCGGGGGAGCCGCCGGCCAGCCGCCGCTTCGCCGGAGTGGGCTTGAAGCCGGCCCGCACATAGGAGGCGACGCGCTCGCGCGTCGTGCAGCGCAGCAGCCGCCTGGCCAGTCCGGCGCCGTCCGAGACCGCGGTCGCGTCGGCGGTGAGCATCGCCACCAGCCGTTCGGTGCGCCCCGACGTGGCGGCGGCGAGGAACTCCTCGACGATCCGACGCGCGGACGCGGGGTCCACCTCGTCGCCGCCGCGACGCTCGGCGAGGACCCGGCGTCGGGCCCGGTGGACATGCTGCTGGCTCGCGGACTCGGTGATGTCGAGGATCCCGGCGATCTCGGTGTGGGGGTACGAGAAGGCCTCGCGCAGGACGTAGGCGGCCCGCTCGACCGGCGAGAGGCGCTCCATGAGGGTGAGTACGGCCAAGGACACCGATTCGCGCTGCTCGAAGGTATCGGCGGGGCCGAGCATCGGGTCACCCTCGAGGAGTGGCTCGGGCAGCCAGTCGCCGACAGCGCGCTCATGGCGTGCCTGCGCCGAGCGGAGCCGGTCGAGGCAGAGATTGGTGACGACCTTGGTCAGCCACGCCTCGGGCACCTCGATCCGTTCCCGGTCCGCGGCCTGCCAGCGCAGGAACGCGTCCTGCACGGTGTCCTCGGCGTCGGCCGCCGAGCCGAGCAGACGGTACGCGAGCGAGGCCAGCCGGTCCCGGCCGGCCTCGAACCGATCGATGGCTGCACTGTCCATGCGCAGCAGCCTAGGCGGCGGCCCTCACACCGCCCCGGTCGGGCGCGGTGCTCAGGCGGCGCCTGCGCTTCGGCATGCCGAAGGTCGGGTGGACGATGCTCCACCCGGCCCCCTTGAGCACGCCCGACTTGAGGCGCGCGGCGGTCCGGCCGCCCAGGTACCAGGACTTCGACCGGACGTCCCCGTCCACCATCTGGAAGATCGCGTCCCGCCGCCCGAGGCTGATGTGGTTGCCGTAGTACCTCAGCCCGCTGGTCGGGACCTCGCTGCCCGTCAGGCGCGCGATGATCGCGGCGGTCGCCTGCATGTTGGTGTAGCCGGCCGAGGCGCAGGACATCGGCAGCGGCCGGCCGTTCTCGCCGATCGCGTAGGCGCAGTCGCCGGCGGCGTAGACGTCCGGGTGCGAGACCGAGCGCATGGTGCGGTCGACGACGATCTGGCCGGTCTCGGCGACCGCCAGGCCGCCGGCGGCCGCGATGGGGGGTACGGCGAACCCGGCCGACCACACGGTCACGTCGGCCGGGATGGACGTACCGTCGGCGGCGATCGCGCGTGTCGGCTCGACGGCTTCGATGCCGGTGCGCTCGTGGACGGTGATGCCGAGCCGGTCGAAGGCCTGGCGCAGGTGACGGCGGGCCTTCGGGGAGAGCCAGGCGCCCAGTTCGCCGCGGGCGGCGAGCGCGACCGAGAGGTCGGGCCGGGACTCGGCGAACTCGGTGGCGGTCTCGATGCCGGTCAGCCCCTCACCGACGACCAGCACGGTGCCGCCCTCGCCCAGGCCGGCCAGGCGCTCGCGCAGACGCAGCGCCGAGGACCGGCCGGTCACGTCGAAGGCATACTCGGCCACGCCGGGGACGCCATGCTGGGCCACGGAGCTGCCGAGTGTGTAGAGAAGCGTGTCGTACGCGAGCTCGTCGTCGCCGTCCTCGCCGGTCACGGCGACGGTCCTGCGCTCGGGGTCGACGCCGGTGACGCGCGCCAGGCGCAGCCGCACCCCGGTGCCCGCGAACACGTCGGCGAGCTTGCGGAACGCGAGGTCCTGGCCGATCGCGAGCTGGTGGAGCCGCATCCGCTCAACGAAGTCGGGCACGGCATTGACGACGGTGATCTCGGTGTCGGCGGGGGAGAGCCGACGGGCCAGGTTTCCGGCGGCGAAGGCCCCGGCGTATCCAGCGCCGAGTACGACGATGCGGTGCTTCATGGCGTTGCTCCTGTCTCGTTCGCGTGCCCCTTGAACGAGATGGCGCCCCGATTGCTGACAGGAGCGGGGTGTGACGCGGGTCACCGAACTGAGGCGAGCGGCTGAGCCTCCGACCGGCGCTTGGAAGCACGCACCGCCTCCCCCCCCCGTGGCGCAGTGAGCGTTCACGGTCATCGGTTGCAAGGCACCGGAGCGGCCCGCGCTCTTGGGCATGCCGCCCGAGGTGATCGCACGGAGGACGCAGCCCTCATCGCCGCGAGGTTCGACAACTGCATGCGGTTCTACAAGCGGAAGGTGAAGGACACCGACGGCATCGAGAAGCCGATGTGGCGCACCCGCTGGAGCGCACCCGACCCGGGCGGGTACGACGAGTGCACCCGCCGGGTCAAGTGGCCACCACCCTGCACTGCGAGCGGGCACCAGCGGTGGTCCGGGGCGGGCCCTGGCACGCTGATGACGCGAGCCAGCCGCGGTCGTTGCCGATGATGTGTCGTCCCTCGGGCCACGGATTGTCGATCACGACGTCGGCGACGATGCCTGTGAAGGTCGGGGCGTGGCCCTCGAATGCTATGCCCGCCTGCTTCCGCACGACGCTGCGGGCGCCGTCGCATCCGACGGCATATGTGCCGTGCATCTGCCGGGACGAGCCGTCCTCGTGGCGCATCGATACCGTGACTGCGTCGGCGTCTTGCGTCACCTCCTCGACGGTCCAGCCGCGCTCGAAGCGGACGCCGAGATCTGCCGCGTGCTTGGCAAGGAGTTCTTCTGTGATGTTCTGGGGCGGAACCAGGCGGGGAATACCGCCGCACGCTTCGTGCCCGCAAGCTGGCGGTCAACCTCTCCTCCCAGTGGCTTCCCGGGCGGCGGCTCGGGCCGGCCGCTGAACCCGATCACCTTGCGCGACGCACTCTGTGACCTCGGCGTCCCGCCCAACGAGCCCGCACCTCAGTCATCCGGCACTTCGTTGTTCAGGCCCCGGCGTCCTTCATCGCCCATGCCCTCGGCTACCACGACAGACCGCCCCCTGGCTGGTCACCGAGGAGGGCGGCACCTGGAGCCGATGCGCGCACGGTGACGTCAGTCCAACCAACCCCGGAGCGGCATGGGCAACGCCTTCCAGCTCGTGGATACGCTGCTGCGTGCGGATAAGGGGTCAGGCCGAGCGGGAGTCGGCGTTGAAGTAGTGGCCCTTGTCCAGGTCTTCCAGGAGGCCGGGGCCGACCGGGCGCCAGCCGAGCAGTTCGCTGGTCAGCGCACTGGACGCCGGCTGGTCGATGGACAGGACCATGCCCAGGAAGCCGAAGTTCTCGGCCGGGCGGGAGGCTGTCGGCAGGTCGAGGTGATGGCCGATGACCTCGGCGATGTCGCGAATCGGGACCCCCTCGTCGCCGACCGCGTGCAGCATCGATCCCGCCGGGGCCTGCTCCACGGCGAGCCGGAACAGTCGGCCGGCGTCCGCCACATGCACTGCGGGCCAGCGGTTGGAGCCGTCGCCGACGTAGCCTGCCGCCCCCTTTTCCCGGGCGTCGGCGATCAGCCAGGAGACGAAGCCCTGGTCCCCTTCGCCGTGCACGGTGCGGGGCAGTCCCACGACGGACGAGCGGACGCCGCGTGACGCCAGGTCGAGAGTCGCCTGGGTGTTCGCGGCCCGGCCCGCCATGGGGGAGCCGGGCGGGAACTCGGGACGGTCGCGCTCGGTCGCCACCCTGCCCGGGATCGCGGGCGTACCAGAGGCGATGACCAGCGGTTTGCCGGAGCCCGCCAGTGCCTCGCCGAAGGCATCGATGGCGCGCGCATCGGTCTGCACCGAGGCGTCGAACCGGGAGAAGTCGTGGCCGAATGCGAGGTGGACGACGCCGTCGCACTCGGCTGCACCGGCGCGCAGGGTGTCCAGGTCGTCGAGGCCTCCGCGGAGCACCTCCGCCCCCCTGGCGGCGACGGCCTCGGCCGAGGAGTCCGACCTGGCGAGCCCGAGGACCTGGTGCCCCGCGCCGATGAGCTCGGGGACGACGGCCGAGCCGACCCAGCCGGATGCGCCCGTGACGAATATCCGCATGGAAACCTCCCTGATGTCAGGAACTGTCATCAGCGTAGCACGGTGATGACAGGCGCTGTCATCGCGTAGGATCACGCCATGGGTAGGTGGGAGCCAAACGCGCGAGGGCGACTGGCGGAGGCGGCGCTGACGCTCTACGCAGAGCAGGGTTTCGAGCGGACCACGGTCACCGAGATCGCCGAAGCGGCGGGACTGACCGAGCGGACCTTCTTCCGGCACTTCGCCGACAAGCGCGAAGTGCTGTTCTATGGAACTGAGATGGCGTTGGACATGCTCACCCAGGCCATCGCGCAGGCACCGGCCTCGGCGTCCCCGATAGACGCGGTGGGTGCAGCGCTGGATTCCTTCGGGGCCTTCTTCCAGCAGGACCCGGAGCGGGTCCGGCGGCGGGACGCGGTCGTCTCCGCCAGCATCGAGCTACGCGAACGCGAGCTGGTCAAGCTGGATGCCTTCACCTCGGCGATGGCCGGCGCACTGCGCGAACGCGGCACTCCGGAGCCGGCCGCCGGCCTGGCCGCCGAGGCAGGCATCGCCGCCTTCAAGGTTGCCTACGCCCGCTGGGTCGCCGCCGAGCCCGGCAAGACGGGCAGGACAGGCGAGCAGGATCTGCCACGGCTCTTCCGCTCGTCACTGGCGGAACTGCACGAGGTCCTCGCGGACCGTGCGCCGACGTAGCCGCCGCGAAGCAATCCGGCCTCGGGGCTACGGCCGCCCCGAGGCGACACACACGCGGCGCCGCCGCCCGCAACGAATCCGCTCGCGCCCGGCGTCGTCACAACCCTCTTCCTTCTCCTTGTCCTGAGTTGGTTGTCGGTGGAGGAGGAGATCAGAGAACGGCCAGTGACAGGTACTCACTCCGGACCCGGGGGTCTTGTCCTGGGAAGGCCCGGACCGGGATGATCACCGATCATGCGTCTTGATGAACTCGATGCTGTTGAACGCCAGTTGTGGGACTCCTTCGTGCAGGGCGCTGCCATCGATGTCCGCGACGGCACATCATCGGCGCAATCCGCAGTACGGGCCGACGTCCTCGCGGCGTTGTTGCTGGGCGCCGGCGCCGATCCCGCCCCGGGCGACCGCCCGGCACTGCGTCTCACCGGTGCCCGCATCACGGGCGGCCTGGATCTGAGATTCGCCGAGGTTGCCGTGCCGGTCGTCCTGGCAGATTGCCGCTTCGACGAAGTGCCCCTACTACAGGGTGCCAGGATCCGCGAACTGGCTCTGCCCGGAAGTTCCCTGCCAGGTCTCGCCGCCGACACGGCCCAGATCGACGGCCGACTGGTGTTGTCCCGCTGCCGGCTGACCGGCCCCCTCGTACTGAACCGCGCTCAGATCAACGGCGATCTGGACCTCCGCGACGCTGTGATCACGGCACCCGGGTCCGAGGCGATATCCGCGGTCCATGTGGCTGTCAGTGGTGACACGCTGTGTACCAACCTGGCCGTCCAGGGAGGCTTCCGCATATCCGGTGGCTCCATCGACGGGGAATTCGACCTGGAGGGTGCCTCCCTGAGCAACCCCGGCGGCCACGCACTGGATGCCTACCACGTCCAGATCACCGAAGACTTCACCTTCCACCCGAACTTCAGGGCCGAGGGGCGGATCATCCTGTCCGGTGCCACGGTCTCGGCAGCGATCGGTTTCTGCGGCGCCCTGCTGAACAACGCCGGTGACGTGGCGCTGGAGGCTGCCGATGTCAGGGTCGCCCGCAATTTCGACCTCGGCCAGGGCCTCGCCGTCGTGGGCGGCATCAATCTCGACGGCAGCCACATCGGTACGCAGCTCAGCTTCCGCGACGCCACACTCGCACATCCCGGCGGCACTGCCTTGTCGCTGCGGCTCATCCAGGCCCGGGAGACCGATCTGCGAACCCGGCGACCGATCGACGGCACCCTTGACGGCACGCAATGCTCAGCTCGGCACCCTGTACGACACTCCGGACACCTGGCCGGCTCATCTACGGCTGGCTGAGGCCACCTACGACGCCCTCGCACACCCCCTGGCGGCCGCAGAACGGGTCGACTGGCTCCGGCGCGGCACCGACGGCTACCTCCCGCAGCCGTACGAGCAGCTCGCAGCCGCGTACCGACGACTCGGGCACGAGGACGAAGCACGCACCGTATTGCTGGCGAAACAGCGCCATCGGCACGCTACGCTCCCCGCGCACAGCCGCGCCTGGGGTTACATCCAGGACGCGACGGTCGGCTACGGCTACCGGCCTCTGCGCGCCGGCCTGTGGCTCATGGCTCTACTCGCCTTCGGTGCGATCTTCTTCGGCGTACATCCCCCCGCACCGCTGGAGGCCGGAAAGACACCGCCGTTCAACGCGGTCTTCTACACACTCGATCTGCTGGTCCCCATCATCACCTTCGGGCAGGAGGCGGCTTTCGCACCACGAGGCATCGGACAATGGCTCGCCTACGGGCTGACCGCTGCGGGCTGGATCCTCGCCACGACCGTCACCGCCGGCATCTCACGGGCAATCAGCCGTCAGTGACGAACCCACCAGCCACGGCGTAACTCCGGTCCGCACGAAAACCAGGAAACTGGTCTTTGGGGATTCGTGAAGGTCACGTCTGGGTGAGGATTCGAACCTGGAGGAGTCCAACGGGGCCTACGTAGGCTCGGACTTGACCCGTGCGCCCTGCGCCTGCGGCGTGGGTCCGGCTCCGCCATTCGCTGTCTCTCTTCTGTCCCTGGCCTCGCCTCGCGCCGGAGGAGCGTCACATCGCACAAAGCGGGCGGTCGTGGCCAGTTCGTACGTTTCGCGTTGATGTTCCCTCGTGTCGCGCAATATCTATCTCTACAGTGTTGTAGATTCCAGGCGGTATCCGGGGCAAGGATCCGAACCGACCGTGTGTGGAGATACGGACCACGGGTGTTCGCCTGTCCAAAGCTGACGATGTGTCACTGAGCAAGGAGGCGCCTGGGTTGCGCGCGGTCGTGGTCGGCCTGGGCTGGGACATGCGAACCACCACCGGCGCCGACTTGGACCAAGGTCGACGGGATCGTCTTCCCGGTGTCCATCCACGAAGCTGTCAACCGAGGCCAGACCTTCGGGCAGGTGCACCGGGCCCACATCCGCGTCCTCGACCAGGACACGGGCACGGAGCCGGCCCGCTACGACCTCGCGGCCGGTGGCCTGGCGAACGAGACCGCGCTGGTCTTCGGCGAGCTGTACCGACACGGCGCCCGGTCCGTTTCAGCACGGCGACGATCAGCATCATGCCGAGCAGCAGGAAGACGACGTTCCAGTCGATGCCCGCGTGTTCGGAGAAGAACGCGTGCTCAGCGTCGGTGGCCCCGATGAGCAGCATCACGACCGCGCCGCCCAGGGCGGCGGCGACCCGGTGCACCCACTCCGTCGCGATCAGCACGTAGACGGCGGCGAACACCGCCACTGTCAGCCACGCCGTCACACTCACGGAGCCGCCTCCCGCACGCCGCACCCGCCTGTGCCCGTCATGGGGCGCACCCACCCCGCCGCAGTACGTCGGACCAGCAGGACCGGGCCGCAAAAGCACCCGGTGGTGTCAGGTCGCTGTGAGGGTGCGTGCATGGCTGCCGGGCTCCTCTCGTGGTCCGACAAACCCCGCCGCACGCCGCTGGCCTGGGAAGATGCACCCTGCATTTCTGCTCGGTCGAAGCGCCGAGCGCGGAGCCGACCGGAGGCGCAAAGTGGTCGCCTCGTTGGTCGTCGGATCGGAAAGAGGGATCGGCTACAGCCTCACCTGCTACTGCCGGCAGTCGCCATCAGGTCTGGCACTCAAAAGCGGGCAGGCCAGACCTGTAGGCGAGACAGGTATCTATAGGTGAGACAAGTAATGGGTGCCAGACCCGATGGACGCCCGCCCCGTCCGGCGCACAGAGTGGAGCAGACGAGCGCCTCGGGCGCAGGCTGCCGTCAGTGACTGGCCCACCCATGCCCTGGGGCAATGGCGTGAGCGAGGGCGACGTCGAGGAGGCGGTGCCCGGTGCCCTTGCTCTGGACCCGATACCAAGTGACGCGGTGTCCGGCGAAGACGCCATTCACGAACCCCGGACGCGGAGATGCGCCTTAATACGTCGTTGGTACGTAGAACTCGTGCCCTTGGGCCCAGTGGCCGTCTCCGTTTGCCACGCAGCGTCCCCGTGGCCGGTTGGGGTCACCGCTCCAGAAGAGGGCGCCGCAGCTTCCGCAGTGCCCCTGAACTGCAACGATAGGACTTGTCGGGGGTCCTGACCGTTGCTGTCGAAGGAGCACTTCTCAGGTGAAGCGTACGGGCCTGTATCCGCATGTCCGCGTCCAGGGCGACGGCCATGGGGCACGTCAGTCAGGCGGGTGGGTGCTGCTGGTCAAAACAGTCCGCAAGACCGACCTGGATCAGGCGATAATGATCACCAGCCGCCTGTGCGTATTACTTGGGGAGGTCTTGTGAATCTGAGTCCGCGCGAAGTGTTTCTCCGGCTTGTTCATGGGGTCGCCGGCGGGAACTTCGACGAGTTGCCTGACCTGTATGGCGAGGTCACCGATGTCCGCCATCCGATGGCGACGCCGGAGTCCGAGCCGTTGACGAGTCGGCGTGCGCTCCAGGAGCACTTCACGGTGCCGCCAGAAGTTCGGGAGTCCTTGCCGAAGAGACGGGTCGTCGATGTCGTCGTTCACGAGACCGCCGATCCTGAAGTGATCGTCGCCGAGTTCGCCTATGAGTTCACGTTGCCGGACGACTCCATGGCCAAGGTGCCCTGCGTCTTCGTCATGCGTATCCGGGACGGTCAGATCATCGAGTCACGCGACTACATCGACCCGATCCGTACGTACACGGCACGCGGGGACCTTGACCGCCTCGTCGCGTCGTTGCGGAAGGATGTTTCCTGACGTCGAGCGTTCACCAGGCGAGCTGTCCGAGGCATGATCGAAAACACGAGAAGTGCTCCTGACCTGCACCGCACTGCGGCAGGCCCGTGCTCAAGTCCGTGAAGACGTGTGGAAGCTGGCCGGTGATGCGGCGCTGGACGCGGGTGGGCAGGTGATCGTGGACCTGGATGGGGTACTGGTGATCGCCCATTCCGAGAAGCAGCATGCGACCGCGACCTGGAAGAAGACGTTCGGGCACCATCCGCTGATGGGGTTCGTCGACCATGGCCGGGGCGGCTCGGGGGAACCGGTAGCAGGGCTGATGCGGCCGGGAAACGCGGGCTCCAACACCGCAACCGACCACATCGAAGTCGCCCGGCTCGCCCTGGCTCTGCTGCCGAAGAAGTACCGGCGCGGACGGCAGACACTGATCCGCACCGACTCGGGTGGCGGCACCCACGAGTTCGTCGACTGGTTTGCCGCCCGCGGCCGGTGGCTGTCGTACTCGGTCGGCATGACCATCACCGACGCCATCCACCAGGCCGTCCTGAAAATCCCGGCCGCGTGGACGCCGGCCGTCGAACCGGACGGCGAGATCCGCGAACGCGCCTGGGCCGCTGAACTTGACGGCGACTGCCTCAGGGGCTGGCCGAAGGGAATGCGGCTGATCGTCCGCAAGGAACGCCCGCACCCCGGCGCCCAGTTGCGCTTCAACGACGCCGACGGCATGCGGCTGACCTGTTTCACCACCAACACCAAGTATGTTCCGATTGCGGCGCTGGAGCTGCGGCACCGCCAGCGGGCCCGCGCCGAAGACCGCATCCGCGCCGCGCGGGCCACCGGCCTGCGCAACCTTCCCCAGCGCGGCGCCGCACAGAACCAGATCTGGCTGGAGATCGTCCAGACCGCTCTGGACCTGCTGGCCTGGATGCCGATGCTTGCGCTGACCGGCGCCGCCCGGCCGTGGGAACCTCGCCGCCTGCGACTGCGGCTGTTCTCCGCTGCTGCCCAACTCGTTACCAGCGGCCGCCGGCGCATCCTCCGCCTGGCACAACACTGGCCCTGGACTGACGTGATCACCAGCGCCCTCGCCCGGCTCGATGCCCTCCCGAACCCCGGCTGACCAACAGCGTCCCGCCCCTACGAGCAGTATGTCCCCGGAGCCGTGGAACCCGGCGCGACAGCCGGGCAATCAAACCTGCCCACAAGCAGAAATCTCCGCCTCGAACGAGCAGAAGAGGTCTCCTCAGCAAGCTGACGGACCCTCATGCAAGATCGAGGCTAGCCACAATACCAGTGACTTAAGGGATTGGGTCCCAGCTTCGTGGGACCTTGACCGGTGGGTTGATCGGGGCGGTGCGCCAGTGCGGGGCGATGGCTGCG
>NZ_JBVHLX010000031.1:0-60204 GCF_055558775.1 Streptomyces sp. NPDC025638 | reverse complement strand
TCCGTGCGGTGCAGTCCTAGACAGCTCCACCACACCGGAGGTCTTCGCCATGATCAAGCCCTGCGCGTGTCAACAACGCTCGTGATCAATACACCTAGGCCCTGGACGCCATGGTGGTGTCCCAAGCCGATCTCACGGCGTCGCTGGCCACACTTCTGGCCCGCCGCCGTGCCACTCGATCAGGGGCGAGTTGGCGACATCGACCTCGTCCAGGCCCTCCAGGCCGGCCCGCTCCAAGAACACGCTCAGGTCGTGCAGGCTGTACGCCGTACCAAGGCTCTCCCCGTCGACCTGGACACGTCGGCCCCCTGCATCGGTGGGTGGGGACACGATCACGCGACGTTCGGCCATGCCGTCAGCATCACCCGGCCCGCGTTCGCGCGCATGCCGGAGAGGGCCGTCGACTCGCCCGACACCGTGGTACGCGCTCCGGCCCAGTCACGCTGCCTGACTGCGGCAGGTCTCCTTGCAGGGCTCCCACTGCTGTAGATCGAGCTGCTCGGCGGACTGCGCGGTGAGCCGTGCCGACACCGACAGCTGGGTGTCGGGCAGTTGCTCGCGCGGTTTGCCGGTCGCTGCCTCGATGATCCGGGTGTCCCCGGGGCCAGGATGTGCCCGCCGTACCAGTCGTCGAGGGATACGAGCGTTGTGGTGTCCCCGGCGCGTATCACTGTGGCCCGGGTCTGGATGTGGCGCTTGATGCTCAAAATCGCCCCCTACGTGTGCTTGGTGTTACGTGGGGGGGTGAATGGATCATGCACCCGTTTCAGCCAGAAAGGTAGGGCTGTGACCGATCAGAACCGGTGGAACGGTCGTCGCGCACGGCGCGGGCAGCTCATTCCAAAATTTTGGCGAGGCCGGCAGCCCGTCCGGCACCACGGAGCCGGGGCAGTGGGTCCTGGGCACCGAGCACGTCAACCGGCTCAGCTGCCTGACCAGTACAGCGACGGTCGCCTACCACCTGCGCCGCCTGGAGACAGAACGGCGCGCCCTGGCCCGCGATGGACGCAGCTGGCGCACATGCCGACTGACCTGCTGTCGAACACCAAGACCAGGCGGGCAAAGCTGAGTTGGGGAGCAACTGGAACGGCTCGCTGGCCTCGGGCTTCGGCCCAGGCCACACAGACGGCGTAACCGAGGTTCGGACGGACGGGTCAGTAGAGCTGGACGCGGGTGAGGACGATGTGCGGCGGGTCGGCGTCGGCGACGATGACGTACTCGGCGATGCCGAGCGAGCCGTCCGCGCCGAGCGGCATGCGCCGCTGCTCGGGCCACTTCGCCGACGCGGTGCTTCCCGGCACCTGGCCGCGGGTTTCGTTGATCACGACCGTGGCGGCAACGATCGCACCGAACACGTCGCCGGACAGGGCCTTGTCCATGAGGAGTTCGGTGACCTCCTCCGACAGCAGGCACGGCAGGCCCTGCGGGTCCTCGTCGTAGGACTCACTCAACGGGCAGGCCCGCCTCCTGGCGGCGGCGCACGAGGTCGGCGACCGCCGTCGTCGGCAGCGTCCCGTCCAGCGCAGCCGCGGTGAGCCGGTCCCCGGCCGGATCGGTGTCGAGCATCGCCTCGCACCACCACCGCCGCAGCACGCCCCCCGCCTCCTCGGGCGCGGCCGCCAGCAGCTCGCGGTAGAACTCCATCCGGCGCTCGCCGGACAACGCGGCCGCAATGCCCTCGGCGTTGCGCGGCACCCGCTCCGGGCCGTGCGGGTGAATCGGCTGTGCGGTCATCGCAGCGCCCCTCTCCGGTCTCCTCCGAGTCTGCCCTGTCCACCCACCCGCCGTCACACCCGGCCCGCCCCGGAAAGGGGGCGAGCGGCGTCGACGGCGGGCTTGCCCCACAACTTGCCCTACAAGTTGCCCTACAAGTTGCCCCACAACTTGCCCTACGACTTGCTCTACAACTTGCCCCCACCGACCGCCCCGCTACGGAAAACCCGCAGGCCAGAGCATGTGGTCAAGGGGGTCCGGTCACGCCGACTACTTCCCTGGGAGACCCTCTGCAGGCTCCGGCGGGCAGTACCGGCCCGGTTCCGCCGGGCCCCGGCGCCCCGCTCGGCTCCGACGACACCCGCCGCCAGGACCACCGCCTGGAGGTCGCCGACTCGCTACCGAATGCCTGCCCATCGTCCCGGCCGCCGGCCGCCCCGGGCGGGAGGCAGGCCATCAACCCGACGCGGGGCACGGACTGCCACGCAGACACGAAACGCCCCCGACGGCATTCCATCCGAGGGCGCTTCGAGACGACTCACCTACGCGGCCAGCTCGCCCCCCATCTCACCGCGATAGAACACCATCGTGTCGGTGATCTGGCGCGGGGACTTCGACTCACGGCCGGTGTGGATCTGGGTGAGCAGGTCTTGGTGGGCTTTGGCCCACACGTTGATGTCCTTCTTGCTCACGGCGCTGCCGTGGATGAGGGCTCGAACCGCTGCGGCGAGCCAGGGTTCGAGGTCAGCGGGTTCGAGTACGTAGCAGGCCTTCAGGAAGGCGATGGTCTGCTGAGGGTCAACGGGCAGGATGACGCCCGCGATGATGCGACGGGCGGTGGTCTTGGGCAGAGCCCAGGAGCCGGATGTCTGCTGCATTTCGCCGGGCGTGGGGTAGCCGGCCCAGACGTGCTGGTGACGCAGGGCAAGGCCGAAGTCCGCCGGGGTGGAGATGAGGGCGGGGTCGGGCGCCTTGTGGACGTAGTACGGCGCGCGGGTCGCCCGGCGCGCCCGGATCCACAGCTCCAGGCCGCGGGCCAGGTCGACGCCGAGGTCATCGTCCGTGTTGGTCACCAGGATGAAGGCCTGGACGGTGTCCCAGGAGGGGACGGTGGCGCCGGAGGCGGCGCGCTCAAGCGTGGCCTTCGACGGCGCCTCCTTCATCGGCAGCTGCTTGGCCATCTCGTCGTAGGTCAGTTCGGCCGTGGCCTTGCGGCCACGCAGGAAGTGCGCGAGCTTCGCGCGCGCCGGAACGGTACGGTCCACCGGCTTCTCCGGTCGTCCCATGACGGTCGCCTCAGTCCTTCGAGGCGCGGTAGGCACGCATGATGCGGCGGATCCGGTTGTCGTGGCGGTCGCCGGTCATGACCATCACGACGACCGAGGCGCCGGTGCCGGCGGCGCCCGCGATGAGCACCAGCACGTCCCGGACGCCCATCCCGAGCTTGGCGAGAATCGCCGCGGTGACGATGCAGGCGATGATCACGAGCGCGTGCGGCATGCCGAACCGGCCGCTCGTGGAGACGGGCTCGCCGACGACGGACACCTGCTCGGTGGCCATCTGGTTCGCGGAGGCGGCGTCGATGCCGCTCGCCGCGGCAGAGGGCTTTACGCCCATAAGGGGTCCCCTTAACTACCGTCCGGCGACCAGGAGATCGCCGGACGGTTGCTACTTCGGCTCCAACCGATGTCTTGTCCCTCCGCGTACCTGGCGGGAGTTGGCGCTCCCAGCACACGAAGGAACCTGCTGTCCGACAGGATCCCAGTCCCTAGGGCACAAATGACAGCCGCTCAAAACGTTGCCTCACCAACGAACCAAAGGGATTTCTTCTCCATGAGGAAGGTCTTGCCATCGGGTACGCAGGCCGTACGGGCCACGCAGGACTGGCACCGACGAACAACGCCGCAGTTCAGCGCGTTGCACAGACCCCTAGCATGTGGGCGCAGCACATTGACGCACGCGAGCACCACATTGTTGCGATCACATGGATCGACATGAAACAGCAGGTCATGCTGCCTGAACGGCGCCTCGGCGTTAGTACAACTGGGTGACAGGAAGCATGTTTTTATGACTCGCAGTCGTGGACACCGTCTCAAGTAGCGAGAAGGGCCCTGACCTGGGTTGATTCAATATCGCACCGCTTGAATGTAAACGATCTTGAATGGCCTAGGTCATCCTCGTAATCACGGATCGCGAAATCTGCCCGACAGATACCGCGACCGACCCTGATTGCTACTGGCTCCAACCGGCGCACAGGGAATAGGGGCAGGTGTTGGCGCACCTGCCCACGTGAAGCCGATCGCCATGCCCCTCGGGGCAGGCCATCGGCTTCACCTGCATCCACCGCCGCAACCACAGGCGCACAGCCATCCTTGCCGACCCGCGAGCAGGAACCGCCTGGAGCTCGCCGACTCGCTGCCGAACGCCTGCCCGCCGTCCCGGAAGGCCACCCCAGCGCCGTCTCCTACGGAACGCCCCGCCCCGAGGCTCCGCTCCCTGCCCGGCCTGGCAGGTGCCGGGCAGCCGCCCGAGGCGGCGCCGAGCCCGGGGCAATCCCGGCACCTGGATCCCAAGGCCCCCATGAGCAGCTGCAGCGCACCGCAGTGACGGCGCTGCTTCGGTCACAGGGGTTGGCTGTCAGGCGCTCCTGTCCAGGTGGTGGAGCCGGTCGGCGATCTGCCGTTCGGGCCGGCACACCAGGAACTCGTCGCCGTCGTCGTGCAGCGCGAGCCGGACGACTTCTTCGACCAGGTCGGGATGGGCCGCGAGCAGGCGGTTGTCGTGCATCCACTGGGTGAAGCGGGCTGCACCGAGGAGGAAGTCCTCGTCGATGTCGGCGTGCTGCAGGCGCAGCTGGTCCAGCCAGTGGCCGGCCTCCGTACTGGCTCCCTGCCCCAGATGGTGCAGATACAGGCAGTAGACGGCGCCGATGTGGTCGGCGCCGGCGGCGAGTTCCCACCAGAACTGGGCACTCTGCGGGTGGCCGGCCATGTGGAGCATGCAGCCGAAGAGCTGGGCACCGTGCACGTCGAGGTCTTCGAAGGGCGGGTGATGGTTGCCCTCGCCGTCGTCGCCGAGGCGCGCGGCGAGCTCCTCAACGTGCCCGGGCGCGTTGCGCTCGTTGAGGTAGAGGTACGTCATCACGGACAGCTGATGGCGCGCCCGTGTCACGACCGACGGTTTGGCGGGTGCGGCGCGTCGGGAGTCCCAGGCAAGCCGGCGAAGTCCTGCGGCGTCGTCAAACGGACGGCGGCGGGCCTGCATGGCTTGACCTGCCGCCGCCAGGATCTCCTCGACCGTTTCGGCGGGGCGCGGAAAGTTCGCTTTCGTTCTGTGCACGGTCACTCCTCCGCGTCCTTGTCTTCGCCGTCCCCCGCGGCGCCGTCACTGCTCTTCTTGATCAGTGAGGGCACGGCCTGCTCGATGCGCTGCTTGCCCAGCTCGCAGTGGTGAGAGACCGTACTCTCGGCGATGCCCATGTACCAGCCGATGCGATGGGGTCTGTAGCCGAGGATGTAGCGCAGGACGACCGCGTCGAACTGCTGCGGGGGCAGCGACGCCAGTGCCTCGAACACGCCCTGCTCGCCGTTGAGACGGAACAGGCCCTGCCGGTAGTCGTCCAGGCCCTTCGCTATCGCGGCACGCTCCTCACGCTCGCGACGGTAGTCCTCGACCATCCCGCGCACGATCGCCCACACCTGCTGCTGCATGTTGCTCTCCACCAGGAGCTCGTCCCAGTGGTCGCGCACCAGCATCATCCCGACGTGCACGGCGGCCTCGGCCGCCGCGTCATCGCCGAGCAGGACATACGCGTAATCGTGGAAGGCCTGCTGATCAGCCAGGTACAGCGCCTCGTAGCTCAGAGGCAGCCGTGTGTCGACCCCGATCGGGTCGGCACCGCCACCCACCTGCTCGCTCTCGTTCATGACTCCTCTTGGTTCCGAGGACGTAGCGACGCAACACACGAAGCAACTTCCCGTGCGTCACACCAATGTGACGACTACTCAAGCGCCCCGAACGGCCGATCAATGACGCACGTGCACACGAATTTCTCGCACCGCCACCACTATGGAAGATTTCACGATCAACTACCAAGTGGTAACAGCACGTGACCTGCCCGCTTCCACAAGGTCACACAAACGTCACAAAACATTCCGCGCTCGTTTGTGTCTCACGTCACACAAGTGCACCGGCGTGCACCACTCCCCCGTCTCACTCTTAAGGGTGAAAAGCAGAAAAGCAGTTGACCTCCGTCATGCGCCCACAACCACCCACAACTGCCATCAAAAACCCCAGCCCACTTCCCGGACCGCACCACCAGGCCGGACAGACAGCCCGAAGGTGTCCGACATGCTGATCGGCGCCGCACATGCGCCAGACCCCCCGAAGGCATCAGATGTCCATCTCCAGCTCCTCGACGTCGGTGAACTCCACCTCCAGGCCATGCGCGCGGCGGCCGCGGTCGCGGAAGTACATCTCTCCCAGGCCCTCGGCGAGGATCGTCTGCAGCTGCTGTTCGGTGGCGCCGGCGGCCTGGGCGTCGAAGAGGCGGGCGGCGTAGTCGGGCGGCAGGGCCTGGTTGATGTACCGCAGGCGCGGGTCGTCGCTGGTTCCGGGGGCGGCGGTGAAGCCGAACCGGGCGCGGGTGGAGACGAAGATGCCGGCGGTGGTCGCGGCCCGCTGCCGGGCCCGCTGCCGGACGCGGGGCTGCCAGCGGTGGCGCACCTCGAGTTCGAGGCGCTGGGCGAGGTCCCGGCGCGGGTGGTGCAGCTGGTCCTTGACGTAGCGCTCCACCGTGCGCTGGGAAACACCGAGCAGCTCGGCGACGGCCCGGGTGCTCTTGAGCTGCCGGACCAGGAACCGAATCTGTGCGGGCGCCGACTTCGGGATCGGGCGGGTGAAGTGCGCGGCGGCGGCCTGGTCCAGGCTGTCGGTGATGGTCGCCATGGGTGTCCTCCGTGAGCCGCTCTCGCGGCGGCCCCTTCAATGATCGTCTGTGCGGGCCTGTACGGGCCGATCTCCCCCGAAGTGCGGGAGATTCGACACCGTGGGGCCCGACACCCGCGTCAGCCCATCCCAGCTCGGCTGCGCGCTACCTCGTACGCCGCCCGCAGCATCTCCTGCTGCTCCTCGTCCAAGCTGCGCGGCCGGGGATTGCGGGCTCCTACGGCGAAGAAGGAGATCGGGCCGTAGAAGGGGCCGTCATGGCAGTCGAGAAGGCGCAGTATTCCTTCAGCTACCGGGTTGGCTAGGTCCGCGGAAGCGGTGACCAGCTCTCCGACGTAGGCGTGTACGGGCGAAGGCTGCGGCAGGGTAATGCGGTCGACGATGCCTGCGCCGGCTGCTCCGACCTTGTAGCGCATGGCGTCCACAGGTTCGGAGTGGAACTCCAGGCTTCCGTCGGGGGTGACCAGAGCGTAGGTGATCGGCGGTTCGATCGACTCGCGCTTGCGGCCAGCGCGGAGGTCTTCGAGCCAGGACTCCATGGAGTCGCCGAGTTTCTGGTCGTCGTCGAGGTCCTCCATGTCGCCGTCGAATTCCGCGGTCTCGAGGGCCCTGCTGTCCGTGCGCTGCTTCAGGGTGCGGAAGCGGCTGAGCGCATCGAGCTCGGAGGCGTGCTGCTCCAGGATGCGGAGCGCTGTCGCGTGGATAGCGGGGCGGGGGACCCAGTTCGGCAGGTCGTACTCCTCGATGCGTCGGTCCCGGGCGTAGCCGATACGCCGTTCGAGGTTGGTGACGGACGCGGAGGACACGCTGCCCGGCTTCAGACCGGGAGTGCGCTGTCCCCAGGCGACGGAGCCGGCCGCGGCGCTCCATGCGACCGCAACGAGCTGGCCGAGGGTGAAGCCCTGCTGAAGGGCTCTCAAAAACGTCTCATAGGCGTCGGGAAGGCGGTGCTCGGGGATGGGTTCCTCGTTGTACTTCCGGGGAGGAGGCCCTCGAGGTAGTCGACGGCCATGCCGGCCTCGAGTCGGTGGACCTGCTTGGTGACTTCGTCAGCGTTGTTGCGGAGCACGATGTGCATCAGGGTGGTGACTTCGCGGCGCGCTTCGGTCTTCCCGCCCAGCGGTGGTGCGAGTTGCCAGGGGATCTGCGTGATGTAGACGCCGCGGACCGTGCCGTCGTCGTCGAAGGCGAAGTTGCCGGTCGTTGCAGGGAGAGTGGGGCAGATCCATCGCTGCTGATGCAGGGCGCGGACGGCGTCGACGTCGGTGCTGTCTGAGGCGGTGAGTGTGTAGTTCAGGTCCTGCAGTGGTCCGATCGACTCGGTGTTCTTCCGCTGCATGATCTCCACCATGCACAGCAGAGTCAGCGCCCCGAGTACCTCGGGAGGGCTGTCAGGCAGCTCCCGCTCCGACTGCCCTCGTAGCCATGTGTTGGCAGCGTCCACCTGCTTCTGGGTCTGCTGCCGCTTCTCCTCCGCGGCACGTTCAGCTTCCGCCTTGCGGGCAGCGGCTTCTGCGGCCGCGCAGTCCGCGCACACCCGGGCCGCCTCAACTGGCTCGGCCGGGTAGTCCGGGCCCCAGACGACGGTTGCCGCCATGTCTGACCGGCTGGTCACCACGACGGGGGCGGAGCAGCTGGGGCACACCACGTTCAACAGCTCAGCGCGGCAGGCTCCTCGGACGGCCTTGTAGACCAGGGAGGTGGAGCCGATCGCCGAGACGTGCCGCGTCCAATGGCCGGGAACGGTGAACTCCCAGTACTGGCGGCACATGGCCGCGACGTCGTCTGGTGTGTCCGGGGCGATGTGAACCTCGAGGAGCGGCTGGTCTGCGTTCGGATACAGCACCCGGTGCACGGTGGGCGGGTGCTGCTTTGCTGCGGCCCTCTGGCGTTTCCTGCGGCGCTCACGCTTCCCCATAGCGTCCCCCTCTGGGCGAGTTCATCAGGATATCGGGGGCTGCCGACAACCCAGGTCTGTCCGGGTTCGAGGTCGGGGCGCGGGTGAATTGCGTGGCGGCGGCCTGTTCCAGTCTGTCGGTGATCGTCACCATGGTCGGTCTCGTTGGCTTCGCGACGGCGGGCCCCTTCTTGATCCTCTGTGCGGGCTTGTAGGCGCCGATCTCCCATCCTCAGCGGGGGAAGGGTGCCTCGCGGGAGATCGGCGCCTACAGGGACACTGAGACGCCTTCAGGGCGGGTTGGGGCAGGCATGGTTGTACGTCTGCGGTAGGCGTCAGGTCTGTGCCATGTCCACGAAGCGGGAGTAGTGGCCCTGGAACGCGACCGTGATCGTGGCGGTGGGCCCGTTGCGGTGCTTGCCAACGATCAGTTCGGCTTCGCCCGCGCGGGGCGATTCCTTCTCGTAGGCGTCCTCGCGGTGCAGCAGGATCACCATGTCTGCGTCGTTCTCGATCGCGCCGGACTCGCGCAGGTCGGACACCACCGGCCGCTTGTTCTCGCGTTGTTCGGAGCCGCGGTTGAGCTGCGAGAGGGCGATGACCGGCACGCGCAGGTCCTTGGCCAGCAGCTTCAGGTGCCGGGAGATCGCGGCGACGTCCTCCTGCCGGGAAGAGCCGCGCCGGCTGGCCGGGGTGATGAGCTGGAGGTAGTCCACCACGACCAGGTCCAGGCCCTCCCGGCCGGCGAGGCGGCGGCTGCGGGTGCGGATGTCCGCCATGGTCAGGCCGGGCGAGTCGTCGACGTGCAGGCGGGCTTCTCCGATCGCGGGCAGGCGCCGGCCGATGCGTGCCCAGTCGTCATCGGTGACGGTGCCGCCGCGCAGGTGATGCAGGGCGACCCGGGCCTCGGCGGACAGCACGCGCATGCCGATCTCGTCCTCGCTCATCTCCAGCGAGAAGACCGCGGCACTGCGGCCGTGCTGGATGGTGGCCGCGCGGACGAAGTCCAGGGCCACGGTGGACTTGCCCATGGCCGGGCGCCCGGCGAGCACGATGAGCTGGCCGGGCTGCCAGCCCCCGGTCAGCAAGTCCAGGTCGATGAAGCCGGTCGGCACGCCCGTGATGTCGCCCTCGACGCGGGAGCCGACGCCGTCCACGACGCGCTCCACGATCGCGGCGATGCCGCTGCCCGGCTCGCTGGCCGCGCGCTCCTCGGTGACCGCGAACATCTCGGCCTGCGCGCTGTTGACGATCTCATCCAGCTCGCCCTCGCCCGCGTAACCGAGCTGCGCGATGCGGGTGCCGGCCTCTGTCAGACGGCGCAGCACCGCGCGCTCGCGGACGATCTCGGCGTAGAACTCGGCGTTGGCGGCTGTCGGCACGGCCTGGACCAGGGTGTGCAGGTAGGACGCGCCGCCCACCTTGCTGATCTCACCGCGCTTGGTCAGTTCCGCCGCGACCGTGATCGGGTCGGCGGGCTCCCCGGCCGCGTACACGTCCAGGATCGCGGCGTAGATCATCTCGTGCGCCGGGCGGTAGAAATCACGACCGGTCAGGATCTCGGACACCTCGCCGATGGCGTCCTTCGACAGAAGCATCCCGCCGAGCACCGACTGCTCGGCATCAAGGTCGTGCGGCGGCGTGCGGTCCAGCTCGTCTCGCGGCTCGGACTGACGCGGCAGGCTGGCGGCGGCCGTGGATACGGTGGCGCTCACGGATCTCCTTCGGGGTCCGTCGCGCCCGGGGCAGGGAGGTCAAACCAGGCCTCGGGCGCAAGCTTTTGAGCAGGTCAGATCACGAGGTAGGGCGGCCGGGCTCACGCCGCTTGCCGTGCAGCAGGCTAATCAGCGCGGCCGTGTCCACGCGTGAGGCGCCCTCACGGCGCGGCCTGGCCTCACGGGCGCACTCCGGGCAGTCGTCCGCAGGAAAAGCGCCCCCGCCGTGACCCGGCTTGCGACACATGTCCGTGGATTCCTCACGGCGCGGCCTCGGCTTGACCCGGGCATAGACCCGCAGATCGTCGACCCAGCCCGGCAGGCACTTGGCCCAGCTCACCGCGCCGCCGGTGTTCTTCAGGATCTCCGCTTCCAGCAGCGCTCGCTGCGTGTCATCCATTCCGGCCAGCTCCGGCCAGCCCTGCGCACACATCGTCCGCAGCAGCCGCGGCGCACAGCGCCTGGCCGTCGCCGCACCTGCCTGCCACCGCTGCATGCCCTGCAGGAACGCAGCCGCCTCCCGGAGCTGTTCCGCTGAAAACTCCGGCGCTTGCCTCATTTCCTGCTGCTCCATCTGTGACGGGAGCGCCCCCGAGGAGTCGGTGAGGGGGTTGGGGGAGGAGGAATCCTCCTCCGGGGGGTGTGGGGGGGGCAGAGCGGACTGCGGGTTTTCCGCATTCCGGCTCTGACCTGGCGAATCGCGGGTTTCCAGATCGCGGGTTTCCCGCGATCCGGATCCGGACCGCGGGTTTTCCGCATTCCGGCTCTGACCTGGCGAATCGCGGGTTTCCCGCGATTCGGGGGTCTGGGAATCGCTGGTTTCCCGCACTTCGGGCCTGACCTGCTCTGTTGCCGCGATACCCAGGTCGACGTACTGAGTGTTGTTCGCCGGGTTCCGGTACACCCTGGTGACCCAGGTTGGCCGCCCGGTGGACTCGTCGAAGACCGGAACGCGGGCCAGGTGGCCGGCAGCCGTCAGCCGCTTCGCGATGGCGTTGTAGCGGTCCTTGCCCATCTTCCAGCCCTGCGCCTGGAGGTCCGCTCGGATTGCCTCCATGGTCGACGGGAGGCGAGGGTCGCGCAGCAGCAACTCGGCGAGGACGCCGAGGTCCTCGGGCTGAAGACCAGGCGTGCGCACCAGCTCCCGCCGCAGGATGACCTCTTCCGGTGCCTCCCAGCCCCGTTCCAGATAGCTGGAGCCGAAGTCGTCGCTCACCGAGCCACCTCCACCAGCTGGAGGTCGGCCACGGCCAGGAAAGACGTGCGTTCCGGCGCAGCCGGTGGGCCGGAGAGAGTCCGCGCGGTCGGCGGACGGTAGATCGGGCGGTGCAACTGGGTCATCTCCCCAGGTAGGGGAGCCGTGACCAGCGCATGTGACCTAGCAGAAGACCCGGAGTAGTGGCGTTGCGCAATCTCCTGCGCATACTCTGGGTAGAGGTGACCACGCGGGCCCAAGGGTCCACGGGTATCACCCGGCAGACGAGGTCACCTCGCTGCTCACGACTCGAAGCTTTGGAATGGGTGAGCGAGTCGGACTTGGAAGCGGCTCCCGTTGTGGCGACGGGGGCCGCTTCGCTTTACGGGGGGCGGGTCGGGCGACACACGATCAGCTGGCCTCCGCGAACTCAAAACCGTCCGCTGCGGCGGGATGCTTGGCAGCCCACCCTCTCAGCAGACGGACGTACGCCTCCAGGTGACGACGACGCGGCTTTGCCGCCCCGACCTCCCACCTGTTGAACGCGACCCGGGTAACACCGAAGACAGCGGCGACCTCTTCCTGGGTGAGCCCGTCAGCCTTACGCAGCCGTGCACGAATCTCCGGCGGCGGCATGGCGTCTGGCCGTACGAGTAGAGCGTCGACCGCATCGAGTAGCTCAGACACTGATCCCCCTCTCCTCACGTGATCCAGAACTATACATAAATCTTGACTGTCGGCAGGGGAGTTGACGGCATGTTGCACGAAGATCCGCCAAGTTAAGGTCACCGGCATGCGCCTTGCTCTCTTCGACCTGGACGGCACCCTGGTCGACCGCCACTCCGCGCTCGCGGACGCCATAGCCGAGCTGGTCCACGATCATGCCTACAGCACCGAGATTGAGAATTGGCTGCTCACCGAACTTGCCGACCGAGCCGATCGACGAGACTTCGACCGTCTGCGGACTGTCTTCCCGATCAACGAGAGTGCCGATCATTTGTGGCGTGTTTATGTCGACCGCATGGCTGCCTCTGTCAGGTGCCGACCCGCCGTGCTGGCCAGCCTGGAGCGGCTCAAGGACGCAGGCTGGAGGATCGGCGTGGCCACGAACGGCGCCAGCGACATCCAACGAGCCAAGGTACGTGCTACTGGTCTCGCCGACCTGATCGACGGCATCGCAGCGTCTGGTGACACCGACGTCCGCAAGCCCGACGCCCGACTCTTCGAGCTTGCGGCGGCCCGCTGCGGCACGCAGCTTACGTCCGGTGACTGGATGACCGGCGATAACCCCGAAACTGACATCGCGGGCGGGCACAAAGCCGGCCTTCGCACGATCTGGGTGCGCGGCCGACACTGGCCCGACGGGCTGACCACCCCGCACCACACCGTCGATGACGTCACCGACGCCATCACCTACCTGCTCACCCACCCTGCGGAGTAGCGCCGTGTCCCACACACCCGTCGTCGGCATCCTGCATCCAGGCAGCATGGGCGCTGCTGTCGCCGCCTGCGCCGCGACCAACGCAGCCACGGTCCTGTGGTGCGAGGCCGGGCGCAGCCCTGCGTCTGCGATGCGTGCCGACCAGTTCGGTCTGACGCCGGTGGCCACGTTGGCCGAGCTGCTGGACCGCAGCGACATCGTCATCAGCCTCTGCCCGCCGGCCGCCGCCGAGGACCTGGCCCGCGACGTCGCTGAGCACCGCTTCGATGGGCTGTACGTGGAGGCGAACGCCATCAACCCCGAGCGCACGAAGCGGATCGCCGAGCTGCTCGAACCGAACACGACGGTCGTGGACGGCGGCATTGTTGGCTCCCCGCCGGTGCGCGGCAAGGCGCCGACTCTGTACCTGTCCGGACCGGCCGCCGCGACCGAGCGGATCGAGGCGCTGTTCTCGGGTACTGCCGTGCAGACGCAGGTGCTGGGCACGGAGGTAGGGAAGGCATCCGCGCTGAAGCTGTCGTACGCCTCGTTCCAGAAGACGTCGCGGGTGCTGGTGGCACTCGCGGTCGGCATGGCGCGTGAGCACGGCGTCGACCAGGAGCTCATCGAGGTCGCCTCACGGCGCACCGACTCGTACCTGTCCGAGCCGCAGTACGTCGCTAAGACGGCGGCCCGCGCCTGGCGCTGGGGCCCTGAGCTGGAGGAAGCCGCCGACACGCTCGAGGCCGTCGGCCTTCCGCCGGAGATGCTGCGCGCGGCCGCGTCCACGCTGGCACGGTGGCACGACGTCAAGGACGCCAGCGAACTCACGCTCACTGACGCCCTGGACCGGCTCGCCCAGCCGTAGCCCGCGCTCATGCCGTCGCTGCTTTTGCCCGCTGCACCAGCAGCTGGTCGATGAGCCGCGCCGCGTCCTGCGGCGATGCGGCCGTGGTGTCCAGCGTCAGGTCCCAGACCAGGCCCGGGTGCGCGTTCAGATCCTCGCGGGTCGCGTCCCACGCCGCCAGGCGCGCCGCGGTGTCGTTGTCTCCGCGCCCCGCCGACCGCTTCTCGGTCACCTCGCGCGGGCACCACAGCAGCACCACCGACCAGTCGGCCGGGTAGCCGTCGACCAGCGCTCGGATGCCGTCGACCTGCCCGAGGTGCACCACAGGCACCCCGGCCGCGAACGCGGCGTCGACGCCGGGCCGATCGATCGCGTACGTGTTGCCGTACCGGGCGTTCGCGTAGACGACGCCGCCCGCGGCCTCCAGCTCGCGCAGCTGCTCCGCTGTGCCCATCCGGTAGCCGGCGGACTTGCCCGTCCCGACCTTGAGCCGCGCGAACTGTGCGTACTTGGAGTCCAGTTTGCTGAGCGCGGTGGTGACGCTGTCCTTGCCCGAGGCTGGCGGGCCGTAGAGGATCACGCCTTGCTTCTCCGTCATGCGTACATCGCCCCCATCGCCTGCCGGGCTTGGTCCGCGAGCGTCACCGCGGTCCCCAGTCGGTTGTCGACGACCAAGTGCGGCACCGCCGGGCGCAGGTCGAGGTCGATCGTGGCCATGTACTCGTCCCACCGCTGGAGCTTCCACGCGTCCCGGGCCGCTGAGCGGAATCCGATGTACTCGCGCATCGATTCTTCGTCGCAGCGAACCCACACCGGAAAGACGTCGACGCCCATCGAGCCCGCCCGGTTGGCCAGGCGCTGCATCCAGTCCGGGTCGGTCATTTCGGAGATGAACGGCGCGGTCAACACCGTGGAGATGCCGCACTTGATGTTGGCCATAGCCGACTGCATCAGGCAGTCGTACTCCACGGGCCGGACCTTCTCGCGGTAGAGCTCGGTGTGCCGGTCGTTCGCGTCGCCGCCCAGCGCGACCAGGAGGCGCTCCACGAGCGGGCGGGTGAGCGGGTCCTTGTCGAGCAACGGCCAGCCGGTGAGCTGGACGAAGAAGCGGGCAAGCTCGGTTTTCCCGCTTCCGGCGAACCCACCGACCAGGATGAGCGCCGGGCGGTGGGGGTCGCCGCCTGTGTGCCGGCGCTTCCACGCGTCGATGATGCGCTGCTGCAAGTCGAAGTGGGCGGCTTCGCTCGAGCCCGGCGCGATGCGATGAATTGCGCGCTCAACAGCCAAAACGTGCGAACCATTGAGGCGGTCATTCATCGGTGTGAGCTTGAAGGACGTCTCCTCACCAGGCAGGGCGGTGCGGAAGCCTAGGTCGGGCTCGGTAGCCCGGTACAGGAGGCAGTAAGCGCGTCGGTAGTGGGGGCCGGGATAGACCTCGCCCTGCTCGTGCTGCCAGAGAGTCTGCGGATTCGCGGCGGGGATGCCCTTGAGTTTGGCCTGCTCAGCGACCTGACGGAGACGCTCACCGGCCTTCTCAAGGGTCAGCCCGTGAGCCTCGCGTTGCTCGCGCAGCTTGTCCGGGCGCCAGCCAGCTCGGTGCTTCCCCACCCTGTGACCCTCCGTGATCGTCATGGCCGTGAGCCTAGAGCCAGGCCCGCAAATCCCATGTGTACGTAGATGTTGAAAACCCGTGAACACGGCTGTGCACGAGCTTCGACAACGCTTTGTGATGTTGCGTTTCGGCGCTCGCGAGTGTGATGGCCCCCACAAGGCGGCGAACAAGCGCCTGGCGCGGCGAGTGGGAGGTAGAAGTCAATGTCGACCGCCATCCATGGAGGGGCGTGCATGGCGGAGCACGGCCAGCACGGTCTCCGGGTGACCGTCGTACACGATGTGCGGCTCATCGTCGGTCGGCGGGCAGAAGCGGCCGGCGTGCCTGAGCAGATCTTCCTCGCTGAACTCGATGCTGTTCGCGTCGACCAGCGACTGTTCGTTGCGCTTTCGGATTCGGTCCCAGCGCACCTCATGCGGCACGGGCAAGTAGATGAGAACGGGCTCGCCGCCGGCCTCCATCACGGTCGCTGCCCACTGGGCCCGCTCTTCTGGAGTCCAGAAGCCGTGGTCGACCACGGCCTCGTGCCCGGCCGCCAGGAGTTCCTGGAGCTCAAGGGCGATGTCCTTGAGTACGGGAGCCTCCCTGACCCTGAACTGCCCACGGGGAAAGTCCCTGCCGTAGTGGCCGTAACGGTGGAACATCTCCTCGTCAGGGCAGAGGCGCCGGAAGCCGGCCTCTTCCAGGGCGCGGGCGAGGGTCGTCTTGCCAGCGCCCTGCAGCCCGGACATGAGGATCGCGCGAGGCGCGGGGCCCGGTCGGCCGGACAAAGCGGCGGCGATGCGCGTGATCTCGAATCGTCCTTCCGGCGTGAGGGTGTCGGTGTGCTCGGCTCGAAGAAGTTGGCTGAGGCGGGCTTTGAGGCAGGAGACGAGTGTGTCGTCCAGTACGGCGGTGTTGTACGCGGTCACCGCCGCACCTCCGACGTCGTGCGACGGGTGCGGCCCGGTGCGCCCAAGTCCACGCCGTACTCCAGAAGTTCACCGTCGGCGTCCAAGAAGCGTGCGGTCAGCACAAGGATCGCCGCGACGGTGTCGGCCTCCAGCTCCAGGAGCTCGAGGTCGCGTTCCGTCGCGATGCGAGCCGTCTCCTCATCCACGCGCCTAACGACGTGCCGCCCGGTAGCCCGAGCGATCAAGTCGAGTGACAACCCGCCCTTGAGTCGTTCGCTCCGTGCCAACTCGGGCACGGCCTGGGCGAACTCCGCTGGGATCCATGACGTGGAGTGGGAGACGATGCCATGACCGTCCCGGTAGACACGGCTACGGCGAATCACGTCGTCACCAGCCGAAATGCCCAACACGTCAGCGACGTCTTCGGGAGCCTCGACTATGCCGGCGGTGTGGCCGGACGACTTCTCGCCGACGCCCCACGACGACTGCGTCTTGCTGCTGCGGTCGTGGCGCTCAGCCCCGGAGGACAGCGAGATGGGGCGCGCCATCACCTCGGTGCCGACGCCGGGGATGCCCTGCACGAGCCTCTCTTCGCGCAGCAGTCGCATGGCCCGGTCGGCGGTGGCTGTGCTGACCTCCCACTGGGTCGCCAGCGCCTTGATGCTGGGCAGGAGGTCGCCCGGCGAGAGCTCCCCAGAGCTGATCAGGTCGCGGTAGTGGCCCGCGATGCGCGCGTACGGCGGCCGATTGTCGGCTCGGGGTGGCCCTGACATGTGCCTTTGCCTCCTTCGAATTACCTCTGGGTGCCTCACTATACCGCTTGACACTTGAGGGTACCTGATGCAACCTGATGTATGTAAGGCGTCGGTGATCCTCCAGGAGCACCGAGTGAGCACCACCGCAAGACCGCAGTAGTCGTCCACCCTTCGGGGTGGCAGGGGTTTCAGAGAGCTCCATCAAACTCCCCCGGGCCTGACCGCACGACGACTGTGTGCACGTCGCAGCGCTGTGCGCTGTCTGTCCTGCGGGACGTCGGCCTTGGCCGTACGGCCTGGAGGGCGGAGAGAGCACCGCGACGCGCCCCTGTCACTCCGTCTGTGAGGAGTTCACGTGTCCACTTCGTCCCCGGAGCCCACCGCCCGCTACCGCAGGAGCCGGACTCGCTCCCGGAACATCAACGCCCGCCCGGCGCTTGCCATCTCCAGCCTCAAGCCTCACCAGTACGACCTGCACCCCTCCTGCCCGTCGCTGATCTGCCCCGACTGCAAGACGTGGGTGCCGATCACTGGACTCAACGCCAAGAAGCAGAAGCTCGTCCCGCACGACACCGGCGTTGCGCGTAAGGACGCGGCGGTGCGCTGTCAGGGCAGCAACCGCCTGGTCAGCATCGACGTCCTGGTCAAGGTGTGGCATGGGCGCATGGAGGTGGGCGGCCCGGAGGCCAACGGTCGCCGCTCCGCGCGACAGCACTACAAGCCGCTCCCGGCGCCGGCCAAGTCCGTCGCCAGGATGACCCCCGAGCCCCTGAACGCGGACGACGCGCTCACCGCCTACCGCGAGCACCTCAAGAAGTGCCGCAAGAGCAGCGTGGCCGACCGCTGCGGCGGCACCCATCGCTGCGCCGACGGCGCCCAGCTCGCCGCGTTGTACGAGCAACTGAAGCGCACCCAGAAGCACCGCGACCGCGAGCGCAGGGAAGAGGCCCGGGTCGACGCGCTGCTCACCCGCCACCAGTCGGCCAAGGCCAAGAAGGAAGCTGCTGCCGAGTGGATGAGGCAGCACCAGACCACAGGCGCTCCCAGGAAGGCGCTGGCCAAGCGCAGCGGCGCGGCGGTGGAAGAGGCCAACAACACCTGCCGGATCCGCAGGGTCGGCACGGTCTCCGACTATCGCGGCCTGCAGGTGCCCACGCAGCCGGTCCGTATCACCGCCTGAACAACTTCGCCGCGACGAACGACCGAGGCGGTCCCCACCCGAACGCAACCGGGTGGGGGCCGCCTCGGCTGCTCGTACAGCAGCCCACGGCCCCGGCCGGGGCCGGAATGCGACGAACCCCCGGGGCGGCCACCCCGGGGGTCCTTTCGCAGGTCACCTTGCGTGAAAGGACGACCCACGTGTTCAGCATGACAGCGCCCGTCATGGACGCGAAACCCAAGTTGCCGCTACGGCCGCAGCCGCACGAGCGTGACGGCCGCCAGCCCCAGCCCGGTGGCGGCCGGCCGCACCCGCAGCAGGCCGCGCGCCACGACGACACCGCCGCCCGCGAGCTGCTCGACGGCCTCTACCGCGAGCACGCGCCGATGGTCACGGCGGTCGCGGCCCGCGCGCTGCGTCCCGCCGACCGCGACCTGGCCGACGACATCGCCCAGGAAGCGTGGCTCGGCACCTGGCAGTACCTGCTGCGCGGCAACGAACTGCGCTCCCCGGCCGGTTTCCTCGCGATGCGGGCTCGCCGCCGGGCGGTCGACCACTACCGGCTTGCCCGTGTCCGGCGCGAGGAAGCCACCGACGAACTCGCCCTCGCTCACCTCGCCCACCTGATCGGAGCCGCAGCATGATTGCCCCCGCCGTCATCGCCCTGCCGCACACCGTCGACGACGAGGTCGGTCCCAGGCGTCCCGGCGCGATCTACCAGAACGTGGACGGCCGTTTCGAGGTCCTGGCGCTGGTCACCGACCCGCGCGAGGCGTCGAAGCTGCTGCGCCGCGCGAGCGCCCGGTGGGCGGTCATCGTCCGCGACACCCTGCGCCCCGACGAGATCCCGTTCGCAGTCGGTAGCGCATGGACGACGTCCGACTACCTGATCCGCGAGGGCAGGCCGGCTTACGCCCCGGCTGCCTGACGATCCGCCACGGTCCCTCTCCCACCCCACCAGAGCGTCACGGGGTGGGAGGCGGAGCCGTGGCTGGCCGTCCGGCCAGTCAAAGGGTGGCGGCCCCGGAAGGTCAGAGCTCCGGGACCGCCGATACAGGACCTAACAAGGAGGCCCTGTGATCGACAGCATGACACGCCCCCGGCCCGCCCCGGCAGGCCAGGATGCCAACCGCCGCTTAGGCGCCCACCTCCTGGACGTCGTCCGCCGCCAGGACGCCGCGATCCCCGCCGAACGGCGCGCCCCGCGCACTGTCGCGGAGATGCGGGCCCGCCAGATCGCTGCGAGCGGTCAGCAGGCCTGCGGCTCCTGCGGCGGCGCCGGTGGCCGCACCGTCGATTCCAGCGAGGGCGGGGTCACCCGCCAGCACTGGGTGCGCTGCGGCGCCTGCGGCGGGACGGGGGCCGCCTGATGCAACGCCGAATGACCGCCCTCGCCCGCCGCCTGGTGCTCGCCGCGGCCGGACAGTGCTCCTGGTGCGGCACCTGGTTCCCCGACTGGGGCGGAGGCACCTGCGATGCCTGCCGCGCGGCTGGGCACTGATGCCGTGCCTCATACAGACGGCCCGGGCCGCGCAGCACCGCGCAGCCCGGGCCGCCCGCATGGTCGGCCCCACGCACCCGCTCACCCGCCTGCTCCTGGCGGCCGCAGCCGTGGCCGCCGCAGCGGCCTGGGAGGCCGGGCACCGGGTCGCTGACCTGCACCTGCTCCGCCTGCACCATCACGAAAGACGGCCGCGTGCCTGACGACCTGTATGACCGCTACCAGGCCGCGTACCGCGCGCACCTGGCGCACACCCGGTCCTGCTCCCGCTGCCAGGACAACGCCCGCTGCCCCGATGGTGAGCGGCTGGCCGCCACCTTCGTGCGGCTGCAAGACGCCTACCTCAGCCGCCAGTCCCGGCAGCGAGGCCGCTGAGCCATCACCCCGCACCGGCATCGCCACCTCTGCCGGTGGCCTCCCCCGCCCGTCCCGGCCCCGTGCCGGTACGGCGGGGGAGGCGCCTCCCATCTCAAGAAAGAGACTGCTATGCCCGACATGCGCACCGACGTGTACCAGGACCACCCGACGCCCGACACCCCGCAGCAGGAGCTCGCTGCCCTGGACTCCGCTGTGGACGTCCTGATCGCCACGGCCTCCCTCGCGGAGAACACGGACCAGGTCTGACCCGTCTGCCAGCTGCCTGACCTGCACAGCCCGGCCCCACGCATCCGTGGCGGCCGGGCTGCGCGGTGTCCAGGGGAGCCGCGCAGCCGCGCAGCCCACCACCCCGGACCCGGAGGCATCGCATGCGCACCATCCCGGTACCGACCCCGCTCGACGACACCGGCCTGACCCGCCGCCAGCCACGCTCTCTGTGCTCGCACACCCCGCCGTGCCCGACGTCCGACAGCCCCGACCGGGAGGCCGCGCACGTCGTGGCCGCTCACCCGGAGCAGGGCTGGAGCCTGCTGTGCAACGCCGTCGTGATCTTCGACACCGGCGGGCTGCTCCCCGACGGTCGGGTCGTCGACCCGCACCGTCCCGTCGCGGCCCTGGCCTGACGGCTGCCTGATCCGCCCGCACCGCCCGCCGACTCAGTCCGGACCACTGATGGAGAGGAACCCCATGACCCCGTCGATCACTGCCTCTGCTCCGCTGGAGGCACAGAACGAGGCTCTGCTGACCCGGGCCGCGGAGCTGGAAGCCCTTTGGTACACCGGCCCGCGGATGTGGCACGGCTCCAGTGGCGAGCCCGTCACCGGCACTCAGGCCGCCACGCACCTGGAGACCGCCCTGGGCCTGCTGGACCGGGAGGGATGGCAGCCGGGCGAATTCGGCCTGTGGGAGGTCCTGGCTGGCCCCACCGACCTGACCGGCGTGTCCGTGAGCGTGCTGGAGCTGGTCATCTGCGCCCACACCGGTGCCAGCGCGGCTGAGCCGCGGCTGTGGGACAAGGTGCCGGGCCGGACCGTCGACCAGGTCCGCGCCCTGCTGCTGGCCGGCGCCGCCTACGCCCGCCACCACGGCCCCACAGCCCAGTCCCAGTTGCCCGCTCAGCGCTGACCAACTGCTCGCGCAGACGGCCCTCCGAGTCCCCGGCATTCGAGCTGCCGGGGCCTCGGAGGGCCTGGTCACGACCCTACCGACCGACGCCGACCCGCGGTGACCTCCTGCACGAGGCGCCGGAGTAAGAGAGGACACCCCGTGGCCAACACCACCACCCGGCGCAGGCGGAATGCCGCCCCGACCGCGAAACCCCGCGGCGCCGGGCGCAAGGCGGCCAAGCTGCCGGCTGCCATCCCCGCCCAGGCCGCCGCCCCCGAAGAGACCGGCGAGACCGTGCCGCTGGTGTTCGAAGAGACCGCCCCGATCCTGGCCGACGCCGCCGACCGCGCCACCGACCTCCGGGACCTGGCCGCCGACGACGCCGCGCGCATCCTCGCCGACGGCAAGGCCCGCGCCGCCGAACTCCTGGACGGCGCCCGCACCGAGGCTGCCTCGATCACCGAGGCAGCCACCACCGAGCAGGCCCGCGTCCTGGCCGACGCGCAGGCCGACGCCGACCGGGTCCGCACCGAGGCCGCGACCACCGCAGCCGCCGACGCCGACCAGGTCCTGGCCGACGCCGACGCGAAGGCCAAGCAGCTGCTCGCCGACGCCCGCGCGGAGGCCGACACAGTCACGACGACGGCGGCCGGCGAGGCCGACCAGGTCCTCGCCGACGCCCGCCGGCAGGCGGAGGAGATCACCACCACGGCGGTCGCGCGGTCCGACGAGGTCCAGGCGGAGGCCGCGCAGGCCGCCACCAAGGTCCTCGCCGACGCGGAGGCCGCGCGCACCGAGCTGCTCGCGGCGGCGGAGCGCACCGCGGCGGAGACCCGCACCCGGGCTGCTACCGACGCCGAACTGCTCCTGGAGCGGGCGCGGGGCGAGGCCGACCGGCTGCGCGAGAGCGCGGACGACCAGGCCGCGCAGGTGCGGGCCGGGGCGGAGAAGATGGCCGCCGGCCTTCGCGCCGACGCGGACCGCGCCTTGGACGACGCCCGCACTTCCGCTGAGGAGCTGCGGGCCGCCACGGACAAGGACATCGCCCGGCTGCGCGAGCAGGCGGAGAAGGACGCGACGACGGCCCGGGAGGCAGCGGCCAAGGCCACGGCCGACCAGGCCGCCGCCGCGCAGGCCCGAGCCGAGGCGGACCGGGTCCTCCAGGCGGCGACGGAGCGCACCGTGCAGCGGGCGAGGCGTCGGGAGATCCGGACCGAGTCCCGCGCCGCGCGGCGCAAGGCCCGCAACGACGCCCGGCCCGCCGGCGGTGTCCCGCCGCTGTCCGGGCAGGAGTTGGTCCTGGTCGTCGGGATCGTTCTGGCGGCCGCGGTCGTTTCCACTCTCGGTCTGCTCTCCTCCTACACCGCGCTGGAGACCAAGGCCTCCGGGTGGGGCTGGGAGTGGCCGTGGCTGCTGCCGGTCGGCATCGACGTCGCCATCCCGGCGTTCACCGGCGCCAACCTGGTCCTGATCCGCATGGGCATGGAGCTGCGCTGGATCCGCTGGGTTCCCCGGGCGCTGACGGCGGTGACCGTGTACCTGAACTGGAACGCCTCGGACAGCATGTCGGGGCGTCTTGGGCACGCTGCCCTCACGCTGCTGTGGGTCGTGTTCTCGGAGATCGCCTCCCACGTGTACGCGACGCGGATTGGCGCGGTCACCGGCAAGGTGCGGATGGAGACGGTGCGCCGCTCACGCTGGATCCTCGCCCCGATCCCCACCGCCCGGCTTCGCCGCCGGATGATCCTGTGGGAGATCACCTCCTACGAGGAGGCGCTCACCCGCCTCCAGGAGCAGACCTACCTGCGAGCGCAGCTCAAGGAGGAGTTCGGCTGGCGATGGCGGAGCAAGGCTCCGCTGGAGCAGCGGATGGCGCTCAAGCTCAACTCCGCGCCCGCCGCGCTCGCCGACACGCTCACCCCCGAGGACGCGCTCACGGTCGAACGGGCGGAGGAGACCGAGCACGCTCGCCCCGACATGAGCGCGCTCACCGCGGGTGAGACGCGCGGCGAGCGTGAGCGCCCGGCGCTCACCTCCGGCGCTCACGACGGTGAGCGCGCCACCGGGGAGACGGACGCTCAGCGAGCGGAGAGCGCTCGTACGCGCAGCGAGACGGAGGCGCTGACCGAGCGCCGCCACGCTCGCATCCGTCTCCTCTACACCGAGCTCGGGCGCCGCCCCGAGTGGACCGAGATCCGCGACGCGCTCACCGACGCGGGCCTGTCCGACACCCCGGTCTCCCGCCCGACCGCCCAGCGCCTGCGCGCTCAGGTCGAAGAGGCCGCCCCGGGCGTGTGACCGAGCGCCCGGTGAGCGCCGACATGCTCACCTTCTGGCACAACCCCTGCCGCTCATGGTCGCCACCGGCCCCCGCTCGCACACCGAGCGCGGACCGGTGACGGCCACGGCCGTCAGGCCGCTCGCCCGCACCACGCCCGAGCGGGGCACGGTGCGGGCCGGGCTCGCACGAGCACCACCCCAACCCCGCGCAACAGCCTCGGGGATCACGGATTCCCACTCCCCAACCCCGAGACCTGGAGGTCTTCTCGTATGAACAGCAACGACCCGAATCACTCCCCTCTGCGCGACGTCGCGCAGAGCCCGGAGGCAACTGCCCGGTACCTGGCCGACGTTCAGCGGGTCCTGCTGGACATCGGCAAGAACCTGGAGACCCTCGCGCACGAGACCCGCGTGCACCTGCGCGACACACACGTGGAGGGCGACCGCTGGTACCACGCAAGGCTGCGCGCGATGCCCGTCGAAAAGGCCCTCGGGAACGTGCTCAAGAACCTGAACAACCTCACCCAAGGCCTGGAAAAGAGTGCCTACAAGCGCCGCGCCCACGACGAGGCCGTTGTAAATACGGCCCGGGATAGGAAGGAAAAGGAGCTGGAGAGGCAGCAGAAGAAAAACCCGCAGTTGCTCCAGGCCGCACCCAATGCGCCGCAGCAGGGTGCGCAGAGCCAGAATTCCGGCTATGGTGGTCCCACGTCGATTTACGACCTGGGTAACAGGGAGTCGGCGTGACGCGCCCCCTCGACAGCGCTGAACGCTCCATCGAGCGCCGCAGGAACTGGCTGAAGGAAGAGGCGGATAAGGCCCGCGAATCTCGCGGCGAGGCGGGACAGATGGAATTCTGGCTCCGCCTGGCACGATCCCGAATCGCCAAGGACGTCAAAGCCGGTCGCGGCGACGTCTACTCCGGATTCGCGCTGATCTGCCGCTTGTTCATCACGGCGATGGACCAGCGCGCGGAGGGCGACGGACGGATCTGGAAGGACCTCCTGCAGTACGCGGAGCAGGTCGTGGCGAAGCACCCCCCACGTCACTGAACGTGACCAGTGAAGGCCCCGCCGGGCTCCGGCGGGGCCTCGCGCGCGTAAAGCGTGCACACGTGCACGTGCACACGCGTGCACACAAGACCCCACGCTCTGTCAAGTCCCAGGAGGGAGGCGCACCGTGTCCGACGAGGACGGCAACGGGACCTTGGTCCAAGGCCCTTGGAGCGGTGATTCCTCGTACGTGCCACCGCCGATCCCGGATTACGCCGACACCATTCCGCCATCGGAGGACATTCCCCCGGCGCCGCCGGAGTCGCCGGAAGAGACGACGATGGAACTGCCCCCGATTCCGGCTGCTCCGGACCCGGCGGCGGCTCTGCGCTCGGACGGAATTACGGCACCGGAAGCCGGAGAAGAAGACGGCGAATATGAGGAAGGCGAATATGTTCAGCCTCGTTCGCTCGCTGACCGTCTCGGTGACTGGCTGGAATTCCGGCTGGAAAGGGCGCGGGCGAATCATGAAAGCGAAGCGCCTTTCCGTGAGGCTGAAATAGCGCGTAAGGCTGCGCTGCTGGAGGGCCGCACCGCGCAGGAAGTCGCGATGATGGAGCAGAACGGAAAGCTCCACGCCGCGATGATGAAAGCGAAGGGCGACAAGGCAGCGGCGCGCGGAAAGGCCGACGCCGACCGCATGAAGTCGTCCGGCTCCGGCCTGGGGGTGGACAAGGGCCGCTCGAAGGCCAGCGGTGGCGGTGGCGGCGGTTCGACCCGCAACAACTCGGGTTCCGGCTCGAAGGGGCCCGGGGCGCGTGGCCCCAACTCCGGCGGCAGCGCTGGGCGTTTGGGGTCCGGGTCGACCGGGGGCGGCGGAAGCGGCAAGGGCGGCGGGAAAGGCTCTGACCGGTCCCCTGGAGGCCGTGCAAGCGGTCCCGGGCGCAACGGGTCATCCGGGGGCTCGAAAGGCTCCCAGACGGGCTCTGGCGGCTCGAAGGGCGACGGTGGCCGGGGCCAGAACGGCCCTGCCTCCAGCGCCCGTGCCGAGCGGGCCCGCGGCCGCCAGGAGCGAGCCGGGGCCCGACAGGCCGCCCGGCAGGAGAGGCGCAGCGCCGGTCACACCGCCGGCATCGCCGACCGGTCCAAGGACCGCGATCAGGCCCGCGCCAACCGGCAGCAGGCCTGGGAGGACCGCCGCGCGAAGCGGCAGGAGCGGGACGCGGCACGGAAGGCGAAGCGGGAAGCCGCAGCGTCGGCCGGCTCCGGTCGAACCACCTTGAGCCAGGCCGTCGCGGAGGAAGCCCAGCGCCGCTTCGACAAGCGCCGCGCCGACGCGAAGGACGGCAAGACCAGCGCGGAGAAGGTGAGCCTGACCAAGGACAAGGACTCCAAGGGCAAGAGCACCGACGACAAGGGCGAGAAGACCGCCAAGGACGGCACTGACGGGGCCTCGGAGAAGGACTCCAAGGCCGGTGGCGGGCCGTCTGACGGCTCGAAGAAGCGGCGCCGGTTCCGGCGTCGGCGCACCGGCAGCGGAACCGGCCGGGCCGGTCGGCGGGGACGCGCCCACCGCACCGGTCGTGCCGGTCGGCGGCGCGGTCGGTCGGCGGACAGCCCGTTCGGGGCGGAGGACTCCACCCCGACGGTGGAGTGGCCCGACCGGCCCACCCGCCCGACGCGCACTGACGCCAAGGGCGAGGACGACATCGTCGACGCGGACATCGTCCCCGACGACCCCGCGGCCGTGACGAGGGGCGTCAAGGGCCTGCCGCCCGCCCCCGAGCCGCACACGAAGCGGCCCGGCACCAGCCAGCCGCCCACCAGCAGCCGACCGACCAGCGAAGGGAGCAGCGTGAGCAGCGCGGAGGTCAGCAGGCCGTCCGGGCAGGGTGGTCTGGCCGCCCAGCACCGCACGGACATCACGTTCGACGAGTTCTTGATGGAGATGGCGAACATCGCCATCCAGGCCGCCTCCGACCAGGAGCGAGCCGAAGCCCTCGCGGAGGCGCTCGACAAGGTCGCCGACGCTCTGCGGGACATGGCCGCCGACCTGATCGGCGACCACAACATCGCCACCGAGGTCACCGACCTGATCGCCGACCTCGCCGACGCCGCGGGCCGTATGAGGCAGCAGGCCGAACGGTGCGCGTCCGAGTGCGGCCTCGCCCTGGAGGCCGCCAAGCTCGCGGCCGCGATGGTCGCCCGCATCTACGGCCAGGACATGGCCGCCAAGGAAGACGCCGGTCTGACGTACGCGTCGGCCGCCGCCCACCACGACTAAGAAGCAGGGAGGAACCCGCTGATGAGCAGCGATCTCGCACCCAGCGGCGCCAGCCCGGTGCCCGTCCCGGCCGACGACGACAACCGCTACAAGGCCGTCCAGGCCAAACTGAAGACGCTCGGCAGCGCGCTCGACGACGCCGGCCTCGAGCTGGAGGCGCTGGTGCGCAGCGTCAAGGCCAACGCCCAGCGCGCCCAGGACGTGGCCCGCGACATCGCCACCGCCGGACTCGACGGGAAGTTCGTGGAGCTGACCAGCAACGTCTCAGTCGCCCTCGGGGGCGCCGCCGTGCAGGTCAAGAAGCTGAGCGACGCCGCCCAGGAGACCGCCGACCTCACCCACCAGACCCGGCGCACCCACTCCAAGCTCTACGGGGCGCTGGACGACATCCGCTCCAACCGGCGTGAGAAGACCCCCAAGCCCGGGTTCTTCAACCGCTGACCCCTCCCCCAACCCACCCCGCCACGGGCGGCCCCGCGACAACTCGCGGGGCCGCCCGTCCTGTTCTCGAAGGAGAACCGGTGACCACGCCGCGCAGTGCCACGCTCGAACGCCTCGCCTATACCCTCGCCGCGCCTGTGTTGGCCGTGGCCCCGAACGTCTATCCCGACAGCCCCGTCAACCAGGTCGTGCAGCTGGCCGGCGCGGCTGGGATCGGCGGCTGGTTCCTCGCGGCCAAGAGCGATGAGCCCGGTGCCGGACGCAAGATCCTGCGCTGGTCCCCGCTGGTCCTGGCCGCCGCCGTCGACGTCGCCGCCGGGCACACCACCGGCTTCGGCCCGTACTGGATGGACGGACTGCTCGCCGCCGGATGGGCGGCGGCCGGCTACCTGGTGATGCCGTTCTCCCGGCACACCCGCCGCCGTCACCGTCCAGCCATCGCGGCCCCGGCCCCGCAGCTCCAGGTAGCCGAAGTCGCAGAGCCGTCCCCGGCCGTGCAGGACGACGGCGTCGACCTGCTCACCCGCGAGGTGCGGATGATGTGGGAGAACGCCGGGATGCCCGGCCGTACGCACGTCGTCAAGGCCACCCGGCACCCCGGTATGCGGCACGACATGACGATCCTGCTGCGGGCCTCGGAGACCGGACGGCCGATCACCGGCCTCACGGAGGCTGCGGTCGCCGCCCCGTTTGCTGTGCCTTCGAGTGACGTCGTCCTGGCGGAGGTCGCGATCCAGCCCGGTCGGCAGGGCGGGCCGGGCTGGATGGAGGCCCGCATCACCCCCGATGCCAACCAGCGGCGCCGCGCCAAGCCGACCGCGCAGGAACGCTGGACGGACCGCGTCGCAGGTCCCAAGGGCGGCGCTCCCGGCTCCGAGCTGGTCCACAAGACCCGCGACGACGAACGCGGGGTGACCTTCTACCGGGCGAAGATGGCCGACTCCACCGAGACCCCGCGCATCGACCTGGCCAAGGTCTGCCGCGCGCTGAACCTGCCCGAGGACGACTCCTGCGTGTTCGTCCTCATCGACGGCAACGAGTTCCTGATCAGCGCGTTCGACACCCCTCCGCTCAGCGCGATCTTCCCCGCCACCCGCGAGCTGCTCACCCCGGACGCCAAGGGCATGTACGTGTGCGGGTTCACCATCACCGGCCAGCCAGTGAAGACCATGGTGTACCAGCACGACAAGAACGCCCCGGCCCACGGCCTCACTCTTGGCGTGTCCCGCTCGGGCAAGACGCAGTTCTTCGCGATCAACATGGCCGCCCAGTCCCTGGCCGGCCAGGTGGTGTGGCTGTCGACCGTCCGCAAGGACGAGAAGACGACCATGCTCGGCCGGTACATCGACCGGCAGGGCTCGAACGCGCTGTGGATGGCGCGCCAGCTGCGGGCGGCGAAGGCGCTGTGCGAGATCAGGGCAGAGATGCCCTGGCCGCATGACGGCCAGCCGCACGACTACAAGCCGGGCGACCCGCGCTGCCCCTACCGGCAGCTGAACGTGTACGCGGATGAGTTCATGACCGCGGCGCAGGACGGGGACTTCGGCGAGTTCATCCAGAAGGACGGCGAGGACCTCACGGTCACCGGGCTGAAGTACGGCATCGGCTTCAACCCCGCCGGACAGAGCCCCTTCGCGCACAACGGGTTCTCCACCGAGATGAAGGACAACCTGCGGCAGAACAGCAGGCCCGTGATCTTCAACATGGGCTCGCCTGGCGCCACCCGCAAGGCGGCGGAGGGCACCATGGAGAACGCGTACGACGTGCCGACCATCCCGGCCCGCTACTCCCGCCAGGAGGGTTCCGCGATCGAGCGGGCCATGCGCGGTGAGGCCGACCCGGAGAACGGCGTCTCCACGGGCGGCGTTGCGGTCATCGTCCTCGACAACGGCCGCGCCGTGCTCATGCGCAGCCTCTTCGCGGACTTCGACACCGACCTCGCGCACCTCTTCCCCGACGAGGTCAACCGGCTCACCGACTACGAGATTGCGGAGCTGGAGAAGCGCGGCCTGTGGTTCGACTGGAACGAGCCCGTGCGGCCCGGTGAGTTCTGGCCCGAGCCCGACGAGGACGACGAGGGCGAGGGCCGATCCCGCCGGCGCGGCGGCGGAGGGGGCGGCAAGGGCGGAGGCGGGCGCGGCTCCAAGGGCGGCGGTCGCCGCTCCGAGCAGGTCGCCTCTCCCCGCCAGGCGCTGGAGGCCATCAAGAGCCTCACCGACGCCTGATCACACCCACCCATCCATCACGGGGCCGACCGCCCGAGCGCGGTCGGCCCCATCCCGACCCCTGCGAAGGAGCACCACCCACCGTGGCCCTCTCCATCTCCGCCGCCGTGCTGCTGGGCATCATCGTCTTCGTCCTGCTCAAGGGCGGATACGTCCGCGTCGGCTCCGCGCTGGCCTGCACGCTGTTCGGCTTCACCCTCGCCGCGACCGGCCTGGCCCCGATCATCAACAGCGGCCTCGCCTCGCTCGCCGGACTGATATCCAGCTTCTGACTACGCCTCGGTCCACGGCGGGTCGGGCGTGTAGTTGAGTCCGTCGCAGAAGCGGCAGTCCCACTCGGAGGGGATCTCCCACTTGTCGACCCAGAAGCCGACCTGCTTGCCGACGAAGTAGTTGTCCCCGCCGCACCACCCGCAATCGAAGACGAACTCCACCCGATCCCCTTCCCCGCGCCTGGTGGTTCGAGGATGCCCGGGCGCGGATGCGGTGGCTACCCCGCCCGCTAGCGCCCACTCCCCTGTTGCACGACGCCGAAGGGCGCCGCCGGACACGAACTCCGGCGGCGCCCTTCGGCGTTCCCGCCTGGAGCCCCGATGCCCTACGCCCGGCCCTCCCCCGCCACAGACCAGCCCACCCCGACCACCCAGCCCGCCGCACCGCCGGCGGAACTGACCCTTGAGGAACGCCTCACCATCATCAATGCGGCGATGACCGTGAAGTTGGACGAAGCCGCCGTCAAGTACGAGGTCAACACCGCGCACATCCCTACCGAACCCGTGAGCCTGGCCGACATCGTCACCGGCCCCATCGACATCGGGCCCGCTCCGCTCCCGGAGCTCTACCCGACGCCGGTCGCGGCTCTTCTGCAGCGCGCCCACCGTCGCCTACTCACCGGCGGCTGGTGCAAGGACGCCCTGGTCGACGAGGGCGGCGCCCGCTGCATGCTCGGTGCCATCCGAGCCGAGGCCCGTGGCGACCGTGGCCTGGAAGCCGACGCGGCCTCCGTGCTCCTGGACGCGATCCGCCGCCAGTTCGGCGACGACGTCAACTCCGTGCCGTCCTTCAACGACGCGCACGGCACAGGCCGCGTCCCGATCCGCATGGTCGACCAGGCCGCCCACCTTGCAGACGCCCGCGGCCTCTGACCCCCACCTCCGGACCACCTGCCTCGCACCCGAACCCACGCGGTCGGGTGCGGGCCAGGCCGTCCGGCCTGCGCGCAATCCGCCCACCACACGAACCCGAGCAAGGGAGTCGCCCCGCCATGCAGTCCGACGACAACAAGCCCATCAACGGCCAGTACAGCCCGAGCATCTTCGACCTGATCGACCAGACGCCCCCGCCGCCGGACATCGACCTGGAAGACGACCCAGGCACACCGCGCCCCGCACGGCTGCGTGCCTGGTGGGACGCGGCCTGGAAGGGGGGCGGCTTCCTGTACCAGCGGTGGGAGGAACTGTTCCAGGCACGGACTGCCGGATGGCACGGCATGGCCAACTGGATCAAAGCGACCATCGCCCTGGTGACGCTCTGCTCGGTCACCGTGCTGCTGGATGCCGCAGGCGACATCGTCACCGCAGTGTTCCACCGCTTACTGGCCGCCGTCCCGGCGACCAAGCCGCCCGGAGTCGACATCACCAGCGGCATGTGGGGCGTAATCGACAACCCGATCCGCTCCTACATCGGGCAGCAGAGCGTGGGCCTCACCGTCCCCGGCTCCACCGTCTACTCCTTCTGGCAGCTCTCCGGCCTGGCCGGTCTCATCGGCGGATTCGCCGGCAGCACCGGCGCTCGCATCCTCTGGGCAGCGTGGGGCTTCTCCAGCATCGCCATGGTGTGGGCCGCCTCGCCCACCGGCAGCCGCACCGTCGCCACCGGCATCGCCGCCCTCATGTGGGCCATCGCCAGCATCTTCGCCCTGCGCGGCCTGAGCCTGCGGCCCGTCGTCCACAACCACCCGCCCGCCCCCGTGTCCCAGCCGGAGTTCCGCCCCGAGCTCCACCTCCACGCCTGGATCCCGGCTCCGCCCGGACCCGGCGACGACACCCCCGACAACGCCCACCAGCTCCAGCAGCGCTGACCTCCGGTCGCTCCGCCTGGTCCTCGCCCACCCTCACGGGTCGGCGAGGGCTGGACAGGCCGACCGGCCGCCACGCACCACCCCGCGCCCCGCCGACGAACAACGTCGGCGAGACGCGCTGCTCGATGCCCACCGACGTCTGGAGGAACAGCCCGTGCTCATCCCCCGCCCGCGCCGCCGGATCGGCCGGCCCCGCCCCATGCGTCCCGGACCCCGCTACCCGCACCGGCCCCGCCGGCTGCCTGCACCGTGGGGGAGCTGATGGGCACGGCGATACGCAAGCAGCGCCACCAGGCCGTGCGGGTACCGCGCACCGGCAGCGGTCTGCCGGAGTACGACCGCGGCGCCACCGAGGGCCTGGCCACCCGGCGCCAGTTACGGGCGCTCGGGCTGAGCCCCGGCGGCCACGACCCCGTCGGGGTACTGCGCTGCAAGCGCTGCGCATACCGGCCCGGTCAGGCATGCACCCACCCCACCCGGGCCTGGCTGTACCGCCTCGACCTGGCCGTGCCCAAGCGGGTACCGACGCTGGCTCAGGAGTGGGCGCTGGACCGTGCGATGGCAGCGCGGACCACGTGCCCGCTCTGCCGCCGCCGCTACATCTACTGCCTCCCGCTGCGCACGCTCGGCAGCTGCCTGGAGTGCCACGACGGCACCCCGGCCGACCCGGGCAGCTACATCGCTCCCCCGGCCCCGGACGTACACCGGCTGGCCGCGTAGGGCGATCACCGTCCCCCGGCCCTGCGTGACCGGGGGACGGATCACCGGGCGGCCGTCGCATCGGCAAGGGCCGGCCGCCCCCGCTCCCCCTCACCCCTTCGAGTTCAGGGAAACCTGCCTATGACTACCACGGCCTCCACCACCGACAAGAACCTGGATACCGCCTGCACCTCGGTCGTCAACGAGATCGGACGCACAGACGGCAAGGCCTCCTTACTACTCGCCTTCGACGGCGCCGTCCTCGCAGGCCTCGCCTCCGCCACCGGCAGGCATCTGCCGCCGACGGCGAAGGTGTTCGGCACGCTCGCCGTTCTCGCGCTGGGTACGGCTGCCGTGCTGCTCCTGCTCGTCGTCCGGCCCCGCCTGCGCGGTGACGACCAGGCGTCCTTCCCGTTCTGGGGCCGCCTGGACGAGAACGCGATCCGCGCCTGCATGGACGGCGACACCCGAGCCGCCCGGATCCGGGTCCTGTCCGCCCTCGCCGTGCGGAAATTCACCCTCCTGCGGCGCGCCGTCGACCTGACCCTGACGGCGCTGGCCCTGCTTGCCGCCGCCGGCATCGCCGGCCTGTGACCCACCCACCCCGCTCACTGCTGTGACGAGAGGACATGCCGTGACCGACACCCTGAACCCGCCGGTTCGCCCGTACGCGGACGACTCCCCGCTCGCTTACCTGATGGACCTCGCCGCCGAGGCACACCACGTGCCCACCGACGACGAGCAGCGCGAGGACGCCGTCACCACCGCCGCACACCACATCTGGGACGCCTACCACTCCACCATCGGCCAGGTCCTGGACGCGGGGGACTGGCGCGGCTACCCCGCCCTGCGCCCGAGCAGTTCCCCGGAGTTCGAGCCGTCGGCCGTGGCCTGGCTGGACGGCGGACTGTGGCTGCACCACACGCTGCGCACCGACATCAACGGCGCTACCGACGTCCTCGCCCTGGTCGTCCCGTGCACATGCGGCCAGGGATACACCGACATCGTCCTGGACACGGAGGACGACCTGCTGGAGATCCTCGCCGACCTGCGCGCCACGAACGGCCGGAACCCGCACGACGCCAGCCACCCGGACTGCCACAGCGTCCGTTCCGGCCGCGCTCTCTGACCCCGCACACACAGCAAGAAGCGCACCCCCAAAGCCTGCAAGCACGCGGGGTGCGCCTCTCTCAATCGCCCCCGAGGGGGCAGACCGGAGACCATCATGCCTGCATCCGGCGCCTTACGGCAGCCGAAGCGCACGTTCGTCATCACGGCGGCCGCCGTGCCGCTCGCCCTGGCCGCCCTCGCGGCCGACGACCTGCGCGTGCGCCGCCAGCTCGACAACGCCCGCCGCGACCCGCTGACCGGCCTGCCCGGCCGCGACGCCCTAAAGGAACGCACCGTCCGGCTCGCCCGCACCCACCACAAGCAGCTGCACGTTATGGTCGCCGACGCCGACGGCCTGAAAGCGGTGAACGACACCCTCGGACACGCCGCCGGCGACACCCTGATCGCCGCCATCGGCCACCGCCTCGGAACATGGGCCGCCGCCCACGGCGGACTGGCCGCACGCCTCGGGGGTGACGAATTCGGCGTCGCGGCGCGGGTGTCGCCCACCACGACCGCCCGTGAAATCCGCGCTCTGCACGAGCTGCTGACACGGCCCATGAACCACGACGGGCAAGCCCTGCACCCGGCCGTGTCGATCGGCACCGCCCGCGCCGTCGACCTGCCCGACGCAGCCCACACCCGCCTGCTGCGCGGCGCGGACATGGCCATGTACCGCGTGAAAACCGGCGAGCAGCCGCCCGGCTACCTGGCGACCCACTACGACGCCTACACGCCCACGGTCCACGGACGCCGTCCCGGCCGCCACGGCACGCACCTGCCCCTCGCATGACCAGCCGGACCCGCAAGGCGCCGCTGTGGGAGCCGGGCTGTGTCCCGGCTCCCGGCGGCCTGCTGGACTGGCGCGACGGCCGCCATTTCGACCGCTGGCAGGACCTGCCATGCGTGCTGTGCAGCCACCCGACGCCGATGCGCTCCCACCACGGCGAGCCCGTCCATAAGACCTGTGCAGAGGACTGGATCAGCGCCAACCCCGTGAAAGCACGGACCGGACGGTTCGCCTCCGACGTCCAGCCCAAACGCACGCGCGACGACGCCCAAGACCACGCCTGACGTCCCTTCTGCAGGAGAGCTCCGCCATGCCCGGACCCCGATCCGCCCCGCCGGCCTTTGACCGGATCACCTTTCCCTTCACTGCCTCCCGCACCGCATGCCAGCGCCAGCCCGGCCTGTTCTCCCATGAGGCGACCAGCACACCCGCAGCGCGGGCCGACATCGAGCAGGCCAAGAGGCTGTGCTCCGGCTGCCCGATCGTGACGGGCTGCCTCAAGTGGGCGCTGGCCCACCCGACTCAGGCACGCCTCGGCGTATGGGCAGGCACCACCGCACGCCAGCGCACCCACCTCCGCCAGCGCCTGGCCGACCGGCTCGGCACCGACTGGGTCACAGTCGTCGCCGACCACGAGGACCGGCTGCGCGAGCAGCGCCAGGCCGCCCGCCACGCCCCGCTCACCGTGCACGAGGCACGCATCGTCCGCCTGGACCGCGACCTCAACGGACCCATGCCACCCGCACGTCGCCGCCTCACGCCCGGCGAGCAGCAGCGCAACGTACACCGGCTCCTGACTGCGACCAGGAAGGCAGTCCGGAGCGGAGAACACCGACCCGTGACCGCCACCACGCGGCCCTGAAACAGCGGCCGCCGTTTCCACGGCGGCCGCTCCGTAGCTCCGACCACCCACAAAGAGAGGGACCTCATTGCCCAGTCAGACCGCTGACAGCCCCGCTGCCCGCCCGCCGATCGTCGTCCTGTGCGGGTCGACCAGGTACTGGGAGCAGCTCGCAGAAGCCGCGCTGTACGAGACCGCCGCCGGCCGCATCGTCCTCGCACCCGGCTGCAACCTCAAGCAACCGCACCCCTTGTGGGCCACCCCCGCGCAAGCCGACCGGCTCAAACCGGTCCTGGACGACCTGCACCTGCGGAAGATCGACCTCGCTGACGAAGTCCTCGTGGTCAACCCCGACGGCTACATCGGCGACAGCACCCGCCGCGAGATCGCCTACGCGCACCGCCTCCGCAAACCCGTCCGCTACACCCACTCCAAAGAGATCCCGGCCCCTTGCACGGCTGGTGAGTTGACCGTGTGACCTGGCCCGGACCCGCGATGCGGGTCCGGGCCTTTTCTGTTTTTCAGCCTCCTTCCCAGGCCTTTCACGCCAGTCAGCGGCTTGAGCGGTCGACAGCGAGGCGTTGTCAGTGGCGACTGTCACCATGGCTGGTTGCAGTGCTACGAGGGGGAGGCGCCCATGCCCTGGATACGGCCGTACGAGCGCTCTGACGGGACACCGGTTCGCGGACATTCGCGGTGGGCTCCGGGCGCGAGACGGGAAATGACGATCTTCGCGGTGTTCGCGTTAGCCGTGGTCGGGTTAGGCAACGGTCACGCTTCGGCAGGCGGGGAGGGAGGCAAGACGGGGCCGGGCCCGCGGCCGACGGTTCACTACCCGATCCGGTTCGACACGACCCCGACGGTGAAACAGAGGCCGCACCCGACGCCAACCGTGTCGTACCCGATCCGGTGGAACCGTTGAGCGGGCGGCGGCCGGCGCGGCGGCGTCCGCGGCGGCCCAGTAGGCGGCAGCAGCAGAGGGACGCTCAGCTGGTCGGCTTCGTGCTGGCGGCTGTCGTGGTGATCGCGTTAGTGGTGACGGTGGTCAACTGGCTGCTGGCCCACTGGTGGGTGCTTGTCCTGCTCCTGGTGCTCGCCGTGCTGGCGGGTGGGGGCTGGCTGTACAGCCGTCAGCAGAGGGCAAGGTGGGAGGCGGTACGGGCGCGGGGTCTGCGTTACGGGCTTCCACAGCTGGACGCACTGCACCATTCCCGGTTCGAGGATGCGATACGGGACCTCATGCGCAGGGATGGCTGCCAGGACGCTCAACGGGTCGGCGGGCGCGGGGACCTGGGCGCGGACGTGAAGGCGACCGATCCGTACGGGCGGCGTTGGGTGATCCAGTGCAAGCACCGCCGCAACGGTGCCCGTGGCTCGGCGGTGGGTACCCCGGACCTGCAGGTGCTCAACGGCACGGCCCGGCAGGTGCACGGGGCGGACGTCGCCGTCATCGTGACGAACGGCCGGGTGTCCGCGCCGGCGGTGGACTTCGCCAAGCAGCAACGGCTACACGTGGTCGACAGGCAGACCCTGGGCGTGTGGGCGGCGGGATCGCGCCCGCTGTGGGAGCTGTTGCGGGCCGTTCCGCCCCCGCGTCGCCCCACGCCGCTGAGCTGAGAAGAGCCTCGCGACTGTGTGCTGAGCGGGACGACACGAGAGGCCCGTGCCTCCTGCGCCAACAGCGGGAGGCACGGGCCTCTTGTGTTTTGTCTCCTGTCAGGCGGGCTGTTGCTCCTGCTGGTTCAGTTCGTGCAGCAGCGTGGTGTAGGCCTCAGGGTGCTGATCGCGTAGGACTGCCATCCAAAGGCGAGCGCCCTGGACGAAGTTGTCGGTGGTCATCTTCAGGTGCGGGTGCTGGACGACGTAGACGGCGTCGTCATACGGCAACCGCCTCGGCTGGCCGCCCTCCCCCTTGTCCAGCGTGTCCGCTCCGGCATCGGAGGCAGGTGCCGGGGCGGCGCTCTCGGCAGGGGTATTAACGGCGTTAACGGTCGACGGGGGCGTCGGCACGCTCGGCGCCTCAGCCTCGGAGGTATTAACGGCGTTAACGCCTCGGCCTCCTCACCCCCAGGACGACGCTGACCACGCCCTCGCCTACCCCGAGCCCCCCACCCATCCGCTCTGGCACGGTCCGTGAACTCCCTGCCTTGGGCGCCGTTAGCTTCCAGTACGGCCTGGCGGTTTCCGCTCAGCACGGTTCTGTCGTGTCAGGGCCCGACACAGGTTCTGAGCCGCGCACGGAGAACTGCCCGCCCGGGAAGAGTCCGAAGACCTGCGGAAAAAGATTGTCGGCCCACGAGTTCACGATCATGAGCTCCTTGCCCCCTTAACTCTTGCCCGGCCTCAAGGACGGGCCTGTAGCACGAGCAAGGGGGGATCCCTGATGGACCCGGCCACGGCCGTCATCGTCTCGACCGTCATCGCCAAGGCCTGCACGCTGCTGGCATTCTGGCTGCGCCTGCGCTGGCGGGCACGCCGTCAACAGCAGCGGCAGCGATACCTTCTTCAGGTCACCGAGATGGTGATCCCGGACGGCCAGGTGGAGCTCGACGATCGAGACGGTGACGGCCACCGCCTGCACGTGAAGATCACCCGTACTCCGGTTCCAGGGGAGGACCAGGCAGCGTGAGCAACCATGACCCGGCGGACGGCGCCGACCTACCTGCGGCCGCGCCTGCACCCCCCGGCCCGCCCCGCCAACGCCACCGCGCCCGGCAGCAGACGGACGAGGAGTTCTCCGCCTTCTACCGCGAGAACATCCGCCCCCTGATCGGCTTCCTGATCAACCACGGTGCCGGCGTTCAAGTAGCCGCGGACATCGCCCAGGAGACCATGACCGACGCCTACCGGAACTGGGATCGCATCTCCCACCCGAAGGCCTGGGTCCACAAAGCCGCCTCCCGCGCGCTCGTGCGCAAGGTCGCCTCCGTCGAAGAACTCGTCGACGACGTACCCGAACCCACCTCCCTGGTGCCCCGCCCCGACGCCATCGCGGAATGGGAGGCCCGGCACGACGCATTACCCCTGCTGCGCAGCCTGCCCATGAAGCAGCGCCAGGTCATGGCCTGGACACTGGCTGGCTTCACCCCCACCGACATCGCCGACCACCTCGGCCTGCCCGCCGAGAACGTACGCGCCAACCTGAAAAAGGCCCGCTGCGCCGCAGCCGCCTACCTCAAGGCACGGGAGGAGGAACAGTGACTCGCCACCCCGAACCCAACCCCCACGACCAGGCCGCGCGCCACTGGCTCGCCCAGCACCAGCACACCCTGACCCACGCCCTCGACGACCTCCTCGACACCGAAGCAGGCCTGCGCGAAATCCTCCTCCACTCTCACCACGACACCGCCACAGACAACCTCGACACCGTCCTCGACACTGAAGCAGGCCTCGCCGCCATCCTCCCCACCACCCCTCAAACCCCACCGCCCAGCCCACACGACACACCGCACCACCACGCCGACACAAGGGACGCTGAGGAGATCCTCCGCACGCTCAGCCCCGCAGACCGCATGACCCTGCGCAACCACCCCGACGTCGAAAAGGCCAGCCGAGCCCTTGCCCGCGCCCACGCCCGCGCCCACGACCGCACCCGCACCCGCACCCACTCCCGCGCCCTTGCCCTCGCCCGCGATCTCGCCGGCGATCTCGTCGGCGACCTCGTTCGCGCCCGTGCCCTTGATCTCGACCTCACCCGCGAGCTCGCCCGCGCCCTCGACCCCGCGCGCGCCCTCGACCGCGCCCTCACCGGCGACCTTGCCCTCGCCCGCGAGCTCGCCCGCGCCCTCGACCGCGCCCTCGACCGCGCGCGCGCCCTCGACCGCGCCCTCACCGGCGACCTTGCCCTCACCGGCGACCTTGGCCTCGCCCGCGAGCTCGCCCGCGCCCTCGCCCACGAGCTCGACCGCGACCTCGTTCGCGCCCTCGAACTCGACCTCAACCTCGCCCGCGCCCTCGGCCTCGCCCACACCCGCACCCGCGACCTCGGCCTCGCCCTCGGCCTCGCCCGCGAGCTCGACCCCGACTTCAACCTCGTTCGCGACCGTGCCCTCGATCACGCCCACGTCGTCATCGTCCAAATCCTTACCGCCGAGGTTGGCCGGGCCATCGGCTTGGCGCTCCGCCGGGAACCCCCCGCGCTCGACAAGGACTCGCTGCACACGCTCCTAGACGACTTCACCACCGCCGACCTGAGCAACGCCGACCTGACCGGCATTGACCTCGGCGGCGTCCACTGGTCGGAACACACCACCCAGTGGCCGCTGGCCATCGACGTCGAAGATCTCAAGACCCACTCGGACGAAACCCCGCCCGGCAGCGGTACCTGGATCGTCCGCTCCGGCACCGCCACCGTCCGCGACCTCGCCGAATGGTGAGACGTACTGGAAGCTGACGGCGCCCAAAGCAGGGAGTTCACGGACGTCTTGAGCCCCGGTGACTGCCGCAGGCCTCCCCGACCCCGACCGCGCTACGGCGTCCGCGACATGGGCGGTCTGACGCGTCGCTGAGTCCCTGGCGAAGGCCCGCACTCCCCGCGAATGCTGGGGGGCGCGGGCCTTTTCGTGTTTTGTCTACTGTCAGGCGGGTTGCTGTTCCTGCTGGTTCAGTTCGTGCAGCAGCGTGGTGTAGGCCTCAGGGTGCTGATCGCGTAGGACTGCCATCCAAAGGCGAGCGCCCTGGACGAAGTTGTCGGTGGTCATCTTCAGGTGCAGGTGCTGGACGACGTAGACGGCGTCGTCATACGGCAACCGCCTCGGCTGGCCGCCCTCCCCCTTGTCCAGCGTGTCCGCTCCGGCATCGGAGGCAGGTGCCGGGGCGGCGCTCTCGGCAGGGGTATTAACGGCGTTAACGGTCGACGGGGGCGTCGGCACGCTCGGCGCCTCAGCCTCGGGGGTATTAACGGCGTTAACGGTCTCGGTCTCCTGCGCTCCGGGACGACGTTGACGCGGGGCCTTGGTCTTAACGGCGTTAATAGCCTCTTCGGCGGCCTCAGCCTGCTGTTCCTTGGGCATGCGGCCGATACGGCGGGCTGGCTCAACCTTCAGTTCGCCTGCCTCAACCTTCTCCTGCAGCTCGGGGGTCAGTTCGAGCAGTGCCAGACGCTGCGACACCCAGGCAGGTGTCTTACCCAGGCGTTTGGCGACCTGCCCTTGTGACCCATGGGTCTCCAGGAGCTGCTGAATAGCCTTGGCCTGGTCCAGCGGAGGCACATCCACGCGGTGGATGTTTGCGATCAGCGCGGACTCGAGAACGTCCTCAGCGGTCGCGGCAAGGTCGTCATTGACGTCGATCCGTAGCTCGGTGAGGCCGGCCACATGGGCAGCGGCCAGACGCCGGTTACCGTCGATGACGACGTACTCGGCTGCACCGAGAGCTGCCTCCTGCTCAGGGTGGGCGGCCAGGAAAGCCTCCCGCCGTGCCACGGTGATGGGCTGGATCTGCCCCTTGGCGCGCAGGGATTCCGCAGTCTCATCAATGCCGGTGAGTTCGTCACGCGGGTTGCAGGGATTGTGGGCGAGTAGGTCCAATGCAACAGCAGCCGGGGGCCGACGCCCCTCACCGTTCATGATCTGCTGCCGTGTTCGGACCCGACGGGGAGTCGCCTTCTCCTCACCGTCGTCCATGCTGAAGCCACGGGTGACGCGCTGGTTGCGCGGTGTCATACGGCAAGCTCCTTCGCCAGGTCGCGCATGACCTGCGCGTGCTCACTGTCCGGGGCGTAGACCAGCAGCGGGATCTCACCGTCCGCGGCCTCCCGGCCTTCCTTCAGATCGCCGATCACGGCCAGCACCGGCGGCGAGCTGCTCTTCTCCCACTCGTCCTTGTTCTCCTGGACCAGCTTCCCGCGCCTGGAGTCATAGGCATTGATGATCAGCCCGAGGTAGTCGACCTCGATCCGGCCCTTCTTGCACAGATCGTCCTTCTGCGCCTTCAGCAGCCGCACCGCGCGGTGGGAGGCCCGGTTCGCCCAGACGGGAGTGATGACGCCTGACCGGTCTTCAAGTTCGCCCTCCCTCCTCCGCACGTAGTACAGAGCGGTGTCCATGTTCAGGCCGAGACTCGGAGGGCCATCGATGATGATGACGTCGTAGTCCTCCTCAAGCGGCTCAAGGGCACGTTCGAGAGCGGCCTCGCTGAAGGACACTTTCGACAGAGCCACATCCCGCAGGAACGCGTCGTCGCTGGCGGGCAGCAGATGCAGCCGGTCACCGAAGATGTCGTCGTCCAGCGCCACCAGCAAGTCATGGATGTCGCCCTTGGCCGTGCCATCCATGTGCATCATCAACGTCTCAACCCCGTCCTCGTACATGAGGTCTTCGAAGCCGAGCTCCGCCGTGAGATGCCCCTGCGGGTCGTAGTCCACCAGCAGGACACGATGGCCGGCCTCCGCCAGGGCCTGCGCGACACCGGAAGAGAGGAACGTCTTCCCGACGCCACCCTTCTGGTTCGCCACTATGACCCGCACCACCGGCTGCTTCACCAGAGGGGCGTTGGGAGAGGGATGGTTGTCGAGCCACAGCGTCAGGGCCTGCGCGAGACCCTGCACGTAGGTCACCCCTCGTTGGGAACACACCGACTTGAACCGGTCGGGTTCGCCAACGGGGAGGAACGTCCCCCATGTCTTCGCGCCGTCCGTCTCTACTTCCGGCGAGCCGTCGGCCTCGTACCAGGCGCGGATGGCGTGTTCGGTCGCGTCCTGGATGTCCATGCCGTGCTCGAACGCACGGATCTTCAGATGCCTGCGCAACTTGGGAGTGAGAGCGGTGATTAGCTTCTCTCGGTCCCCCCGTGGGCTTGGGATGCTCATGCAGCCGAACATTACTAGGTCTAGCCGGGCCGGCGTGCCAACCACTCAACGTTCTTGCTGATTTCAACCCGCCAAAGCACCGTGCCGACCGCCGGAGTGAGACCCGGCCCGCCTTAGCAAGCGGGCGACGACGTCAGAGCGGACGATGCAGGACCCGAGCCAGCCCTCGACTAGTGACAACCGAGGCGGACAGAATTCCGCAAATCGAATAAGTGATCCACTTTTCGAAAAGGTGGGACACAGAGTGATGTAGTGGCCCAACATACGTCCATGGACGGGAATGAGCCCACCTTCTTTGATCGGCGTCCTGCTGCCTCAGGGGCCCTCTCATACGGGAGCCGACTGGTGATCAGGGACACGTCGCATGTGCTGATCGAGGCCATCCCCTTCTTCATCCCCCACAGGAACTCATCGACTGAGCTGTCTATGAAGCTTGTCCGCACAGACAAGCGGACTGGTGAGCAGTGTGAGATGACGCTCAAGGCAGAGGACCTGTACGTACTTAAGCGTCACATCGCCCAGGCGCTCTCCGTGTCTGAGCAGGACGACGATGGCCAGTACCTCGTGCTCAGAACGGATGAACTCGGGGCGCAGTTAGACGCATCTGATGAAGCCGTCGGCGCCATCGGCAGTGCTCTGGGAAGCCGCCGGTTCGCTGCCCAACTCGCCCGCCAAGTCAACCCCGAGACCCTCGCAAAGGCCTTCTCAGCTGCCGTCAGGATTGGCGAACTGCGATCAGCTGTGACGGAACTGCAGGAACATCTCGCCGAAGGACGCAACCGAGAGGACGTCTACCAAGACTGGTGCGAGCGCCACTCCTGGGCCTTTGGTAATGCCTACGTAGCTCGCGACGATCACAGAGTCATCGGAATCGGTGACCACGTCGACCTGCTGATGAAGTCCACCGCCAGCGGGTTGCGTGACGTGTACGAGCTAAAACGTCCTGACATGGACGTGATCCTCTACGACGACACACACCAGAACTGGTACTGGTCATCGCATACCGCCAAGGCGATCGGTCAGTGCCACCGCTATCTCGATACCCTGCACCGCGCAGCGGAGTATGGCCTGCGACCGGCACGACCCGACATTGTTGCGTACCACCCACGTGCCGTCGTCATCGTCGGGCGGTCACACGACTGGGAGGAAGAGAAGTCGCGTGCTCTACACGGGCTCAACAGCAGGATGCACGGAATCACTGTCATGACCTACGACCAGCTCCTTTCCCAGTGCCACGCGCTACTGAGCCACGTGACGGCTGCCGACGACCCCACCGAAGCAGTGGCCACCGAGTTGACTGCGTAGCGCTCCCGCCACCTTCGACAACAGCGGGATCGGGGCAGACCTCCCTGGCTCCCGCCTGCGGTGGCAACTCACCTGCAGGCGCGCTCTGTTGCCCAGGAGATGATGCTTCTACCGTGAAGTAATGGCCAACGGGGTGTGGCATCGCGGGTACAACATCGAAGTCAACCTGTCGCTTCCTGATCTCGGTCATCGTGACCGGCCCGGCTTGCTCGACGAGATCATGACGAGTGTTGCCGAGCGGGATCCGGAGCTGCTGGAGTGTCTGGCGCACCATGACGGCAAAACGTGCGAGTCGGAAGCGGGCGGAAAGTCGCCGTGGATGTTCGTACGGCGCGGTCGCGTCGGCGGCCGCCGTCCGCTGGTCGCCGCTCATCTGCCCGTCACACACAAGCCGAGCGCCGCGGAAACCGACCAGCACAAGGCCACCAAAGAACGCGTGGTCGCCACCGCGCTCAAGCACGGGCTGGAGGCCAGCGCGGAACAGCCTGTGCGCGGCACCGGAGGCCGTGGAGTGGCGGATGCGCTGGTGACAGGTCCGGACGGAACCCGGATCGGCTGGGAGATCCAGTACTACCCGCTCAGCCCCAGCGCGGTTCACCGGCGCTCCGTCAAGGCCCGCGACAACGGGGTGATGCCGCTATGGGTGACCAAGAGCGACAGGGCCGCCCTCATCGACCGGGCCCCATGGGCACGCGTGGACGACATGGACTGGCAAGACATCGCGGACGGCCGCGAGATGCTGATCCGCGGCGGGTTCCGGCATCTGCAGACATGGCGGTGTGTACCCAGCAGCGTCCGGCACTGCCTCGAGGGCAGCGGTGGGCACTGCGGCAGCATCCACGCCGACTGGTTCCTGCCGGCCCTGTGCGAGCCACCCAAGCCGCCCGTCCACATCGAGGACCTCATCGTCACCTCCGCGACCGGGGAGAGCCTGGCGGTGTTCGTCCCCAGCCGCCACAACCCGCGTACCGGACGGCACATGTGGGTGCCCGTGAAGGACTGCAGCACGTGGAAGGACATGGCCGGGCCCACCCGCCTGCCCAAGGAGCCCAGCCACGAGTCGGACGACGACATCACCTTCAGTAGCGAGGAACTGGACCGCTCGTGCAGTGCCGGTGAGGAACACCTGGCGTACCGGAGCGATCCGCGCCCCCTGCGGGACTTCGGCCAGCCCACCGGCGGACTCACCCTGCCCGTCTTACCCATGCGGCCTGCCAAGGCTGGCGAGCCGGTGGCGGTCACGGACCCCGAACGGGCGGCGATGGCCGCGGCCCTGGACTGCAAACCCTGGGAACTCGGACCCTGCATCGGGTGCGGCCAGTTCATCCGCCGTTTCGGTCGCAACGCCCCCATGGCCTGCCGGGCCTGCCGGGAAGCCTGGGCGGGTTCCCAAGCACGCTGAGACCAAGCCGCGAAGACTGCAAGGTGGCAGGTCTTCACCCACCGTGAGTAGGTCCGCAGGCAGCGTGAGGGTGCGGTCGGGCGGACGGGGAGCCGTCTCTGGCCTTGGTGTTTTTGGGCGGGGGAGTGGCGGCCTGTGGTGCCTGGTGCTGGACCGGCTTCTAGGCTGGGTGTGCTCGGGGTGTTCTGCGGAGGTTCTTCCATGCCCCGGACGATCTGGAGCGGCGCGATCAGCTTCGGTCTCGTGACCGTTCCCGTCCACGTGGTGTCCGCGACCGAGGACCACAGTGTGCGCTTCCACCAGTACCACGTTGAGGACGGAGGGCGGGTGCGGGTGCGGAAGGTGTGCGAGCTGGAGGACCGTGAGGTCCGCCAGGACGAGATCGGCAAGGGTTACGAGCTCACGAGGACGCAGGTCATCCCGGTCTCGGATGAGGAACTGCGAAACCTTCCACTGCCAACGGCGAAGGCGATCGAGATCCAGGGCTTCGTCCCATGGGAGTCGATCGACCCGATCAGGATCGGGGACGGGTACTACCTGCAGCCAGACGGGCAGGTCGCGGTGAAGCCGTACGAGCTGCTGCGCAGGGCGTTGGAGAGGTCGTCGCGGGTGGCGGTGGCGAAGTTTGCCTGGAGCGGCCGGGAGCGGCTGGGCCTGCTGCGGGTGCGCGAGAACGCGCTGGTGCTGCACGCGATGCGCTGGCCCGACGAGATCCGTGACCCGTCGGAACTGTATCCGCCGGCGGTGGAGGTGTCGCAGGAGGAGGTCGACGAGGCCGTGCTGCTGATCGACCGGATGGCCACCGACCGGCTGGAGGGCGAGGAGTTCGTCGACCACTACACCGAGGCCCTGGAGAAGGTGATCGAGGCGAAGCGGGAGGAGAAGCCCCTGCCGCAGGTGCCGGAGCTGGAGGTCCAGCCGGGCAAGGTCGTGGACCTGATGGCCGCGCTGCAGGAGTCCGTGGCCCGGGCGCAGGCCTCCCGCGGGGAGGACACCGAGGCCGACGTCCACGAGATGCCCCAGAAGGCCGCCGTCAGGAAGACGGCGAAGACGCCCGCCACGAAGGCCACCGCGAAGAAGAGCACGGCCGGCAAGACGACCGCGAAGAAGACGACGGGCCGCGGGCCGCGCAGTGCCTAGTCCAGGATGCCGAGAGCGGTGTCGGGGCGGCAGTGGATGCATGCCGGTACCTGCCGGCGCAGGGCGTCGAGTGCCTGCTGCCGGGTAGCCGGGCGGCAGCGTCCGCTCTTCGCGGCCGCCCAGCAGTCGCCGGTGTGCACGGCGTCGACGTTCTGCTTGTTGAGGCCGTACTGGATCAGCCACTCGGGCGGGTCCGGACGCATCTGCTCGCCGCGGCGACGCTCCGCTTCCCGTCGTTCTTCTGCTGCGATCCAGGTGTCGAGCTGGGCGAGGGCGGCCGTCGCCTGCTGGGCCACGACGCGGCGGGCGAAGTGGAGCAGCTGGAGCCGCGACGGCGCTTCCTCGTTCACGTGTTCGATTCTATGATCAGGGGAAGCAACCGCCACACCAGGGAGAGGCGGGAGGGAGCGCGGTGGGTATCGACGACGTCCTGCGCTACCTCGGCGCTGACCCGGCCGCGCTCGCCCCAGCCCCGCCCGGGTGGGCCGGGCGGGAGGCGTCCGCGCGGCTCGCCCCGCCCCCGCCGCCGTGTGCGGGCTGCGGCCGGCCCGCCCGGGCGACCGCCGCCGCCGATCTTCCCGGCTATGGGCTGCGCTGGCTGGACCGCTGCCGGGACTGCTTCCTGGCCACTGTCGGCATGACCCCGGGCCGGGCGCCGGACACGGTGGAGCAGGTCCTCGCCGACGTGCGGGCCGCGGCGTTTGAGGCGGGCGTGTCACCGGTGATCCTTGTCGACCGGGCCGAAGGCGCACGTCGTGGCTGAGCCGGGCCGGTATCACCTCACGCTGACGGCTGCGGGCCGCACGGTCATGCAGGGCTGGTGGGATGCCCGGTCGACCGCGGAGCGGATGTTCGCGTCGTGGATCGGCTCGTACGGCAGCCTGCCGGGCGCGGCCGTCGTGCTCCGGGAGCATGCTGCAGACGGCGAGCAGGCGGTGGATGCCTGGCACGCCGATACGGATGCCTGACCGGGCCCGTGACCCGCGCCGTCAGGGTGCGTTTATCCCGTGACGCGTGTGCGAGCCCCGGTGTCCTCGTGACAGGACTTGCGCCGGTCGCGGCCCCGGTACCGCCCGGCACCGGGGCCGCTTGCTGTTCTGTCTGCAGCGCCGTCTTTCTGGTCAACGGCCTACTGCTCAGGGGCGGTCGCTTGGAGGCGCTGCTACGGACGCAGTGTGATCGGAATGGCGATGACGGGCTGGAGGATTTCGAGGCGGGCCGGGTAGGTGCGGACGACCTGGTCGTAGAGGTCCGGAACCGAGGGGGCTTTGAGGGTGACGATGAGCGCGTAGGACACTTCGGGGCTGGTTTCCGGCGGGAGGTCGTCCAGGCGGAAGACGTGGCGCACGTCGAAGGCCGGGCGCTTGAGCCGGTCGGCCTTGAAAACGGCCGTCTTGTGCTTGACGGTTTCCCACTTGTGGGCGTCCGAGCGGAGCTCCTGCTCGCTCATGTAGTCGCGGGCTTGGAAGAACGGCTCTGATTTGGGGACGCTTCCTGATGGGCTGAGCCGTTCCATGTTCGGACGGAAGGTCGGTTCGAAAGCGCTGGTGGTGTAGTTGCGCGGAGCCCTTGGGTCGGTCGGGCAGGCGATGCAGTAGGTCGCGGAGATCTGGACGTCCCCGGCGCTGACTGTCTCGGGCAGGGGGAGGAACATGCGGACGGTCTGCTTGGGGGCGAGCTTGCCCTGGTAGACGACGCGCGCGGTGTGGGGTGGGCAGATGACGTAGTCCTCCAGAGCCCCGGGAAGTCGGCCCCAGCCTCGCTCGGAGGTGTCTTGCTCGTTGTCCTCGGCGCAGTGGACGAGTAGTGCTTTCAGGGCGAGCGGGGTGAGGACGGGGCCGAAGTGTGCTCGGATGCCGGCGGCCATGCGCAGGGCGCTGGGGGCGGCGAAGCTCGTGCCGAGCGACATCGGGGGCGCGTCCTGACCGTACGGGGCAGCGAAGAAGAAGGGCTCTTGCTGGTCTCCGCCGAAACTCAGTACGTCGGGCTTGACCATGCCGGGGCAGCGTCCCGGGCCAAGTGCGCTGTACGAGGCGCGCCGCCAGGAAGGGCGTGTGGAGTCGGCCGCCCCTACCGAGAGGGCGTTGACGCTGTCAGAGGGGACCTGCACCCGCGCGTTGCCGGAAGGCCGGTCCAGAGTGCCGTTGTTGCCTGCCGCGATGGTCAGCAGTCGCTTGCCGTCGGACAGCCAGGAGTCGAGCAGAGCGGTCCAGGGATGAATCTCGTCGTCTTCGATCGGAAGGTCGGGGCCGAGACTCAGGTTGACGAGCTCGTGCGGGTTCTCCCTCAGCACGGTGTCGATGCGGTCCAGCGTGCGGTAGAGAGCGAGGTCGTCTTCGGGGTCCTGGTCGACGACCCGGAAGTGATCGACAGTGCCGAAAGGCCGCGGCGCCGGCTGCCCGGGGATCAGCGGTCCGAAAAGGGCGGCTGAGGTGACGTTGTGACCGTGATCGAGGTAGTCGCTTGTGGCGTCACCGATGTGAGGCGCTTCGTGGGAGTGTGCCCACGGCGCCATCGGGCCGTCCTCTTCGAGCCCCCCGTCCAGGACCGCCATCTTCACGGTGGGGTCGACGGCGCCTTCAGCGGGTAGCGACGGCGCCTTCAGCCCGACCGCTGTCGCGGCGCGCTCGACTGGATGGAAGGCCCTGAGCCTGGGCATCGGCCGGACGACGCGCATGAAGGCGAACTGGGACAGCCTGTCTATCGCCTCCCGCGCAACCCGTACCGGGACGAAGCCGATCCCCGGCATTTTCAAGGCGTGGCTGATCTCGGCGGTGCCACCGAGGGATTCCACATACGCTTCGAAGCCGGTGAGGATCTTCTCCCTGATTCGCGCAGGCAGATGCAGGCCGACCTCGATCAGGGGTGATCCTGCAGCCAGGCGCGTCATGTTGCGCTGCCGCTCGCGAGCAGCGGGGGCACGGAAGGCCTCTACCTTCCGCAGCTGGTCTCCTCCGGGCAGAGGACCAGCCGCCATGCGCTGGGCCCAGAGGGTAAAAGCCGCGCGGCGCCCGGAGACGAACAGTTCCGCTGTCTCTGCGGGCTCCGGGCGACGTTCCGGATTGGTCCACTTCTCGGGCTGCACCACGGCATTGCGGGCGCCGACGTAGGACAGGCCGAGATCGTCCAGCAACTGTGCCGGGTGGTAGCTCTTCGCGATGAACTGAGGGTGCATCGTCAGGATGCCGACGACCTGTCCGTCTGGGCAGGCCTTGGCGGGGAGCTGTGCGAAGTGCTGCACCGCAGTCCTCACCTGCGGGCGCAGGCGTAAACGCGCCTCTTCCTCGGTGTAGGGCAGCGGCGTTGGGCCTCCGCCGCCCGGTAGCCTGACTGACTCAACGAGCCTTTCGCCGTGGCCGAGCAGGAAATTGTATGGTCCGGGCACTGGCCGCTCCCCCCACGAGAACTACCCCTGAGACTCCTGACGTCGCATGCGGCTTCGGATCGTGTCCCTACTGATCCCTGACAGCTCGTGCACGCGCCGTTGCGACATGTGATCAGATTGCACCAGGTCCAGTGCCAACCGCACCCTGTCTGCAAAAGGCAATTGCCTGATTTGCTCGCCGCACAGGCTCAGCAGCGTCTCCCCGACCGGCTGTCCATCGAGCGCTGCACGTCGTCGTGCTGCCGTCACCAGGCGGTGGGCCTCCGAGAACGATGCGCCCTGAACGCTCAGCGCCCGAGCGATGGCAGTGAGAACGTCATCAGGTGCATGGCCCTCGCAGTACTGGCCGAGGGCTTCTCGCAACTGCGCTGCGTCAGGCAGAGGAAAGTCGACCACGACCTCGAAGCGGCGCCACACGGCAGGATCAAGGAGGGCACCGTGATTGGTAGCCGCGAGCAGCAGGGAGCTGGACGGCCAGTCATCGATCTCCTGCAGGAGCACGGTCACCAGCCGCTTCAATTCCCCGACCTCGGCACCGTCGTCTCGTCTCTTGGCGACCGTGTCGAGTTCGTCCAGCAGAAGGATGGAAGGACTGGCCTTGGCGTAGTCCAAGACCTTGCGGATGTTCCCGCCCGTGCGTCCCAGGTAGCTGCTCATGACAGACGACAAGTCGAGTACGAGAAGCGGCAAGTTGAGACGGCTCGCGATCCAGCGTGCGGCCAGCGTCTTTCCGACTCCTGGAGGCCCGACGAAGAGGGCACTGCTGCTAGGTGTCAGGCCGGCCTGCAGGAGGCGATCGCATCCCAGGCGCTCCTCACAGATCTGATCAACCGCCTTGTGAACGCTGGCTGATAGAACAGGAATCACCGACGGCGTGAGATGGTCTGGGCGAATCAGAGGAACCCGACTGTCCATGTCGAGTGGGACCGGTGCGGCGTTGCCCAAGCCACGCAGGGGCGCATCCGTACTCGGAGCCTCCCGCAACAGGGCTTGGAGCGCTTTGCCGGTTGCTTCGTTGGTGCGGCTGTACCGCCTCGCCAAGCGCTGCAACAGGGTTTGAACGTCCTGGCTGCGTCCCGCGAGCGCCATACGCGCAAGGTGGACCAAATCTTGCTCAAGTGCTGTCATCTCGTCCACATGTTGACTGTCCAAGGTCCTCGTCATAGGTGACACCCTAGTAACTACTGGGCTAGATGCACGTCTTCTGAAGCTTGGTCGTCCATATCGATACCCAGCGCTGCTCTCACAAGCACTTGAGGTGGACTATCCGCACGCATGTCCCAAAGCACGCTCCGCGCGTATGGCGATGTGGCTATGCACGCGGACTCCGGATGCCGTTTCGACGTGACTGTGGATGTCACCCCCGGACGGGCATCCGCGACCGCGCTCCGGCACATCGGCGCCTGAGCGGTGCCCCCCTTCCGTCGGGTTGCGCGATGTGTTGGGAGCCGCGCTGCTCCCGGGGCGGGCAGCCGGGCGTGACCTGCCATGGTCGGGGGGTTGCGGGTCTTGGGCGGGCCCGTGGTACGGCCGTCCGGCACCCGTGGCCGGGGTTCCGCGCTGGCTGGGCAAGCCGACGAACGGGGGCTTGCCCAGCGCCCCGACGGGCTTGCCCGGCCGGTACTGGGCACGGTCCGCTGGCGGGCCCTGTCCGGCCCCGGCGGGTTGCTTTCTTGGTGGGGCCCATAGGGGGCTGGAGGGTTGGGCCGACCGTTGCACCGAGAGGTGCACCGAGGGTTGCAGCACCCTCATCGCGTGGGCGCCCGTTTGTGCAGGTGGGGTGTTGTGGGCAAGCCGGTCGCGGACGCCGACACCTCTCTCCGCGATAGCCGGAGAGAGGACCTGATCCACCCCGGGGCTGTAGCGGGGCGGCGGCGCGTATTCAAGGACGCGAGGCGGCGTTCTGGCGGGTCAGAATCCTTGAATGCGGGATCGGGATTGCGAAGTGTCGAGTCGGCCGCAGCGCCCGAGCCGTCTCCCTCTCCGCCTGATCGCGTGACCGGGATTACCTCGATGGTGAATGCGCTGGGCAGAGCCGGTTGCGGGGCTAACCCCCTTAGCCAGCACTCTGGCGCTGCCCTGTCCGGCACCTCTGCCGGTGCCGGAGGGCCAAAGGGGCCTTACGCCCCGCCATCCATCTGTACGCGGGTCTGCCGCGTGCCTGATCCCGAGGGGGAAACTCCCGTGTCCGCACTCGCTCTGCTCGTCGTGCTGCTCCTGGTCCTGGTGGGCCTGGTCCTCGTCGTTGGCCTGGGTTACGTGGTCCACCGCCGTCCGGCGCTGGCTGTGCCGCTGACGGTCGCTCTGGCCGGTGCCGGCGTCCTGGCCGCCGTCGTGTTCGGGATCGTCCAGAGCGCAGGGCAGTGACCCGCACGGGCGGCCGCGCGGGTCACTGCCCCCGCGTGGCCGCGTCGGCGGGCGGGGCGCCCGTCAGCATGAGCGCTGGCCCCGCCGTACCGAGTTGCCGAGTTCTTTTGGCTCCGACAGTCGTTCGACGGTCGGGCCGGTGATGGGCTGATGCACACAGGTGGCCCGTGGAAAGAGGCCGTCTCGGGCGAGGGTGTCCGCGCGGCCGCGGCGGTCCTGCACAGTGGGCTGCGTATTCGCGTCCGGGACCATTGCGCAGACCTCGTCGGGGGCGTGCGTGCGTGCGCAGCGGTCACGGGGTGCGCAGCCTGCTGTGCAGTCGGGCCGGGTGGCTGACTTCAGCTGCTGCGCAATCGGGGGCCGGTTGCGCAGGTTTCGGCCGGATGGTCTGCGCAACGCTGTGACCTGCCGTGGTCGGGCTCATGGTCGGGCCTGGAGGGTTCATGGTCGGGCCTGGAGGGTTCATGGTCGGGGGTGGTGCGGGCCGTGGTCGGGCCTGAGTGTTGGCGCTGAATTGCCTGTAACAACCGGTGCAGAAGCGGCTACGGTGGCGATCATCGCGCGACGGGCACGTAGGGGGACGGATGCGAACTGTCGGAAGGGTGCGCACGGTTGGGCTTTGCGCATGCGCAGTGACATTCACGGCGGTCCTGGCCGGGTGTGGCTCCGGTAGCCACAGCGACGGTGACAAGGATGCTGCCTCGAGGCCTGTGTCGTCGGCGGGTTCGACACGGCCGGCCGCGTCGGCGTCGGCGGACTCTCAGGCCGCGGAGAAGGCGGCTGTCCTGGCCGTCTACGACGGTATGACGGCTGAGCAGGCGAAGGCGTACCGGCAGGCCTCGGAGAAGGGCACGGCCCTGGAGAAGTACGCCACCCTTGACGCGCTCGGTCAGATCCGGAACGACCTGGCCAGGCTCAAGAAGTCGGGGGCCATTGTGCGGGGCGAGGTCGGCCACGACGCGAAGGTGACCGCCCTCGACATGACGGCAAAGACCCCGAAGGCAACGCTGTCGGACTGCGTTGACCTGTCGAAGTACGAGACGTACGACACGAAGGCGAAGAAGGTGATCCCGCTGCCGACCGCCCAGCCGCTGCGGTACGTCGCCACGGCGAAAGCGGAGCGGTGGCACGGGCGGTGGATGGTGACCGCCATCAACACCCAAGGGGGCGGCTTGTGCTGAGACGAGCGACGGCGGCCGCGGTGGTCCTGGCGGCCGGCGTACTCGCCCCCGTTGCACACGCCGACGACGACGGGACCGGCATCGGCACGGGCGACTGCAAGGCGGCGACCCTGTACGTCAAGGTGTGCGCTCAGGACGGCGACAACACGCCCGGCACGGGCGGGACGGACAGCGGCAAGGGCTCGGCCGGCTCCTCGCCCGCCAGCAGCTCGGACGCGCCGAAGTGCACCTACACCAAGCTCAACCCCCAGCCCCCGGCGGACAACCTGGCCATGCAGGACGGCAAGAGGCGCGGCGGCAAGGGCGCGGTCTACCAGGTGAATTGCCCAGAGACCGGCCGCGTGGGTGTCACGTGGATCCCCGATGGCGCGGCCCCGGCCGCGCCCGCGGTCGATCCGGAGGTCCTCGCGCAGCGCGCGGTGGACGCCATGAAACTGGTGGGGCCGAAGGTGGCCAGTCCCCGCGCGGGCGGGAAGTACGTGGTCGGTATGCCCATGTGGATGTGGGTGGATCAGACGCCGACGACGTACGGACCGGCCACCGCCACGGCTACGGCGGGCGGCGTGACGGTGACGGCCACGGCCAAGGTTGCCACGATCACATGGGACATGGGCGACGGCTCGGCCCCCACCGTGTGTCACGGGCCCGGCACGCGGTACGAGCCGTCGATGGGCAAGGCCAAGTCACCGGACTGCGGCTACCTCTACGACAAGACCTCCAGTACCGCGGCCGGCGGACGCTTTCACGGCACGGCCACCGCCACATGGACGGTCGACTGGCAGGTCACCGGGGGCGGTGGCGATGCCGGGCAGCTCACCGAGGTCCGCCAGACACCGTTCACGGTCGCCGTCGCTGAAGCCCAGGTCCTCAACTGACCGCCCGCGGATGGTTCCGCTGCTTGCCGGGCGGCGCGCACAGCCGAGTGACCTGTGACAGCGATGGTGATCCATTGCCGCTGAAGTTTGACCACCGGCTTGCCGAGATCAGCCGTGGCGTGAGGTCTGGGTAGCGGCCAGCAGGTTCCGAATCTCAATGACGCTCATGCCGGTGCGTTCGGCGATACGAGCGGCTGGCTCCCCAGCTCGGTACGCGTTGACGATTGCCGCGGTTAGGCCCCGGCGGGCCGTGTGGACTGCCTCTTGCGCAGCGTGCAGTGCCGTAGCCGCCGTCTCCAGTGTGTTCTCCTGGTTCGTCATGCCGGTCATCGTGCCAGCGGGTCCGCCGGGCCGGTACGGTGGGAGAGATCCAGTAACAGGCAAGGGGGGCGGCGGCATGGCAGGCGAAACGCTGGTGACGGTGGTCGGGAACCTGACTGCCGATCCCGAACTGCGGCACACCGCCTCCGGTATGCCCGTGGCCGGGTTCACGATCGCGTCCACCCCCAGGGTGTTCGACCGCGACCGCAACGAATTCGTGGACGGGGAACCGTTGTTCCTGCGCTGCTCGCTCTGGCGACAAGCCGGCGAGAACGCCGCGCAGTCGCTCACTCGGGGCATGCGGGTCATCGTCACCGGAAAGCTGCGGCAGCGCACCTTCGACGACAAGGAAGGCCAGCGCCGTACCACGATGGAGATCGACGCCGAGGACGTCGCGGTCTCCCTGACCTACGCGACCGCCAAGGTCACCAAGACCTACCACCAGGGCATGCCCTCGCAGAGCGGACCCGCGCCGACGGCCAGACCGGTTTCGGATTCCGCTTCGGCGCCGTCGTCCCCGGGCCCGGCACCCGCCGAGCCCCACCCGTTCTGACCAGCGGTGGGGTCAGCCCCAGAACGCGTGCCGGGGATCACCCAGCACAGTCAGGGCCTCGTCCAGTGACGGGGCCGTCGGCAGGTGATCGCACGGATACCAGCGGCCGTTACGGTCCACCCCGTCCACCTGCCATCCCTCATCAGTACGCCGCAACCGGGCGACCCGTCGCGATGTCCACTGCCCGACCCCGTCCCACGGCGCACGCTCCTCGGTGATCACGGCGGCGCTACCCCGCACCGTGCACCCCACCGCAATTTCCGCCTTCGCATGTGCTGGGATGCGCTGCTTGGCCCACTTCTTCAGCCGGGCCCGGTCCAGCTCGGAGATCTTCACATCCCCCACGGTAACCCTGGCCCCACGCTCAACAGCTTCGGTCAAACTTCGGTGGCAAATCGTCAATCTTCGCTGTTCACCAATTCGCCCGGGCGCGGGGATGGTGTGCGCACGCAAGAGCGTCCCGCCAGCTTCGGCTGGCGGGACGGGGCCGGCCGCTGGTCAGCTGATCCTGGTGACGTTCTCCGCCTGCGGGCCCTTGGGTCCCTGGGTGACGTCGGGGGGTGCTCCGCTCGTGCGGAGTCCTCTCAGGAGCGCGGGCCGCGCAGTCTCGCCTGACCGTTGTCGGATTCGTTGCCCCTTCACCCGACGAGGCGTGTTGAATGGCGTGGCTGAAGGTCCGTCACTCAACTGGTCATAGGGGATCTGGATGTTGCCGGAAATCTTGGTCGTGCTTGCCGCTTCGGGGGGAACGGCGGTCGTGACGGCGGCCGGCACCGATGCCTGGATCGGGACCAGAACAACAGTGGCCCGGCTCCTGGGGCGAGACGGGCAACGGGAAGAGGCGGTATTGCAGCGTCTCGACCAGACCGCCACCGATCTCGCACGGGCATCCGACGAAGACGCGCAGGGAGTGCTGGAACGGGTACGTGTCGCACAGTCCCTGTCCTGGGAAACGCGTTTCACGGACCTGCTCCAGGATCTGCCGGAACCCGAAAGGGACGAGGCCGCCGAGGAACTGCGGGCTCTGGTCGAGCATGTCCGGCAGCACGGCTCCGGCGCTTTGGCCGGCGCGGGGGGTCTCGCGGCTGGCCGCGACGTGATCATCAAGGCCACACGCGGAGGGGTGGCCACCGGTGTGGTCAACGGAGACGTGCGCGTGGACCCTCCGAAGCCGGGGGCGGCCCAGGACTGACCGCCTCCGGCCCGCAAGGTCCACAGCGCCGTAGCCGCAGCGCACTCCTCGGAAGACTGCTGCACGTGGCGGGATTCGGCGCCGCAGACGACAGCCAGGCCCCGCACATCACCGCCTCCCATGGGGGAGTGGCGGTCGGTCACGCCGACCAGGTCACCTACATCCGCAAGCAACGTGCACGCCGCTTGCGCCTGCTGATTGTGCCCGTTGTCGTGGCGGGCGGGACGATCACGGCCATCACTCTCGTGCCGGACTCATCCCCGTCGGGCCCGGAGCGGTCCTCCCCGGCGCCGTCGGTCTCCGCGTCAACGTCGCCTTCCGGGTCGCCGTCCGCCGCCCGCTCCCCGTCGCGCCCGGCCGCGCGCGCATCCGGCAACGCGGCGGCCGTGACTCAGCCGGTACAGACCGGTGCGGGGAACCCCCCTGAGGCCGCGCCGCCGCCGTCCGCGGAGTCCGAGGCCACGACACTTTCCCCGGGGTCTGTGTCGCGCCTTCGGAACGTCTCGACCGGCCAGTGTGTGTCATCCGGTGACGGTACCGTCAACCCCGGCTTGGGGACCTGCAGTTCCAGCGATGCCTACTTGTGGACCTTACGCTCCTCCGGCAGCACCTTCGAGCTGGTCAACCGCGCGAGCGGAAACTGCCTGTCGGAGCCCTTTTACGGCGACGCGGCCGTGTTGGAAAACTGCAGCGGCATCGGAGGAACTGGTCACGTGGAATGGCGTATAGGAAGCAACACCACGGGAGGTCAGACCCTGAAGAACACTGAGAGCGGGCGTTGCCTGGAGGTCGACTCCCCGCCTGATGGCGGCGGCGAGCGGCTGATGTTGACCACCTGCAACAGCGACCAGCCCCAGCAGCGGTGGAAAAACGGCGGGACCGCCTAGAAAGACTGCCGCTTGCGTTTGCCGCCGGTGGCTTCACCGACGTACCACCAGCTTTTGCAGACTGGGCACCGGACCTTCGGTCGGCGGTACGGGCGGCCCTCCCGCAGGGCGGCGGCGAACTCGACGCGTTGCTTCGCCACCACTCCTCGCGTTCCCTCCGCCACCGCCAGGCCTTTGTGCGGCATGCTGCTGAGCAGTACCGACGTGACCGGCGGCTGCCCTTGGGGAGCGGGCCGCCGCACTGGCTGCATCTGCGGACATTCTTCCTTGCCACGACTCCAGGGTCCTCCGGGCAGTCGTCCACGACCGGGAGGGGGACGGTGTCGTGCGCTGTCTACGGGTGCCGGGTCTGGCTCCAGGGGACCGTGTGTTCGGGGTTTTGGACGGGGCGCCACACGGGTGCGGAGGGGCCGCCCTGGAGCAGGTCGACCAATGGCGCCGCGAGGACGGGGACGTTGCGCAGGAAGCTGGCCAGTGCGAGTTCCGAGGCGGCTGCGTGGAGGGCGCGGATGCGTGTCTGGACGCCGGTTGGGCCGGTGCCGTCCAGGACGAACAGCAGCCGCGGGAACAGTGGGTAGCGGCGCCGCCAGTCCTCTTCCAGGAGCTGCTGCCCAACGGCGGTCCGTGGGCGTCCGGGTGGGGGTGCGGGGATGTAGTCGTGGAGGCGGGCGTAGGTGGTGAGTTTCGCGGCGAGGCGTTCGGGTCCCATGGTGGCCCGGTCTACCTCGACGAAGGCCCGCAGCATCGATCCGCCGTCGGCGGAGGTGCGGTAGTAGAGGAGGGCGTCGGGGATGACGGCCTCGCCGCTGCCGAGGGGGTGGTAGACCTCGGGGATCCAGTCCAGGGGCTGGCACACGTCGCCGCGGCGGCGGGCGTCCTGCAGGAAGGCCAGCCCGGTCTCCGTCACCACCAGCGAGTGGCCCACCCGCAGTCTGGCGGCTGTGGGGTCGGCGATCAGCTTCGGCGGCCGCCAGTCCCGCAGTTCGGGCCACTCGGATGCGACGTCCACGCCGTACTGGGTGGCGAACCACACCCGGGTCCGGCCGGCCTGGGGCAGGGTGATGCGCTCGATGAGGCCCTCGTCGCGGAGCTTGGCCAGGCGGCGCCGCGTCTGCTCGATCCGCACCCCTGGTGCGATCAGCAGATGCATCTGTTCGGTCGTTGCCATCCGGTACTGCGCCAGCACGGCCAGCGCCAGCCGGTCTCCTCCGCCGGCGTCCGTGTTCAGCATCGCCACCGTCGTCCCTTCCGTACGGTGCGGCGCCGTTCTGTCCGGCGCCGCGCGTACCGTCCAGGCCAGCAGCCGGCCCCGACCAGAGGACCGACCACGAAGGCCCGACCAGCGTCACGATGCGATAACCCCGCCCCCGACCACGCCCGGGACCCCGCCGGGAACCTCTCCGACAACCCCGCCGACAACTGTCCGCCCCCTCCCGGCGCCTGACGGAGTATCCGCAGGTCACCATGCCTTTAAGGCGTGGTCGGGGAGCCAGACATCCCCCTCTGCACCCCACAACGCCCCCGCCTAGAAGAAGAAAGGGAAAAGGGGAGGGCGGGCGTGGTGTGGCGGAGCCTCGGGGGATCGGGCGGCCCTCAAGGGTGTTGCGCGTCGGCGGGGCCTCCGCGCTCCGCGCCGGACAAGTCGGCGCACCAGGGGACCAGGGCGCCGGCCGGGCGCAGCTGCGCGGACAGACGTCAGGGTGACGGCTGCGCCGGCTGCGGGGCCGGTCCCGCGTCGTCCAGGTCCTGCCCGTGCTCGTACAGGGCGCGGGCTTCGGTTACGGCGCGCTGCCAGCCGCGCTCATGGCCGCCGTGCTCGCGCGCCAGCTGCGCGGCGATGCCGCGCCGGTATCCGCCGGCCCTCCGGAGCTCCTCGAGGGCGGCGGCCACGGCCTGGTCGCGCTGGGCGCGGCTGGGACCGCCTCCCTGGTTGCCACGGCTGTCTCCGGAGCGCCGTCCAGCGGCCTGGAGACGACCAGTGCCGACGTCCTCCTGCCAAGCCGCCCAGAACGCTTCAACGGCCTCCTGGACGTAGAAGCGGGTGCGCCCGATCGTGCACGCCACCTCCGGGAACCGGCGCTCTGGCGGGTACTGCTCACGCTGAGCCTTCCAGCGGGCCACGGTGGCCGCCGACGCCCCGGTGAGCTGCATGACCCACGCGCGGCTCACCACCCACCGCCCGCCCACGATCCGACGCGACGCGTCATACCCGCTCATCACCGACACTCCCTCACGCTGTGCGCAGCGCAGCATCACGACCACCAACTCCCGTTACACTAGACGAGTCTCTCCTAGAGACACGCTGGCAGGGAATTCCCGGAGAGGGTTTGCCGACCCGCTCGTATCCGAAATTCCCCGCCAGCATTTTTTAATTCGCCACCCCCTCCGATAATGAACCAGCCCGCCTTCGACAAGGCAATCAGGTAAAGCGCGGCGCAGCATTTCGCTTTAATTCTTTCCCCCGCGGAGCGGGTGTCCCGGGGCGCTGCGCGCCCTGGGGAAGTGAGGGCGGTCCGCTGCGCTCCCCGCCCAGTGGGACACGGTCCGCTGCGCTCCCCTCCCCGGCGTTGGTGGCTGGGGAGGGGAGCTGTGTGCGCAGGGGTGCCGGGTCGCCATCCGCAGCACCCCTCCGCGCCCCGTGCGGGCCAACCGGGGCAGGAGCGGGCCCGGGGAGCCACCCCGGGCCCATGGGGCCTCTACAGGACGGTGTAGGCGACCGGCGGGTAGACCGCCTCGCACCCGTCCTCGTCGTCGCCGTCGTCGGCGGAGTGAACGCCGAACGCGTCCACGTAGGCGCCGGGTTCACGCTCCCCGAGCAGCTCGGCCGCCTCAGCGGCCGGGCACTCGTTCAGCGCCCCCCAGCACAAGTGCCAAGCCTGCACCGTGGCGCTCCCGCCAGCACCGGGAGAGCGCAGGTACATGACGCCCGAGCACAGGGTCTGCGCCAGCCCGCAGGTCAGCAGGAAGACGAAGTTGTCCAGGTACTTGGGCTCCGCGCCCACCAGGTCATCAGCGCCGCCGTCACCCTCCACGGTGATCGGCAGAGTCGCGCTCAAGGGGCGCTCCTGCCCCTCCATGTCGACCCCGAGCCGCACGACGTGCTCACCCGGCGCCAGCCGCGCCATGAGCGTCATCACGACCGCGTGTGCCTCCTCGCGGGCCTCTGCGATGACGTCCAGAGAAACCGGCTTGAGCTGCATTCTTCTCTCCTTTGTCTTCTCCTAGAGACGTTGCCGGAATGAGTTGCCGCTCACCCGACGCGTCTTATTCTATCCATTAACGTGGTCGACAAGAAGGACCCGGGAACAATTCTTCCAAGTTCGATTCCTCGCCAGAAGGCCCACCAAATTCGGGAGTTGGGGGACAGGAATTTGTTCGTGATTCAACCCGATGCATCACTTTGCCCAAGGACGCGGATGCGCTGGTGTATCAGTATGGCTGACACACTCCCCTGGCCGCACTGCGTGTGCTACGGTCGGTGTCGATTCTCGGCGCATGACCGACCTTGGAGCAGATGTTCTGACGGAGCGTCCGGATGGTCTGTCAGGTGATGGCAGGTCAGTTCGGCGAGTGAGTCGCTTGGGTCGCTGAACTGACCGCCCCAAGGCCGGCCTCCGCCGGTGGTGTCTCTCGGTTCGTGATCCTACCTGGTAACCGAGTTGATGCATCACCACCTCTCCTGTTGCTGCCCCGCGTAGCGGGGCCTGTCCGTGAGGCGAAGCCTCACGGTTCCCGCCCGCGCAGCGGGCGGGTGGATCGGAGCGCAGCGGAGATCCCAATTCCCGCGCAGCGGGAATTATTTGAAGGCGCGAAGCGCCTTCCGTAAACCCGCGGAGCGGGTTTACGCGGCCGCGCAGCGGCCGCGTTCTCTTCCCAGCGCGCAGCGCTGGGATACCCGCTCCGCGGG
>NZ_JBVHLX010000030.1:0-61357 GCF_055558775.1 Streptomyces sp. NPDC025638 | reverse complement strand
CGCAGCCATCGCCCCGCACTGGCGCACCGCCCCGATCAACCCACCGGTCAAGGTCCCACGAAGCTGGGACCCAATCCCTTAAGTCACTGGTATTGCCTTTAACCTCGATGTTTCGTGACGGTCCGTCGGTTCTTCCGGTGGGCCGTTTCGGCTTGTCGGGTGATGGTGAGCATGGTGACGGCCCGACTGTCGCGTCGGGTGAGCGCGGGGTTCCACGGCTCCGGGGCGTTCAGCTGCTCGTCGGGGTGGGTCGCTTTGCTGGTCAGTCGGGGTTCGGCAGGGCCTGGAGTCTGGTGAAGGCGCTGGTGATCGTGTCGATCCAGGGCCAGTGGCGGGCTATGCGGAGGATGCGTCGGCGGCCGGTGGTGACCAGGCGCGCGGCGGCGGAGAACAGCCGCAGCCGCATGTGCTTGGGCTCCCAGCGTCGGGCGGTACCGGTCATGGCAAGCATCGGCATCCAAGCCAGGAGGTCCAGAGCGATCTGGACGATCTCCAGCCAGAACTGGTTCTGCGCGGTCTGGTGCAGGGGCAGGTTGCGCAGGCCGGTGTCGCGGGCGGCGCGGATCCGGTCCTCGGCGCGGGCGCGCTGACGGTGCCGCAGTTCCAATGCGGCGATCGCGGTGCCGGCGGTGTTGGTGGCGAAGCAGGTCAAGCGCATCCCGTCGGCGTCGGTGAACAGCAACCGGGCGCCGGGATGGGGCCGTTCCTTGCGTACGATCAGCCGCGTCCCGGTCGGCCGGCCCTTGAGGACGTCGCCGGCCAGTTCGGCCACCCAGGCACCGTCGCGGCCTTGGCCGTCGGGCTCGACCGCCGCCGTCCAAGCCGAGGTCGGGACCCGCAGCACCGCGTCGTGGACAGCGTCGGTGACCGTCATCCCGACCGAGTAGGACAACCACCGCCCGCGCGTGGCCAGCCAGTCAAGGAACTCATGGGTGCCGCCGATGGAGTCGGTGCGGATCAGGGTCTGTCGACCGCGCCGGTACTTCATGGGCAGCTGGGCCAGGGCCATCTTCGTCGTGGCGATGTGGTCGGCTGCGGTGTTGCTGCCCGCGTTGCCAGGCCGCGGCAGCCCCGCCACCGGCTCCCCGGACCCGGCCGTCCCGTGGTCGACGAACGCGACCAGCGGATGGTGCCCGAACGTCCGCTTCCAGGTCGCGGCGGCGTCCTGCTTCTCCGAGTGCGCCAGGACCAGCACACCGTCTATGTCCACGATCACCTGCCCGTTCGCGTCGGGGGCATCAGCCTGGGCCAACTTCCATGCCCGCTCACGAACTTCGGCCCTGGCTCGGCGGATCGCGGTCAGCGTGCGGGGGCCGGCCCCGGCCAGGGTGTCCACCAGCCTGGAGACGGTGGGATCGGAGGCCACCGGCCCAAACAGCGCGGGCTCGGCCCGCAGCACCGCCACATCCGACAGGCAGTCGCCGCCTAGCGCCACTGCCAGCGCGAGGTCCAGCAGCACCTTTCCCGGATCGTGCACCGCCCGTGGTTTGCGCCACGGCATCAGCGCCGCCGATATCGCCGTGTCCAATCCCGACTTGCGGACGGTCTTCACCAGCAGCACCCCACCGGCCTGCGAGACCGCCATGCCCCCGCTGCCCTGGACGCGGACAGGCGGATACGACCCGATACCCTTGTTCACCTGGAGAGTGCTTCTTTCCTTGCAGCTGACAGGACCCTCGACAAGTCCCATCGTTGCAGGTCAGCAGCACTCTCCACTTATTTGATCAAGACTCGGACAAGCCCACTCGTGGAAGCGCGAGGCTAATGATCACCGGAGTCACCAGGGAGCCCGCAGCATGACCGGCACCACGGAGGCCCTTAGCGGGTCGGCTGCAGTCGACAATGCAGCACGAAGTGTCACGCGCCCGTTCTACGTATACGCCGTGCTCTCCAACACGCTGTTCCAGCGCGGCGTATTCGTCCTCTTCCTTCAGCAGCGAGGCTTCTCCGCCGAGCAAGTGGCCCTACTGCAGACACTGCTCTTCCTGGTCAGCGGACTTGCGGAGTTGCCGACGGGAGTCATCGCCGACCGAATCGGCAGGCGTGCCAGCATCGTGATCGGGCAGCTGCTGGTAGCTGGATGCCTGCTCGGCCAGGGGACGTTCTCCAACTACTGGGTGTTCCTGGCGCTGTTCCTCGGGCAGGGCGTGGGCATGGCATGTGTGTCCGGCTCGGACACCGCCCTGCTGTACGACCTGCTCGTGCGTCGTGGTGCAACGGCCAGCTACGTCAAGATCAAGTCCCGGTTCACCATGCTCGGGACGGTCACCTCGGGAGCCGCCATCGTCCTCGGCGGCCAACTGCAGCAGATCTCCTGGGGAGTCGTCTACGTCGGTTCGGCGGCGTGCCTCGTCCTGGCCGTGGTGGTGCTGATGTCACGGGTGCCCGAGATCCGCGGCGCGGACGCGGTGGACGAGCAGGACGGAGCCGAGGAGCACGGCGACGCCACAGCATGGCGGGCGATGCTTCGGGTCGCCACCCCGGCGCTCGTCACGCTTGTCGTGGTGTCCGGATTGATGCATGCGACTTTGACGCCGTACATCATTTTTACGCAGAAGACCCTCTCCGATCAGGGAGCGGGCACCGCATTGGTCAGCGTGGTCATATCGGCGGGATTCTTCGCCGGCGGGCTCACTCCGCTGCTGTCGGACCGGGCGGACCGGCGCATCGGGTATCGGGTCATAGTCCCGGTGTCCCTCCTGACGCTCGCCGCGGCACTCGGCCTCAGCGGCCTCGGCCTTGTCCGGGTCACCATCGCCGCGTTCCTGGCCTTGGTCGGGATTCCCGAGATCACCGCCGTGATCGTGGACAACGTGTTCAACGAGGCCGTGCCGTCGCGCCACCGGGCGAGCCTGCTGTCGATGATCGCATTGGTGGAGTCGGTGCTCATCGGCATCGGCTATCTCGTCCTCGGCGCGCTCATGGACGGGCTGGGCTCCAGTGTGGGCATGGCCACCTACGCCGCGGTCCCCCTGCTGGCATGTCTCCTGTGGCTCCCGGTGCTCTTCCGAGGGGCACGGGTGACCTCCGAGATCGAGAAGCCCGCCGACCAAAAGGCATCCTGAAACAGACCATCTCAAGCAACGCCCCTGCCCGATGGAAGGGGCGTTGCTCGTTGACATGTCGCTCCCAGTCGGCCACCCAGGCCCCGTCGCGCACCCAGCCGTCCGGTTCGACGGCCGGAGTCCAGGCCGAGGCGGGGATCTGCAGGACCGCGTGGTGGATCTGCTCGGTGATGGTCATGCCGACCGAGTAGGACAGCCAACGCCCCCGCTGGGCGAGCCAGCCCACGAACGCGTGGGTGCCCCCGGCCGAGTCGGTGCGGACCAGGGTGCGGCGCCCGCGCCGTTGGCACTGAGGGAGCTGAGCCAGCGCTTGCTGGGCGACGGCGATGTGGTCGGCGGCCGTGTTGCTGCCTGCGTTGCCCGGCCGCAGCAGCGCGGCGACCGGCTCCCCGGACCCTGCGCGGCCGTGGTCGACGAACGCGACCAGCGGATGGTGCCCGAACGTCTTCTTCCATGTGGGCCGCGCGTCCTCCTTCTCCGAGTGCGCGACGATCAGCACCCCGTCGAGGTCCACGACCACCTGACCGTTCGCGTGCGGGGCCCGCTCCCCGGCCAACTGCCAGATTCGGTCGCGGACTTCGGCCCTGGCCCGGCGGATCGCGTCCAGGGCGCGGGGGTCGGCCCCAGCGAGGGCGTCGACCAACCGCCGTTTGGTGCCTGCGGCGGTGACCCGCACGACGGGTGTGTGGCCGCGTCGGCCCCAGGTGCGGCCTTTGGGCGGCCTCAGGCACTGGCCGGCTTCGTCCTCGGAGCAGAGCCAGGCGCCCAAGTCCGCCGCCCTCTTTTTATGACGGGCCACTGCTCGTCCTTCCAAACGGCGATCTTCGCCTCGTCCCGCTCGGTGGCCTTGCGGGAGGGGACCTGCACGCTCCAGCCGATGCGGTGCAGCAGCAGGTCCAGCCCGGCCAGGGTGTACTCGACGCCGAACCGGCGGTGCACGGTCTCGGCGATCCGGCCCGCTACGTCTTCCTCCACCCCGTTGCCCGACCTCTTCGACGACTGGGGCAACCAGGTACGCGGCTGCGTCGCCCTCCTGCTTGCCCTGGCGGGAACCGACCCCGACGCCCCCGACCTCACCCAACTGGCCGGTGAACTCCTGGTCAAAAGCCGGGACTTCGCCCGGCTGTGGGAACGCTACGACGTCAAGGGCCGATCCCATGGCCGCAAGGCCTTCCATCACCCCGAGGTCGGCGACCTCACCCTCGGCTACCAGTCCATGGAGCTGGAGGGCATACCAGGGCATCGCCTGGTCACCTACTACGCCGAGCCGGGCACACCGGAATACGACGCCCTCGTCCTCCTCGACATTCTCGGCTCCCAACCGTCAGCGGTCGGCACAGCGAAGGCGGAGCGTACGCCGGGGGCACAGGACGATGCCGCGGCATCCCCGTCCTGACACCCGTGTCCGACCTGTTCCCACCGTTCCGGAGCCGCCTCTGAGCACTCCTCTGAGCCGGTGGGCTCGTGGCCGTTTCCGGGAGCTGGAGGAGAGCTCTCACATCTACGGCCAAGGGCCGGATCCCTTATGTATCCCGTTCAGCAAAGACGCTGGATCGTTGGGCGCATCCCGCCTTACGGTGGCGCCATGAGCAATCACGCGGAAGCGCCTGTCGCGCCCGTCGAGGCGTATGAACCCCCCTACTACGTGGCTGTCTTCACTACGGTGCGAACCCAGGACCAGAGCGGCTACAGCGAGACCAACGCACGCATGGAAGACCTGGTGAAGGGCGTCCCTGGGTTCCTGGGGATGGACCACGCGCAGACTCCTGGTGGGCTGGGCATTACCGTCGGGTACTTCCGCGACGTCGACGCCCTCACCCAGTGGCGGTGCAACGCCGAGCACCTCGCGGCGCAAAAGCGCGGGCAGGCCGAGTGGTACCAGAGCTACACGCTGCATGTGGCGAAAGTGGAGCGGAGCCACGGGTTCATGCGAGCGAAGGTCCCGCAGAGCCCGACAGCAGGCTGACCAACCAAAGCCACCTCAGCGACCGTCGCGCCACAAGCTCGCATCGAACGGGCCGGCGTGCCCCTCAAGAGCCAGATAGAGCGCCGCATCAGAGAACTTTCGTCCTGTTGTGACGGGATGCCACCGTTCGAATCCTGGTCCGGCAAGCGCCGTCACGCCAGGCTGTCCGGGTGACAGAACGAGTACGCGTCCGGGAGATCGAAGACGACGAGGGCAAGCGCCTGCTGCGGATCTGCAGGGAATGGTGCGCTCGGTTGGCGCTTGGATGTCGGGAGCCTGAACGGTCGCGTTCGGGTTCTGGGCGACGGCTGCGGGCGGGCCCTTCTCCGTCCGTACCAATGACCATCGAGTGGTCGTCCCTCTTGTGCGTTCGCCGAGTGGCATCGTGCCTCGCGCGGCGTGATGGTGGTGGGAAGGACGGCCGCAGCGAAAGGTGTGCCGTCCCAAGTGATGCACAGACCCGAATGGACCAATGGTGGTGAGCGGGGAGCGTCAGAGCTGAGTCTTCATGCCAAGGATGGCTCACCTGTGGAGGAGCCCGGACACGGAAGTAGTGGTACATGCCTTCGATTCCTGCCCCTGCCGAGGACGACCCCGTCGTTTCGGAACAAGGGAGAGAGGTCACCGACGTCATCAGCCTGACCTCGAAGAGCACCGGCATCAGTCGGGTCGCCGTCGGAAGTGGCGACACGAGCATCGGTGATCAGATCATCATCACTGCGGACCTCTTCCGTGATGGCCTTGCATACGGGACCGAGGCGGCGGTATGCACGCGCGTGGCGGCGGACACCACCCACTGTGTGGGTACCTTCGCCCTTCCCCAAGGCCAGCTGACGTGGCAGCACATGCAGACCACCCCTGTCGGCACGCCGCCTGAGAACTTTTGCGTTGCCATCACCGGCGGCACCGGCCTGTATGCAGCAGCACGTGGCTTTGCCCGCATCGCCCACACCGCCCAGGCGGGCGGCGAGCTGACCCTGTATCTCTCGTACTGACCACCCGCTGCCTGGCATTGGCCAGACGCAGGCGGGCAGAGGCGTGCCGCCGAAATCGCCCGTCTCCACCGGCAGTGGCCGTGGATTGAGCGCAGCTACGAGCAGGTCAAGGACGCACCCGGCTGGGCCGACTTACAAGTCCGCTCCGAGCGTGCCGTCCGTCGGCGACGCGTTCCTCGTCGTCTGTCTGAATCCGGGCCGGATTTTCGGTGCCTGTGCCAGGTCCTCCAAGGCGGACAGCCGAACCACTACGGGCAGGAGAGCGTGGTCACTCGTTACCGCGGACCACGGTGACAGGGCAGTGTGCGTGATGGAGCAGGGCCTGGCTGACCGAGCCGAGCAGCAGGCCGGTGAAGCCGCCGCGTCCGCGTGCGCCGGCCACGACCAGCTGGGCGTTGTGGCTTGCGTCGATCAGGGCCGTGCGGATCCGGGAGCGCAGCAGGCGCCGCTCCACGGCGACCTGGGGATAGCGGCCCTGCCACGGGGACAGTGTCTCGTTCAGCAGGTGCTGCTCCTCGGCACGCAGCCGCTCGATGTCGACCACCATGTTCAACTGGTCGCCGGGCCCTTCGTAGGCCCGTTCGTTCCAGGTGTTCCACACGTGCAGGGCCAGCAGGTCCGCATCGCGCATGGCTGCCTCGGCGAAGGCGAAACCGACGGCTTTCTCGCCCGCCGGTGAGCCGTCCACCGCCAGCAGCACCGGACCTGTCGGGTTTGGCCCGCCCCGTACCACGAGCACGGGACAGCGGCCGTGGGCGGCCAGGTGCACGGCGGTGGAGCCGAGCAGCAGGCTGCCGAATGCGCCCAGGCCGCGGCTGCCCACCACGACGAGTGAGGCGGTGCGCGACTCGATCTCCAGCACCATCAGCGGCTCGCCGACGGTGACCTCGCGGATGATGTCCAGGTGCGGCGCGGCCTCGCGGGCCCGCTGTTCGGCGGTGGCCAGAGTGCCGTCCACCAGCTCACGCACCCCCGCCGCGGCAGGGGTCCAGGGCGGCACACCGGGCGGTGGGTGGATCGAGGGCCACCCGAAGGCGTGCACCAGCCGCAGGCCGGTCCCGCGCAGTGCGGCCTCGCGTGCTGCTGTCCCGACCGCGTCCAGGCTGGACGGTGAGCCGTCGACTCCGACCACGACCGGTTGAGTCATTGCCGCGCCTCCCTGTCGAGCGACCACTGCTGCCTGCCTGTCCGGTTTCCCTTCCAGCCTCTGCCAACATGCCACGCGGCGCATCGGGCCGCCACGGCTCATCGGCCAAGCAGTGCCGTTTCATGCGTCGGCGCGAGGCCGGTCTCGTTGCCGGGCGCCCTCCGACGGCGCCGAAAGAACCGGCCGGGGCACCGTTGGGCTTCGCGGCGGGCAGTGCGGGCGGTCAGCCGCACCGGGTCGCGCGGCGTGCGTCCGGGACGGGCCAAGACGACCAGAGCGGGCGCTGGTGCAGTGCGTCACCCGCTGATGTGTCCACGTTCACGTGCGCACTGGCGGTGACCTGTCCAGGATGACGATGCCGGTCACGGCCAGGGCCGCGCTGGCTTTATTCACGAGTCGTGGCTCTGGTCCACTTCGTGCGGTCGCGTGACTCTCGGTTACGCCAACAGGACTCGTTTGCGCAGGAGATCGAATCCTGCGAGGCCGAACATCTGGCGCTTGAGCATCTTGATCCGATTGACATGACCCTCCACGACGCCGGAGTTCCAGGGCGGTGTGAGGCCCGCGGTGACGGCGTCGAGGTCGCGTTCGAGGTGTTGGGCGAAGCTCCGGAGGCTGGGCAGTTCGGTGGTGGAGATAGCCGATTCGATCCAGGTCGGCAACTGGTCACCCTGGAGGTGAGCGACCATGTGCCCGAAGGAGCGCACGTGCTCGGCAAGTGCCGTCAGCTCGCGGCAATTGGCCAGGACGGCTTTGAGCTGGAGCCGGTCGCCTTCGGGTAGGGCGTCGGGGTGGGTGAGGATCCAGCGCGTAACGGCCCAGGCTGACGGCGGGCGGGGGCCGACCGGTTGCGGTTTGCCGCGAAGCGTCCTGCTGACGTAGGCACGGACACTGGCGTAGCCGCAGGGACAGCCCTGTTCCCTGATCTCCTCCCACAGTTTCCAGGCGTTGGTGCAGCCTTCCTGCCAACGCTGATCGAGGTAGGGCTTGTCGCCATCGAGCCTGGTCGCACGGCTTTGCCACTGCCTGGTGAACATCTCCTCCGCAGTAGCGGCGCGGGGAGGAACGCAAGATCGTGTTGAGGGTCATCCCGAGCAGCCTGGCGACGGACCGCTTGCTGTGCCCGGCGGCGAGGAGAGCGTGGATGGTGGGGCGCTTGGCGCGGGTGCGTTCGGCGAACCGGTGTCCTGTCGGCCAGGGCGACGCAGCTGGCTCCGCCTCTTCCTGCGGTTCCTCAGGCTGGGCCGGCGTGGGACGCAAGCAGCCACGGTGCCGGTAGACGTACTTCTCGGCGGCTTCGCCCAGGTTGTGCCAAGATGCCATCGGTCGGCGACCTGGAGGGCCTGCGGGGCGCCGCGGGTGGCACCTTCGGCGAGGAAGGGCGCCCGGTCACGGCAGACGATCTCGATGCCGGGCCGCTCGGCGAGCCAGGCCGCGAGCGTGTCCGCTTCCCGATCGGGAAGGAGGTCGACCGGGCGACGCGTCTCGACGTCGACGAGCACGATTCCGTAAGGGCCCTTGCGCTGGGCGTACTCGTCCACGCCGACCACGCGGGGTACTGCGGTGGCCGGGTCCGGAAGCGAGGCGATCAGCCTCAACAGGGTGTTCCGACCGGAACCTTGAAGGCGTCCGTCATCCGGGCGCCGGCCCGGCCCGCGAGCGCAAGACCGACCGACACCAGCATCGACTGCAGCCGCTCGGTCCGTCGCCCGAACCTGCGGGTGAGACCGGGTACTTGCTCGGCGAAGGTGATGCGCTCGCGGGATTCCTCCTCGCAGACGAACCTCCGCACCCGCAACGACACCACGACGAACTTGCCCGCCGTCGGCAGATCACGAGGAAATCGCAGGTAGGAGCCGTGTATTCGCCCCGACCAGCACCCCGGACAGGCCGCCCGCCCCGCGGTCGTAGGGGCGACCGTGTCGATCACCTCGACCGATTCCACCAACACGCCCTCGACCGAGGAAAACAGCAGCTCGTTCAACTGCGGCAGCACTTCGTTCACGGCGAAGGACAGTCGACCACACCACCATCCAGCCAGGCGATTTTCGGGCGAACTCTAGTGGTTGTAGGCGGTCAGTGCGCGCAAGGCCGGCTGGCCGCGCATGAACCTGACTCCACTCATCAGGGACCCGGTTGGAATCGATCACCCAGGGAACCGGGAGGCGCTCTACCGGCGGACCGCCGAGATCAGTCCGCCGGGCCGCTCCTCTCGCTGCGGCGGGGTGCTGATCGGGCGACCGTAGGCGGCAGCGCGCTCGCGCAGGGTGTGGCTGTCGGCCTCCCAGCCGTGCCCGGCCAGCCAGCCCACCGGGTCGTCGGGCATCTCCGAGACCCACATGGACGCCGCCGATCCCGGCACGGCGTCCGCGCCGAAGCGCTCGATCACGCCGCGCGAGCCCAACGTCAGCCCCATCCGACTGACTGCCGCCGACTGCGCGCTGATCCGGGCCAGCAGCAGCTCCACCGCGTCCTCGGGCAGATAGATCAGCAGTCCTTCGGCGATCCACACGGTCGGCAAGGCCGGGTCGTGCCCTGCGGCGGCCAGCGCGCCTGGCCAGTCCTCACGCAGATCCACCGCGACGGTGATCCGCTCGCAGCGTGCGACGGCCCGCTCCTGGCGCAGCACCGAAGCCTTGAAGTCCAGTGGCGCGGCGGTGTCGACCTCGAACAGCCGGGTGCCCTCGGGCCAGTCCATCCGGAAGGCCCGGCTGTCCATGCCGGCGCCGAGCAGCACGACCTGCCGGACCCCGGACGCGGAGGCCTGCTGCAACAGGTCGTCGAGGAACTTCGTCCTGATGACGATGGAGAACGACACGGCCAGCCGGCGGCGTCGCGCGGCCTCGTCATCGGGCAGCGGCGGCAAGGAGGGCCACAAGCCGCCGGCGGTGGCGAAGGCCTGTGCCAGTGGGTCGCGGAACAACGCGTTCACCCGCTCGGTCTCCAGCGCCCGCACCCTGGCCACCCCCACCGCCGTGGCCCACACTCCCGACGGCTGCACCCGCTCCTGCTCATCAGTCACCGCGCCAGCCTAGATGATTGATTCCAAGGGGCCCGATGAGGGGAGCCAGGTTCATGCGCGGCCAGTCAGTCATGCGCGCACTGACCGCCTACGACCGCTAAAACCACCATGAGGCGAAGATCAACAGTCACCCTGTGTACGCGACCACACGAAGTGGACCAGAGCCTAAGATCTGACGTCACTTCTCATGAACATCCACGGCCCCGCTGACCGCCCATAGGCACCCAAACCGATGGACAGACGCTGCTGCTTGAAGTGAACGAATGCCAACGCGATCACCACTGCCCTGGAAGGGATGCGGCTGCTGATCGACGGCGTGCGCCCGCAACTGCCGGACCCGGACGTCGGCCGGGAGGTGACGCCGAAGGAGGCCGGCACGCTGCTCGTCGCCGCCGCACGCGCACTCCAGGGCTTCATCCCCCGCCCGCAGCCGGATGCCGACGAAGCCGAGCCGATGAGTCTGGAGGAGTTGGCCGGCGCGGATGCGTGACAGCCCTTCGCCGACACCCTCAACACAGCCCGTACCGACCATCCTGATGCCCGCGCTGCACTCGCCCAGGCGCTCGCTGATGACGACGAAGAAGGGCACGAGCCGTGAGATCAACGAGGCGAACCACCGACCGCGTGATGCGCCAGGCGTTGGCCGCGACGCTCACCGGTAAGGCCATGACGATCCGCGAGTACCTGGATCTGCCTCAGGCTGAGCAGGACCGCCACCTCGCCGGCCTCATCGCCGAGATGCTGCGCCGCGCCGGCGTCGAGGACGACTTCCCCCAGTCAGTGCTCCTCCACCTCGCGGGCTGTGAGGAGGACCCGTGTCCACGCCACACCAGTGTCGCCCCCCTTTGGCCGACCCGCCTGTCCCGCGTGCACCGAGCGGCACTTCGCAGAACTACGGCGAGAGGCAGAGGAGATCCGCAAGCTGCCGGCTGGCTGTCCACCACGACCACGTCATCTGGTACCCGCGGCCCGGTGGCCACCCGACCCCACCGGCCCGCAGCCATGGCGCCGGCCGAAGGACCTGCCCTGGCCGTGACCCGGTGGGGTCGACCGGCACAACCACGAGCCACAGCCCTCCACAGCTGTCCCCTCGTCCACAGACGCCGTGAGTACGGCCCCGACGATCAGCCCGGACGAGCAGACCGACGTCCTCGTGCTGCTGAACGACTTGGAGTACGAGTAGATATGGATGCGCACCAGCGGCGCACCCGCGCCCTGGCCCTGTGGGCTCGGGTCAGGGACAACGTCCGGACCGTGCCCGCTGACTGCCCCGCCGACCCCCTTCTTCCCCACCTCTTTGGTGTGCCGCGTGCCCGCCCCGTCGGCGGAGTGGTCAACGGGCTCCTTCGGCTGTTGGCCAGGGCAGGGGTGGAGGCCCCGAAGGGGGGCCGAAGAGGGGCGTGGCCGGGTGCCGGCCGAGGACGGCCGCGAGGGCGCCGTCCACGGCTTCCCCATGTTCCCCGTCCAGGTCGAGACGAGCGGCGTTGACGCGCACCACTTCCAGCAGCTCCACCATCTCGCCGGAGCCTGCGTGATCGGTCCGCTCAAGGGCACCGAGAGTGAGCGCCTAGCGGCTTGGGCCAGAGTGCATCCCGTGCCGCACAGAGGGTGGGGCACGGGAGGTGAACATGTCTTTGAGGACCGACCTCTACGCAGATATCACGGGATTCCTCCTGGCCAAGTGCGATGCCGACCCGGATGAACTCTCCGTGGAATCCGATCTGTACTACGACATCGGCATCGACTCACTCGACCTCGTCGCCATGGCGCAGACCCTTCAGGGTGCGTACGGCATCTCGATGGACGACGAGCGCTTTTTCGGTTCGATCCGCACCGTCGGCGACGTCCTGGACTTCGCCGTCTCCAAGATCGAAACCGCAGCAATCGCCTAGATCACGGGGAGACTCTGCATTGCCTGCCTACATCACCGCCATGGGACGTTTCCTGCCCGGGGAACCGGTGCCCAACGAGGAGATCGAGGACTACATCGGCAGCGTGGGCCAAGCGAGTTCGGGGCTGCGCGAACTGACACTCGCCAACTGCGGGATCAAGTCACGGCACTACGCCATCGACAAGCAGCAAAAGACCCTGTTCTCCACCACCGACATGGCGGTCGCGGCGATCCGCCAGGCGGTGGACCGCTCGGATATCACCCTCGACGACATCGACCTCATCGCGGCGGCCACCACCGTCCCGGATCTCATCGCGCCCGGCATCGCCAGCGGCATCCACGGCGAACTGGGCAGCCCACCCTGCGAGATCGTCACCACCCACGGCATCTGCAGCTCCGGGATGATGGCGCTCAAGAACGCCTACCTCCAGGTGGCGGCCGGGGAGAAGAAGAACGCGGTCGCCTCAGCGTCCGAACTGGCCTCGCGTTTCTTGAGGAGCGACCGGTTCGCCGACGTCCGGCCGGTCTCGGACGACGGTGCCATCGCCATGGAGATGGCGTTCCTGCGCTACATGCTCTCGGACGGCGCCGGTGCCGCGGTGGTACAGGACCGCCCGGCGGCCGACGGGGTGAGCCTGCGGATCGACTGGATCTCGCTCACCTCCTACGCCAACACCGAGCAGACCTGCATGTACATGGGCTCGGCCGACAACTCGGCGGAGCAGGTCTGGTGGGACTACCCCTCCGCGTCCGAGGCCGCCGCCGACGGCGCGCTGGCGCTGCGCCAGAACCTGGGCCTGCTGCCGCATCTCGTGCGGGTCGGGGTCAAGGAGTACCAGCGGCTGCTCGACGAGGGCCGCTTCGACCCGGACGAGCTCGCCTGGTTCCCCGCGCACTACTCCAGCGAGCGCATGAAGTCCATGGTGGTCAAGGAGATCGAGCACAAGAAGGTCAGGGGACCCTCCCTCGAGAAGTGGTACAGCAATCTGCCCCGGGTCGGGAACATGGGCTCCGCCAGCATCTACGTGATCCTGGAGGAGATGCTCAGCGAGAGCCTGGTGTCCCCCGGCGACAAGCTCCTGGTGATGGTCCCCGAGTCCGGCCGGTTCGCGGTGTCCTTCGCGCATCTGACGGCCGTATCCGCCGGGGAGGCCTGACGTCGTGGGTGCACAGCCCCGAGTGACGGTCTACTGGTACTCACAGACCGGTCAGCTCCTGGAGTCCGTCTCCGCCGTCACCGACCCGCTGGAAAAGGCGGGTTGGGAGATACGCAAGGTCGAGATCAGGCCGCGGGAACCCTTTCCCTTCCCCTGGCCCGTACGCCGCTTCTTCGGTGTCTTCCCCGCCTCTGTCGACCCCGACGGGGCACCCGAGATCACCGCCCGGCCTCCGGTGGCCGAGGATGACGATGCGGACCTGGTCGTCTTTGCCTTCCCCGTCTGGTACTTGGCTCCGGCGCTGCCCATGCGGGCGCTCGTCGGTGCCGAGCCGAAGGCGTTCGACGGGCGTGCCGTCGTCGGCCTGGTGGCGTGCCGGAGCATGTGGTACTCGGCCGCCGTCGAGGTGCAGCGGCTGCTCCAGGCCGCGGGCGGGCGCTACTTGGGCACGATCGCCGCGGTGGACACCGCCTCCGCCGGGGTCACCTTCGTCACCACGCTGCGCTGGCTGCTCGCCGGCAAGCGGGAGGCGTCCTGGGGGTTCCCGCGCGCCGGTGTCGGCATGGACGAGCTGGACCGGCTCGCGCTCCTCGGCGAGCGCATCGCCGAACTCGCCCCGACGCAACCCGAACTCGCCCCGGAACAGGACGGACCCGCGTCCCGCACCGCTTTTGAGGAGGCCTTGGCCGACCGGGTCCGCGACGTTCTTGCCGCCCATGACGCGGCCCCCGTGCACTATCCGCTGGCCGCGGCCGACCTCCTGGCCGGGAAGGTCTTCCGGGTCTGGGGCCCGGTCATCCGCGCCGCCGGCCGGCGTGTCGAGGCCCAACGCACCGCACTCACCGGGGTGTTCGTGCTCTGGCTGGCCGGCGCCATCCTGGCCGGGCTGCCCGCGGTCGTCGTCGCCCGCGTCCTGTTCAAGGCCGGCTTCGACGCCGCGGTGGCCCGGCGCCTTGCGCCGGTCGTCGCCCGTCTTGCGGAGGTGCGCCGATGACCGCAGCCGTACCGCATCCGCCGGAGGCGGCCACGCAGCTGGAGGCCGACGTCGTGGTGGTCGGTGCCGGACCCACCGGCCTCGCCGCGGCCCACTTCCTCGCCGGATACGGCGTCCGCACGGTCGTCCTGGAACAGCGCCCCGCACCGTCCGGTCACCCACGCGCCACGGTGATCAACTCGCGCACCATGGAGCTGCTCAGGCACCTGGGCGTCGATGCCGAGGTGCGCCGTGCCGGCGTGTCCCTGGAGAACACGGCGCGCATCACCTGGTGCACCGAGCTCGCCGGCACCGAACTCGCCGGACTCGACATCATCGATTCGGCGCACGCTCTGATGAAGCGCGTGGCCAACAGCCCTGCACTTCCCGTCATTTGCTCGCAGAACCGGGTGGAGGCGCTGCTCGTCGACCGGCTCCCCGAGAACGCACGAGTGATCCGCGGCGTCAGGGCCGAGGAGCTGACCCGGACTCCGACCGGTGTCAGGGTGACGGCCGGGGGCGAGCGCCCCACCGTCGTCGAGGCCCGCTACGCCATCCTGGCCGAGGGGCTGCACGGCCCGCTGCGCGAGACGGTGGGCCTGCGGCGGACCACGGCCACGCCCCTCGGCAGGCTCCTCGACATCCACTTCAGCGCCGACCTCTCGCCCTGGACGGCGGGCCGGGAGAGCGCCCTGTACTGGGTGCTCAACGACACCGTGCGGGGCGTCCTCATCACCGTGGACCCCAAGCGCGGCGAATGGCTCCTGGAGATCCCCGCCCTCACCGCCGACGAGGAACACACCTACTTCGAGGCGGACGTCGATCACCACAAGCTGATCGAGGCCGCCATCGGTGAGTCGGGCGAAGCGCTCGGCGGGCTGCGCATCCACTCCGTACGGAACTGGGTGATGGGCTCCACCGGGCTCGTCTCCTGGCGCAGCGCCGACGGCCGGGTGCTCGCAGCGGGAGACGCCGCCCACACCTTCCCGCCCACCGGGGGCTTCGGCATGAACACCGGCATCCAGGACGCCCACAACCTCGCCTGGAAGCTGGCCGCGGTACTGCGCGGCGGTGCCCCCGACACGCTGCTCGACTCGTACGAGCGTGAGCGGCGCCCGGTCGCGGAGTTCAACGCCCGGTACAGCGAGCGCAACGCCCTCCAGAAGCGGGCGCTGCTCCAATCCGACGCCGACCCGGCGGAGTTCGCCCGGAACATCGAACAGCACCGGCCACACTTCGACTTCGAGGGGCAGACGCTGGGTTTCACCTACGCACCAGGCCCCGGCGAGCCGGTGGTCCAGGACATCGTGAACTACCGGCCGACCGCCCAGGCCGGCCACCGGGCCCCGCACGCCTGGCTCGACCGGGCCGGCGACCGGATCTCCACGACCGACCTGGCCCGCACCGGCTTCGCCCTGCTCACCGGGGCCGAGGGAGCCGTCTGGCAGCAAGTGGCGCAGGAGAGCCCGACCGTCCTGGGCCTGCCCCTCACAACAGCCGTGATCACTGCGGACGGGCCCCAACTGCGCGATGTCAGCGGGGCCTTCGCCGACAGCTACGCCCTGCAGGGGGCCGAAGCGGTCCTCGTACGGCCCGACGGCCATGTCCTCGCCCGGCTGCCCGGCGCCGCACCACGAGAGGAACTCCGGCAGGCCGTCGACCGAACAGTCAACAGCGGGCCGGTGCCCGCACGAGCGGAAGGGCCCTCATGACGGCCGGACCCACCTTCTCCCCGGAGCGACTCGCGGGACTGCGCTCCGGCACGCTCTCCGAAGTCCGCGCCGCCCTCGCCGGGCTGCCGCGCGAGGACCTGGCGGCCTGGCTGGCCACACCCGACGGCGAGGCCGTGCTGCGCACGGTCTTCGAGCAGATGCCCGAGCGGTACACCGGAGGCCCCATGGACGGTCCGCAGACCGCCCGTTGGGAGGTCGGAAGGCCGCCGGCCGACACCGTCGCGTACGACCTCGTACTGACCGAGGACACCTGCGACGTGCGCGAGACGGGGATCTCGGGCGCCCCCGCGGTCACCCTCGCCCTCGACGCGGTCAGCTTCGTGGAGATGGCCTCCGCCGCGGCCCAGGGCATGGATCTGCTGCTCAAGGGCCGACTGCACATCCAGGGTGATGTGCGCCTCGCGATGCGGATGGAGTCCCTCTTCGGGCTCGCCGAGACGGGTGAGCCCGTATGAGCACCGTCCCCGGTCGCCACCGGGTGGTGGTGACGGGCATCGGCATGGTCAACCCGCTCGGCGTCGGAACCGAGACGGTCTGGACGCGGCTGCTCGCCGGAACCTCCGGCGTGGGACCGATCCAGGGCTTCGACGCCGACCGGCTGCCGGTGCGCATCGCCGCCGAGGTGACGGACTTCGACCCGACCGACTGGCTGACCGCCAAGGAGGCCAGACGCCTCGACCGGTTCTGCCACTTCGCGATCGCCGCGGCCGAACTCGCCGTGGAGCGCGCGGGCCTCGACGGCATCGACCGGGACGGCGCCGCCACCGTGATCGGCAGCGCCATCGGCGGCGCCGCCACCATGAGGGAGGGGGTGCTGAAGGACGCGGCGGCACCCCGGATGGTCTCCCCGTTCTTCGTGCCCAGCTCCATCATCAACATGGGCGCGGGCACGGTCGCCCAGCGCTTCGGCTTCCGCGGCCCCGGCGCCGCACCGGTCACAGCCTGCGCCTCCTCGGCCGACGCGATCGGGCAGGCCTACCGCATGGTCCGCGACGGCTATGCCGGGGCCGCACTGGCGGGCGGCTCCGAGGCATGCATCGCCTCGCCGCTGATCGCGGGCTTCGCCAACCTGCGCGCGCTGTCCCGCCGCAACGACGAACCCCGCCGAGCCTCCCGCCCGTTCACCGCGGACCGGGACGGTTTCGTCATGGGGGAGGGCGCCACCATGCTGCTCCTGGAGACCGCGGAGTCGGCCGAGGCGCGGGGCGCGTACGTCTACGCCGAGATCTGCGGCTACGGTCAGACCAGCGACGCCTACCACGTCACCGCCCCCGATCCCACCGGGCAGGGTGCCGCCCGCGCCATGCTCGCCGCGCTGCGCGAGGCCGACCTCAAGCCCGGCGAGATCGACCACGTCAACGCCCATGGCACCTCGACCCCGTTCTCCGACGCCGCTGAGACGAAGGCGATCAAGTCCGCCTTCGGCAGGCACAGTGGGAACCTGGCCGTCAGCTCCACCAAGTCGATGACCGGCCATCTGCTGGGCGCGTCCGGCGCGACCGAGACGGCGTTCTGCGCCCTGTCCATCGACCGCGGGGTCATCCCGCCCACCATCAACCAGGACGCGGCCGATCCCGAGTGCGACCTCGACTACGTGCCGAACACCGCTCGTCCGTACGAGGTCCAGGCAGCCCTCTCCAATTCCTTCGCCTTCGGCGGGCAGAACGTCTCGCTCGCCCTCCAACGCTTCGTCAGGGAGTGACCCCCCGTGTCCATGGAGCTCACGCCGGAAGCCACCCGCACGGCTCGGTGTGCATCGAGATCGGCGGCAAGGAGATCCTCGCCGAGCCGGGCAAGGTCCATGTCGTACCGCCGGGCGTTTCGCACCGCATCGTCAACCGCCACCAGGACGCCGCGGCAGGCATGTTCAGCACCCTGACGCCCGCTCTGCGCGCCGACGAACTCCTGGAGACCCTCTGGGGCCTGGCCGGCGACGGCCACACCAACCGCAATGGCCACCCCCATGTGCTCCGGGCCACGGTCATCGCCGGCGAGTTCGACCAGTTCGCCCTCGCAAGGCCCCCCAAGTGGGTCCAGGACCTGGTTCTCGGCCTGCTCGCACCGGTGGGCCGGGCCCTCAACCACCAAGGCACCTAAGTCCCGTTGGACCGCCGGCCGAGCCCGCGGCGCCACTCGTGACCGCACCTCAGGAAGGCACCTCGATGACCCAGGTCTCCACCGCCCCCATGGCCACCGCAGCCCCCGGTCCCACCGGTCGGCTGCGCGCGCTGATCGCGATGTCCGGCAATCCGCTGAACTACCTCACCGGGCTGCGCGACCAGTACGGCCCCGTCGTGCGCATCCCGCTCGCCTCGAGCGAGTTGTACATGATCAGCGACCCGGAGGCGGTCCACGAGGTCCTGGTCACGTCGCACCGCAACTTCGGGAAAGACGTCATGAGCGCCGGACGCGGCAAGTGGGCCGCCCCGCTCGAGGTGATCCTCGGCAACGGCCTGGTCACCAGCGATGGCAAGTTCCACCGCAAGCAGCGCAGGCTGATACAGCCGATGTTCCATCACGAACGCATCGCCGGCTACGGCCGTGCCTTTGCCGAGCTCTCCGACGACATCCAATCGGGCTGGAAGGACGGGGACCGGCTCGATCTGCAGGCAGAGATGACCGAGCTGACCCTCGCCATCGTGGCCCGCACGCTCTTCGACGTCTCGCTCGACAGCGATGTGGCCCGCACCATCGCCGCCATCCCGCGCCACGAGGGTCCGCTGCGCTGGGATTCCCTGCCCTTCGCCCGCCATCTGGCCAAGCTGCCGCTGCCCGGCAACAAGCGCTTCTACGAGGCCCGGGACAACCTCGATGCCATCGTCTACCGGCTCATGGCGGAGCGCAGGCAGGGCGACGGCCAGGGCGCCGACCTGCTCTCCCTGCTGCTCGCGGCGCGCGACGCCGACACCGGGGAGCCGATGGAGGACCGTCAGGTACGGGACGAGGCGATCACCCTCCTCATGGCCGGCCACGAGACCATGGCCAGCGCTCTCACCTGGGCCTACCACCTGCTCGGCAGCCACCCCGAGGCACGGGAGCGCATGCACGAGGAGATCGACGAGGTGCTCGGCGACCGACTGCCCACGGTCGAGGACCTGCCCCGCCTCGTCTGGACCGACGCGGTCCTCTCCGAGGCGATGCGCCTCTACCCGTCGATCATGGGCCTCGCCCGCCGTCCCCTGGACGACTTCGAGGTCTGCGGCCACCGCGTCCCCAAGGACAGCTTCGTCGGGATCATCCCGTGGGTCGTCCACCGCGATCCCCAATGGTGGCCGCAGCCGGAACTCTTCGCCCCGCAGCGCTGGCTCGAAGCCCCGCGGTCCGCCGGCGCGGCGGACGAGCTCACCGGTCATGCGGTACGGCCCGGACGCCCGCGCCTCGCCTATCTTCCCTTCGGCGGCGGTCCGCGGCAGTGCATAGGCAATACCTTCTCGCGGATGGAGGGCGTCATGGCGCTGGCCACCCTGGGGCGGCACTGGGAGTTCGAGCCCGTTCCCGGGTTCGCGGTCGACCCGCTGGCAAGGATCACAATCCGGCCGCGGCACGGTCTGCCGGTGACCGCCAGGCGCCGCGGAGCGGGTTGCGTCCACGAATGAGTCCGGCGGCTTCCTGGGGCATCTCGCGCAGTCATGCCGGACACCTCATCACCCCCCTCCTCGGACTGATCGGTCCGGCCGGACCCGATCAACACGAAGGGGAGCAACTGAGAAAGACAACATCAGCGAGCGCATTGCCGACTGGTTCCAGGCGTAGCGCTCAAAGCGACCGTGAAACCTCTCGGAAAGGTTGCAGACCTTGACCTGCCGGACTCTCCGTTGACCCCGCGACGACCACCCTCGCCGTGATCACCAGCCAGCATCACTGACACGAATCCGAAGGGAATACCCGCACATGTCCAACAACACCCAGATCGCACTCGACAAAGAAGAACTGCGCTCCCTCGTCGCCGACGTCCTCGAGCTCGACGTGGAGGAGGTCACGGACGACGCGGATCTCGTGCAGGACCTGGAGGTCGACTCCCTGATGGCGCTGGCGATCATCGTCCGGTTGGACAGGCAGTACGGCGTCAAGCTGCAGGAGAGCGACTTCAGGCAGGTCTCGTCGCTCATCGAAGTCCTTCAGTTGCTCACGGACAAGCGCACCGCGCAGGCCGCATCCTGACCTGCCCGCGGCTGCGGCCGGGTGTGTGCCTCCGAGAGCGGAGGCACACACCCGGCCGCACCCTCACAGACGCTGCTTGACAGGGCTTTTCAGGAGAAAGACATGCCAGACACCCAGCGACCGGTGGCGTTCGTCTCGGGCGGCTCCCGCGGCATTGGCCGCGCCATCGTGTCCCGGCTGGCCCACGAGGGATTCGATGGCTTGTTCCGCTACCGCTCGGACGCGGACGCAGCCGATGAGGTCGTCGAGTCGGCTACCGATACCGGAGCCCGCGTCGTCCCCCACCGCGTCGACGTCGCGTCTCCGGAGGAGGTCCGGGCGTTCACCGACTGGGGCGATGTCATGGCGACCAGCCTCGACGGCACCTACAACATGTGCCGCTCGGCCGTCTTCTCGTTCATGAAGTGCCGCGTCGGCTGTGTGGTGACGCTGTCGTCCATGGCCGGGGGTTACGGCAACGCCACGCAGACCAACTACGCGGCTTCCAAGGCGGGGATCATCGGCTTCACCAAGTCCCTGGCCAAGGAGTGCGGAAAGTACGGCGTACGCGCCAATGTCGTGGCGCCCGGCCTCATCGAGACCGACATGACCGCCGGCCTGACCGAGGCGGTCAGGGAGGACATCCTCGACGGCGTTCCGCCCGGCCGCTTCGGCACCCCCGACGACGTCGCCGACCTGGTCTTCGTCCTCGTTTCCGACCGCGCCCGCCACATCTCCGGCCAGGTCCTGGGCGTGGACGGCGGCCTGGTGATCGGAGCACACCCTTCCCCGGTCCATCGATCATGAGAGAAACCGTGTCTGTCGCACCTGCTTCGCCCGTTCGCGACCACGCCAGGCGTGGCTGGTGGCGCGGAGTGCTGGCGCTGCCGTTGGCGCCTGTCGTGGCCCTGCACATGGCCCATCGCGTCTGCCACCCAGCCTCCGCCGCACCGCACCACACCCCGGCTCGTTTCCGGCTCTCCCCGCGGGAGATCCGGATCCCGCACCGCAACGGGCAGCTTTCACTGGCCGCTTGGGTGTGCCAGGCGGACCCGCGGCGCGTGGTCATCCTCGGGCACGGCCTGGGGCAGGAGAAGTCTCACGCCCTCTCACACGCCCGCATGCTGCACCGCGCCGGATTCACCGTGGTGTTGTTCGACTTCCGCAACCACGGCGGCAGCACAAGGGACCGCGGCCTGACCCGGTTCCTGAACCGTTACGTCGAGGACGTGCGCACGGTGGTCGACCACGTACGGAGCCTGCCCGAGCACGCAGGGTGCCGGATTGTGCTCTATGGGTTCTCGTTGGCCACCTTCGCGATGCTGCAGTCCATGACGCTTCCGGGCGGTGCGGTGGACGCGGCGGTCTTCGACGGCGGGCCGGCGCTGAGCGTATCCGCGACCGCACGCCGGCTGCTGAGCGCCGGCGCACTGCCGCTGCCGGCGATCGCCCGCGGCCGGCCAACACGCGATGCGGTTCAGGCGCTGTTCGGGCAGATCGGCAGGGTGACCATGGGCACACCCGCGCCGTGGCCGCCGCCCGCAGGTCACCCCGTGTGCGACAGGACCCCGATGCTGTTCGTCTCCGGTGCCGCCGACCCGATCGTGCCGACCGAGGAGGCAAGACGGCTGGCCCGGCCGTACGCACGAGCCGAGCTGCTGGTGATCCCGCAGGCGGGCCATCTCCAGACGATGGCGATGGACCGCGAACTGTACCGCGGCACCGTTCTGGAATTCCTCGATCGCTCTTTGACCACACAGGAAGGACACCCGGACCGATGAGGCTCGGACTCAATCTCCGCTACCTCGGCAACCTGGGCGCCGGAGCCCCGCCGCGGGAATCCGCTCGGTACGTTCGCGAGGCCGAGCGCCTGGGTTTCTCGGTGGCCTGGACTGCCGAAGCGTTCAGCTCGGACACGGTCTCGCTGCTCGGCTGGCTGGCCGCGCAGACATCGCGCATCGATCTGGGCACGGCGGTGATGCAGATCCCCGCCCGCACCCCCGCGATGACGGCGATGACCGCCGCCACCCTCGACCTGCTCTCCGAAGGCCGCTTCCGCCTCGGACTCGGAGTGTCCGGGCCACAGGTCGCCGAGGGCTGGCACGGCGCCCGGTTCGAAAAGCCACTGGCGCGCACCCGCGAGTACGTCGACGTCGTCAGGATGGCCCTGCAGCGCAAGACCGTCGCCTACGACGGAGAGCACTACCGCTTGCCGCTCCCGGACGGCCCCGGCAAGGCCATCCAGCTGGGCATGCGCCCTCGGCGCAAGCACATACCGGTCTACCTCGCGGCCGTCGGCCCGGCCAACATGCGCCTGGCGGGCGAGATCGCGGACGGCTGGCTCTCCGTCTTCTTTCAGCCCGAGTTCGGGCAGGAGTCCCTGGCGGAACTGCGCACCGGACGGGAGCGCAAGGGGGCGGATCTGCGGGGATTCGACGTGGTGGCGGCGGCGGTGCCGGTCGCGACCGGCGGCAATCTCGCCGACTGCGCCGACCGGGTTCGCGCATTCACCACCCACTACGTGGGCGGGATGGGCTCACGTCAGGACAACTTCTACAACCGGCTCATGGCCCGCACCGGCTTCCCCGATGAGGCCGAACAGGTGCAAAAACTCTACCTGGACGGGGAGTTGCGTGCGGCCACCGAGGCCATGCCGCAGGAATTCCTCGACCGCACCGCCCTGCTGGGTTCCACCGACCGCATCGCGGACCGGCTGCAGGCGTACGCCGAAGCCGGAGTCACCACCCTCTCGGCCATGGTCTTTCCGGATCACGCCGAACAGGGCATCGCGACCCTGCGCACCCTGGCGGAGGCCATGGACAAGGCCGGAGTGGGAGACTGAGGCTCGACTACGACGTCCTCACCGCGACATCCGCGGCTCAAGGGACGAGTTCAGTGGTGCGCCGTCTGGTGTCGGCGGGCGCGCCGACGGGGCCGGCATCGCGTGGGGCAGGAGGTCGGCATCATATGCGGCATTGATCAGGATTTTACGGCTTGCGGCGGAACCATCCGGTGGATCCGCTAAAGCGTGTTGCACAAGGCTCTGATCTGGGCATCTCCGTTGTATGGCGGGGGTCTTAAGGGCTCAGCGGGTGTGGGTGGAGACGTTCACCGGGCTGCAGGTGACGCAGTTTGCACGCCTCTTGAAGGTGGTGTGGGAGCGGGGCGGCAACGGGACCTTGCGGGGCCGGCCGTGGTCTCTGCCGCTGGGCGAGCGGGTGCTGTTGGTTGCGGTGTACGAGGACCTGTCCGGGCGATCATGCGTGTGGCTAAGGTGCCGTGATGGGCGCAGCAGAGATGAGTCGGGCCGAGGCGGTTGCCCTCGTGCAGAGGATCATGGATGCGGACTATGCCTTCGAAGAGGAGGCGGACAGCTGGCTGGACATGCTCGACAGAGCCCTGGCATGTCCGACTGGATATGTGAGTGGTTTGATCTTCTGGCGGCCGGAGCGGGAACTCTCGGCCGATGAGGTGGTCGATCAGGCGCTGGCGTATCGGCCGATCGCACTGTGAAGGCCTCGCTCAGCTGCGGATCCAGATCACCAGGGCTGCGATGGTGGCCGTGCCGAGGAAGACATAACCGCGTTTGTCGAAACGGGTGGCGACGGCTCGGAAGTGCTTGAGCCTGTTGACTGCGCGTTCAATGGTGTTGCGCTTCTTGTACGCTCCTCGTCGAAGCGCGGTGGCCGTCCGCCGCGTGAGCCTTTTCGCCGACGGGCGGCCTGGCTGTCGGTCTTCTCCGGGATCGCGTGGCGGATCCCGCGCTGGCGCAGGTAATCACGGCACGGCCCGTTGCTGTACGCCTTATCAGCAGCGAGGCTGTCAGGCTTTGTGCGGGGCCGGCCGGGACCGAGCCGGGGAACCCGAATCTTCTCCAGCACCGCCACGAACTGGGTGCAGTCTGCCCGCTGTCCGCCTGTGACCAGCAGCGACAGCGGTCGGCAACGGCCATCGGCGCTCAGATGCAGCTTGCTGGTGAACCCACTCCGCGAGCGGCCCAGGCCCTCACGTGCTGAACCACCTCCACCAGGCGGGCGACGAGACTCTGCCACGCCGTTTCGGCCTGATGTTCTGCGTTGTCGGCCCCCTTTGGAGCAGGCGGATGATCGGTGCGAGCGCCAGCCGCGTGCTGGTGAGCACGGACGATGGTGGAGTCCACCGAGATGTCCCAGTCGATTTCACCAGCAGCGTCCGCCGCAGCCTGGACCTGCTGGAGCAGACGCTCCCATGTGCCATCGGCCGACCACGGGCGATGGCGTTCGTAGACGGTCTTCCACGGTCCGAAGCGTTCGGGTAGATCTCGCCACTGCACTCCTGTGCGTACTCGGTGCAGAATCCCGTTGATCACCTGCCGATGATCCCGCCATCGGCCACAACGGCGGTTGCTGGTCGGCAGGAACGGCCGCAGCCGTTCCCACTCGGCATCTGTCAGATCACCCCGCCCCATACCAAGGGAACGACTCTCGGACGGCGCCGTCACATGATCGGCCGGACAGAGGGCCCTGTCTGTCGCTTTCCCTCGTAGTGGCGGCCCGGGACTGTTTCGTCAGCGGGCGAGGGTGACGGTGGTGGGGGAGTCGGGGCAGGCGGTGAGGAGTGACCTGGGACAGCGAACGTTGATGGTTTGCCACTGGCGGAAACTGTGGTCAGTGGCCGCCGCTCGGAGGCTCGCAGCCGGTGCCGTCGGGGTAGCCGCCGAAGGCATCCGCCTTGGTGGAGTCACTGCTCATTGTGCCCTCCACACACCAGGGAGAGACGCCGATGTCGATGAGGAAGCCGACACCGGCGGACCCGTCCTGGTACGCCTGCACCTTCCCGGGGGAGTAGCCGAGGCTGGTGAGCGCGTTGCGGACGCTGTCCGGGGTGAAGTCGCCGTTCTGGCGCAGCGGTTCGAGTGCATGCTTGACGTGTCCGACGGCGGTGAGTCCGTCACAGCGGCTCTGGCCGTGGAGCGGGATAGGAACTCTGAAGCCGTGGTTTTCGGCGTAGTGGTCGGTCGGCGGCACGGTTGAGCTGGGGGTGGTGGCGTCCCTTGGCGCCGTCGGCTTGGGGCTCTCGCCGGGGCAGGGGAAGTCCGCTGGTGTACTCGGCGTCGATATGCCGGTTGGCGTTGGATGCGAACGCCGGTACGCGTCGGCGGTATCCCCTGCCCGCTGCGTTCCGCACCCCGCCGCCAGCAGGACCATCACCGCCAACGGCGGTATCCCGAGCCGGGCTCTCGTCTTCCTTGGCGTCGTCATCCCCCGATCCTTCCCCGCAGCCCGGTGGGCGTCATGAGTACTTTTACTCATCGGGCCACAACACCCTCGCGGTGTTCTCCGGCTGGTCGGACCCAAAGACAGATCGGCTCCGTGCCTTGTCAGCGACGCGTCGGCCGGCTGGGAGACACCGCCTTGCGGTGCCGGTCGGGTGCGCTGTGGCCTGATAGGAGGATGTGGCATCCCAGTGACCGTATTGCCCGCGTGACGCTGATCGGTGTGCCGTTGCCGCGTGACGAGCGCGGAGGTCGCGCCGATCGGCTTCTCGTAGGCGTCGGCGTGCCGACGCAGGTACGCTGCCCGCCCAGTGAAGCCGAGCGCGGCACACGCCATTGCCGCCGCACAGTGCCCGTACTTTGGGCAACCCCTACGCTGGTGTCGGGGGCATCGAGGCATATGGACGACGCTCCGGGGTGATGGAGATGCTCGATTTGTCCGCCAGGTTGTCGGACCTCCCGGCGGTACGGGGCCGAGCCCCCTGGCCGGGACATGAATACGTCAAGGGCTGGGGTGTGTTCGGGCTGCCTTTCGACTCCGGTCATGTGCTCGCGCTGCGCGTCTTCCCGGAGAACGACTTCGGCCCGTACCGCACGCTGTGGCATCGCGATCCAGCCGGCAGCTGGTCGATCGATGTTGACGGGACACGGCTGGACACCGCGTGCCCCAGGTACTACGGCGCCGCATGCGACCGCACGGGACACGCCCACATACAGGTCACCTGGACGGGAGCGGCCTCCCTGCGGGTGACGATGGATTCCCCCTCCTTGGACTGGACCCTGACCGCCACCTCGACCCGGCTCCTGGACCTTCTGAACAGCGTCAGCGCGGCGCTGCCGCTCTCCACCTGGCGCACTCCTGTCTGGCTTCGGGCACGGCAGCGACTGGCCCGCGCGCTGGGAATGGGCGACATGCGCTTCTCCGGCGTCATGCCAAGCGGCCATACCGGAATCCTCATGCCGCAGCGGATCTACTTTGTCGAAACCTCGCGAGCCACGTTCGACGGTGTCGGCCTCGGCCGCCCCGCTCATTTGCCGGACTGCGTGCGTATCGGTGCCGCGACCCTGCCGGCCCGCGGCGTCCTTGCCATCGGCCAGGCGGTCTGGGAGATCCTGGACCCCGCGGAGTACGAGCGCACCCGCTCCGAGACCGCCCGGCAGTCCTAGTCACTGGGCCTCGCCGCCGTCTTCCCGAAGAAAGAGGAGTTCGTCAGCCGCCGCACGCAGCGGCTGGAGCTCGCGCCGCCGATGGACTACCAATTGCCCGTCGCCGCGGCCTGGAATGTGTCGCCGGACCATCTGAAAGACACCGATCCCGGCGCACCCCAACTGCTACAGGTCTGCGCCTACTTCGGCCGTAGCCGGTCTCGCGCAGCCCTTTCATGGCCGGCCGCAACGCCGCGTTGTCCGGCCTGCTCGGCGGGGTGTTGAGCGACCGATTCGCCTCGGCCAGGCACTGCGCGAGGTCAACCGGTACGCCCTCACGCGCATGGACCACCGGACCAACAGCATCCAACTGCACCGCCTCGTTCAGGCGTACTCATCGACCAGATCAGCGCCGAGGAGCGCGAGGGGAACAGCGGGCTACCAGGCGGCGCTCATGGGTAGCCGTGGGCGTTCGGGAACAGGCGTGCGTCTGTTTGCCGAAATTCTCGCCGGGCGTGCTGAATGTTCGAGGGCTCTGTGCCATGGCGCGACTTCATACAGTGATCACAGCTGGGTCTCGAGGCCGGCGTCGTGCGGAGAGGGTGCGCTCCTACGTGGCGATGCCGGCCGGTGTGGGAAGACGACGCTCGTTTGAGGAGACGGTGAACTGTTCGCCGACGACACGGACGCTCTCGGCATCGAGGGGGCGGTAGTGACGACTGCCGCAGTACTGCCAAAGGCGGGCCGTGTGCGCGACGTCGCCACCAGCGAAGGTCATCCCCAGCAGAGTTCGCCGCTGTCCGGCCGGACAGTTCGAACAGTTCCTCGCGGCGCCACACGGGAAGGCGCTGCAGGAGGCCCAAGCTGCGGGTGAGGACCCAGGCAGCGGTGACGTTGGTGTACGCGTTGTCATCCAGCCCCGGCACGGCGGCACCCGGGTAGCTGTCGTGGTACTCGTCGGGGCCGACGACACCACGGATGCGGTAGCGTCCCAGGCCGGGGTCGAAGACGGCCAGGTCAGCCCAGAAGCGGGCGATCTGCAGCATCATCTCCGCGCCCTTGGTGTGCAGGTACTCCGTGTCACCGGTGGCCTCGCAGTACTGACACACGTTGTAGGCGATCGCCGAGCCGACGTGGTGCTGGAGCCGGGAGCGGTCGGGCAGCCAGCGCCCCGAGTGGGGGTTGAGGTGCCACTCCTGGTCTCCTCGCGGCCGTCGCTGCTGCTCTGGGGCCGGGCCGCCCTAGGAGGCCACCAGAGCGTCTGCGAGGCAGGCTGAATGTATGGTGTCGTTCTTTCGCCCACCCTCTCGACCAGGAGCGGGCGGTCAAAGCAGGGGCCTGCTCGCACTGGCGCAGTGCGTGCCGTTCGTGATCGCGCTGGCCGTGCTGATCATCGAGCTCACCCCAGCTCACTTCATCTATACCGGCCCCTTTCTCACCGCGGTGCCGGCGCTGGCGGCGGTAACGATGGGCCCCAAGCGCACGGCCCTGGCGGTGGCTCTCGCGCTGGCGGTCAGCGTGACCACGGCCACCTACAACCAGGCATGGGGCACCCTGCAGGTCTATACCAACTTCCTGGCTCTGGCTCTGGTATCCGTCGCCGGTTTCATCACGAGCAGCGCCGTGCGTGCGTACAGGAGGAGCGAGCTCAAGCAGGTCCGTCGGATCGCCGTGGCAGCACAGGAGGTCATTCTGCGGCCAGTCCCCGAGCGCCTGGGCCCGGTGCGGGCGGGAAGCCTGTGCCTCGCCGCCGGGACCGGTGCGCTGGTCGGGGGTGATCTGTACGAGGCCGTGCAGACGCGGTACGGCGTCCGGATGATCGTGGGGGACGTCCGCGGCAAGGGGCTGACTGCCATGCGCGCGGTCGCGGTGGTGCTCGGCGCGTTCCGGGTGGTCGTGCACTACGAGGACGATCTGGTGGGGGTCATGAACCACTGCGCGGCCGCGCTGCGCCGGGAGGCCGCTGTGCCGGGCGCCTATCCCGAGGAATCTCTGATGGAGGGATTCACCACCGCACTCATCGCCCAGGTGCCGAACGACGAACCCGTAGTGCAGTTGGTCAACCGCGGCCATCCGCCCCCGCTGGTACTCCACGAGGGCCGAACTCAGTCTTTGATGCCCACCTTGCCGCGTCCGCCTCTGGGTCTGGAGGGTCTGATCTCCGGCCCTCCCGAGAAGCCGGAGAGCTATCCCTTCGTACCCGGGGACCGTCTGCTCCTCTACACCGACGGCGTGATCGAAGCCCGCAACCCTGGCAACGACTTCTTCCCTCTGCCGGAGACCATGGAGTCGATCGGCTTCAGCACCACCCCTAACGAGTTTCTTGAGCAACTGCACCACGCATTGATCGGCCACACTGAAGGCCGCTTGACGGACGACGTGGCGATGATCCTTGTCGACCGGTTCGACGAAGAAGTCGGCATGCCGGTCATCTGAGACCTTGGGGGCAGCCATTGGGCAGCGTGTGGATACTCACGACGATGCCGCAGAGTCCTTGCGAACTGTTCAGGCCGAATCCGCCGATCACAATGACCTCGCCCCTCACGAACGTGCGATGGGGCGGATCGCGTCGTGGTGTGGACGGCCGGTGATAGTAGGCGCCGCATAGGGCGGGGCGGCAAGACCCTGCTGGTGTGGGTGCCCGGCACTGCGACGTAGGCGTGACCTCGTGTTCGGGGGTGCGTTGTGGGTGGTGAACACCCCGTGCGTGGGCCCCGTGACACGGTGCTTGTGCTCGACGGCCCCCCGATCCCTTCCCGGCAATCGGGGGCCGTCGCGTGCTCATCCCTGTGCGAGTCTGGCGCCTGACGGAGGCCGGCGACGACACGAGGGGACGGTGGGTACGCGCTACGGGACGCCTGTCACGAGGAGCTTGCCTCGATCACTGATGGCCTGGTGGAGATCGAACCTGGTCGGCGCCGCCATCGGCCTGGCCACGACCGCGCTGGAGAAGGACGACGACCGGACGGACGAGTTGCACCGCCGGACCGGTCCGCTCAGCCCCGCCACCCGCATCCGCACCGCCACCGACGGCGGCACCGATCGGCCTCCGTCCGCCCCCGGCACGCCCCGCGCGGACGACATCGGCGAGACCAGTATCAAACTGAGCTGGACGGCGACGACGGACGACCGGGGCGTCAAGAACTACGACGTCTTCCGCGGCTCCGTCCTCGAGGCAACGGTCACCGGCACCACGGCCACCGTCACCGGCCTGACCCCGGACACCGACTACACGTTCACCGTGCGCGCACGCGACACCGCCGACCAGGTCGGACCGCCCAGCGGCGCGCTCCCCGTGCGCACCGGAGGAGGCAGCACCCCCTCGACGTACGCCAAGATCGGCTACTTCACCCAGTGGGGCGTATACGGCCGCCAGTACCCAGTGACGAAGCTGGACACCGTCGGGGTGGCGGCGAAGCTCACCCACCTCAAGTACACCTTCAGCAACATCAATCCAACCGATCTCACTTGCATGAACGGCGTCACCAAAGCCACCACGCCGAACCCGCAGGACCCAACCAGGGTGACGGGGCCGGTGCTCCTTGGCCGACTACGAGCGCTCCGTGGGCGCCGCCGAGTCCGTCGACGGGGTCGGCGACACCTGGGACCAGCCGCTGGCCGGCAACTTTCCTGTGACCGCGGGTGGATGGAACCGCGGTCTCTGAGCTTCTCTGAGCTGGCCACCGATCAGGTGACGGTCCACGACGCGCAACGTGCGAGACCCCCGGGCTGTTGATCGAGATGTCCGACGTCTCAACCGCATTGCCTGGGGGCCGCGTTGGTCAGCTATCCTGCCGCACTCAACCTGCCCCATGCGCTCGTGGAGTGGGTCACCATGCTCGTCGTCACCTGTGAGGGTGACCGGCGCTGCAAGCTGCGCCCGTCTCAGCGCGCGATGGTGGCACTGGTGTACCTGCGCGAACACACCATCCCGGCGAAGATCGCTGCCGGGCTCGGGATCAGCGAGTCCACCGCCCACGCCTACACCAGCGCGGTCATCCACCTGTTCGCTGAACGTGCGCCGGGTCTGCTGAAGGTCCTGCGCGAGGCCGATGCGGACTCCGTCCTGCTGGACGGACCTCGCCGAGTGCGACCTGGTCGGCGACGGGCGGACCGACTGCTCCCACAAGCACCGCCGGCACGGCGAGGGCCGCGGTTTCGCAGTTGCTCGTCCTCCATATTGTTTCCTTCGCGTAGCTGCGCACGGACCGCAGCCGTTTTCGCCCGCAGCCGGGCCAGGTTTGTGGCCGGACTCTCTTGACGGGCCGCCGCTCGTCGGGGCCGACGGTTGGCCGCTGTTGTCCCTGCGGGCCCGTGTCCGCAATGTTGCCCCAGCGATCTCGGGCTCAGTCGCCACCGTCGCGTGCGTGTTGCGGCCCTGGCCACGCGTACAGCGCGACAGCATCCCTCCGGAACTCCTCCGGGTCCGGGGACTCACGCCCCAACATGCCCGCGTTCCCGGACCTTTGAGATCCATTTGCAGGGTGTTCAGCTCATAGGATCAGCCGCGGACCATCCGCCTCCGGCTGACGCATTCGATAGGTTGAAGGCGCCATCTTGACTGGTGCGACTGCTGTGGGCCGTGCGTGCCTGCGCGGCTGCGAGAGTGGAAGGTCGACCCTCGCCATGCTGATCGTCATCGTGCTTGTGGTGCTGCTCGTAGCCGCCGCCTGGCTCGGTTGGGCCGCTCGCGTTGTGGTGCCTGCCGACCATGTCGGGATAGTCACCCGGCGGTTCGGCCCGTTGAGCCGCAACCCAGGCTTCAAGGAGATCAATCCGGCAAGTAGGCGCGGGGTACTGGCCCGCACGCTGCTGCCCGGGTGCCACTGGATGTGGCCGGTGGTCAACTCGGTGGACTGCGTGCCACGGGTACATGTGCCGGCGGGCATGGTCGGTGTGGTGACGGCCCTGGAGGGGCACAACCGGTCCGGACGCGGCGGTCTGGCCGCGCCCGTCGACTGCGACGACTTCCAGGACGGCGAGAAATTCCTGCTCGGCGACGGCGTACGCAAGGGGGAGCAGGGCCTCCAGGTTCAGACTCTGAGCGGAGGTCAGTCGTACTACATCAATCCCCGGCTGTTCCGAGTCGAGATGAGGCCGCGCACCTATGTGCCACCGGGCACGATTGGTCTCGTCCAGGCGAAGGAGGGCGCCGTACGGCCGCCGGACCGGATGTTCGGCCGGCATGTGGAGTGCGACAACTTCCAGGATGGGGAAGCCTTCCTTGCGGGCGGCGGTGAGCAGGGCCGGCAGCTCGCCATCCTCGGCGGCGGGGCGTACTACGACATCAACCCGGAACTCTTCGAGGTCATTACGGTCGACAACGTGTCGGCATCGCGGGACGGGCTGACCGAGGCCCACCTGAGGGAGATCTCCATCGGGGACGACTGCACCGGAGTGGTCATCACCCTGGACGGCGCCGAGCCCGGCCAGGACCTGGACGGTGCGGTGGCACCGAGGGTGCCGGGGCACAGCAGCTTCCGGCTGCCCTGGATCTTCCTGGAGCAGGGCGGACAGCGGGGCGTCCAGGAGGAGACCCTGGGCAAGGGCACCACCTGCGCGCTCAACCCATGGTTCGTACGGGTGATGGTGATCCCCACCCGGGTGCTGATCCTCAAGTGGCACGACAAGCAGAAATCCGAGGCCGACAACTACGACACCGATCTCGGGCGGATCACGGTCAACGTGGAGGGCTTCGACCTGTCCGCGGACCTCTCGCAGAACCTGCGGATCCCGCCCCACGTGGCGCCCAGGCTGGTCAGCGGGTTCGGCGGCGTCAACACCGCCGGACTGGGCGGCCCGGTCGACGACCCCGCGCCGGTGAAGCGGTTCGTCCGTGACGTCCTCGGCGCGGTCGTGGCCGGCTACTTCAATGAGATCGCCATGACGAACTCCGTGCTGGAGTTCCTCGCCGGCTACGAGCACATCCGCAAGGATCTCACCGACCGGGTCAGGCAAGCGCTGGAGAAGTGGGGCGTGGAGTCGCTGGGTACCAGCCTCAGCCGGTTCATTTCCACCGATCCGGACCTGCCCGAGACCCTCAAAACGACGTTCGTCGAGGAAGGCGGGGAGCAGGAGCTCGGCGTGACCGTCGAGAACGCCAAGCTGGACGACCTCATCGACGCCTACCGGGCGCGCGCGGAGGCCCGCCGCGCCGGCCTCGAACTCAAGGCCGAGGTGGAGGCGTTGGGCAAGGACAACGTGGCGATGATCCGCATCGTCCGTGAGCTCGCCGGCTTCGACGTCCCGGAGTACATCGGCGGGGGCGGCGACGTTTCGGCCTACCTCCAGACGCTGCCGCTGCCCGCGATGCAGGACCTCCTGGCACGGCTGCGGCAGCTGCGTACCCACCAGCAGATCAACTCGAGCACGTTACAACCGGCACGGGCCGAAGTCCGCGACGCCGATGATCTCTCGGCCGCCCGTACACCATCTGGGCGGAGCGACCATGTATCCGGCTATGTGCAGGGCGACCATGTGGACGTCGCGTCGGTAACGTTTCACGGGCCCGTGGCGGGACGCAAGACGGGTCTCGCCGCACAAGAGACGGATGGCCCGGCTTCAGAGGAACGGCGGTTGGTGGCAGAGCTCGCGGAACAGGCCGCTCCGGGCCGCGAAGTCCCCCTCCACGTCCAGATCGTGTGCGAGGCAAACGGGGGTGTCGCGTTACGGCCGTTCGCAATACCGGCAGAGGGTGCGCGATTGCACATCACCGTCCATGCCCCAGGTCTGGTGGCTCTGGGCGACCTGCAGCAGGAGCTCACGGTCTATCCGGGACGCGACTCGGACGTGGTTCGCTTCGGGCTGCGGACAGCGGCCACTGGCCTACACCGGATTACGGCACGGGCCTTCCGGGGCGGCACTTTTCTCGGGGAGGTGCACTGTCAGATTTCGGTCGAGGACGATGGGCCGACCAGGGACGGCCGAACGCAGACCGCGCTCTTGCCGAGCCTGGCGTTCGAGCCTGGGGAGGTCACGTTGCAGGTGCTGGAGAAGGACAGGAAGGCCGGCACCTTCACCTTTCAACTGCTCAGTGCCAATTGCCACCCTCCGGAGGTCTTCAGTTTCCGTGCCGGGGATCCTCGAGCGGCCGCCCGGCAGATCTTCGATGAGCTGAAGCGGGCTGCCAAGGCGGCTGCCGACGGCGACCGCAGCGTGGATCGCGCCAGGCTCCGGCGGCGACTGCGGTCTCATGGCGTCCAGCTGTGGACCTCTGCTGTCCCCGATGCGGTGCAGCACCAGTTCTGGGCTGAGGCTGATCGGATCACCGCCTTCACCGTGCTGGGGGAGCACGACATCGTGCCCTGGGAACTTCTGTATCCCCTCAATGAGGGCTGTGAGGACAAAGGTTTCCTGGCGGAGTGGCTCCCGGTGGTGCGCCGTGTATTCGATCAGGAGCGGGTCGGCAGACTCTCTCTGCCCGGTGCCGCCTTCGTAGTACCTCCCGGAACTCCGGCCGATGCTCACGACGAAGTCGACGCATTGCGGGCCAGCTTCGGTATCGATGTCGTCGACGCGGGGGTGTTGACCGAGGGCGAGGCTCTGAGGGAGCTGATCGAAGGTGGTTATGCGGGACTCCTGCACTTCGCCTGCCACAACACATTCAGTGGTGCTGGTTCCTGTGTGCAGATGGCGGACGGTGCCTTCGATCCGATCGACCTTGCCGCAGCTGCCCAGTTGCGCAGCCTGCGCCCGTACAGCCCGCTCGTATTTTTCAACGCCTGCCGCAGTGCCGGCGAGATCGACTGGTTCGGCTCAAGCCTGGGGTGGGCCCCGCAGTTCCTGCAGGCCGGGGCCGGGGCCTTCGTCGGCACGCTGTGGCCGGTGCGGTCTCAATCCGCGCTGATGTTTGCCGATGCCTTCTATCACCAGCTCATTGTCGCCAAGGAGCCGCTGGGGCAAGCTTCGCTTGCCGCTCGTAGAGCCATCAGCGATCAGGACGGTGACCCATCTTGGCTCGCCTACGCCGTATACGGCAGTCCGGCAGCCTCCGCAGACACCACGACTCCCGGCAGCACAGGCGTCAGAACCTAAAGGAGCGGCAGAGTATGGACGATCCCGTCTTCGTCATTCATGGAGTAGCCAACCGCGATCCGCAGGGCTTCACAGCGATGGTTGCCGACTTGCAAACCGCATCCGGCCACGACATGGTGCCCGTCTACTGGGGCGACCTTGGCGCCGACGACCGCTTCGTCGCGGCGGCGCTCCCTGCCTGTCCCGTGACACATCCCGGCGCCCGGAAGGGCAGCGGGCTGCGGGATGCGGACGAATCACTGGCTGCCGCAGTGCCCGAGTCGGTGCTTGCCTCAGCCTTGGCATCAGGTCCTGAGGTCCCCAACCAGTGGCAACGAGTGGAGACCGCGGTACGCGAGAGACTCGCGAGCGAAGAGCAGCAATCCGGTTCGGGCCTACGATTCCGCCCACATTACGGCGACGCGGACGGGATCCTGGAATTCCTGGCACAGGAATGGCCCATGACCGAGTGGCTGCGGCGCACGGACGATCCTCTCCTGCTCTTCGAAGCGAGCCGTTCCCTGGCCGAGGCCCTGATCGACGCTGCGGATCTCTGGGCTGACGGCGCACGCTCGTACGACGGACTACGCGCAGGCGACGAGGACGAGGGACGGCTACGGACATTGATGCGCAATCGACTGCGCGACCTGGACCGGGTGGCGGGGGCTGCGATCCAGGCGGCCGCTGGGCGCCTGAACAACACGCTGCGGACCAGGTTTGGGCCCGGAACCACACGGTTCCTGGGAGATGTACTGGTCTACCAGCGGCACCGGGAGGCGATCCATGAACGGGTGCGGAATTGCATCGACGGGGTCGATCCCGCCCTGGGGCGAAGCCCTGACCGCCCGGTGCGAGTGGTTGCCCATAGTCTCGGCGGCGTCATTGCGGTCGACATGGCGACGGCGGCCGTGCCGCTGTGGACGTCCTCACTGGTGACGTTCGGTTCCCAGGCGGCCTTCTTCCACGTGTGCGACCCGCGGGGCGGCCAAATTCTGCCATTCTCGGGAAGCCGACCGGTCGTCCTGCCGCCTTCCCTGGCCCGCTGGACGAATCTTTGGGAACCGCTCGACGTACTGGCCTTCGTCGCCGCCCGAGTGTTCCGGCTCCATGACGGCAGCGCTCCCGCGGACGTTTCCGTTCCGCACACGGCGAGCGCCGGCGTGTGGACCCACTCCTCCTACTGGGACCTACCGTTGGTGGCTTCGGAGATCAGCACGGCAATGGCCAGGCGATAGGAAGTAGTACTGCGGGCACGAGGCCCTCCGTCTGCCGACCCAACGAGCACAGTCGGTCGTCTTCTGTGCTGGTGATCCCCAGGAAGCTCAGGCGGGCCAGTTCCGCATTGCCGTACGGCGCGAGGGCGTAGCCGTGCACAGCTGCAGGCCAGAGCAGGCCCTGGTCGGCGGGCAGGCCGAGTTCGACTGGTTGTTGGCCCGGATGCCACGTCGGCAGGGTGAAGTTCCTCGCTCCGGTGAACCGAGTCCACTGCAGTGTTGACCACAGGCCGACGTCTTCGGCAGAGATCAGCAATGACCGCGTCCGTAGTTCGGGGGAGAGAAGCCTCGTGCCACAGCCGTGTCAGTGTCAGTGTCAGTGTCAGTGGCATTGTGCACTTGAGTGACCACCAGCCGGAGAGTCCCCCTGGTGATGGCGCGGGGCTACAGGTGTGACTCCAAGGCGGCGTACACCTTCTGCCAGGCGTCGGCGCCGGCCTGCGGGTCGTAGTCGGCCGGGCGGTCGGCGCAGGCGAAGCCGTGGCGGGCACCCGGGTAGGTCACCAGCTCGTGTGGCACCTCGGCCTTGGTGAGTTGCTGTTCGGCCTGCTCCCACTCCTCGGCCGGAATGATGTGGTCCAGCTCGCCGCGAAAGCCCAGCACGAAGGCGCCGCCGGCGGCGATCCGCTCGCTGGTCTCCAGCGGTGGCACGGGACCGACCAGCGGGAAGCCGCTGTTCAGCAGCCACCCAGGGTAGAAGACCGCGGCCAACTCGAAGCTCAGCTCTGTCGCCGCCCGCACCGCGATGTGGCCGCCCATGCTCAGGCCGAGGAACGCCACGCCCCGCTCTCCGGCTTCGGCGCGCGCCGCCGCGAGTGCCGCGGATCCATCAGCCACCAGCTCGTCCCGGTCCAGCGCGCGCATCAGCACCAGGCCGTCCTCGCGCTCCTCGGCGGAGTAACCGAGTTCGGTGCGGCGAGCATTGCGCCAGTAGTAGTCGGGCGCCAGCGCCGCGTACCCGGCCGCCGCCAACTCCGCGCAGGTTCCGCGGACGTAGGCGTTGACTCCATACAGCTCGGAGCAAACCACCACGGCGCCCCGCACCTCACCCGCCGGGCGGTGCACGTACGCCTCGATGCCGCCTGCCTCGCCGAGTGTCTCCCACCGACCAGTCATCACTGCCCCCGTGTGCCAAGCGTTGAATTTCGGCTCAACTCTAGTGTGTGACATCGGCGTTCACCCTCGGCATTTCTCGATGCCGCGTCTGCGGGCTTCCAGGTGGTCGATGTCCACGCTGCCCAGCGACAGAGCTGCGCTGCTGCTTGAAGACGGTGAACATCGGAAGCGCTGGAGCCCAGAAGACCACGGTCACTGCCTCTACCGATGGGTACTGGCGGTGGAGTTTCGCCGCGCCGGCATTCGGGCTGCGGTGCGACACCAGCGTCCCGGCGGGTGAAGCATCGTCGTACGGTCTTCGGAGGGCTCGTGCCCGGCCCCTGGTCCTCGTGGTCGCGGTCGTCTGCGGTGGGCCAGGTCTCGGGCTGGACGGCACCCTTGAGCCGGTAGTGGTCACGGATTACGGGCCCTCGACTTGGCCGCCGACCTGCTGCGCCTGCGGGGCAAAGTCCTGCAGGTGAACGCCTCGGGCGACGCTGTGGGCAGCAGCGCGAACGGGAAGGGCACCTGCGCGGGCAAATGCAAGGTCACCGAAGCAAGTTCGCGTCCCAGGCGCTGAGCCAGCACAAGGAGGCTCTCGGGCAGTTCTTCTTCGACACCACTATCCGCACCCGTTCCAAGGGCAACAAGGGTGCGGGCAAGGGAACGGCCAACCGGAACTTCACCACCGCTCCAGCAGGGAGGGGAAGAACGACCCGGTCCGCACCTTCGGGATCTTCAGATGAAGTGTCGCCGGCCTGCGTGGTCAGCAGGCGTTCGCGGTGTCCGTTGCGCCAGGTCGTGCGCTTGTCGGAGTGCTCGCCCGGGGCGGCACCGATCATGCCGCTGGCCTCGGCCTCGATGAGCTCCTGCAGGATGCGCTCGCACACCACCCTGATTGCCTCAACTCCGTCGGCCCGACGTAGTGACTCAAGCAGCCGCATCAGCTCGGACTGGGACAAGGTCACCGCGTGCTCCTCCGGTTGAACTGCCCGTTCACCAGGGAGACTTGCGCGATGGCCTGTCCTTGCTCAGGGAGCATGCACGGTCAGCGGATGCACGCCCCGGGCAGACACCCGCGCGTTCGGGGACCACGCCCGGCTACACCACTTCATGGGACGCGATCTCTCCCCGTCATCAGCCCATCGAGAGCCGGCTTCCTGCAGAGCGGAACAGCGCCCGCCCCATATGAGTCCCGGCAGCACTCGACACCTCGCCTGGCGTACTGGACCGCCCAGGAACGAAGGACTGCGACGCGATCTCCCGACCTCTAAGGGAGGCTGGTGTTGCACTCTGTGATGGGCGGATGCTGCTGAGTTACGCGGCATCCCACGGAGGGACGCTGGGGCGTGCGCGCTGCCGCCTTGGCAGGGCTGCGTGGGTGTGAAACGCTTTATCCGGGACATATGCCCCCGTCTGCACGCCGATCTCGAACGAGTGAGCCCGGCTGCTCTGTCGGGAGTCCAGCCGGGTCCAGGCTCCTGTTCGGGGAGTGAGGACAGCCATGACGACGACCGAGCACGCTCACCCCGGTGACGATCACAGTGACCCTACGTTGTACCGCACTCCGGCCGATGCCGTCGCCGCGCCCCCGGAGAAGGTCGCCTACGTCGTCGGTTTCGACCCAACCGCACAGCGCGCCGACGCTTTGTTCACCGTCGGTACCGATCCTGAATCCCCCGACTACGGCCGCGTGATCTCCCACGCCGAGCTGCCCGACCCGGGCAACGAATTGCACCACTTCGGCTGGAACGCCTGCTCGAGTGCGCTGGCCCATGCCGGTCACCATCACGCCGCGCGGCGCTACCTCATCGTCCCGGGACTCCGCTCATCGCGGCTGCACGTCTTCGACACCAGCCCCGATCCTGACCACCCTCACCTGGTCAAGGTGGTCGAGCCCGAGGAGCTGGCCGCCAAGGCCGGGTACTCCCGCCCGCACACACTCCACTGTGGCCCCGACGGAATGTTCCTGTCCTGCCTGGGTGGCGCGGACGATGCGGACGGGCCTGGCGGCGTCGCGCTGCTGGACCACGAAAGCTTCGAAGTGCTGCGTGCCTGGGAGAGCGAGCGCGGACCGCAGCGGCTCGCCTACGACGTCTGGTGGCATCTGCGCCAGAACATCGCCGTGACCAGCGAGTGGGGGTCCCCCTCGATGATCGAGAACGGCCTTGTCCCCGAACTGCTGCTGGGTCGCCGGTACGGCCACTCACTGCACTTCTGGGAACTGGATTCCGGCCGGCATGTGCAGAGCCTCGACCTCGGGGACGAGAACCAGATGGTGCTGGAACTTCGTCCCGCGCACGATCCCGAGGCGATGTGGGGGTTCACGAACACCGTGGTCAACGTGGAGGACCTGTCGGCATCGGTCTGGTTGTGGAACCGGGAGGGCGACGACTTCGTGGTCCACAAGGTGATCACCATCCCTGCCGAGCCCGCACAACCGGAGGACCTGCCCCCGGCGCTGCAGCCGTTCGGCGCCGTGCCCCCGTTGATCACCGACATCGACCTGTCGGTGGACGACCAGTGGCTGTACGTATCCGCATGGGGAACCGGCGATCTGCATCAGTACGACGTGAGCGACCCATTCCATCCGAAGCAGACCGCGTCCGTGCGTCTTGGCGGCATCATCGGCCGACAGCCGCACCCCGCCGAGCCCGACACTCCGCTGACCGGCGGAGCACAGATGGTCGAGCTCAGCCGCGACGGGCGGCGGGTGTACCTGACGAACTCCTTGTATGCCGCCTGGGACGAACAGTTCTATCCCGAGGGCATCGACCCGTGGATGGTCAAACTCGACGCTGACACCGCGCACGGCGGGCTCTTGGTCGACAGCGGCTTCTTCCCGCACGGCACGGAGTTCTCCGGGTTGCGCGTGCACCAGACCCGCCTGCAAGGCGGCGACGCCTCCTCGGATTCGTACTGCTACCGCCGATGACATGCTGATCTCCTTGCTCTGCGCGGCAGGCGCGCATACCGACGAGGGGACGGGGTGGCAGCTGCCCTCCACCGAAACGCTGGTGGCCGTAGTTCTGGTGGTTGTGGCCACTACGGCCGGCGCCTGGCTGGCACGGCACGGATCCGGCCGGTCGGAGCTTCTGCTTGCCGCGGCGTCAGGGATTCTGCTGATCATCGCCGTCCTCGATCTTCTGCCCGCCGCGTGGGATGAAGCGCAACAGGTCGGCGTGCCGCAGTGGGCAGTGCTGCTGGCGGCGCTCGCCTCGTACGGGGTGACGGGCGCAGTGGCCCGTATCGGCTGCCCGTGCGAGCGGGGTCGTGCGGGCGGTATCGGCTCGGCAACGGGGCTCGGTCTGCATCGCTTTCTGGAGGGGGCGACCCTGGCATTGACGTCGTCGGTCGCCGTGATGGCGGCGCTCCTCGTGCACGCGGCCGGCGAGGGACTGGCGCTGGCCGCCCTGCTGGGGGTGAACCCGAAGAGGCGCGTGGCTCCATGGATCGGGCTGGCCTGCTTGAGTCCGGTCGCGGGAGCCTTCGTGACGAGTGCCTTGCCCATCCCGGCCGGCCTCATGCCACTGCTGCTCGCCCTCATCGGTGGCGTACTCGCACAGGCGGCCTGGGTGGCGCTCGTACTCGCCCATCAGCAGCGGCCCGCGGACCGGCGAGTCCTCGCAGTCCCGGCCGCGGCGGCGATGACTCTCGCCGCCGCCCTCACCGCGCTCGTCCTCCTTGTCGGGACAGACAACCACTGAACCCGAGGGGGCAGTCGGCGCCAACGTGCGAAGTACCGGTGCTTGGGACGGTCTTGTTGGGGCGGCAGCGTACCGAGCCGACGAGCCCGTCCACCGAGCACCCAGCGGTGTCCGCGGCGATGCGACAGTGTTTCGTGGCAGCAGAGCGGCCCCACCTTGCGGCCCGGTCGCGGGGTGGGCCGGGGCCGGGTGGGTGGGTTCGCGGGCCTCGGAAGAATTCGCGTACACCATGGAACATTTCGCATGGACGGCAGGGGCCTCCAGGGGACTCGCCCCTGGCCCGGTGAGGAACCTTCGTGGGGTCCGATACCTCCGCGGCGCCATGACTGGCACTCTGCCGCGTACCAGGTACCGGCCCCGTCCATTCTCCAGCAGCTCCAGGCCGATCCGGCCCTGCCGCGCCTGCCGGGCGGCACGTCGGCGCCCGGTCTTCCTCCTACAGTGCCTCACCTCCGTCTGGGCGGTCCGGTGGTAAGCCCGCCATGCCAGGACCCGCGGCAATCCGCACGGCTCGTTGCTGAAGGACCGGCCCGAGGAGTGGGGGAGGCGCGTGACCGCTGGTGCTTCGTGGTCGGCTCCGCCCCCGTTCGCCCTGTTCGTGGTCTTCGCGGTTCCGTGGCCGGCGCTATGTTCCCTGGCCGTCACGGCGGACCGGGTCACCCCCGGGCGGCTTCTACGTCAGCGACGAGCGGCTCACGCAGGTACGTGGTGGTGTCGCCCCCCATCGGGAACCCATGTCGGCCGCGACCATGGTCGGTCCCCACCGTGGTCGCGCCGGCGGGCTACGACGGTATCCCCTACCTGCTGGAGCTGGTCATCGCCTGGGTCGTGATGCTCCGCGGATCGCCCAAACGTTCCACAGCACGGGGCGCCATCGGTGACAGCCTGGGATGGCGTCCGCCGTGCCGCTCGCACGGAGCGGCCGCTTGGCTCTCCTGGTCATGCCGCGATGCGGCTGTCACCCTGCGGTCCTGCTGAGCGGGCGGCGGACCGTGGCGGTCTACGGGAAGTCTTCCTCCGGCCGGGCGGGATACGGAAGCGTAGGTGTGGGTCGGCCCGACTCAGTGACACTGCAACTGGCGGTGCTCCCGCGAGCGGCGCAGCCGCCTCACCTGCAGTGGGCCACCGACCGGACGGTGGCGTTCTGCGTGATGGCCGGGGCGTTGGATCCGCGCGGTGTGCTGCTGTCGGCACTGCGGTACCACCCGTACTGGACGGACTTCACCACCAGGCGCGCATTCTGGGGTGTCTACGCGGGCTGCTTTCGTCGATGCTGCCCCTGCTGAGGCGAAGCACTCAGTTGCTGAACCGACCGTTGTGGCCCCCCAGTTCCTGATGGAGGGGAGATGACACCTGTCTCAGGAATTGGCCGGGCCGGCGGGCGCGAGGCCCGTCAGCAGGCGGTGTGCCTCCAGAGCGAGGTGGATCTCGCTCGCTCCCAACGGGTCGGTGGGCGAGCGCCCCGTGAGTTCCTGCACGCGCCGCAGACGGTACGTCACGGTGTTGCGGTGGCAGTACATCCGAGCAGCGGTCTCGGTGGCGGATCCGCCCGATGCGAACCACCGGCTCAGCGTTTCCAGCAGCAGCTCCCTTTCGTGCTGCGGGAGTTCGAGAACTGGGCGGAGCACCTTGCGCACCGCGTGCTGGGCCGAGTCGGGGGCGCTCACCACCATCAGGCGGACCGGTGAGTCACCGTAGGAGGCCACCTCGCGAGCGCCCGGCTCGACGCAGGCACAGGCGAGCCGCGCCTGGCGAAAGGCGCCGGGCGCCTGCTCCAGACCGTGGAAGAGAGTGCTCACGCCCACCCGCCCGATGCTCCGCCCGCGAAGGAGTTCTACGGCCTGGGCAAGGCTCCCAGGCGACCTGAGCGAGAGCAGCCCCACCTGTGCGTCGTCCTCCTGGCGCCAGACCGACCAGACGCCGAGGGCTCGCAGTGCGCCCTCCATGTCGTGCAGGGCGTCCTCGTCTGCCGGACGGCCCACGGCCGTGCTCTCGGCGCTGACCACGGCGAAGACTCCTCGCTGCGGCAGCCGCAGCGCGTCGGCGCACTCCCACAGGTGGGTGCCCTCATCCAACCTGCCGTCGAGCAGCGCGGCCAGCAGCAGGCTCTTGACCTGCCGGTCACGGTGGGCCCTTTCGGACATGGTTTCGCGGTAGGCCACGGCCACCGCGTCGGTGAAGGTGTCGCTGACCGACCAGACCGCGGTGGCGACGTGCGGCATCTCTCGGGCGACGATGTCCCCCGCCTCGGTCAGGACGCACTCCCACAGGAACCGTCCGGCAACCCGGTAGGCGTGCGTCACCGCGGACAGCGGCACTCCGTGCTCGGCCTTGAACCGGCCGGTGTCGTGCGGCACGCGCAGGTCAAGATCGTCCCGGCCCAGCTGGGTGAGCATGGAGTGCAGGTTGTCCGCGCAAGAAGTGCGCAACTGGGCGTGATTCACGTGGCCGTGGTCGCGATAGGCGTCCTCCTCCTCCGTGATCCGGTCCGTGAGCAGGTCGGCGAAACGGTCGATCCCGGGCAGCAAGATATCGACCAGCCTGCGCAGGCCGTCGTCCACGCCGCTCTCGCGTACGCCGTTGTACTGAGGGGTGACAGTCATTCGGGCTCCCGCAGTGAGGTCGGCGGGACCGCCGCGCCGGCTGTCCCACTACGACGGGCCAGTGGCCCGGAGCCGGCCGGGCCACTGGCAGAGTAACCACACGAGGTGGCAGTGGCGACAGCCCGCTCACGGCAACAATCCGCGCGCGTCAGACGTCGGCGGATACTGTGCCGCGGATGAGGTCCGCCGCCCGTTCCGCGATCATGATCGTCGGCGCGTTGGTGTTGCCCCGGATTACGGTCGGCATGACCGAGGCATCGACCACCCGTAGCCCTGCCACACCGTGCACGCGCAGTTCGTGGTCGACCACCGGGCCGATCGCGCAGGTGCTCGTTGGGTGGTACAGGGTCTGCAGCTCGCGCCGCGCGTATGCCAGGAGGTCGGCGTCGCTGTCGGACGGCGGCGTCAGGAAGTCCGCCCGGCGGTGCTTGCGCAGGGCGCGCTGTCCGACGATGTTCAATACCAGCCGCAGCGCGCGTAGCGCCGTGGCCCGGTCCTCCCCGGTGGACAAGTAGTTGTGCAGGATGCGCGGCTTCGCGCTGGGCAGCGGCGAGCGCAGCGTGACCTTTCCGCGGCTGGTGGGCGCGAGCAGCACCGCTCCGATGTGGAAGGCGTGATCGGTGGCTGCTCCGAGCCCCTCCTGGTGGAACATTGCCGGCACGGCGTGGATCTGTATGTCCGGGGCGTCGAGACCGCCAGCGGTGCGGAAGAACCCGCCGCCCTCGCCGACGTTCGAGGTGAGGGGCCCGCGGCCTTCGGTTTCCAGCAGTCGCAGGTTCTCGGAGGTCTCAGCGGTGAGTAGGGATTCGGTGTCGGTGAGATGGACGATGGCCAGGTGGGGGTGGTCCTGGAGATTCTCGCCGACCGGCAGGTTCACCTTGGGGGTGATGCCGAGGGCCGCGAGTTCGTCGGCGACGCCGATGCCCGAGAGCATGAGTAGCTGGGGTGAGTTGTAGGCGCCCGCTGAGAGGATGACCTCCCGTTCGCACCGAAGCTCCTGCGTCGCTCCGTCCCGGTCCACCTCGACACCGACGGCCTGTTCCCCTTCGAGGAGGATGCGGGTGCACTGCACCCCGGTGAGCACGGACAGATTGGGCCGTTCGATGGCGGGCCGCAGGTAGGCGGCGGCCGTGCTGCACCGCAGGCCGCCGTGCTGGGTGAGCTCGTAGTACCCGACGCCGTCCTGCTCAGGACCGTTGAAATCGGGGTTGAACGGGTGCCCCGCCTGCTGAGCCGCTTCCAGGAAGGCGTCGATGAGGGGGTTGCGGGAGCGCCCGGGGTTGACCGGGAGCGGCCCGCCGGCGCCGTGCCATTCGGAGGCACCGGCGTGGTGGTCCTCCGACCGCAGGAAGTACGGCAGGACGTCGTTCCAGCTCCAGCCCTTGGCGCCGGCGGCGGCCCACGAGTCGTAGTCGCGGCGGTTGCCGCGGATGTAGATCATGGCGTTCATCGAAGAGGAGCCGCCGAGCATGCGGCCGCGCGGCAGATAGCGCCGTCGGCCTTCGAGGCCGGGCTCGGGTTCGCTGAGGTAGTCCCAGTCGTACTTGGTCCGGAACAGCTTCGAGAACGCGGCCGGAACGTGGATCTCCTGGGCGTCGTCGGCCGGGCCGGCCTCCACGAGCAGGACGCGCACGTCGGGGTCCTCGCTGAGCCGGGCGGCGAGCGCACAGCCCGCGGATCCAGCACCCACGATGATGTAGTCGTACATGGTGTGCCCTCTCTCTCGGCGGCCGGCCAGGCGGTCAGTACTGGATGGCCTTGGTCTCCAGGAACTCCTCGAAGCCCAGGCGCCCGGCCTCTCGGCCCACGCCAGACTGCTTGTAACCTCCAAACGGGGCAAGGGGGTTGAAGGCGCCGCCGTTCACGTCGACCATCCCGGCCCGGATCCGGCCGGCAACCGCGCGCGCCCGTTCGGGGTCGCCCGACCACACAGCGCCGGCGAGGCCGTAGGGCGTGTCGTTGGCGATGGCCACGGCCTCCTCCTCGGAGTCGTAGGGCAGGATCGACAGCACGGGTCCGAAGATCTCCTCGCGGGCGATGGTCATGTCGTTGGTGACGTCGGTGAAGACGGTCGGAGCGACGAAGTAGCCGGGCCCGTCCTGCGGCGCGTCGGGGCCGCCGGTGAGCAGGGTGGCGCCCTCGGAGATTCCAGCCGCGATGTAGTCGCGTACACGCTTGAGCTGGACGTCGGAGACCAGGGGACCGATCCGCGTCTCCTCGTCCTGCGGGTCGCCGACGCGGTAGCCGCGCGCCACCTCGGCAGCGATCCGGCTGGCCTCCTCGAGCTTGTCACGGGGGACGAGCATGCGGGTGAGGGCGATGCATGTCTGGCCGGCGTTGAGGTAACACTTCGCCACTCCGTCGGTGACCGCGGCCTCCAGGTCGGCGTCGTCCAGAATGATGTTGGGCGACTTGCCGCCCAGTTCCAGCGCCACCTTCTTGACGGTCTCCGCCGCCAGCGCCGCCACCCGCCGGCCGGCCCGGGTCGATCCGGTAAACGAGACCATCGCCACGTCGGGGTGGGCCGCCAGCGCCTCACCCACCACCGGCCCGTAACCGGTCACCACGTTGAGCACTCCGGCGGGCAGCCCCACGGACTCGGCGATCTCCGCAAGGAGCATGGCGGACAGCGGAGCGACCTCGGAGGGCTTGAGCACGACGGTGCAGCCCGCGGCCAGCGCCAGCGCCACCTTCAGCGAGACCTGGTGCAGCGGAAAGTTCCACGGCGTGATGCAACCGACGACTCCGACGGGCTCACGGACGACATGCGAGTTGCCGACCTCCTCCGGCCCGAAGTCGAAACCGGCGGCCAGCTCGGCGGCCTGGCCGAAGGTGAACACGGGCAGTCCCGACTGCAGGACCCGACTCTCCTGGACAGGAGTACCGACCTCGCTCGCCACCAGGCGCGCGATCTCCTCCCCGCGCTCCTCCAGCGCACGGTGGATACGCCGCAGACAGTCCGCACGGACCTCGGGGGACGACTGGGACCACTTCTCGAATGCCCGGGCGGCGGCACGCACCGCCCGGTCGACGTCCTCGGGCGTACCGGCCGGAACCGAGCCGATCACACGTTCGTCCGCGGGGTTGACGATTTCGATCACTTCGGGGTTCGGGGCCTGAGTCCATTCCCCGTCGATGAAGTGCCCGCTGTATGTCTTCATGGCTGCGCTCCTTGCTCGGCCCGGTTTCCCGGCAGTGTGCGCGAGCCGTTACGACGGGGGCGATGGAGCGGTGAAACCGGATCGGCTCACCCGATTGTGCATCTGCACAAGGGCGGAAGTTTCCGCCCCTTTACCGGGAGTCGAGTACTGTCCCTCCCCTCGTGGCGTGGAGCCCGTGATTGCAGGGAGAGCTGGGGTTTCATGGGGTCCAAGGGCAACGGACGTACACGCCTGAATTTCGGGAGGGTGCTGTACGCATCGTGATCGAGGCCGGGAGGCCGATCCCGGAGGTCGCCGAGGAGCTCGGCGTGCACTTGGGCACGCTGCACAGCTGGGTGTCGCGGTGGCGGCGCAACGGGTCGACGACGTCGGCCCGGCCGGTGGAGGCCGCCGCCGGCGGGCGGCTGCGGGAGAGTGAGCGGGCCGAACTGGAGCGGCTGCGGCGGGAGATGGGCGAGAAGATCAAGCGGATACGGAAGCTGGAGATGAAACGTGATGTCTTCAATCGATGCACGGCCCTCTGGGTGAAGTGACCGAGTCCGATCCCGCGGTGGTGGCCGCGTTCATCGGTGACCAGAGGGACGAGTACAAGATTTCGCGCCGTGCAGCCTGCCGGGTGGTGGGTGTGTCGGAGCCCTGGCTCTACAAGTGGCGGGGCAAGCCCACGACCGCGCGGGAGGTCCGGCGCGGGAAGCCGATCGACGCGATCAAGAAGAATTTCGCGGCGTCCGGTGGCACCTATGGCTCTCCGAAGACCTGGATCCTCCTGGGGCGCGAGGGCCGGCGGGTGTCGGTGAACACCGTCGCGAAGCTGATGGCCGAGCTCGGCCCGGCCGGACGGAAGATCCGCCGACGCCGGGGGTTGACCAGGCCCGGCAAGCGGGCTGCGTTCCCGGACTTCGTCCGCCGTGACTTCCGCGCCACCGCCCCGACCAGGTGTGGTGCGGTGACATGACCGAGATCGTCACTAGTGAGGGCAGCTGTACTTGGCCTGCGTGATCGATCTGTTCTCGCGCCGTCTGCTCGGCTACGCGATGGGTGAGCGTCACGACGCCGAACTCGTCGTCGCTTCCTTGAACATGGCCTCCACTATCCGGGGCGGCGACGTGAAGAGCGTGATCTTTCATGGCGACAGGGGCGTCTACCGGCACACCTTCGCCACCCGCACCGAGGCCCGGCTGAGGATCGCGACCTGGATCACTAGCGTTTACACCAGCCGACGGCTACACAGCGTGTATGGGTACCGGAGCCCGATCGACTATGACCGAGACCATCAGGCCGACCCCGCCGTGGAGTTGGCCGCTTGAAAGATCTCTACAGTCCGAGGGGAGTGACAGGTCAGGAAGACCTCGTTGATCGGGAGGTGCGTCTCCCGGCTCCGGTCACGCAGCGATGCTGCACACAGGAGACCAGCAGCCCCGTGGCTCCGGCCAAGAAGGCGGCCGCCAAGCGGGCCGCCCCGACCAGGAAGGCTGCCAAGAAGACTGGCGGCCGCGCCGAGGAGGAACCGCCCCACCTTCCTGCCTGACGAGGCCTCGGTGGCAGTCGCTCAAGGCTCGATAGGTCTCTCCGGTGTCACAGTTATGCCGGTAACAGTGACGACGCATGGCTCCCTCGGGCGATGGGCAGGCACCCAGTGGAGAGCGGGATGGACCTCCAGCGACTGGCAAGATGGAGACCGCGCATGCGAAGGCCCCGCAGGCGTGACGCCCACGGGGCAATCGCCGATCCCTTTGCAGGTCAGTGACGGTTCTGAAGCCAGAACACGGCCACGGTCACCGCGCAGCTGCCGAGGCTGTACGACGCGCCGCGCAGTGCCTGCTGGTAGACGATTCGTCCCGGACGGGTCACCCGTTCCGGCAGGTGGCGGACCATACGGCGCAGTCGGCTGTCCCCGGGCAGGGGGTCCTTGTTACGCTCTTTCACGATGTTCCAGTTCCTTCCAGTTCTATGCAGGTGATTGGACGTCGCGCAGGGAGCCCTCCCAACGCCGGGCCTCGACAACTCGCGTTGGGGATGGGCTCCTTCTGCTTGAGCAGAGTCTATCTGCGGGGTCGAACAACGGGACGTTCAGCGTCGGAACGCGACGCTTGCCGCACAGGGTGGCGCACCACTCACAACCACTCAGATCCGGATCTACGCCCAACGAACCCGGCGGAACGCAGACTTCACCCGCCTGATTGTGGGGTCCGTCACTTTTGGCCAGGATCGGCCGTCCGTATCGGGACGACGAACACGGTAGGGGACCGGATCAGCAGCTGCACCGCACTGCTCTTGCTCTCGGCCATGTCGGCATTTCTGCACGTCATCCGGTGCCCACACATGGTCACAGGTGAGCATCCGCGAACCACAGCCAACTTCGGCTGGGTACATCTAGCCTGCGGTTTCGCTGGTTGACCGATTCCCGCCCCTGCTGTCCGGCAGAACTCGTGAACGCGGTCGGGCCGCGCCGTTCAACCCGTGGCTGCGGCAATGCGGGACGGGAGTCACGTGCCACGAGCGCGTCCCGGCCCGCTACCAGCTCCGGCACGTACTTGTAGAGCGTCGTACGGGGGACTCCCAGCAGCTTCGCAATGGACGTGATGGTGTTCTCCGGCTGCGCGAGCAGCGCGCGGGCGTGCCGGATCTGTTGCTCCGTCATCGCGGGTGGCCGGCCGATGCGTTCACCGCGGGCCCGCGCCGCGGCCAGTCCCTCGTGGTTCCCGGATGAACTCCGCGAGGGCCGCGGACACATGGAAGACCAGGCGGCCGCCCGGGGCCGTGGTGTCCAGCGCCTCGTGGAGCGACTGGAAGCCGATGCCGCCGCTTGCGCAGGCCGGAGACGATGGAGATCAGGTCTTGGATCGAGCGGCCCAGCCGGCCGAGGGAGGGCACCACCAGGGTGTCGCCGGGCCGGAGGTAGTCGAGGCACTTCCACAGTTCCTCGCGCTCCGCGTTCTTGCCCGACTTCTTGTCGGCGAAGACGCGTGCGCAGCCAGCCGCGTTCAGGGCCGCGATCTGCCGATAGACGGCGACTTCGTCTATGTCGTCTACCGGAACGGCAAGCCCAAGACCGACGCCTACGGGCGCCCCATGGGCGAGACTGGGCAGGGCGAGCACAGCCAGGCCCGGCACGACGCAGACCGCATGTACTTTCCCTGGCCGACCACAAGCGCCCGCACGCCAAAGCCATGGTCTACGTCGTCGACGGCGCAGTGAAGCGCATCCGAGGCATCGAGCCCCATGGAACCTGGACTCCCCAGGACGGCAGTTGGGAGATCCCTGTCACCGCACCTTTCCGCCCCGAAGAGATCGCCGAGCAGTTCCCGACCCTGGGCTTCTCTCTCGACGACGAACTGCCCAACCAGATGGGCAGACTTCGCGAGCACCTCGCGCTGTAGTCCCCGAAGCGAGCCCGACCTGGACAACCATCCCGAAAGGAAGATCGCGATACCTGCCTTCTGTCGTAAGGGACAGGCACCACGAGATGATCATCCTATGGCAGATGTGATTTTCTTCGATCTGGACGGCACCCTGGTCGATCATCGAAGCGCGGTCTTGGAAACGATCGGCCAGATCGTCCAGGCCGCGCCGAACGCGACGGCTCCACCGGAGGAGCTGGTGACGATGTGGTGGACGCTGGAGGCGCGCCACATGCGGGAATACCTGGCCGGTCAGTGCTCCTTCGCTGAGCACCACCGACGCAGGCTCCGTTCCTTCCTGCCGATGCTCGGCGAGCCGGTTCCTGAAAGTCCCAGCCTTCTGGATGCCTGGATAGCCGAGCGCTACCTCACCGTGTTCGAGGAGTCCTGGCGGTGCTATCCCGATGTCCAGCCATGCCTGGAGACCCTGAAACGGCTTCCCCGAGGACCGCGTCTGGCTGTTCTCACCAACGGGGACCCCGAGCAGCAGCGCGCCAAGCTCGCGCGCTTCGGCCTCCTCGAATACTTCGAAGCCGTCCTGACCCCGACCGAGCTCGGTGCGGCCAAGCCCGTCGCCTACGCCACCGCCTGCCGACGGATGCGAACGGACCCCGCGCAGGCGGTCAACGTGGGCGACATGCTGGAAAGCGATGTAAACGCAGCCGCCCTCGCCGGGCTGACCGGCATCTGGCTGGACCGCGGCATCGACTTCGTCACCGGTGGACCATCGCCGACGGCAGACGAGACGGTGCTCCGCATCGAACGGCTCACCGACCTCCCCGACCACCTATCACGCACGAACGCCTGACCGGCTCTCACGGCCGTCGTCAGTGAGCGACCCGGGTCAACGCCTTCCCCTGGGGCGCGCATCAGCTGGTTCCAAGAATCATGGCCAGGTTCGAACCACCGTGGCTCGGCTCAGGCGGGCTCGCTGCCGGTCCACGGCGCCAGATACGGTGAAGACTCAGCGCCGTAAAGCTCTGAAGGTCACAACCGGAAGTCGGTTCCGGCCCGGCGCGTCGACGTCCTGGCGTCGTTGTCCAACAACCGATCGGTTCTTGGACACGGCGGCCCTCGGCGACACGCCGGAGCGTGCATAGTCTCCTATGGGGGATGGGTGACGATTGAGGCTCGCGGGGCGTTCGTGTCGTCCGCTTCCGGAGGGTCAGCGGGTTGGCGAGCATCGGACGGACAGTCTCCGGGTGCCAGCGTTCCGTGCGCTTCGGCTACCCTCGGCCTCCAGTACGGCGGCGATCTCGGTCAGTCACATCGTCGGCAGCAGGCACGTTGTCATCCGTGCCGATGGCGTCGGCGCAGCGATACGCGGCCAGGCGGCAACAGCGCAGTCGTGGCCTACGAGGCCGACCGGCTCGATCCGGACACCGCCACGGGCTGGAGCGTCATCGTCACCGGGGCCGCCGAACTCGTGCGTGATCCGGCCCGGCTCGTCGTCTGTCGACGGGCGTTGGCACCGTGGGGCGTCGGCGAGACGGACCACGTCATCCGGATCAGTCCAGACCTGGTCACCGGCTGCCTGCTGGCTGGTTACCGGCCGGTATGACGCGGCTGTTCGCCCGGCTGCGGCGGCGCCCCAGCATCGACTCGCGCTCGCCCTCGGTGAGCCCGCCCCACACTCCGTAGGGCTCGCGGACCGCGAGTGCGTGCGCGGCGCATTCCGCGCGCACCGGGCAGTGTATGCACACCTCCTTGGCCGCCGTCTCCCGTGCGCCGCGGCCCGCGCCGCGTTCGCCCTCGGGGTGGAAGAAGAGTGTGTCGTCGACCTCGCGGCAGGCGGCGAGTAGCTGCCAGGTCCATAGGTTGGCGTTGGGACCGGGGAGTCGGGATATGTCCACCGCTGCTCATCGCCTTCCATGGATCTGATGTGTAGATGTGCCTGATGTCTGAGGGAGGCATGCCTGTAACCGCCAGGCTTCCCGGCTTCCGGGGGCTCCGCAGTGGTCATGCCGCCGTTGCGGAGCCGTCCGGTCACTGGAAGGCGCAGGGGATGAACTGATCCAGTGACAGCAGCCGGAACACACGGCCCGGCCGCGGCGGCACGGACCGCAGCCGCAGACGCGTGTTCGCTGCAGTGCAATGGCCGTGCAGGCGCAGGAACATGGTGACCCCAGAGGAGTCGCAGAATGTGACGTCGGCCAGATCCAGTACCAGCTCGGGTGCGCTGGCAGCGGCGAGACGGGCTAGTTCGGGCTCGATGCGTGGCACGCTGTCCAGATCGAGCTCGCCGGACAGCTTCACCGCTCCATCCTCCATCGCCGGTGAGACCAGCGCAGCTGTCATCGGCATACGGCAAGTCATGGCGTGCGGCATGGTTTGTGTCATGGTGTGGCAGCCTTTCGGATGGTGTCGGCAGCAGCTCGGTGGCCGAATCGCCCGCGGTCCTGGTGTCTCGCGGCCACGCGTCAGAGTCCACCAGCTGCGGGGGGCGTGTGACAGGGGCCAGATGCCCCCACCGCAGGGCCCAAGAGTCCCGGCGCGGCTGTTGTTCGCGGCTGTTGTACGGCCGGGCGCGCGGAGTCGGCGCCGAGGGCACCGTGCGCCGGCGGACCGGCTCGTAGTAGCCTTCCGCCGCCCGCAGTGGCCAGCACCCCTGCCGCGCACGTCAGCCTGCTTGGATTGCTACGTAGCGACCCGAGGTGCCTACACCTGCTTCAAGAGACCTTGCTGCTAGGCCCACTCAACTCCGAGTTCGGTGAGTGCGGCCCGCTGGGGTTTGGTGAGTTTGTCGCGGCGGCTGCGGGTGTTGCTTCATGAATACGCCCAGCCGTACGGATACCGACGTGCTTTCTCCGTGGCCGGGACCTTCCACGGTGACTGTCTCTGTGTGGGCCCTGGGTACGCGGTGGTGTCCTTCGCGGGCGACGTCTGCGCGAGTGCGGCAATGCCCTTTGGAAGGCTGCTGAGGGCATTGCACCCACCTTCCAGGCGCCTCCCTTTGTCGTTGGGGCAGGTTCGGGCCGCTGGATGGGTGTCACGCCCAGTGCGGACAGTCGTTCCTGCTGCTGGTTGGAGAGTTCTGTCCAGTTGCGGCGTTGCCGATGAAGCCATGTGCCGAGATCATCGCCGTCGTAGGTGACGCCGGGGTTGAAATCGGGGAGTCGGTGGCCGGGTTCGTCGCCTGCCAGAGCGGCGAGGACGCGGTAGTGGCGTTGCCAGTTGAGTGGCCAGGGGCAGTTCCAGTCGTTGTCGATGACAGTGAGCTGTGCGGCCCGGGTCTGGGCGCGCTCTGGGTTTTTGCCGAGGCCGTGGGGCCGGCGGAGGTTGGTGATGAGTTGGCCGATGGGGGAGCTTGTGCCGTCTGGGCCGTCGGGGTCAGGGCCTTCCCACAGGGCGTCATGCCGTGGGGCGAGGTGTCCGTGGGCGCGGTGGTAGGAGCGGAGCACGGCTGTCGTCGCCCAGTTTTCCTGAGCTGTGGCTATGGCTGTGAGCTGGGACTTCTCAGTTATTCGGGATGGTCTTCGAGGTGCTGGGGTGCTCGGGGTGTGGTTCTGAGCGGGCGGTGGCTGTCTGACCTGCTTGTATGTCGTCTGTGCAGATTGGTTGATCGTGGTGCAGTTCCAGTGGGCCGCTATTTGGCACTGATGTGGTGTCAGAGGGTGTCGGGGTTGGTGAGGTCGTCTCGGGTGAGGGTGACGCGGGTTGCTTTGCCGGCTCTGCTGGCGGTGGTGCTGGGTGGCAGGACGCGGACGTGGGAGAGTTCGGTGTAGGGGGGCAGGCTCCGGGGGCGCCGTCGGTGGGCAGTTCGAGGAGCTTGTCGGTGATGTTGTAGATGACGAGGTAGGCGGTGTGCTGTCCGTAGTCGTGGGCGTACTTGACGACTTGGTGCAGCCCTTTGGCCAGGTAGCCCTTGCCGCGGGCCTTGCCGTCGAAGATCTTGCCGTCGCAGACCAGGGGGTCGTGGCCGACTTGGTCGCCTGTGAGGTCGGCTTCGCCGGAGGCTGAGCGGGGCTTGGCGTGGGTGATGTGGTCGCCTTCGAGGAAGAGGAAGCGTTGCAGGTCGAGGTTGTAGGCCTCTTCGCCATTGGCGTGGTCGGCTTCGAACCGCGTGTGTAGCTCTTCCCGATCGAACCATTCGATGCGGGTTCGGTAGCGTTCGAGGGTGTGCAGAACGCTGGCTTTCGGCGCCGACGCGCTCGCTGAGGTAGTCGAACAGGGGCTGCAGGATGTCTTCGGCGAACTCCCGCCAGCTGTCTTGGGGGCGACTGTTCATGCTGTAGCCCATGGCGGTCTGCCACCCGATCTCGGGATTGCCCGCTTCCTGTTCAGCAATGTGCTGCATCAGGTCCCAGATGAGTGTGGCTCGCCCTTCTTCGGTCCGACTGGGCCAGGCGAATTGACCGCTTCGGGTCAACCCGGTGCGGAATCGCTCCCGGTCCAGATCCGGTTCCTTTCGGGCAGCCTCTTCGAGGAGGCCTCTGAGCGCGGGTTGGCTGTTGATCCAGGTGACGGCGAGGTGGACTTCATGGCCGGCGCTGGAGAAGGGCGCGGTCATGAGTTTGCGCAGGCGTTCCCGTACGGCGACCTGGAGACGCTGCTGGTACTTCACCGGAACAGGCCTTTCAGGGCTTGGGTGATCTGCCGCTGGAGGACGTCGCCTGCGTTCTGCGCACTGCCGGTCTCGTCGACCAGCCAGATCTGGGTGTAGCAGCGGGGACAGGTCACGGCGGTCTGGGCTACGACCTCCAAGTAGCGGACCCACATCTGGTAGCCGCAGCTGGGGCAGGCCGTATCGAGGTCCGCGCTGAGGAACTGTGTCGCGATGGATTCGCCCATGGCCGGATTGTTCCGCATGGGTCTGACAGGACTCGCCGGGCGTCGGTCTATGCGGGGTGGATGTCGATGGTGGTGAGGAAGTGTTGTTGCTGGGGGTGTAGTTGTGGCCAGTTGTTGTGTTGTGTGTGGACCCATGAGGTGATCCGTGATGTGTGCGGCTGGCCGGTGCGGTGATGTTCGCGGGCTTGGTGGTAGGTGCGGTGCCAGTGGTAGGGCCAGGGCGGGTTCCATCAGGGGTCGATGGCGTTGAGGGCGTGCAGGGTGGCGGGGGACAGACGGCTTTGGCCGGCCTTGCGGCGTTGTTGGATCAGCCAGGCCCCCAGGGGAAAGCCCTCATGGCGCGTGCCTTTGGGGACGCACAGGTTGCCGGTCGCGTCGGCCCAGGCGCGGGCGTGGGCGTGGGCCAGTTGGGGGCTTGGCGGGTAAGAGCGGGTCGCTTCGCGGCGCTGTGCGGTTGTCCGGTTTTCGGGGGTGATGCCGATATCGGTGAGGAGGCTGCGCTGTTGCGGGTGCAGCCGGTGCCAGGCGGCGCGTTGGGCGGCCGCCCAACGACTCGTGCCCGCGGTGATGGGGGTGGTGCGCGCGTGGTGGTAAGCGCGCTGCCAGCGCATGGGCCAGGGCGGGGGTTCCACCAGGGGTCGAGCGTGGTGAGGGCGCGGTGGATGGCGTAGGGGGTGTTCGCGCTCTGGGCCAGGAGGCGTTGTCGGGCCAGCCAGGGCCCCAGAGGGAAGTCGTCGCGGACGGCGCAGTACGGCGTTGCCAGACTGCCGTGCGAGGCTGTGTAGGCGCGGGCGTGGCCAGTGCGGTTTCGGCGTAGGGAGTGAGGGGCCGGGCGTGGGTGCTCTCATCGGTGAGGCCGATGTCGGCCAGGAGGCTCTGCTGGCCGGAATGCAGGTCGTTGTAGCGGGTGACCTGCCGGCGCAACCAGGCGCGCTCGGCGGGGGCGAAGCTGCAGAACTTGTGCAGGGCGTCTAGCCCCGGACTTCGCGGGTCGCCGTTTCAGGCCTTGCTGAGCGCTTCAGTTGCCCAGTGAGCTTTGATTTGGCCAACTGAGGACGAACGGGCAGGCGGGCGGTCACGACACTCGGTCACAGGTCTGGCAAGAGGAGCCAGACTTCGGAGAAGGCAAGGCCGTGCTTGTGGGTCACCACCCCGCACTGGCAGCCCAGCGAGATCAGGCGCCAGTCGCAGGTCACCGTCCACGGGCCGGCCCTACCCTCGCATGCCGGGCAACCGATGGTCTCGGCCGTCCACACCCCGAAAGCGGGTCTGCCGTAACGACGGAAGCGGCCCGTGTACTGGACTTGCCAGGGCTCGACCGGGGGCGTGAGCGGGACGGTCCCGGGTGGGCTCGCCGAGGCCAGCGCGGCGAACAGTGCGATCAGATCGGGGAGCAGGGCCTCGCCCGCCTCTGTCGGTGGCACGGCCGGGCCGTCCGCTGTGCCCACCGGGGTCCCGTATCTCGGGGCCGCCGCTGCGCGCGGTGGGTTCGGGGTGGTGTGCCAAGGCAGGAAGGCGCGGGCGACGGCGGCCAGGAGGGCGGCTGCGGGCGGGCTGACTGCGCCTGCGTCGAGGTGGTGGAGGGTGGTCCGCAGGATGCGTTGGAGGCGCCGGTCCCGGTCCGTGGCCGGCGTCCGTGTGGTCGCTGCCCGTCGGGTTGGGAGCGGCGCCGTGAGGCGGGCCAGGACGCGCGCTGCTGCTTCGGAGTCCGCCGCGGCAGGGCGCCACTCCCCGGCGGCCAGGAGCTGCCGTGCCCGCCCGGCCTCACGGGTCAGGGCGCGCGTCTGCAACGGCTGCTGGCCGGAGCCTGCCCCGTGAGTCTGGTGCCCGCTCGTCATGGCCCCCCTGTTCCCTTCCCTCGTTCGTTGCTGCGACGTATCCCGCCCTCTTCGAGCATTGGTGGACATCCCATCACACAGGCGGATTGGGCCCGGAGGCGCTGAGGTTCGCGTCAGGCTGCGTGGTCCTCTGTAGTGGCCGCCGCCTTCGGCCTCGGTGGACACCGCCATCGCGGAATCTGAGCTCGGCGGCACGGTCCTCAAGGGCGCATCCTCCTGCGACGACTTGGCCCGAGACTGCGCGTGTCGGGGACGGGCGTGGCACCGTTGCCTTGAGGCCTGGTCTGTCAGTCCCCCGTGGTGCCGGACCCGGCCTCACTTTGTGCCGGTGTCCCGCGCCCGCTCCGGCGGGGAGGCCTGGGCGATGACTTGTCGCAGATCGGTGCGCATGCGCAGCCGCACACCGGGCCGGCCGACATCCCGGGTGGTGCGGTCGGCGGGCGAGGTCCCCACCGTTTGGGCGATCGCGTTCTGGAGGGCGAAGACGGTGTCATCGTCCAGACCCGCCACGTCGATGACGAGCAGGCCGGGTTCGGACAGAGGCGTTTCTTGGATCGGGTCCACGTCTTCAGCACGTCTTCGTGCAGGGCGAGGTTCTCTGCAGAATGCGGATTCACCTGACCGGAGGAGTTGTCAGTGGGGTGTCTGCCGTTCTGGCACGACCAGTTCGCCGAACTCCCGTCACAGTGCGTGGGCGTTGGAGGCAACCATCCAGAACAAGATCAAACGAGCTCCCGAGATGGCCCGGCGGCATAGAGGTTGACTCAGGGAACTAACAGCGCGACGCGCTGCGTGCCAACCTGGCCATCGTCGGCCGGATACGGGAGGTCGCCGAACGGTTGGAAGTCCCCCTGACACAGATGGCACTGGCCTGGCTGGTGGCCCAGGGCCAGTGCGTGGTGCCCGTCCCGAGGACCAGGACCCCGGCGCACCTGTGGGACAACGCCGATGCGGCGGACGTCAATCTCGGCGCGGCGGACCTCGCCGACCTGGACGCCCTGCCCGCTCCGCACGGCGAGCGTTACTGATCCGCCTGCGCGTCAGGCCAGTCTGGAGCCGATCGTCGTCCGTGTCACCGAAGTGCGCCTCTCGACGAGATGTGCTGGGGTGGAGAGAGCGCCGTTTTCCGTGTTGAAGGCGACACCACGCATGAGCGAGAGTCTTCGGTCGAGCCCGTCGCGGGCACCCATCGGCCCCTTGCCGGGATGGCACCGCCCCACGCTGAGAGTAGGGACCTTCCTGCCGCCCGCCGCCTGCGACTCGACGATGGCGGCGCCGGGTGTGCGCGCGCAGTCGGAGGTCGGCAAGATTCCGCCCCAGGACCACGCGCTGTTGATGAGGCTGCTGGCGGATCTCACCGACGTCGAGTTCCTGCACGACCTGGACATCCGTCGCACCTGGGTCCGCGACGGCAAGGTGCACTGCGGTGAGGTCTGCCTCAACGACCTCGACCTCTTCGTCTGGCATGCCAACTTGCCCCGGGACCCCGGCAGCTACTCCCTGGAGGCCCTGCGCACGCTCAGCCTGGACATACCCGTTGTCCCGGACCCCACACGTTTCTCGACCGGCCTCGACAAGTACCGGGCTCACCTGCGGCTGTCCCGGGCCGGCCTCCCCGTCCCCGACACTGTCCTGCTCGACCACCGTGACACGGCCGCCGCCGCATCCGTACTCGCGGAATGGGGCCGCGCCCTGCTGAAACCCAGGCTCGGCTCCTTTGGACAGGGGGTCCTGCTGATCGAGGACTTCGCGACTTTGCGGGACCTGGCGGACTACCTGAACAGCACGCTCGCGCGGACGACGGAGAGCACCTTCCTCCTTGAGCGCTTCTATCCCAACAGCCCTGCCGACTGGATCGGTACGACCCTCATCAACGGCACCCTGATGTACGGCTATCGCAAGCGCGGCCACCGCTTCACCCGTTTGTCCGCCGACGCCTGGAAGGTGTACGACCCCGAGGGGATCGGCGGCGATGTCGACGGCTGCCACGTCCCCCCGACGCACGCCCGGCTCGTCCAGCGCGCCCAGCTGGCTCTGGGCCTGCCGTTGGTCGGCTTCGACCTGATTGTGTGCGAGGGCCGACCCATCATCGTGGACGAGAACACCTACCCGGGGCTCTACCCCGATCTTTTCGCTGCCGCGGAGCGCTCGCTCGGCTACGAACTCTTTGCACTCGTCCGCGACTTGACGAGGCACCGTCCCGGTGTCCTCACACGTGCCCGCCAGGGCCGGACCACTGTCCGTGACGCGGACGGATTCACCGGTGGCGTCTGACGTCCCGAAGCGAGGCGACGCAGCGAGCGGTTCCCGGCCCCCTTCCGCGGGGCGGTCAACAGCAGGTGATGTTGTTCGTGCCGAAGTCGCATCCTTCGCAGAGCGCCTGCAGAGGCTCCCACCGCCGTGACGTCGAAGACACGCATGACAAGCCCCTTCCTTTCGGACAGAACGAAGGCGCTGGTGTCCATCATCTCCACCTGCCGTTCCAGTGCATGGCGGTCGTTCGGGTGGTGTAACCGCTTCGCGTCCGGATCGGTCTTGAAGTCACTGTCGTAGACGCCGTCAACACGGCACTTGGTGACCACAAGTGCATCGGCCGACAGCTCCAGGGATCGCTGCACCGCGGGCGTAGTCGGTCGCAGACGGCTGCTGCGTGCCCCGGTCAGCAAGACCATCCGGCGTCGCCACAGGTGCCGGTCCGCACGCAGGCGAATCAACGGCTCAGCCATGCCCTCCAGCGCCATGGGCGTCACGCCCCGCACGTCCGGCGCACTCCGTGCGGTGAGCGCACCGCACAGCATCAGGCGCTCATCACCGTCCCGAGCATGCCGATGTCATCCGCCTCGGGCCGCCCGATGCCCCCGTTCCCCGCCTCCGTCCCCGGACAAAGTTGCCGCCCGACGACCACGGCGAGCTGGACGCCGAGATCGTGAACCGAGGCGACCTCGTCCGCCCATCGGGGCGGACAGACCGGATTTGTCCCTTGCTCGGCGGCCTCGGCGAACGCCTCGCTGCTGATCTTGACGACGACATGCTGCCGTGAGGCCGAGTGCGGTTGCCGGGCTCCGGCTGCGGTGATCTACTCGAGTTGGCAGGTCATGCCGCATGAAGAAACCTGCCCGATACTCGACGTGGCACGGCGAACGACGCAGCCTGTCGGCCCACAACGAGGAGCCGGGATCGCGTCGCCGACGGTGTTCGGTGTCCGGCCGGAGATGTGGGAGGCCGTGCTGGAGAGGAGCGCAGTGATGGCCTCTGCATCCACGAGCAGCCGTCCCGTGCAGCGACTGGGCCACCAACTCACGGAAGTGGCGTCGGGCATCGGCCAAGCGGCGATGGCGACAGGCAGGGCCACGGCGGACGCCGTGCGCCACCCAGGAGCAACTGTTGGCCGCGCCCGCGAGGCATCGCAGGTGCTGCCGCTGATGTGGCAGTCGGTGAAGCCGGTGCTGACGGGCCGTGTGAGCGACTGGCGACGAGAATACGCCTACACCCTCGGGGAACAGGCCTTTGTCTATGGCTTCCCGTACATCTACAACGCCCGGCTCCGCCACCGGTGGGTGACCCAGAAGCCCGACACCGACGCGACACCGTATGCCGCCGTCAACCACTTCTGGCACGCCGGCAGGCTTTTCGACGCCTCCGACCGGGAGGGCCTGACCCCCAACAACGACACGTTGTACTCGTTCGCCTGGGTCGACCTGAGCGAGGAACCCATCATTCTCTCGCACCCGGACATGGGCGACCGCTACTTCACCTTCGAACTGGTCGGCATCACCTCCGACAACTACGACTACGTGGGACAGCGCGCCACCGGACCGCACGCCGGAGACTTCGCCCTGGTCGGGCCGGGGTGGACGGGAGACCTCCCCCAAGGGATCCGCCGCACGGAGACCGCACCCAGTCCCTGGATCGTGATCGTCGGCCGGACCCTTGTCGCAGGCGAGCGCGACCTCCCGAACGTTCATGCGCTTCAGCGCCGGTACCGGCTGACCCCGCTCCACCTTTTCGGCAAGGAGGGAACGCACGTCCCGGAACGCCGCGACGTGCTGGAACCGATCGACGCGGCAGAGGATCGTCTTGGGCCGTGGAAGACTCTCAACTCGATGCTGGCCGAGAATCCGCCACCGCGACACCACGAGGTCCTGCTCAAGCAGTTCGCGGAGATCGGCATCGGACCCGGTCTCGACGTCGAAGCCCAGCCCGAATCCGTCAAGCAGAGCCTGATCCGGGCCGCGGCCACCGGCGCACCGATGCTCGAACAACAACTGCTCAGTGGTGAATGGGCCCATGTCATCAACGGCTGGCGCTACCCGCCACCACAGTTGGGAAGGTTCGGGGACGATTTCCTGAGGCGAGCCGCGGAGCAGTCCCTGGTCGGTGTCGCCGCCAACGATCCCGAGGAAGCGGTCTACCTGGCCGCCTTCCATGACGCGGATGGCGGCAAGCTGTCCACGGGCCGCTACGAACTGCGCTTCGAACCGGGGGACCTGCCTCCCGTCGACGCGTTCTGGTCCCTGACCGTCTACGGGGAGGACAGGAACCTGGTCCCCAACCCGATCGACCGCTACTCCATCGGCGACCGTACCCCGGGGCTGGGCACGGACGCCGATGGAAGCCTGACCATCCATCTACAGCCCGAGTCTCCAGGTCCCGCCCGGGAGCCCAACTGGCTGCCCACACCGGAACAGAGCATCTGGTTCATCGCTTTGCGCATGTACCTGCCACGCGCCGAAGTCATCGACGCACGATGGGAGTGCCCGCCGATCCGCCGCGTCGCCTGACGACGCTGCGGAATCCCCTGGCGCCGTCTTAAGACCGTCCTACCTTCTTGATCGTGCAGAGCGAGCCATTCGTAGGGCTGGATCACCCAGGGGTGTCGAGTGTGGCTTTAGAAGCCGTATCTCAACCGATCATGGAACGTGCAGGTCGAACAGGTTTCCCGCCGGGGTGATCTTCCCGGTGTACGCGCATGAAGGCAGGGCCCC
>NZ_JBVHLX010000029.1:0-70377 GCF_055558775.1 Streptomyces sp. NPDC025638 | reverse complement strand
GGCTCTGGACGAGCGGATCAAGGACAACGACCGGGAGATCCGCGAGACCTTCCGCACTGACGACCGCGCCGAGATCATCGAGTCCATGCCGGGCATGGGCCCCATCCTGGGCGCCGAGTTCATCGCCATCGTTGGTGACCTGTCCGGCTACCGCGACGCCGGACGCCTCGCCTCCCACGCGGGCCTGGCTCCGGTCGCCCGCGACTCCGGCCGGCGAACCGGCAACCACCACCGGCCAAAGCGCTACAACCGGCGCCTGCGGCACATCTTCTACATGGCCGCGCAGACCGCGATGATGCGGCCCAGTGCCTCCCGGGACTACTACCTCAAGAAGCGGTCGGAGGGACTGCTGCACACCCAGGCCCTGCTCGCACTGGCCCGACGCCGGGTCGATGTCCTGTGGGCGATGCTGCGTGACAAGAAGCTGTTCACCTCCGCCCCACCGGTCACGCAGGCGGCTTGACTCGGTCATTGAGATTCCTTTCAGGGCAGGAACATAGAGAGAGTGAAGCGTGCGCCACGCACGCATCTCCTCGACCATAGCACCCAATGCGTGCGCGGCGCACGCTATTCTTGTGGTGTGGAGAACGAGGTAGGACACGAGATCGCGGACGCGCTGGGCATCCTGCTCAGGCGCACCACGCGCACACAGCTGCACAGCAAACTCACCGAGGGCATGGGCGAGGCGGTGGACGAACTGACGTACCCGGTGCTCAGCGCACTGGCCCGCACCGGACCCCGCAGCGCGGCCGACCTGGCTCCCGACGCCGGAGTCGACCGCTCCGGTGTCACCCGGCGCGCATCCCGACTGGAGGCCGCCGGACTCGTCCGTCGTGAGGCCGACCCCCATGACCGGCGTGCGCACCTGCTCGTTCTCACCGAGCGGGGCCGGTCGACGGTGGCGGAGCTGCGTGAGCGACTGGCCGCCCACATCATGGCCGGCCTGTCGTCATGGCCGCCGGGTGAGGCCGAGACGTTCGCCCGCCATCTGCGCCGGTTCACGGTCGAGGGCCCCTTCACGTAGGCACGTACGCGGGCACACGTAGGCACGTATGCGGGCGTCCTGCGCGACGGGAGGGAGCCGCTGCCCTTCGGGACGTGCAAAGCGGCGGTTGAGCGATCGGCGCCGATCGCTCAACCGCCTTCCTGCGGTCGGCGGACCTCGCCCGTGCCGAGTGTGATCACGGCCCGGGGCCGCATGGGCCCCTCGCCGCGCCGGGAGAGCAGGACCACCTCCTCGACCGCCGCCGACAGCGTGCCGAGCCGCACGGCGCACTCGGCGGCCAGACGCTTGGGGTCCTGGGTGCGGCCGAGGGACAGATGCGGGGTGAAGCGGCCTCCGCGCCCTTGGCAGAGCGGGAACCGCAGCTGCAGCTCACGCTGGAGACGGGCCCACGGCGCCGGGCCCGCCGCGGCCGGGTCGAGCCATACCGTCGCATCGTGTCGGTGCCGGAAGTACCGCACCCCGGCCAGACGCGCCGTGAACGCCGCGCTCTGCGCCGCCCCGGCGGCCAGGAGCGGGACGGCTCGCTCGAACTCCTCCTCCGGCACGAAGCCGAACAGCAGATTCACATGCGGCGGCCACCGCCGTACCTGTGGATCGTGTTCCCAGCGGATGTCCTGAATCACCGGCCAGAGCTCCCGCGGCGGCAGCCACGCCACGGCCGTCCGGCCCGTCGGTGCCACCTTGAGCACGTCCACGGGCCCAGCCCCGGCCCCGCCGAACACCGAATTCCCGTCCACCGGGCCATGTTCCCAAAGTCGGCCCGGAAACCATCTCGGCCGTGCCGAAGCCATCATGGCCCTGCCGATCCCGTCTGCCGGACGCGGAGTCAGTTCCCGTTGACCGAAACTTCGTAGTCGCCGATCAGGTCACCGAGGAAAGTGCCGGCAGTGAGGTCGCTCTGGACGTGACCGGCCATGTAGAGGCGGGAGTAGATGACCTCGTCCTGCATCCACTGGTAGTCCTCGGCGCGGTGGGCGGAGAGTGCGCTGAGGATCGTGACCGCGGTGGCGGCGCGGGCCGCGTGGCGGGAGGGGTAGGAGTAGGGGCCCTTGTCGCGGACGCCAGCCACGAACTGCGCACCCCGCTCATCGTGATGCGCGCCGAACTCGACGTCGCCCTGCACCGCCCGCGCTCCGCCGGCGAACTCACCGAGACCCTGCGTTCCGTGGACACCGAGGTCCAGCACTTGATCGACCTCTCCAACGCGCTCCTCGGCCTGGAGGAACTCGGCAGCACCGACCACGTCACCCGAACCGCCGTACGACTCACCGATCTCGTCGACGCCGCGGTCGCCCCGCATCTGCGCACCGCCGAACGGGCCGGGCGCGACCTGACCGTCGAGGCAGCCGACACGACCGTCGACGTCGATGCCCGATGGCTGAGGCCCGCCATCGGCAACCTCGTCGACAACGCCCTGCGCCACGGCCACGGCAACGTCCACCTCGCGGCCGCCGTCCACGAGAGCAGGCTGCGGCTGCGCATCACGGACACCGGACCCGGCTTCCCGACGGAATTCCTGCCCCGGGCCTTCGACCGCTTCGCCCGCGCCGAAGCGAGCCGCACGAGCGAGGGCTCAGGCCTCGGACTCGCCTTCGTGCACGCGGTCGCCACCGCCCACGGCGGCACCGCGTACGCCGAGAACACCGGGCACGGGACCGCGGTCACGCTCGACCTGTCCTGCTGACGTTCAGCCAGTCGTCCAGGAACGGAGCTTGTCGGGGTTGAGCACTGCCCAGATGTGATGGATCCGGTTGCCGGTGACGTCGAACGCCATCACCGATACGGTGACGCCGTCCCGTTGAGCCACCAGACCCGGCTGACCGTTGACCGTACGCTCGACGAGCGTTACGCCGGCCGCCGCAACGGACCGGTCGACGAAGAAGCGTGCGACCTGCCCGGCGCCCTCGATCGGGTGCGGCGCGGCAGTGGCGAGTCCGCCACCGTCGCCGGTCGCCGTGACATCAGGGTCCAGCAGGCCGATGAGGGCGTCGATGTCCTTGGCCTCCCATGCCTGCTTGAAGGCTCTGACGATCTCGGCGCGCTGGGCCGCCGAAGCCGCGTCAGGCTGTGGAGCTCGGACTCGCCGACGCGCCGAAGAGGCCAACTGGCGGCAGGCGACCGGGGTCCGGCCGACGATCTCGGCCACCTCGGCGAAGGGGTACCGGAAGACGTCGTGCAGGATGAACGCGACGCGCTCGGCCGGAGTCATCGCGTCGAGTACGACGAGGAAGGCCATGCTGACCGACTCGTCGAGGGTGACCCGGTCGGCCGGGTCGACGGTGCCGGCTCCCGGCCGCCCGCTGATCCACTCCGTGCGGTCGGGCAGCGGCTCCGGGATCCATTCGCCCACGTAACGCTCGCGCCTGGCCCGCGCCGAGCCGAGCAGGTCGAGGCAGATACGGCTGGCGACGGTCGTCAGCCAGGCTCCGGGTGAGTCGATGGCTGCCTGGCGCTGCGGGGACATGGCGTACCAGCGGGCGTACGTCTCCTGTACGACATCCTCGGCATCGGCCAGGGATCCCAGCAGCCGGTACGCGAGATTGGTCAGCCGACGCCGCTCACTCATGATCGCGCTCAGCCCCGGTTCGGGCCGGCCGTGTCCCGGCTCGGACGGGTTGCTCATCGTGTCACCGACTCCCTCGGATGCTCCACCTCACTCCGTACGACGATCCGTCGCACCGAAATGTGAGGCCGGCACGTCACCACACATCTCGCGGAGCTGTGTCGTCGTACCGATCGGACCCGCACAGAAGGGAAACCGAGCATGGAACCCGTGAACCTCGCGATCATCTACTACAGCTCCACCGGCACCGTACATACCCTGGCCCAAGCCGCTGTCGAGGGCGCGGAGAAGGCCGGCGCCACCGTGCGACTGCGCAAGGTTGCCGAAACGGCCCCACCGGATGCGATCGGCGCGAGGCCGGAGTGGGCCAGACATCTGCAGGTCACCGCCGATGTCGCCGAGGCCCGCCACGACGACCTGGAGTGGGCCGACGCGGTGCTGTTCGGTGCCCCCACCCGCTTCGGCAACCCGGCCGGCCAGCTCAGGGCCTTCATCGACGCCACCGGCCCCCTGTGGTTCCAGGGCAAGCTCGCGGACAAGGTGTACTCGGCCTTCACCGCGTCCAACACGGCCCACGGCGGCCAGGAATCGACCCTCCTGGCGCTGGCGAACACGTTCTACCACTGGGGCGGCATCATCGTTCCTCCTGGCTACACCGACCCCGTCCAGTTCCAGTCGGGCAACCCGTACGGCACTTCCCACGTGGCCGGCGACGGCCCGCCCGGTGAAGTGGCCCTGCAGGCGGCCCGCTACCAGGCTCGCCGCGTCGTCGACACGACGGCCGCACTCAAGGCCGGCCGCGCCGCCTGATCCCCCATGGGCGCATGCGGGGTTAGGCCCTGACGGACACATCGATGAGAGCCTGCTCGGCTCAGGTGCGCGCGGCCACGTACAGGCTCTGGGTACTGCGGCCGAGCGGGCCCTTCTCGTCGTGCAGGGCGGACTCGGCGAGGCCGATGCCCGCGCCGTCCACCATCGTCCGGGCGTCCAGGCAGACCCATTCGCCCTCGGGATGGCGGTGCAGATTGACGCTGAGGTCGGCGTTGATGAACACGTAGCGGTGGAAGTCGAGCGCGGCACTGACACCGTTGCCCGAGTCGGCGGCCGTCAGCACCCTGCTGAGCGGTGTGATCTCCTCTCCGGCGACCAGGGGAACCCGCATCCGCATCCACGCCGTGGCCGGTCCGGGCTCCAGGAACGAGCCGCCCGCGAAACGTATTTCCATGGCCGTGTGGTAGCCCTGGTCCCAGGGGACCGGGAAGAACGCCTTTGCCGGTACGGTCCCGGGCCCGGGCACCTGCCGGGCCGGCGACACCTGCGGTACCGAGTCCGGCGCTGTCTTCATCAGCAACGCCGTCGCCCGCATCACCTCCTGGCCGCCGTCGGGTGTCAGAGCCACCTCCACGAGCTCGACACTGCGCCCGGCACGCAGCACGCGCGTGGCCACGGTCAGCAGCCGTATCGGAACCGGGCGCATGATCTCGTACGTGAGCCGGGCGACCCGCATGTCGGGCCGTCCGCCCGGGCGTTCCTCGACGGCCAGGGCGAGCAAGGCGGCCGGCGGCCCGGCGTGCTGGGAGTCGGCGTCCCAGGGGCCCCGGGTATAGGCGGTGGGAAGGAACCGGTCGTCGGCCTCCCGCTCGTAGAAGGCCTCGACTTGCGACATCGACATGACTGTCCCTCCCTGCCACATGGACTACCTGCCGACCATCTTACTAAGCGCTTGCTCACCCTACTCCTTGTCGATCGGCGCCCATGGGGACGCCGCAGATCCGCAGCCTGCCGCGGGGAGCCCGATGTGCTGCTGGGGGCGGGGAAGGCCGGCGTACACAGGGCGGGGATCGGGCAGGGGGCCGGGGAACAGGTCCGGCAGGACCGCCTTCGCCTGGAACGCCCTCTGCCACGGGTTGACGGACGGCAGGCAGTCGGCGACCGCGGCGCGCGAGGTGGGGGAAGGCGAGAGGGCGAGCAGAATGTCGGCGGTGCGGCCGTGGAAGTCGCCCTGGTTGTAGTCGGTCGCGGGTACGGGCGCGGGGCCGCGGCCGCGGCAGTGAGTTCGGCCACGGCCCGGTCGAGGAGCGGGCCGTGCCGACAATCCCCGCGCGGACCTGCACAAGGAACTCGGCGATCTCGGCCTCCTCTGGCCCAGCGCGCGCCTGCCGCGGGTGGGTGGGCGAATGCCGCCACTGCCCGGTTGAGCGAGTGGGCGTGGCGGCCTCTTGTGTTCTGCCTTACCGGGGTGATCAGGCGCCCAGGCCCGGCTGCACTTGTATCTTGCGGCCCTCGCCTGCCTGGAATCGCTTGAGTGCTTCGCTGTAGGAGGCGAGCGGCAGGCGGTCGCTGATGAAGATCTCCGGGTCCAGCACGCCTGCGGCGAAAAGCTCTGCGGCGCGTTCGAAGCTGTGCAGAACCGCCATCGAACCGGTGATGGTGATCTCCTGGTTGTAGATCCGGTAGGGCTCGATCGTCGCCCGGGCGGCGTAGTCGGAGACGCCGAACTGCAGATAGGTGCCGCCCTTGCCCACCCGGCCCAGGGCGTCCTGGATCGCCTTCTCGTTCCCCGTGGCGTCGATGACGAGATCCCAGCCACGGGGCATGTCGATCTCGTCCGCGGATGTCACGGCGTTGCCGCAGCCCAGCGTCCGCGCCGTTTCCAGGCGTGCGGGGTTGATGTCGATGACGTCGACACTGGCCGCGCCGGTGCGCTTGGCCAGCTCCAGCATCATCAGGCCCATCGTGCCCGAGCCGTAGATGAGCACGTGATTGGCGAGATTGCTGCGCAGGACGTCGTACCCGCGTATCGCGCAGGCCAGCGGTTCGATCAGGGCGGCGTCGTGGGTGGATACGTGGTCGGGCAGGACGACGCAGTTGGCGACCGGTGCTACGGCGTATTCCGCCGCACCGCCTGCGGTCGTGACGCCGATGGCCGCCCAGCGCTCACACAGGTTGTTCCTGCCGAGGCGGCAGTAGTAGCACTCGTTGCAGCTCAGTGAGGGGTCGACGGCGACGCGGGCACCCACGGCCAGTTCGGTGACGTCGCGGCCGACGGCGACCACCTCACCGGCGAACTCGTGGCCGGGGATGATGGGCAGCTCAGGGGCGAATTCGCCTTGCAGGATGTGCAGGTCCGTGCCGCACAGGCCGCAGGCCGCCACGGTCACGACGACCTCTCGGGGGCCGGGCGTGGGATCATCCACGGTGACCATCTCGATGGTCCCCTGCTCGGTGATGAGTGCGGCCTTCATTTGACGGCTCCCATGGTCAGACCCTGGACCAGGCGGTCCTGAGCGGCGAATCCGGCGATGAGAACCGGGATGGACACAGCGACGGCCGCGGCACAGACCTTGGCCAGGAACAGACCTTGGCTGGTGACGAAGCTGGTCAGGAAGACCGGCCCGGTCGAAGCCTGGACCCCGGTGAGCACCTGGGCGAACAGCATCTCGTTCCAGCTGAAGATGAAGCAGATCAGTGAGGTGGCGGCGATACCGGGCGCCGCCATCGGGATGATGATCCTGCGGAAGACGGTCGGCAGGCCGGCGCCGTCGATCGCGGCGGCCTCCAGGATCGCCACGGGGATCTCCGCGAGGAAGGACCGCATCATCCACACGGCGATCGGCAGGTTCATGGTCGTGTAGAGGATGACCAGGAGCCAGATGTTGTCCAGCAGCCCGAGGTTCTGGGCGGCCAGGTAGATCGGGAGCAGGCCGGCGACTGCGGGAAGCATCTTGGTGGACAGGAAGAAGAACATCACGTCGGACCACTTGCGCACCGGTTTGATCGACAGTGCGTAGGCCGCGGGGATGGACAGCGCGAGGACGAGCAGGGTCGAAAACACGCTTGCGGTCGCGGAGTTGATCAGAGCGGGCCAGGGGCTGGCCCCTGTCGAGGCGCCGAAGAACTCGCGATACCCGTGCAGGGTCAGGTGCGCGGCGAGGGAGGGCGGATTGGTGGCGGCATCCGTCTCACTGTGGAAGGAGGTCAGGACCATCCAGGCGAACGGCGCGAAGAAGAGCAGGCCTACGGTCCAGCCGGCCAGTCCGATGACGGCCTTGGTGTGGTGCCTGACGAAGGGGTCGCGCTGCCGGCGGGGCCGGGGCCGGGCAAGGGTGGTGCTCATGAGGTCTTCTCCTCCCGCAGGAGCGTCGACACCGTGCGCAGTGCGAAGGTGGCCACCACGATGGTGCCCAGCACGACGATGACGCCGGCTGCGGAGGCACGACCGTAGTCATGTGCCTGATAGAAGGTCTGGTAGATGGTGTAGGGAAGGTTCGCGGTACCGAGCCCGCCCGAGGTGATGGTGAAGACCGCGTCGAAGTTCTGCACGATGTAGATGGACCCGAGCAGTGCCGCCAGCTCCATGTATCGGCGCAGGTGCGGCAGGGTCAGATGGCGGAATATCTGGAAGGCGTTGGCGCCGTCCACCCGGGCGGCCTCGATGATCTCCAGTGGGCGGCTCTGCAGTCCGGCGAGCAGGATCAGCATCATGAAGGGCGTCCATTGCCAGATCAGGGAGACGGCAACGGCGGCCAGGGGTGAGGAGCTGATCCAGTCGGGCTGTGGCGGGTTGTCCGAGCCGAACAGCGACCAGATCCAGGTCAGGGCGCCGTTGAGGAGGCCGTACTCGGGGTTGTAGAGCGCATGCTTCCACAGCAGTGCGGCCGCGACGGGCACGACGAGGAACGGGGCGATCATCATGGTCCGTACCGCTCCGCGCCCGCGGAACTTGTGGTCGAGCAGGAGCGCCACACCCAGTCCGAGCAGCAGGCTCAGCAGCACCACACCGGCGGTGAGCCACACCGTAGTGATCACCGAGGCGCGCATGTCCGGGTCGTTGAACACCAGTTTGTAGTTGGCGAACCCGGCCCAGCCGCGCTCCTCGGGCCGCAGCGCGTCCCAGTTCATGAAGGAGATCACCAATGTGGCGGCGAACGGCAGCTGGGTGACGATCACCATGTACACCAGCGCCGGCATCATCGGGGCGCGCCTGGCCCATGCCCTTGCGCGGCCCGACCGTTGCCGAGATACCGCGGCCGCATGTGGCCCGGCGGGACGTCTTGCTTTCTGCATCAGGGCACTACTCACTTGTGTCTCTCCGCTCCGTGGGGCCCCCTTGCCCCTGTGCGAGGGGAAGGGGGCCGCACAAGGGGCATGGGGATTGCGGTCAGTTGTTCCGGTACTTGGAGGCGACCTGCTCGGCCAGCTTCTGTCCCTTGTCGAGGGCCTGCTTGACCGACTGGCGTCCGGCGATCGCGGCGGACACTTCCTGGGTGACCTTGGTGCCCAGGTCCTGGAACTCGGGAATGGTCACGTACTGCACGCCGACCGTGGGGCGAGGCTGTGTTCCGGGGTTCTTCGGGTCGGCCTCGCTGATGGCGGTCAACGTGGCCTGGTAGAAGGGCGCCGCGGCCTTCTGGTAGTTCGGGTTGTCGTAGGTCGACTTCCGCTTGCCGGCCGGTACCCGGGACCAGCCGAGCTTCTCACCGACGAGCTTCTCGTAGTCCTGGCTCGCGGCCCACTGGACGAACTGGGCGCCGGCATCCTGGTGCTTGCCCGCCTTCGGCTGGGCAAGGGCCCAGGTCCACAGCCATCCGGAGGCCTTGGTGTCGGTCACCGGCGCCTGCGCGTAGCCGACCTTGCCGGCGACGGGGGAACTGGGGTCCTCCAGCAGTCCCGCTGCCGATGTGGCGTCCATCCACATGGCGGTCTTGGACTGCGTGAAGTTGTTGAGGCACTCGGCGAATCCGGCCTGTGGGGCGCCGGCCTCGCCGTGCTTGCGGACGAGATCGACGTAGTCCTCGGTCGCCTTGGTGAAGCCTTCGCCGTTGACCTGGGCCTTCCAGTCCTTGGTGAACCAGGTGCCGCCCTCGGTGTTGACCACGGTGGTCAGGGCGGCTCCGAGCTCACCCCAACCCGGCTTGCCCCGCAGGCAAATGCCCTTCATGCCCTTCTCGGCGCCGTCCGCCTTGGCGGCCAGGTCGGCGACCTGCTTCCAGGTCGGACGGTCCGGCATGGTCAGGTGCTTGGCGTCGAAGATGTCCTTGCGATACATCAGGAAGGAGGACTCGCCGTAGAAGGGCTCGGCGTAGAGCTTGCCGTCCGCGCCGCGCAGCCCGTCCGTCATGGACGGGAAGACATCGTCCTGCTTGAAGGAAGGGTCCTTGCCGACCGTGTTGTCCAGTGGAGACAGCCAGCCGTTCTTGGCCCACAGCGGGACCTCATAGGCGCCGACCGTGACCACGTCATAGCCGCCCGCCTGCGTTGCGACATCCTGCGTGATCTTGTCCCGCACCTCGTTCTCCGGCAGGACGGTGAAGTTGACCTTGATGCCGGTCTTCTTGGTGAACTGATCCTTGGTCAGCTTCTGGAGGTCGAGCATCTGAGGGTTGTTGACCATGAGCACGTTCACGGTCTTGTCACCGTCGCCCCCGCCACTGCCTCCCGCACCGGCGCAGCCGGCGAGCAGGGCGGTACAGGTGAGGCCGGTCAGGGCCGCCGTCGTCAGTCTGGCCCTGGTGGGTCTGTAGTGCATGGGAGCACCTTTCTTGGGGGGAGAACAACGAGCTGGGAACGGGGTCTTACGCCGAGGAATGACGGCGTGCTTGAAAGAGCCGGCGAGGGAAGGACCTCGGGCTTGGCGGCTCGGGAAGGAACTCAGACCCGGATGACGTTGGGTCCGTGCAAGGAGTAGCGATGAGCTTCGGCAACCGGCAGGCCGGTGTCGGTGATGATGGTTTCGAAGTCGCCGATCTTGGCGAATCGGCAGAAGCTCTGCGCTCCGAATTTCGTGTGGATTCCGACGAGTATCCGGCGATGGGAACTGCGGATCGCTTGGGCTTTGACGTCGGCCACCACCGGGTCGGGTGTGGTGAGGCCGGCATCGCGGGAAATGCCGTTGGCTCCCAGGATCGCCAGGTCGATGACGAAGCTGGACAGCATCTGGTTGGTCCAGGATCCGACGGTGGCCAGAGTGCGGCCGCGGACCTTGCCGCCGAGCAGCAACACCGTGGCCTGGGAGGCTTCCGCCACCGCAGCGGCGGTGGGCAGGGAGGCGGTGACCACGGTCAGATTCCGGTCGGAGGGCAGCAGGTCGGCGATGAGGCGGTGGGTGTAGCCCTCGTCGATGAACACCGTCTCCGCCTCGCCGAACAGGTGCACGGCAGCGGCGGCGATACGGCGCTTGTCCTCCACATGGTGAGTCTCACGCTGGGCCAGCGAGGTCTCGAACCCGGCGCTTTCCACCGGGTAGGCACCACCGTGACTCCTGCGGACCAGACCACCTCGCGCGAGTTCGTTCAGATCCCTGCGGATCGTCTCCGGCGCCACCCGGAAATCGGCGGCCAGGGCGGACACCTCCACTCTTCCGCTGCGGCGGGCGAGAGCCAGGATCCGATGCTGTCGCTCTTCGGCTTTCACGCGCAAGCACCTCCCTGGTGTTCCCGTTCGGGCGAACATTGCCCGTCTGTTTCGGCCATGGATTTATATCGCCGTACTTCACCAGGTGAGACGCCCGTTCCTTCATGGATATTGCCCGATTGGGTGTGGGCGTGGGACGGGATTCCTGCAGGTCATCGCAGTGCAAATGGCATGATCACCGTCTCCTGCCAACCGAATCGGGTGGCAGCGGTGCCCGAATCCACGACAGCCACGAGCCGGCGACGCTCGTCCGGGTCGTCCGAGGCGGCAGTCGGCGACGGCGGTATCGATCACGATGCGGGGGAAGCGGCCGGTCTTCAGGGCTGCCGCGGTGGTGGCGGCCCGCTCTGCTCCGTCGGCAGGATGGATCACCGCGGGAATACGGCGCGGCTGGTCGAAGCCGATGGTGATCGACCGTTCGGTCAGTTCCGGGCCGCCGACCCGGCCGTGGTCAGGCAGCTCCACGCGGAGCGCCCTGTCAGGGCAGCGCTCGCATCGTCTCCGCCAACTGCGGCACGTCGTCCTCCGCCCTGCTACGGAGCTGCATCTCGGGGAGTTCGGCTTCGAGCGTGGCCATGGCAGACCGTGGGTTCTTCGCGGAACTTGCCGGCCGCTTCCTCGATTTCGCTCTTGAAATCTGTCCGCGTCAGCGATTGCGTGACGTCCCTGTTGGTGATGCTACCGAGGCTCCGGTTCTCACCCAGCAGACTGCCGACGTCCGCCGGCAGCGGCAGGCAAGGGGTCAGCGAACCCAAGAACCGGGGAGGTCTGCACGGATGAGCTCAAGGTCGGCAACCGCGCATCCGCGTGCGTGGATCCAGCACTGGTCCTGCAGGCCGTCCCGGCGCAGCAATCGGCCAGGGGCCGCATACCAGCGTACGGGTGAGTCCTCCTCGCTCGCCCACATCACATAGTCAGGCAGTTCGACCCGGGCGTAGCGACCGTGGAGGCGCGGCACCAGCGCGTCTGGTAGCTCGCAGGCGTCGTACAGGGTGTCGTCTCCGAAGAGCGACTCGCTCAGCACCATCTCGACCCACGCCAGGGACATCCGGTCGAGGAAGGGCATCCAGCCCTGGTGTGATTCCACCACCACCGGAGGGTCGTCCTGCTCGATCTGAGCGAGGGGAATCGCCCACGACGCGCAATCCTGGTTCTCGCGGCGGAAGACCAGGACGCCTCCCAGGGCGTCGTCGACACAGAGCCCGGCCGGGGGTACCAAGGGGTCCTGCTGTCGGGTCAGGGCGTCTCGGCGACCCAGAAGTGCGTATCCCTCCCACAAGGCAGCGGGGAGTTCGATGCCGAGGTCGCTCTCCGCGGCTCTCAACTCGTCCACAGAGCAGCCGTCTTCGGACTGCAGAGGGCAGCCGATCCACTCACGAGCGAACCAGCGCACGAAGTCCCAGGCCTCCGAGCGACCAGTCACCCCGCCTCCCAGTACCACCGACACGTCATGACCATCCAGCATGCCGAGGAGGCTACGCTCGCCGGGCCTGGAACCTCACGTCGGAACCAGTGTGAGTAGGTGGGGGGTGGGGAACGGCAAAACATCTCCAGTCCCGAGCCGGCTGCCGGGGCCTGTACGACCCACCCCCCATGGCCGCGAATCCCTCACGATCTCCGTCCGGCCCATCACACCGCACCGTATCCCCCGCCACTGACAACACAGCCGGTCCGACGACGGCCGGCGCGCACCTGGAGGTCACGTCAACTTCAAGACCGCTTCAGGAGGGCGGGCAGCCGAACCAGTGCACCCTGCCGTTGTCGGAGGTGTAGCCCATGCACCTGACGGTGCTGTCGCGCAGGGTCTCGGTCCGGGCGACGCCTTCGTCCAGATGCTCCGACTTGTAGTAGGTCTCGACGAGGGTGTCGATCTCGATGGTGTACCAGCGGCGCTTGTTGTTCGGGATGCTGCAGTTGTGGCCGATCACGTCGGTGCCGGGCCCCTCGTGCCACATGTCCCGTTCGGCGCGGTCGCAGTACGCCCTGCCGGTGGCGTTGGCGGTGCCGGCACCGGTGCCGAGCAGGGCCGTCGCGCCCATGGCCACCGCCGCAGCAGCGCCGAGCAGGCGCTTCAGAGTGAGATTCATCGATTGGTCCTCCTGCCAGCCGTGGTGACGGTCGGGAGTCCCCACGTCACCTTAAGGTGATGATCACACTTATCCGGGATATCCGGCCCGGCAGCCGACGGCGCAGTCCCCCGACCCGGTGACGTCGGTGCTGCCAATGCAGCAGGCCGCGGTCGCACCCTCGGCCGGTCGCCAGGCGGGCCTGGTTCGTGCCGGGGCGTACGTTCGACCCATGACGCTCTTCACGGAATCGCCGGTGGCCCAGTGAGCGGCTGGTGGTCCTACCTGGAGGATCAGACCCGCCAGGCGGTCGATGCCCATGTGCTGCGCGACCGTCGGCTGGTTGCCGTCAAGGCCGTGTGGGAGGCCCTGCGCCCGCTCGGACTGGGAGTGATCGACGCGGAACGGGTGGTCCACTCGCGCTACGAGGTCCTCGGCGATCGCGTGAGGCGTACACAGCCCGATCCGCTCGACGTCGCCTCACTCGCAGCCCGTGCTGCCGCCCACCCGGGCCGGGTGGCCGCGGTCGAGGCTCTCTGGGACGGCGACACCGTCCACGACTGGTTCGTGCTCCTGGTCGCGGTCCTGGAGGACCCGTCCGGGGAAGGCCACCTGGCGACCGTCCACCACCGCGCCGGCGGGCCTCCGCCGGGAGCCGCCGCCGACACGGCAGGACGGGCCTTGGCCCACTCCCTCGGCGTGCCGTTCCACTTCGCCTCCCCGGACGTCCCTGACGACGAGGCACCGCGATGGCGGACAGTCCAGCGTCTGCCTGATGACCCGTCACCGGAAGCGCAAGCGGATCTCGGGTAGACCCACGGGGGGTCCGACCGGGAACAAGCCCCAGGTGTGTTCGGCAAAGGGCAAAAGCAAAGGCAAGGAGGTCACCCACTCCTTGCCACTCTCAACGTATAGCGCACAGGGGGCCTTGCGGCAAGGCCCCGGTCGTGCTGCACAATCTCCGGCCGAAGCCAGAACCTGCGGAAATCCGGGCTCCGCGATGCGCTTGCGGGCACGCGGCGCGGAGCCTTTTTGAAGGGGGGACTTGATGTTCGACGTGATCATTGCCGGTGGCGGACCGACCGGCTTGATGCTGGCCGGAGAACTGCGGCTGCACGGCGTGAAGGTGCTCCTGCTGGAGAAGGAGGCGGAGCCGGCCCCGTACGTCCGGGCGCTGGGCCTGCACGTGCGCAGCATCGAGGTGATGGATCAGCGCGGTCTGCTGGAGCGGTTCCTCGCGCACGGCAAGCAGTACGGGGTCGGCGGCTTCTTCGCCGGTATGGTCAAGCCCGCGCCCGAACGGCTGGACACCCTGCATGGCTACGTCCTCGGCATCCCGCAGACGATCACCGATCGCCTGCTGGCCGAGCACGCCGTCGCTGTCGGCGCCGAGATCCGGCGCGGCTGCGAGCTGGTCGGGCTGAGCCAGGACGAGGACGGGGTGAGTGTCGAGCTGGCCGACGGCGCGCAGCTGCGCTCGCGCTACCTCGTCGGCTGCGACGGCGGCCGCAGCACGGTGCGCAAGCTGCTCGGCGTCGGCTTCCCCGGTGAGCCGACGAAGGTCGAGACACTGCTGGGCGAGATGGAGGTGGCCGTACCGCCGGAGGAGGTCGCCGCCGTGGTGGCCGAGGTCCGCGAGACTCACAAGCGGTTCGGTCTCGGGCCCTTCGGGGAGGGGGTGTACCGCGTCGTCGTACCCGCCGACGGGCTGGCCGAGGACCGCTCGGTACCGCCGACCCTCGACGAGTTCAAGCAACAGCTGCGGGTGTTCGCGGGCACCGACTTCGGGGTGCACTCACCGCGCTGGCTGTCCCGCTTCGGTGACGCCACCCGGCTGGCCGAGCGCTACCGGGTCGGCCGGGTGCTGCTGGCCGGCGACGCGGCGCACATCCACCCGCCGACCGGCGGGCAGGGGCTCAACCTCGGCATCCAGGACGCGTTCAACCTCGGCTGGAAACTGGCCGCCGAGGTGAGCGGCTGGGCACCGGAGGGGCTGCTGGACAGCTACCACGCCGAACGGCACCCGGTGGCCGCCGACGTGCTGGCCAACACCCGCGCGCAGATGGAGTTGCTGTCACCCGAGCCGGGTCCCCGGGCAGTGCGCCGACTGGTGTCGGAACTGATGGACTTCAAGGAGGTGAACCGGTACCTGATCGAGAAGATCACTGCGATCGGGGTCCGCTACGACTTCGGCGAGGGCCATGACCTGCTCGGTCGGCGAATGCGGGACGTGGAGCTGAAGCGAGGGCACCTGTACGCGCTGATGCACGGCGGCCGCGGACTGCTGCTGGACCAGACCGGGCGGCTCTCGGTGGCGGGCTGGGCGGATCGCGTCGACCACGTCGTCGACGTCAGCGAGGACCTGGACGTGCCGGCGGTACTGCTCCGGCCGGACGGCCACGTGGCGTGGGTCGGCGAGGATCAGCAGGATCTGCTCCGCCGGCTGCCCAAGTGGTTCGGCGCCGCCGTCCGCTGAGCGCGTGCATTTCACTCACGGGCGACTGCCCAGTTGCAAGCTTTCGGATTCGAGTTATTTACTGGTAGGTACAAAATGGAACTCCCGACGGCAGGGTGGCGGGGCATACAGGCCGTGGCAGCGGCCCGCCCCCTTCACTTCCGCGTCGCCGCAAGGAGGCGAGCCACATGCTCGCGATTCACCTCACCCGGTTCGGGGAGCCTGAACAGAGCCTGAAGGTGGTGGACGTTCCCGAGCCAGGGGCTCCCGCCACCGGCCAGGCGCTGGTCCAGGTCGAATACGCCCCGCTGGACCACCACGACCTGCTCCTGGCGCAGGGCGTCTATCCGGTCCGCCCCGAACTGCCCAGCGCCATCGGCAACGAGGGAGTCGGCACAGTGCTGGCCGTCGGGCCGGACGTCACGCACGTCCGGCCCGGTGACACGGTTCTGCTTCCCTTCGGCACCTTCGCCTGGTCCGAACAGGTCCTGGCGGTAGCCGCGAAGTTGACGGTCGTGGACAAGTCCATCGGCCTCGACCAGGCCGCGATGCTCACCATCAATCCCACCAGCAGGCCGTCGTGGCCCACCCAGGGAAGGCTGCGCGGCCGATACCGGCCGGTGTCGAGGCCACCGGCGTGGCGGCGGCGATCGGCCCGCATACGCAGATGGCGCCCGGTGTCGAGGTCGGCAGTCGCGTGACGGTCTTCCCTCAGCCCGGGGCGTGGTCCCAGTGGATCGTGGCGGACGCCGATGTGGTCGTCGCCGTACCGGACAAGCTGTCGGACGAGGTCGCCGCGCAGATGCTCGTCAATCCGCTCACCACCGTGATGCTGCGGCGTGAGGCCGAGGAGCATCAGGCGTTCGGATACGACGGTGTGCTGGTGCAGACCGCAGCGGGCTCGTCGGTCGGGCGGCTGGTGACCGGCGCGTGCGCCATGCGTCACCTGGCGCTCGTCAACGTGGTGCGCAGCGACCGTGGTGCCGCGGAGCTGCGTAAGCGGTTCCCGGATGTTCCCGTCGTGGCGACAGAGCATCCCGGCTGGGCCGATGAGGTTCGCAGGGCAGCCGCCGGGCGTCCGGTGGTCGTGGCCTTCGACCCGATCGGCGGGAAGCTGACAGAGAGTCTTCTGGACCTGCTGGCGCTAGGCGGGAAGCTGGTCACCTACGGGCAGATCGCCGAGGAGCCGATCTCGGTACACGTGTCGACGCTGCTGCACAAGTCACTGACACTGCGAGGCAAGAACATCGGCCGCTGGCTGTCCGAGGTCTCCGCCGAGAGGCGGGCAGCCGATGTCGCCGCGGCGAAGCAGACCGCGCCGGCGCTCAGTGACCAGTTCGACGTGGCCGCGACGTACGGCCTCGACGATCTGGCCGACGCCGTGGAGCACGTGGTCCGGCCTGGCAAGGTCGGTACGGTCCTCGTCCGCCCCTGATGGTTCCCGCTGGGCTCGATCAGGCACCGGCCGAGGACGGGGAACGGAACGCACGCACGTCCGTCGACACGCGAGGCAGAAGCGCCAGAGCCTGCTCTGCGGCCCCGTTGACGACCTCCGGAGCGGCTCCCGCCTTGCCCAGGGCCTCAAGCCCCCGTAGCACGGCGAGGAGAAGGCTTGCGAGGCTGTCCGCGTTCGCGTCGGCGTCCAGCGAACCCTCCGCCTGGGCCCGTGCGATGCAGTCCCGCAGCGCGCTGTGCAGCCCCCGGACAGTGGCCGCGGTCCGCTCGGTGACACTCTCGTCGACGGACGACAGTTCCGCGGCGCTCCTGGCCATCATGCAGCCGCGCCGCTCCACGTCCCCGCCGATGCCTTCGGCGACGTGGAGTACATGCCGCTCCAGCTGAGGCAGGGCTGGGCCCGGGCCGCCCAGAGCTGCGCGCCAGATGCCGAGCGCGTCGCCGTTGTAGCTGTCCAGAGCGCGTAGGAACAGCGCGTGCTTGTCGCCGAAGGCTCCGTACAGACTTCCGCGGCCCAAGCCCGTTACGGCGCTCAGGTCATCGACGGAGGTGCCGTTGTAGCCCACCGCCCAGAACTGGTCGCGGGCAGCCCGCACAACCTCTTCTTCGTCGAACTGTCGAGGCCGGGCCATGGAAAAACTGTACGCCGCGTACAAGACATCGCGCGGCGACGACGGAGCGCTGCCGGTGTTGCCCCGTCAAAGACGTGATGCGGTTCGGACGAGGCCGGCGACCGCTCTCGACCGGCTGTGCGGTGGCCACGCGATCACCGTCGTGACCGTCGGCGCGTCCAGTACCGGCACGGCGGCGACGTCGCCCCGCAGGTGGGCCCGGGACGACTCCGGCGCGATCGCGCAGGCACGGCCGAGCGCGACCAGCTGGAGCAACTGCGTGTGGTCGCGGACCTGGGGACCGGGGCCGTCCGGGTACGTCCCGTCGGGGCGGGGCCAGCGCGGCAGGGGCAGGCCAGGCAGCTCGGCGACGTCGGCCATGCGCAGGTGGGGCCGGCCGGTGAGGGGATGCCCGGCCGGCAGGACCACGACCTGCCCTTCCGTGCACAGCTCTTCGGTGTCGAACCCGGTCGTCGAGTCGAACGGCCGGTGCAGCACAGCCACGTCCGCCCGGCCGTCGCGCAGCAGCCGTTCCTGCTGGCCGGGCCCGCACAGGAGCACATCGACGGTGACGGCATCGGGTTCGGCGGCGTAGGCGTCGAGCAGCTTCGCCAGTAGTTCGCTGGACGCGCCGGCCTTCATGGCAAGGACCACTTCGGCGTGGCCGGTCGCGGCCAGGGCAGCACGGCGGGTGCGACGCTCGGCGGCCTCGACCGCGTCCAGCGCCGCCCGGGCCTCCCGAAGGAGCACCAGCCCGGCCTCGGTCAGGGTGACCGCGCGGCTGGTGCGTTCCAGCAGCGTCGCCCCGAGGCGCCGTTCCAGCTGGCGGATCGCCCGCGACAGCGGGGGCTGCGCGATCCCGAGCCGCTGCGCGGCCCTGCCGAAGTGCAGCTCCTCAGCGACGGCGACGAAGTACCGCAATTCCCGCGTCTCCACGCCGCAATGCTATCCGGCCGCCGACCGGGATTGATACCCGTGCGGTATCGCCGCCCACCCAATGGGTGTTGGACGCTTGGGCGGGGCCCGGAAACGATGGGACGTATGACTGAACAGACGATCGCGCTGGTGACCGGCGCGAACAAAGGCATCGGGTACGAGATCGCGGCCGGTCTGGGCGCTCTCGGCTGGGCCGTCGGGGTCGGCGCCCGGAACGAGGAGCGTCGCGAGGCCGCTGTGGCCAAGCTGCGTGCGGCCGGCGTCGACGCGTTCGGCGTCCCGCTCGACGTGACCGACGACGCGAGTGCGACCGCCGCGGCCGCGCTGATCGAGGACCGGGCCGGACGCCTCGACGTGCTCGTCAACAACGCCGCCATCACCGGCGGCGCACCGCAGATGCCCACCACGGTCGACCTCGCGAGGGTGCGGGCGGCCGTGGAGACCAACGTGGTCGGCGTCATCCGCGTCACCAACGCGATGCTGCCGTTGCTGCGCCGCTCGGCGTCGCCGCGAATCGTGAACATGTCCAGCAGCGTCGGCTCGCTCACCCTGCAGAGCACTCCCGGCGCCGAGACGGGCCCGATCGCCGTCGCCTACGCGCCGTCGAAGACCTTCCTCAACGCCGTCACGGTCCAGTACGCCAAGGAACTGCACGACACGAACATCCTCATCAACTCCGCCTGTCCCGGCTTCACGGCGACCGACCTCAACAACTTTCGCGGCGTCCGCACCCCGGAACAGGGCGCGGCGATCGCGATCCGACTCGCAACGCTGCCCGACGACGGCCCGACCGGCCGCTTCTTCGACGATGCGGGGGAGGTGCCTTGGTGACCGCTCGACGCGCCTCCCACTGACGGTGCGCGGCAGCGGCGGCCGCTGCTCCGTCGCCCAACCTCCGGAGGCACCCCCTCCGGTTGCATACCGGGAACGGTCGGTCACCTTCTGTTCACCCGAGGAACCGGGGAACGTGGAATTCCGGGAGCACGCTCCCCGGCGTGAGACGAATCGCGGGAATAGTCCTCGCGGTCCTGCTGATCGGTGGCGTGGTGGCCGCCGTCGTCGCGGGGCGGCATGGTGAGGACAAGGGCACGGCAACGAAGACCGTGCGTGGAGTGATCGGATCGGAGAAGGCCGAGTTCTTCGCCGATCCCGACGTGGTGAAGGCCCTTGCCGCCAAGGGCTTCACCGTGAAGACGGAGGCGTCCGGGTCCTGGGCCATGGAGGGCCTGAACCTCAAGGGGTACGACTTCGCGTTCCCCTCCAGCAAGGCGCCCGCCGACCAGCTGGCCGCCAAGTACCACGTGCAGGAGCCGCTGCCCCGGCCGTTCTACTCGCCCCTCGTGGTCGTGGCCCATCGCAGCGCGGCCGACGTGCTCGCGGCCAACGGCCTGGCCGTGCTCGACGGGAAGAGCCGGGGCACCCTCAAGATGGGCGCGTATCTCGATGCCGCCCGGCACAACCGCACCTGGCAGCAGCTCAAGGGGGCCTCCGCCCACGGCGAGTTGACCGGCACGCTGTACATCGCGAGCACCGACCCGGAGTCCTCCAACTCGGGCGCGCTGTACCTCGCCGCCGCGTCCTATGTGGCGAACGGCGGCAAGGTGGCCGCGGGCAAGGCGGACGTGGACCGCACCGCACCCCTGCTGCACCAACTGGTCAGCGTTCAGGGCGCCCAGCAGTCCAGCTCGGACGCGGTCTTCCGGGACTTCATCAGCGGCGCCGGAAACCCACTGGTGCTCGTGTACGAGTCACAGGTCGCCTCGCTGCTCGCCGAACAGCAGCCCAGCTCGGACGCAGACGACCTCGTGGTGCTCTACCCGGACACCACTGTCAACAGCGACCACACCGTCGTACCGCTCGACGCGAACGGCCGGGCGCTCGGGGAGCTGCTCAGCACCGACCCGGCCCTGCGCAAGCTCGCCGTCCGGCATGGATTCCGGCCGCAGGGCGACGCCGCCGAGTTCGTCGCGGCCACCGCAAGCCGCACCGCCTACCTCAACCAGAAGCTGACCGGCGTCCGGCAGGCGCCCGTGCCCACCTCCGCGGTGCTGCACGAGATGGCCCGCCGGGCGCGCGGATGACGGGGGATCTGCAAGTGACCGGCAGGGACAACGAGTTCACGCTCACACCGCCCAGCGACAGCGAGTTCACCCTCACCCCGCCCGAGGCCGTCACGCCCGTGCCGCGGGACAGGGCCGGCGGACTCGTGCCCGTCGAGGACAGCGTCCGTACGGACATGGCACGCAAGGCCACCGCCTATGTCGAGGGACTCGCCCAACTCGACGCCCGCTCCCCCGAGTTCGCGGGCAAGGTCGGGGAGATCACCGCTCTTGGCTCCGGTGAGATGCGCACCGCCACCGCCCAGTCCAACCGCATGCTGGAGCGGGCCGTGCGCAGCCTGCCCGACAAGGGCGGGGACGCCCAGTCGAAGGTCGCCGGCTCGCTGGTGGAACTGCGCCGGGTCGTCGAGGACCTGGACCCGCGTGACCTGCCCGCGAGCAAGGGCCGCAAGTTCCTCTCCAAGCTGCCCGGCGGCAACAAGCTGCGCGACCATGTCGCCAAGTACGCCTCCGCGCAGGGCACCCTCAACAAGATCGTGGGCTCGCTGCGCGGCGGGCAGGACGAACTGCGCCGGGACAACGCCGCGTTGCAGGCCGAGCGGGTCCGGCTGTGGGAGACCATGGGCAAGCTCCAGGAGTACGTGGTCCTCACCCAGGCCCTCGACACCGCCGTCGAACAGCACATCTCCGGTGTCGGGACGGGCGACCCCGAGGCCGCCGACACGCTCCGCGCCGACGTGCTCTTCCCGGTCCGGCAGAAGCACCAGGACCTGCTCACCCAGCTCGCGGTGTGCGCACAGGGCTACCTCGCGATGGATGTCGTACGCCGCAACAACGACGAGCTGATCAAGGGCGTCGAGCGGGCCGCCACAACCACCGTCTCGGCCCTGCGCATCTCCGTGATGCTGGCCTCCGCGCTCGACCACCAGAAGAAGGTCGTCGAGCAGGTCAACGCCCTGCGCGGCACCACCGAGGACCTCATCCGCGGCAACGCGGAGATGCTCGCCACACAGAGCGGCGAGATCCAGCGCATCGCCGCCGATCCGGCCGTGGGCGCGGAGACGCTGCGCTCGGCGTTCCAGCAGATCTACCGCACCCTCGACGCCATCGACACCTACAAGGTGCAGGCGACGGAGGCGATGGCCTCGACGGTCCAGTCGCTGACGGACGAGCTGCAGAACGCGAGCGCGTACCTGGAGCGCAGCCGGTCGCAGGGCGCCCTGGAGGGCGGACTCGCATGACGAGACGAACCACCCGCGCACTCGCGCTGCTCGCCACGACGGCCGCTCTCCTGACCGCCTGCACGGCCCAGGAGCACAGCCAGGACGACTCCACCGCACCCAGGCCCGGCACGCTGCGGATCCTCGCCTCCAGCGAACTCAGCGACATGACCGCCGTCTTCGACCGTGTCCGCAAGGACACCGGCGTCACCATCCGGCCCACCTACATGGGCACCCTGGACGCCGTCGACCTGGTCGCCAAGGGCAAGGCCGACGGGGCGTACGACGCGCTGTGGCTGTCCTCGGACGACTATCTGCGGCTGCGCCCCGACGCGGCGAAGAAGGTGGTCTCCGAGACGCCGGTCATGTCCAGCCCGGTCGCCATCGGCGTCAGGAACGCCACCGTCCGGGCCCTCGGCTGGAAGCCCGAACAGGTCACCTGGTCGCAGATCGAGCAGGCCGTACAGGACGGGAAGCTGACCTACGGCATGACCGACCCGGCCCGCTCCAACTCCGGCTTCTCCACCCTCGTCTCGGTCGCATCGGCCCTGTCCGGCGCCCAGTCCGCGCTGACGGACGCGGACGTCGCCAAGGCCACGCCGAGGCTGAAGAAGTTCTTCCGGGGCCAGAAGCTGACGTCGGGTTCGTCGGGCTGGCTGGCCACGGCGTACAAGCGGCGCGGCAACGTCGACGCCCTGCTCAACTACGAGTCCGTCCTCAAGGGCATTCCGGGCCTGACGGTGATCCGCCCCAAGGACGGCGTCGTGACCGCCGACTACCCGCTGTCCTCGCTCACCGCGAGCGACGCCGGTACTCGCGAGGACGTCCGCAAGGTGGCGGACGACCTGCGCACCGCCGCCGTGCAGAAGCTCATCACCGACACCACCCACCGCCGCCCGGTCGTCGCCTCGGTGGCTCCCGCGTCCGGCCTGGACACCGGCCGACGGCGCGAACTGCCCTTCCCCGGCAGCCGTTCCGTCGCCGACGGACTTCTCGACTCCTACGAGAACGAGCTGCGTCGTCCCTCGCGCACGGTGTATGTCCTCGACACCTCCGGCTCGATGGAGGGCGACCGGCTCGCGGCGCTGAAGAAGGCACTGACCGACCTCACCGGCGACTTCCACGACCGCGAGGAGGTCACGCTGATGCCGTTCGGCTCGGACGTGAAGAGCGTACGGACGCATGTCGTGGACCCCAAGGACCCGAAGGCCGGCCTCGACGCCATCCGGCGGGACACCGACGCTCTCGACGCCGACGGCGACACCGCGATCTACACCTCGCTGGAGAAGGCCTACGACCATCTCGGCGCCGACCGCGACACATTCACCTCGATCGTGCTGATGACCGACGGCGAGAACACCACCGGCGCCAAGGCCGGGGACTTCGACGGCTTCTACCGCCGGCTCACCGGCACCCGGCGGGACATCCCCGTCTTCCCGATCGTCTTCGGCGACTCCGACCGCTCCGAGCTGGCCCATATCGCCGACCTGACCGGCGGCCGCCTCTTCGACGCCCAAAAGGGCTCGCTGGACGGCGCCTTCGAGGAGATCCGTGGCTACCAGTAAGGTCCTCGGCTATCTCGAATCCCGCAAGAACCTCGCGGGCGGCGCCTGTGGCCTGCTCGGCCTGGTGCTGACCTTCACCGGGGTCGCGGGCCCGTACTGGCCCGTCGTGGTGGCCGGGCTCTACGGCGCGGGCGCGCTGATCGCCCCGCCGGAGCGGCCGGCCCTGCCCGACTTCCCGAGCCCGTCGGCGCAACTGGACGCGGTGCGCGAGGACTTCGCCAAGCTCGGCGGCTATCTCACCGATGTCGACCTGCCGCCGGCACCGCGCACCCGGCTCACCGAACTGACCGATGTGCTGGGCGCGCTGCTGGAGCCGGGCTGGGTCGCCGAGGTGCTCGCCCAGGACCCCGAGGCCGTGCACGCCCTGTCCCGGGCCGTACGGCAGGACGTCCCCGAGGCCGTCGACACCTTCGTACGCACCCGGTGGTGGACCCGGCTGGCCCCGGGCACCGAACCGCCCGAGCGGCAGCTGGAGCGGCAGCTGGATCTGCTGCGGCAGGAGGCCGAGCGGCTGGCGGCGGAGCTCGGGGAGACCGAGGCCCGCCGCCAGGAGTCCCACACCCGGTACCTGGAGGACCGGGGCGGGAACCGGAACGGCGAACTCAGCGCGTGACGTTGACGGTCGCCGACGCCGTCGAGCCGGTGTGCAGGTCGTCACCCGGCCAGCTGACGGTGTAGGTCACCGAACGCCGGGTGCGCGGCAGGTCGTCGATGGTGAACGTGCCGTCGGCGGCGGCGGTCACCGACGACAGGGTGCCCGTGCCGAGCCGGTCCGTGCGCTGGACGGTCAGCGTGGCCCGCTCGGGGAGTGCCTTGCCCTGGGCGGTGAACGTGCCGGTGATGTGGACGCCGCCGCTCATCGTGGCCTCCGCGGGAGCGGTCAGGGCGATCGAGCTGGCTGCCTTGCCGACCGTCACGGTGTGGGTGAGGTCGGTGGCGGGACGGTGGGTCAGGTCACCGAGGAAGGAGACAGTGTACGTGGCCTCCCCGACCCGGTCGGGCTCGTCGAGGACGGTGAAGGTGCAGTCGTCCTTGACGATGGCGGTGCCGAGCCGGTGGGTGCCGGTCGCGTCCTTGCGTACGGCGGTCACCTTCAGCGGCTCGGCGGGCGCGGGCCCGTCCCACTCCAGTCGGCCGCGCACGGCCAGCGGCTCGCCCGCGACCGCCTGGGCGGGGCTGTGGGTGAGGTCGCCGGTGAAGCGGGTGTCGTACTGGGCGGCCGGGGGCTGGATGACATGCAGCCAGTACTCGGTGCCGCCTGCGCTCTGGGTGATCGCGAAGAGCCGCGCGCCGTCCTGGGACCAGGCCAGGCCCCGCGGGGTGACCGAGCCGCCGTCGAGGCTGCCCTCGAAGGCGAACTCCAGCGGCGGCGTGGCGTCGGTCGGGTCGGCGCTCTGCACCAGCAGGTCGGGGGTGCTGCCGGTGGCCTGGGCGCCGCGGGCGAGGTACTTCCCGTCACCGCTGAAGGCGACCGCGGTGGCGTTGGCGCCGTCGGGCAGCGCCTGGTACTGGTCCGGCGCGTTCGACAGGTCTCCGGCGTTCAGCAGCCGGGTACCGGCGGTGGCGTCGGCCACGGCGACCTTGCTGCCGTCGGCGTTCGCCGCCATGTCCTTCAGGTCGAGGGCGCCCTTGCCGTCGGTGTCCGCGAACCGGCGGGAGCCGTTCCGTACCGGGGTGGTGCCGCTGACATCGAACGAGGCGAGGAACGGGTCCGCGGCGCCGCTCTCCTTGGGCTGGCCCATGAGGAGACGGTTCTGCCCACGGGCGCCGGGGGCCAGCTGGAGCCGGCCGACGTCGTTCCAGCCGGTCCGGGAGACCGTGCCGTTCGTGAGCATGTCGAGGCCTGTCGAGGCCGTGGCGCACTGGTAGGGCTGGAAGACGTATGCGTCCGTGCTCCACACCGTGCCACCGGCGAAGGCGAGTTGGCGACCGCACGTGTCGTAGGCGGCGCTGTACGCCCCGTTCTGCTGGAGCGTGTCGGTGTCGTAGTTGACGACGCGGCCGCGCTCGCCGACGTACAACGTCGTGGAGTCCTCGCTGAGGGCCAGGCCCGAGACTGTGTTCTCGTGCTGGAACGAGGTGACCTTCTGGCCCTGGAAGTTGTAGACCAGCACGGTGCCGACGTACTGGCCTTCGTGCTGGTCGGCGATGTAGATGCGCTGGTGCACGGAGTCGACGGCCAGTCCCGAGTACGACGAGATCGGCAGCTTGGCCACGGCGTCCTCGGCAGCCGCGTGTGCCGCGGGCGCCGCCGCGACGCTCAGGCCGGTCCCGGCGAGTACGGCGGTGAGCAGCGTGGCCGCGAGCCGTCTGGATCGGTGTGCTGTATTCAACTGTGCCCCCCACAGGCTTGGTTGGGCAGCTCACTGGTGTCGGTGAGACGCCCGTGAAGACCATGGAACAGGGGTGAAGATCCAGCGGGCAAGGGGGCGCGCGACACCGGGCCCCGCAACGGCTCGCGCCTCGGCGAAGCGTTACCAATCCGATCACACTCGTGCATATAGCATCAAGACGACGCAAATGTTGCCGGCAGATCACCGCGCAGCTCGGGAGGCATCATGAGTCAGCAGCCGGTTCCTCTCCCCTACACCGACCCGGCCTTCGTCGCGGACCCCTTCCCGTTCTACCGACAGCTGCGCGAGGCGGGCCCGGTGCGGTGCGCCGTCCTCGCCGGCGGCCTGGAGGCCTGGCTGGTCACGCGCTACGAAGACGGCCTCGCCGCGCTGTCGGACCCACGGCTGAGCAGCGACGTCCGCGACGCGTCGGACCCACGTCTCGTGCAGCAGCTGCCCACGGCTGAGCGCGAATCCTTCCTGCGCAACATGCTCCGCGCCGACCCACCCGATCACACCCGGCTGCGCCGCCTGGTCTCGAAGGCGTTCACCGCGCGCAGGGTGGCCGAGCTGCGGCCCCGCGTTCAGGCGATCGCCGACGGCCTGCTCGACACGGTCGTCCGGGCCGGCCACGCGGACCTCGTCGAGGACTTCGCACTGCCGCTTCCGGTCACGGTGATCAGTGAGCTCCTCGGGGTGCCCGCGGCGGACCGGCGCGACTTCCAGCGCTGGACCGACGACATGACCAGGCGCGCCGTGGAACCGCCGGACCCGGCCGTGGTGGACGAAGCGTGGCGGCACATGCGCTCGTACCTCACCAGGCTCCTGGAGGCCAAACGAGCCCGGCCGGGCGACGACCTGCTCAGCGCGTTGATCGTCGCCCGTGACGAGGAGCAGCGGCTGGACGAGGACGAGCTCATCGCCATGGCGTTCCTGCTGCTGGTGGCGGGATACATCACCACGGTCAACCTGATCGGCGGCGGCATCGCCGCACTGCTCGCCCACCCCGACCAGCTGCGGATGCTGCGGGACGACCCGGCGCTGCTGCCGGACGCGATCGAGGAGTTCCTCCGCTACGACGGGCCGGTCAACCCCGGCATCGCCCGGTTCGCGCGCGAGGACATCGAGATCGCGGGCGTGACGATCCCGCGCGGAGCGACCGTACTGATCGCCTCCGCCATCGCCGACCGCGATCCGGAGCGGTTCCCCGATCCCGATCGCCTGGACATCGGCCGCCGGGACAACGCGCACCTCGCGTTCGGGCACGGCATCCACTACTGCCTGGGGGCACCGCTGGCCCGGCTTGAGGGACAGGTCGCCATCGCCACCGTCCTACGCCGTCTCCCCCATCTGGAGTTGGCCGTGCCACCCGGCGAACTCCGCTGGCGGCCGGGCGGCCTGCGCGGCCCCGAGCACCTGCCCGTCACCTTCACCCCCGGCGGCCCGGCTCCGGCCTCCACGACCCCTACGGGAACGACCGTCGACACCACCACCCCACAACCCGTGCCACCCTCTGGCGGACACGCGTAGACCTCGGGCACCATCTCCCTGCACCGCCTGCACAGCCGCTCCAGAGGAAGCACGGCCAACCGCAGGAAGGGTTCCCATGAAGGCCACCCGGATCACGAAAACCCGCGCCGCCCTGACCGCACTCACCCTCGTCGTAGCGCCCGGCGTCGCCGTCCTCGGCACCGCCACCGATGCCTTCGCCGTCACCAAGATCAGCCACGCCACCGCCACCCAGATGTTCCGTCAGGTCGGCATCACATGGTCGTCCTCCGGCAACTGCTCCGACCGCAACAACCCGACGTGTACGTCCTTCGAGCAGCTCAACCTCGCCACTGCCCAGGGCGCCCAGACCCTCAAGCGCGCCAGCGGCTGCGCCCTCAACATCACCGGCGGCACCGAAACCGGTCACGCCTCCGGCACGTACTCCCACTGGAACGGCTACAAGCTCGACTACAGCAAGTACGCCTGCGTCGGGAACTACATCAAGAACAACTTCACCTACATCGGCCTGCGCGGTGACGGCGCGCCGCAGTGGCGCTCCGGTTCCGGCAACATCTACGCCGACGAGGGCAACCACTGGGACGTCCTCTACTACAACTGCGGCGGCTGCTGACCGGCCCGTGCCCACTGCCGGTCGTCCCTTCCGTGACGGTCGCCCCTGCCATGGCGGGGGCCGCCGTCACGGCGGTGGCGTCACGAACACCGCAGCCCGATGGGGCGGCTGGCCCTCGGCGCGGAGCGGGACTACAGGTCATGCGACGGAACACGGGCGGCGAGCTCCGCCGCGAAGTGCCGGGCCTGCGCGCCCCAGTCATGGTCCATCGTGCCGAAATGCTGCAGCACCTCGACCAGTTGGTATGCCTCGGACTCAGTCAGCAAGGGCAGACGGGGCTCGATGCGATCCGGCAGGTCGGAGACATCAGCCAGTAGATCATCCATACCCCACTCAACCGGCCATCCGAGCAGGGGTTACGGGCTGACATGGCAGACATGGCAGATAGGGAAATCCCGGCCGCCGGGGTGGGCCCGCGTCATGGCCCTTCAAGCCGTGCTGCCAGTTCCCCGGGGAGGGAGTCCCGACTGGACGTGGTCACGTGGACGAGTGCGATGTCAGGGCGCCGTTTGAGGGCGTCGGTGAATGGGTCGCTGTGCGCGTGCACCGTGGCGACGACGTCGATGTCGGACTCGAACAGGACCCCGACCGTGTCCCGGAACGCGTCGCATGCCAGCTCCATTCGCCCGAGCTCGTCGATCAGCACAAGATCTCCAGGAGCAGGATCCGAGGCCGCTGACCTGAGCGGCGGCAGCGCGAGCCGCTCCAGGACGCCCAGATCGACGCCGTACCGTCCCACCCGCGGTGGTCCTGGGAAGTCGACGTGGGCGAACACGGCTCGCAGACCGCCCTCCAGCGTTTCCAGCGCGAAGCCGCTCCTGGTACCGCCGTGCCGGATCTCCTCCGTGGTGAAGCCGACGGCCCTACGGGTGCGCAGTAGCGCGACCAGTCGACGGACAACGGTCGTCTTGCCCGTGCCCGGGCGTCCCTCGAGCAGGATTCTCGTCGGCATACTCGGCCAATGGGGTGTTTGGCCTGCCCGGGCTGTTGCCGGACAAGCTGTTGCGGGTAGGGCCGCGCGCATGACTGGAATTGAGCTCACGAGCGCGGCATTCGGCGACCGTACGGCAATCCCTCGCCACCACAGCGGGGAAGGCGACGACGTGTCGCCACCATTGACCTGGTCGGGGGTACCAGAGGGAACAACGGAGTTGGTTCTGCTCTGCGAGGACCCTGATGCCCCGAGCGGCACGTTCCTGCACTGGCTGGTCACCGGTATCGATCCGGGTAGTACGGGTACGACGGAGGGGGAGCCGCCTCCCGGCGGCCAGGAGTGGCCCAACGGTTTCGGCCGGATGGGCTGGGGCGGTCCCATGCCTCCACCCGGGCACGGAGCGCACCGCTACTTCTTCCGCCTGTGGGCCCTGTCGGAGGCACTCCCCCTGCGCGGCCGGCCGACAGCCGACGCGGTACATCGCGCCGTGAAGGGCAGAGAGCTGGCGAGCGGCACGCTGATGGGCACGTACCAACGCTGACCGCCGCCGGCATGGCCCTGGTCTCGGCACTCGGTACTCGGCTCGACCGTGCGCGGGGCCACGAGCCCGCCGGCGGCAGCGCTGCTACGGACTCTTATCCGGCGTACGCCCGCAGCGGGTAGTGGTCCGAGAGGTTCGTGTACGTGTACGACGTCCCCCAGCTCGTGACCGTCCAGGGCGCCGACTGCTCCTTGACGACCTCGTTGTGCCAGGCCGCCGGGCGGGCATGACCGGCGCGGTTGAGCACGTAGTCGAGGTCCTCACGCGGGTCGTCCGGGTAGCGGTAGCGGGCGATGGAGTTGTCCTGCGTGTCGAAGGAGTACGGGTGCCCGGTGCGCGCGTCGGCACCGACGAGGCCGGCGTCGTTGAGCAGTGACGTGTACTCGGCGCTGTGCGAGTCGACGTTGAGGTCGCCGGCGACCAGCACCTCTTCGTCGGCGGGGATGTTCTTCGCGTCCAGGAAGGCGTCGATGGCCTTGAACTGGCGGCTGCGCATCGTCGCCGCTTCGCCGGCGCCGCATCCGGGATCCGTGGACTGCGCGTGCGTGCCGACCACGTGTACCTTGGTGCCGTTCACATTCAGGACGACATATGCGAAGCCCTTGTTGGACCACCAGTCCGCACCGCAGGCGTCCTTGTAGACGTACTGCTCCTTGTGCAGGATCGGCCACTTGCTCAGCATGGTGACTCCGCCGTCCTCGGGTGTGACGGCCGAGTACGCCCCGCCGGTCGCGTCCCAGCCACTCTTGCTGCGGCCCACCACCGGTGTCTGGTACGGGTATTCCGTCGCGGCGGCGCTCTTCAGCGCGTCGGACGAGGAGTTGTCGAAGGCCTCCTGGAGGACGACCACGTCGTTGCCGTGGAAGAAGGACGTCTTCGGGATCTCGGCGGCCCGGTGGTCCTGTCCCCAGTTCGGGTACAGGTTCTTGCTCATGAGGAAGACGTTGTACGTCAGGACCTTCAGCGCCGGCGCCGGTCCGGCTGCCGCCGCCGGTGCGGAACCCGCAAGTGCCGCCGCGGGCAGCGCAAGGGCGAGCACGGCTGCCCCGAGGGCACGGCGGGGTACGAATCGCGTCACTGGATCTCCCTGTGGATGAAGGGGGTTGAGTGGCGCCGCACATCAAACCATCTGGGATTACCCACAGGTAACAGTCGCGCAGGCAACAGATGACTCACAGCCGAGGAGGCAGAGAGTCCGGTTGCGGGGGCCTGCCTCTGGAACGAACCCGCTTCTGGCCCGAAGCCACGGAAGAAGCGTTCTGGCACTGGAAGACCCTTGCCCGGCTACCTCTCAATCACCTCATAGATCCGCTCGCCGGTGCTGACTGCGGCGTCCCTGAGTGCGGGTGTTACGGCGTCAACTTCCGGGATCATCTCGAAGCCGTAATTCAAGCATTGCCCAGGAAGAGCGCGCGTGAGCTGCGCGCGCTCGTATGGGCCCTCGACGAGAAGATTCTGACGGGATCGAAGGTCATCCCGGCCAAAAGCCGGGACGTGCCATGGTGGCGAGGTCAGCTTCAGGAACGTGCCCGGGGCTGCATACAAGGGGGCCCACGAGACCGGTGCGAGTCGTTCATCGACGCTCCCGCCTATGAGAGCCGAGCAGCAACTCGGCCATGACGCGAGCGTCGCGGCGACGTGATGGGCTTGCCGACCACACACCGGGTAAGACAACGCAGCACAACAGGGCAAGCGGGCTCAGGATCGCAATCACGCCGATCCATGGATAGGCCACTGTGACAGGTATCAGGACACCGCCTGACACCAGGCCGAGCAGCGGCCCGGCCCTCACGGGTCGGTGGCGCTCGCCATGCGCACAAGTTCCTTCCTGTCCACGGAGCTTCGGGCCCCGGCCCGACACCCACGCGTTTTACGGCCATACATGACTGACCGTCATTCATGAGACATCGGTGATCGCACGCACCAGGATGGCGAGTCCATAGTCACCATGCGCGATGCCCCATCCCCCGTCGATGGGAGCAGGTTCATCCTGCCCCATCGCGTGACGCAGTGGGGTGCTTCTCACCGATCGTTTGAGAAACAGCGCCAATGATCGGGATCGTGCCAGGTGGACATCGTGGCCACGGGAGTCGACGAGGAAGGCGTGCATTGGGCCGGCGAGGTGGTTCGGCGTTCGGAGAGGGTGGGCCACCTCACGTGTGCGGCGGGAAGACCGGAGGCCAGGGGTAGCCGAGTTGTTCGGCGTGCTTCTCCGATCCTCCCCAGACCTCGGCGGTGGCACGGGGGTCGCAGGCGATCAGGTGTGCCTCAAGGCGCTCGGACTGTTCGGCCGGGTCGTCCGCGGAGACCGGGAGGGTCATCCCGAACTGGAGCCAGGGTCGGTCCGCCTCGGTCTTGATACGGGGATGCATCAGGACGACGTGGATCCGATCGGGTTCCTCGCGGGAGGCCCAGACGCCTTCCAGCTCGCACTCCCACCTGGCCAGCCAGTCCCCACGTGTCCTCAGTCGCGCTTCAAGCAGCCTCGCGACCGTTCCGGCCGGCCACTCCCCACTACGGTCTTCTCCGGCTCGCGTGACCTCCGCCTCGTACTGACCGACGTCGAACCGGAGCTCCGGCAGGTCGACATCCTGGTCCGCCGGGTCGCGCCAGCCCTCCCAGACCACATGCTCCCCGACTCGTTTGACGGTCACGTAGAGAGCACCGCAGCAGCCCTCCTCGCCGCAGCCGGCCCGGGCCAGTCGAACCTCGTGGGGCGTAGCGGTCGCATGCAGTGGCCCGTCCGTGTCCAACAGGTACCGGGGGCCCACTCCGATGCCACGGGGGAACACGTCGCCCAGCAGATCCCGGCCGCTGACGATCGGGCGGACCTGCACAGCACCCTGGCCCGGCGGTGGACAGACGATGCGCAGGCTGAGGGCGTCCAGTTCTGTGGCCATCGACCGATGATCGCGAGGCCGGCCACCGTTGTCACGCGCATAGCCGCAGATGCGTGCGGCAGGGGTGATGTCAGACCCCGATGAGAGTCTGTCCGGCATGGAGACACCCGCAGCACCCGACAACGGGGATGAGGAGCACGCCGTCATCGCCCGCTTCCGGCTTGTCGATGACGGCTTCGGCGACGCCGACCAGCGCGAGTTGGTCTACGAAGCCGAGGAGGCGATGGCGACAGCGGCCGAAGAGGCCGGCGTCGGGGAGGTTGACGGCAACGAGTTCGGAGGCGGTGAAGCCGTGGTGTACGCCTACGGTCCCGATGCCGACGCCCTCTTCAAGGTCATGGAGCCAACTCTGCGCGGTCTGCCGTTCAGGCCGGCACACGTCATCCTCAGGGGCGGAAACGGCGAAGTGCGGGTGGATCTGTCACCCTGACCGGGCGTCGGCGCACTCACCCGCCCCGTGTCAACTCCCGTTCCGCAACCGCCCGGAAGCTGTGTGGCGGGCGGCCGGTCAGGCGCCGGACAGTGTCGGTCGTTCTGTCCTCGGCTCCGCGGGAGATGGCGCGGTCCATGTCGGCCAGCATGGCGGCGAACTCCAGCGGTATGGATGCGGCCAGGCGGTCACGCAGCTGTTCGTATGGCAGGGTGTGGTGGGCCACGGGGCAGCCGGTGACCTCTGTGACGACGGCCGCGATGTCGTCGTAGCTGAGCGCCTCCGGCCCGGTCAGCACCAGGTCGGTGTTGGGTGCCGGGTCGTCGTCAAGGGCACGTACGGCGACGGCGGCGATGTCATCGGCGTCGACGAATCCGACTCTGCCGGACCTGGCCGCGGTCAGGATGGTGCCGTGTTCGCGGATGCTGCGGGCGTGGACGTGGGTGCCGGTGAAGTTCTGCATGAACCAGGAGGGCCGTAGCACCGCCCACCGGGTGAACAGACCGCGCAGGGCCTGGTGCACCACTCCGACTCCCGGGCCCCCTTCGGGGACGGCCGAGGAGCTGAGGAGTACGGCGCGGTGCGCGCCGACGGCGCGGGCCTGTTGAAGGAAGGGGAGCATGACCGCGGCCGGGTTTGTGTCACCGACCGGCGGGACGAGGTAGAGGCGGTCGGCTCCGGTGAGGGCGTCGGCGTAGGTGGTGGGGTCGTACCAGTCGAAGCGGACCGGTTCCGCGCCCGGGAGCGGGGTGGCGCGACGACTGGCGGCCTTGACGCGGTGGCCCGCGGCGATCAGCTGAGTGGCGGTCCGGCTGCCGGTGGTGCCGGTCGCTCCGATGACCAGGGTGGTGCGGGTGGCCGTCATCGGGCACTGCTCCTGGTGAAGTCCGTGCCGGATTGCTGGACGGCGAGGGGGTTCCAGTAGTCGCGGTAGGAGGTGAAGTGTCCGTCCTGGACGGTCACGACAGCGATGTAGGTCATGTCGAAGGGCCCGCCTGTCGCGACCAAGCGGCCCACGCCACGCATTTCCACCACGATGGTCCCGGGGGTGGTGGTCTGGTGGATCCGCAGGTCGGGGAAGTCGTGCAGGTCGATGTGGTCGGGGTAGTCGCGCATGTAGGCGCCGATGGCCTCTCGGCCCTCCAACCGCTGGGGCCGGCCCGGGGGGCCGAAGGGGAATTCCATGACGCCGCGCTCGGCCCACAGGCCGACCCAGGCGGGAATGTCCTTGTCCAGGAGCAGGCGCAGGCTGTGCCGGTAGAGATCTGCTGGTGAGGTGCTTTCGGGCATGAGGTTCTCCATCCCGTACGATACGGACCGTCGGTCCGTTTCAATGAAAGATACGGACCGGCGGTCCGGATTGCAATCGGAGGTCCGCATGCCCGACCGCAAGCCACGCAAGGACGCGGCCCGTAACCGGGCAGCCGTCTTCGAGGCCGCCGACACCCTCTTCACCCAGTGCCGGAGTCCCGAGGAAGTCACCATGGCCGACATCGCGGCAGCGGCGGGCGTCGGCAAGGGAACGCTCTTCCGTGCCTTCGGCGATCGCACCGGGCTGATCCGCGCGCTGTACGAGGCACGGCTCGAACCGATCCGGAACGCCGTCGAAGAGGGCCCGCCGCCCCTGGGGCCCGCCACTCCGCCTCCTGTTCGCGTACCGGCCCTGCTCGACGCCGTCCTGTGCTTCAAGCTCGACAACCGCCACCTCGCACTGGCCCTGGAGCAAACCGGCGCGGACAGCCCCTACCGCACCGAGCACTACGAGCGCTGGCACACCCTGCTCCGGGACCTGCTGGAGCAGACCCCGGAGCGGGGCGGCACCGGCTTCGCCGACTTCACCGCCCACGCACTGCTCGCCGCCACCCGGGCCGACCTCGTCGCGCACCTGGCCGGCGAGAAGGGCGTGTCCCGCGAGGAACTGCGAGAGCAGTTGGCGGACTTCACCGCTTCGGTCCTCGGCACGGATGCCGGAGACGTCACCTGACGGAGGTAGCCGACCCCGCCGATCCGGTGCAGCCCGAGTAATTCGGACGGGGGGTACAGGTACCCATTCGTACGCGGCCATCCGTGTCTGGCGAACGGGAAGTTCGGCATCCCTTGTCACTCACCCGAACGGCCCTACTGCGGAGCGTGAACCCCTTGTCCCAACTGGCATGTCCCCCATTCGGAGTTGCGTCCGCACGGGGGACATGAGTCCGTGGGTGTCGTGTCCCACCGGTTCTCACCGTCAGGAGGAGACATGGACACCAAGCAGAAGGGCCACTCGGCCGACAAGCTGTGCGTCGTTTTCACGGTCCGTGTGATCGAGGGCGGCGAGCAGGGCTTCCTGGATCTGTACGACCGGCTCCGCAAGTCCGTGGCCAGCACTCCCGGCCACATCGTCGAGAGGCTGGGAGCACCCGTCGACGACTCCCGTCAGTGGGTCATCACCAGTGAGTGGAAGACCGCCGAGGACTTCTTCAAGTGGCAGCAGAGCGAGGAGCACCGCGAGTTGGTGGCCCCGCTGCGCCAGTGGGTCGATTCGACGCAGTCGCTGCGGTTCCGGGTCGTCAAGGAGACCAAGGGAGCGATGTCATGACGCGGATCGCCAACGGCCCCATCGCCGTCCTCGGTCTCGGCACGATGGGTTCCGGCCTCGCCACCCGCCTCCTCGAACAGGGCATACAGGTCCGGGTCTGGAACCGTACCGCCGAGCGGGCCGGACCGCTCGCCAAGGCGGGCGCCCACGTCGCCGACCACCCCGCCGACGCCATCGAGGGTACGACCGCGGCCATCTGCGCCGTCGCCGACGGCGAAGCCCTCGGCACCGTGTTGCACGGTCCGGACGGCGTGCTGGCCGAGGGGCCCTACCCCGGTGTCCTGATCTGCACCAGCACCGTCGCGCCCGAAGAGATCGTCCAAATCGCCGGGGACATCCCCTCGGTTCTGGACGTCGGCATGCTCGGCAACGCCGACCACGCCCGCGACGGAGAGCTGCGGCTGTTCGTCGGCGGCGAGGAGAGCACGTACGACGCCTGCCGCCCGCTGCTGAAGATGCTGGGCAAGGAGGTCGTCCATCTGGGCGAACTCGGGTCCGGCATGCGGATGAAACTGTGCCTCAACCTGCTCATGGGCATTGAGGTGCAGGCCCTGGCCGAGGCCACCGAACTGGCGGCGGCCTCCGGGCTCGACCGGCAGCTGGTCCTCAAGACGATCGCGGGCAGCGGTTTCGCCTCGCCGGTCATGGCGTTCAAGTCCCGGCGCCTGGTCTCCGGTCGCTTCGAGGAGCCGGACTTCCGGCTGCGGCTGATGGCGAAAGACCTCATGCTCGCTTCCAAGCAGGCAGCAGCAGCCGGCCTGAGCCTGCCGCTGGTGACCGCCGCGGCAGAGACCCACGTCCGCGCCGCCGAGCAAGGACTGGGCGACCAGGACTGTGCCGCGGTCACCCGCGCACTCACACCGAAACCGGGACACGAAACGTGATCATTGACATCCACGGGCATCTCTCCCCACCGGAGGCGGCCAAACGCTTCCCCATGCCCCCGAGCCTGACCGACGTCGACGGCATGCTCGCCGCTCGTGCCGAGGCCGGGATCGACCTCACCATCATCGGCAGCCCCGTCGGCGCCGGAGCGATGGCGCGGGTACCGGGCGTGGACAACTACGCGCAACCACGAGACCGGCTGCGCAGTTTCCACGCCTGGATGTCGGGGCTGATCGCCAGGTTCCCGGACCAGTTGCGCGGCTACGTGTACGCCAACCCGTTCGGTGACGACGATCACCTCGAAGGGGTGCGGGAGACGCTCGCGGATCCGGCCTTCGTCGGCCTGATCACCACGTCCAGCGTCCGCGGGGAGCTGCTCGGCTCCCCGCGTGCCGACTCCTTCTTCGCGCTGGCCGCGGAGGCGGGAGTGCCGGTCCTGGTCCATGCCCCGGCCGAACCGGTCGGCACGGAACGGGTCGACGAGATCGGCTTCGTCGAGCAGATCGGCCGGTTCGGCGATGTCACCGTCGGCATGGCCATGATCGCGTTCGCGGGATGGCTGGACAAGTACCCGGACCTACGGCTGATCGGCGCGACCGGCGGCGGCGCGATGGCCCTGCTGCCGGAGCGCCTGCAAACGGCGGCGCGCCCCCGGCACTGGGCCGGAGGTGCGCCGCCCTCCGGCCGACCCGAGGCCGCCACCGCATCGCCGGCGGCCAAGGACCCGGCGGCCGACCCGGCCGGGGCGCTGCACCGCATGTACGTCGACACGAGCCCGTTCAGTTCCGCGCATCTGAGCCTGAACGCGGAGGTGCTGGGGCCCGAGCGGATGCTGTTCGGCACCGACTCACCGCCGTTGGCCGCGCCGCTGGAGGAACTCATCCGCATGATCGAGAAGCTGCCGGTCGACAAGGCGTCCCAGCAGCTCATCCTCGGTGGCAACGCCGAGGCTCTCTTCGACCTCAGGAGCCGTCCGTGACCACCACGCAAGAGGCCGTCACCGCGGCCGAACGCTGCACTCCGGAGTTCCGGCGCGATCCTCATTCGGTGTACGCCCATCTGCGCGACACGGCGCCGGTCTGCCCCATGAGACCGCCGCACGGCAACGAGACGTACCTGATCACCCGGTACGAGGACGCGCGGGCCGCCCTGTCGGATCCGCGGTTGAGCAAGGACATGTACGGGGCCATGGACGCCTATCGGAGGATCTTCGGGGACTCGTCCGTCGCGCTGGACGACAACATGCTCAACTCCGACGCGCCCAAGCACACGCGGCTGCGCCGACTGGTCAACTCCGCGTTTACCCCACGGCGCGTGGAGGCTCTTCGGCCGAAGATCCAGGAGATCGTCGGAAGTCTGCTCGACGACTGCCCGGCCAAGAAGCCCTTCGACCTGCTGCCGGCGTTCGCGTTCCCGCTTCCGATCATCGTGATCTGCGATTTGCTCGGCGTGCCGCCGCAGGAGCGGTCACGGATGCAGAATCTGTCCTCCACGGTGGCGCAGAGCGGGTTCGACGAGGAGGCCAAGCGGGCCCAGCAGAAGGCCGAGGAGGATCTGCACGCGTACTTCACGGAACTCATCGCCGCCAAGCGGAGCCGCCCGGGTGACGACCTGCTGAGTGCGCTCATCGCCGCCCGGGACGACGACGGCGGGCTCACCGAGAGCGAGCTGGTCTCCACGGCGTTCCTGCTGATGTTCGCGGGTCACAAGACGACCGCGTACCTGATCGGCAACTCGGTCCACCACCTTCTGTCCCACCCCGACCAGCTCCGGGCCGTGCGGGAGAACCCGGATCTGATCCGGGCGGCGGTCGAGGAACTGGTGCGCTACGACGGCTCCGTGGAGACCGCGACGTTCCGGTACGCGACCGAGGACGTGGAGTACGGCGAGACGCGCATCCCGAAGGGCGCCCTGGTGCAGATCGCCCTCATTTCGGCCAACCGCGATCCGCTGAAGTTCGACGCCCCGGACAGGCTGGATGTGATGCGGCCGGGAAACGCGCAGGACGCCCATCTGGGGTTCGGGCACGGCAGCCACTACTGCCTGGGAGCCCCGCTGGCCCGGCTCGAGACGCAGCTGGCCCTCACCATCCTGTTCGACCGGTTCCCCGGCATGAGGCCGGCCGAACCCCGCGGTGAGGCACGGTGGTTGGAGGTTCCCTTCCCGGCCTTCCGTGGCCTCGCGGAGCTGCCGGTCGTACTCGAACCAGCTGAGTGACCGACGCCGAAGGCAGGGCCGTCCCGCCGGGGCGGCCCTGCCCTCCCTCTTCACCCCATGAGCTGAACCCCGGGCTTCACCCCATGAGCTGGACCCCAGGCCTGAGCTGACCCTCACGGTCGCGGGCCGGTAGGACGCCGCTTAGCGTGGAAGACACGACGCGTCCGAGCTGAGACGGCAGGCGGGCGCGGGTCCAGCCTGCCTCGGGAGGTCTCCCAGTGGGTACCGTCTCGTTTCTCCTCGTCGTAGTCATCCTGACGGCCCTGGCCTTCGACTTCACCAACGGCTTCCACGACACGGCCAACTCGATGGCGACGTCGATCGCCACCGGGGCCCTGCGGCCGCGTATGGCCGTCGTCGTCGCGGGGGTGCTCAATCTGGCGGGCGCGTTCCTGTCCACGGAAGTCGCCAAGACCATCTCCGGTGGCATCGTGGACGACGCCAAGGTGTCCCTGGTGATGATCTTCGCCGGACTCGTCGGCGCGGTCCTGTGGAACCTGATGACCTGGCTCGCCGGGCTGCCGTCGAGTTCGTCGCACGCGCTGTTCGGGGGGCTGATCGGTGCTGTGTGGGTGGGCGCCGGGGGGTCCGCGGTGCAATTCGGGGCGATCATCGAGAAGATCGTGATCCCTGCCGTCCTGTCGCCGATCGTCGCCTGCGTCGTGGCAGTGCTGGCGACCTACCTTGCCTACGTCATCACCCGGCGCACGGCTCCCGGTCAGGCGCGCAGCGGATTCCGCAGGGGCCAGATCGGTTCGGCGTCGCTGGTCGCGCTGGCCCACGGCACCAATGACGCGCAGAAGACCATGGGGGTCATCACCCTGGCCCTCATCTCCGCCGGGGTGCTCACCCACGGTTCCGGGCCGCCCTGGTGGGTGGTGCTCACCTCCGGACTGGCGATCGCTCTCGGCACGTACACGGGCGGCTGGCGGATCATCCGCACCATGGGCAAGGGGCTCACCGACATCGAGGCACCTCAGGGCTTCGCGGCCGAGACCAGCGCGACGACCGTGATTCTGGCCTCGTCCCACATGGGATTCCCCCTGTCCACCACGCAGGTGTGCACCGGCAGCATCCTGGGCGCCGGCCTGGGGCGCAAACTGGCCCAGGTGCGGTGGGGCGTGGCCGGGCGCATCGCGGTGTCCTGGCTGCTCACGCTGCCCTCGGCGGCGGCCATCGGTGGTGTGGCCGCCTGGATCGCCGACCACGGCACGGCGGGCGTGGCCCTGGTGGCCGCCGCCGCGGCGGCCGCGGCGGCCGGGTTCTGGGCCCTGTCGCGCCGCCGCGCCGTGACCCCGGAGAACGTCAACGAACTGCCCGCCCGACTGTCCGAGCACGCGGAGCAGACCGCGGCGTGAAAGCCGGGCGGCCGTCCGGTCCGTCAGCGAAAGGAAGCAGGGCAATGAACATCGACTGGGGCGCCTTCGGCGGCGTGATCGCTGTGAGTCTCGGTATCACGCTGCTCACGGTCGTGCTGTTCTCCCTCGGCATCGCCGCCCGGCCCCATGACGACGGCGAGGGCGGAGAACACGCCCGCGCCATCCGGACAGCCGCCACCGCGGCCGCGGTGCTGTGCTTCGCGGCGTGCCTGGCGGTCGCGGGCTTCGGGCTCGCCCTGATCATCGGCGTGTGACGAAAGGCCCTGGACCGCGGTACCTGGGCAGCGCCCGAATCCTGGGCTCGCAGCCCGATGCGCCGGGTGTTTCCACGGGATGAGGCTGGCTCATGAACACCGCAGCCATGGAATCTCACAGGCCCGTCCACCGCGTGGCGAGCGTCGGGACCGGCACGATCGGTGCGAGCTGGGCGACGCACCATCTCGTACGCGACTTCGACGTCACGGCCGGACCGCGCCACCGCTTCAGTCGCTTGTGACCGCCGGCGGGATCGCACCTGAAGCGGGGCGATCGTGACCGCTGATCTCCCCTCACCCGCCCCACAGCGTGACGTACACCGGCGGCCGGAACCGGGACGGTGGGACGCCTGCGCCGGGTGCGCGCATGATGCGGGTTGCCGCGGGGGTGTGCAGGAAGTACAGGAACGCGTCGGTGGCCGGGGAGCGGTGCTCGGGCGGCAGGACGGTGGCGTGCCAGGTGGTGTCCCAGGGCGTGGCCGCGGTCTCCAGGATGCGCAGGTCGTCGCGGCGGATGCGGGGCGACACCAGATGGGCCGGCGCGGGTGCCACGCCCGCGCCCTCGGCGGCGGCAGCCCAGGTCGCGGCCTGGTTGGGGAACACCCACACATGCCCCTCGGCCACACCGAGCCGGCGCAGCAGCCGCCCGGAGTCCGCGTCCGGATCGGTTCCGGAGGAGTCGACCAGCCACGACCACTGCGGCGGTGGACCGGGCGGTCGTGGCGACCTGGCGCCGGTCACCACGACCAGCTGGGTACGGAACAGCGGCTCGCTGACCAGTTCGCCCCTGCGGGCGCCGAGATACGGCCCGAGCGCGACGTCGGCCAGCCGGTTCTCCACCAGCACACGGATCTCGTTGCCGGCGGCCACCCCGAACGAGGTCTCGGTCCTGCGCCCCGAGCGGTCGGCGAAGGCCTCCACGAGCGAAGGGAGGACGAATTCCGCGAGCGTGCTCGTGGCCACGACCCGTAGCTCGTCGGGCGCGCCCCGCGCCGCCCGCACCGCCGTCTCGGCATCCGCGCTCAGCGCAACCATCCGGGACGCGACCGGCAGCAGCCGCGCCCCCGCGGGCGTCAGACGCATTCCACCGCCGCCGGTGCGCTGGATGAGCGGATCACCGAAGTGGGTGCGCAGCGCGGTGAGCGCCTGCGACACCGCGGACTCGCTCACGTCCAGCGTCCGCGCCGCGGCGCTCACCGAACCGAGCCGGGCAACCAGCACGAAGGTGCTGAGCTGGGTGACGGTCACCATCCGATTTTCCCGCGTTTGACGGGATAAGTGAATGCTTATCGATCCGTTGCATGGCGGGTGCGGAAGAGCGCAGCATCACTGCACAGCGGAGGGCACAACGTTCCAGGAGGGCCCGATGCAGGTTCCGGCTGCTTTCCAGTACGAGACGGCCTCCAGCGTCGAGCATGCGATCGAGCTGCTCACACGCTACGGCAGCGAGGCCCGGGTGGTGGCGGGCGGACACAGCCTGCTGCCGATGATGAAGCTGCGGCTGGCCCAGCCCGAAGCCCTGATCGACATCAACGGCCTCGGCGAGCTGGCGCTGATCCGGGTGGACGGGCACGACCTGTCGGTCGGGGCGATGGTCCGCCACGCCGAGCTGCTCGCCTCGCCGGTCGTCGGCGAGCACTTCCCCATCCTGCGGGACGCGGAACGGGTCATCGCCGATCCGCTCGTACGCAACCGCGGCACCGTGGGCGGCTCCCTGTGCCAGGCCGATCCGTCGGAGGACCTGTCCGCGGCGTTCTCGGCCCTGCGCGCCACCCTTGTCGCCCAGGGCCCCCGCGGCAGGCGCACCATCGAGATCAGGGAGTTCTTCCTCGGACCGTACGAGACCGCGCTGGACGAGGCGGACCTTCTGGTGGAGGTCCGCGTGCCCATCCGTTCGCACGCCAGTGCCTACCGCAAGGTCGAGCGCCGGGTCGGCGACTGGGCGGTCGTCGCCGCGGGCGCGGTGCTGGAGATCTCCGAGGGGGTCATCACCGAGGCCGGTATCGGGCTGACGGCGGTGGGTGCGCCGCGGTTCGTGGCCGAGCAGGCCGAGGACTTCCTGCGCGGCGGGCGGCCGGACGACGAAGCCTTCGCCGAGGCGGGCCGGATCGCCTCGCAGGAGTGCCGGCCGACGGCGGACCAGCGCGGCCCCGCCGACTACAAGCGGCATCTGGCCGCTGAGCTCACCACCCGGGCGCTACGCGCCGCCGCCGCACGCGCCCAGGGGCAGGAGGCGTGACATGCGGATCACCGTGACCGTGAACGGCGAGCAGCACACGAGGGACGTCGAGCCCAGGCTGCTCCTCGTCCACTTCCTGCGTGACGAACTCGGGCTCACCGGCACCCACTGGGGCTGCGACACCTCCAACTGCGGCGTGTGCGCCGTATGGCTGGACGGAACGCCGGTCAAGTCGTGCACCGTGCTCGCGGTCATGGCCGACGGCCATGAGGTGCGCACCGTCGAAGGCCTGGCGCACGGGGCCGAACTCGACCCGGTGCAGCAGGGATTCATCGCCTGCCACGGGTTGCAGTGCGGCTTCTGCACGCCGGGGATGATGATGACCGCCCGCTGGCTGCTCGACCACAACGCGGATCCGTCCGAGGAGGACATCCGCGAGGCGATCTCCGGACAGATGTGCCGCTGCACCGGTTACGAGAACATCGTGCGCTCCATCCGCTGGGCTGCCGAGCACGGCGGCGGGGCGCGGACCGCGGACACGGGCACCGAGCCGGCGCCCGCTCGTGAAGAGCCGGCGCCCGGCCGCGAGGAGGTGCGGGCATGACGACCACCGAGGAACGGCCGGTCGGCTTCGGACGGATGACCCGCAAGGAGGACGCGCGGTTCGTCCGCGGCCACGGAACCTACGTCGACGACGTCCGGCTGCCCGGCATGCTGCACGGCGCCATTCTGCGCAGCCCGCTGGCGCACGCCCGGATCGTGTCGATCGACACCAGCGCCGCCGAGGCGCACCCCAAGGTCAAGGCCGTGATCACCGGCGAGACCCTGGCCGGTCTCGGGCTGGCCTGGATGCCCACGATCTCGTACGACACCCAGGCGGTGCTGGCCACCGACAAGGTGCGCTTCCAGGGCCAGGAGGTCGCCTTCGTCGTCGCCGAGGACCGCTACGCCGCGCGGGACGCTCTTGAGCTGATCGATGTGGAGTACGAGCCGCTGCCACCGGTCGTCGACGCCCTGCGGGCGATGGAGCCGGACGCACCGGTGATCCGCGACGACAAGGAGGGCCAGCGCGACAACCACATCTTCGACTGGTCGGCGGGAGACGAGGAGCGCACCGACGAGGTGTTCGCGGGCGCCGAGGTCGTGGTGGCGCAGGACATGCTGTATCCGCGGATGCACCCGGCGCCGCTGGAGACCTGTGGCACCGTCGCGGACATGGACGCCATCACCGGCAAGCTGACGGTGTGGTCCACCACGCAGGCCCCGCACGCCCACCGCACGCTGTACGCGATGGTGGCCGGCATCCCGGAGCACAAGATACGCATCATCTCCCCGGACATCGGAGGCGGTTTCGGCAACAAGGTCGGCATCTACCCGGGCTATGTGTGTGCGGTCGTCGGTTCGATCGTCACCGGCAAGCCAGTCAAGTGGGTGGAGGACCGCTCGGAGAACCTGATGAGCACGTCCTTCGCCCGCGACTACCACATGCACGGCGAGATCGCGGCGACGAAGGACGGGAAGATCCTGGGCCTGCGCGTCCATGTGATCGCCGATCACGGCGCGTTCAACGCCACCGCACAGCCGACGCAGTTCCCGGCCGGCTTCTTCGGCGTGTTCACCGGCTCGTACGACCTGGCCGCCGCGCACTGCGCCGTGACCGGCGTCTACACCAACAAGGCTCCTGGCGGTGTCGCCTACGCCTGCTCGTTCCGCGTCACCGAGGCCGTGTACCTGGTCGAGCGTATGGTCGACGTACTCGCCACCGAACTCGGCATGGACCCGGCCGAGTTGCGGATGCGCAATCTGCTGCGGCCCGGGCAGTTCCCGTACCGGACGCAGACCGGGTGGGAGTACGACTCCGGCGACTACCCGCGCGCCCTGCGGCTGGCGATGGACATCGCGCACTACGAGGACCTGCGCCGGGAGCAGGCCGAGAAGCGGGAGCGCGGGGAGCTGATGGGCATCGGGGTCAGCTTCTTCACCGAGGCGGTCGGCGCGGGCCCGCGCAAGCACATGGACATCCTGGGACTGGGCATGGCCGACGGTGCCGAACTGCGCGTCCACCCGACCGGCAAGGCCGTACTGCGGATCTCCGCGCAGACCCAGGGCCAGGGGCATGAGACGACCTTCGCGCAGATCGTGGCGGAGGAGCTGGGCATCCCGCCCGAGGACGTCGAGGTGGTGCACGGCGACACCGACCAGACTCCGTTCGGGCTGGGCACCTACGGGTCGCGCTCGACGCCGGTGTCCGGAGCGGCGGCCGCGATGGTCGCCCGCAAGGTGCGCGAACGCGCGAAGATCGTCGCCTCCGCGATGCTCGAAGTGAGCCCGGACGACCTCAAATGGGAGAAGGGCCGCTGGTTCGTCACGGGCGACCCCGACCAGGGACGGACCATGGCCGAGATCGCGCTCGCCGCACACTCCAACCTGGAGCTGCCCGAGGGCGTCGAAGGCCACTTGGACGCCACCTGCGTCTACAACCCGCCGAACCTCACCTTCCCCTTCGGCGCCTACATATGTGTCGCCGACGTGGACGCGAACACCGGCCAGGTGAAGGTCCGCCGGTTCATCGCCGTGGACGACTGCGGCAACCGGATCAACCCCATGATCGTCGAGGGTCAGGTGCACGGCGGACTCGCCGACGGCCTCGGCATGGCACTGATGCAGGTGATCGCCTTCGACGAGGACGGCAACTGCCTCGGCGGATCGTTCATGGACTATCTCCTGCCCACCTCGGTCGAGTGCCCGTCCTGGGAACTCGGCGAGACCGTCACCCCCTCCCCGCACCACCCCATCGGAGCCAAGGGCGTCGGCGAGTCCGCCACGGTGGGCTCACCCGCCGCGGTGGTCAACGCCGTGGTCGACGCGCTGAAGCCGCTCGGCGTACGCCATGTCGACATGCCGCTGACTCCCGCCGCGGTGTGGCGGGCCGCGCAGGGCCGGCCGCTGCGCACGGACCTGGCGATCACCTGAGGCGCCCGCGATGACGAACACCGAACTGCTGACCCGGGCGGACGTGCTCCGGCACGGCCGGACGCCGTTCGTCCTGGCCACCGTCGTCCACGCGGAACGGCCCACGAGCGCCAAGCCCGGGGACAGCGCGCTGGTGCTGCCCGACGGCACCGTCGAGGGCTTCGTGGGCGGCACATGCGCCGAGACGACGGTGCAACTGCAGGGCCTGCGGGTGCTGCAGACCGGCGAGTCGCTGCTCCTGAGGATCACGCCCACCGCGGACAGCGGGCCCGAAGTCGCACAGGAGCCCGGCGAGGGCCTGGTCACGGTGGCCAATCCCTGTCTGTCGGGCGGCACGCTCGACATCTTCCTCGAAGCCAACCTTCCCCCGGCGTTGGCGTACGTCTACGGACACGCCCCCATCGCCCGCGCTCTGCTCGACGTCGGTCGCGTCCTCGGCCTCGACGCCCGGCCCGCCTCGCCCGGGGAGCCGCTGCCACCCGATCTGGACGTCGTCGTCATCGCCACGCACGGCCGCGACGAGGAGACCATTCTGATCGAGGCCGCGCGCGCCGGGGTCCCGTACATCGGTCTGGTGGCCAGTCCGAAGCGGGGCGCGACGGTGCTCGCCGGGCTGGATCTCAGCGAGGGACAACGCGTGCGCGTCCGCACCCCGGCCGGCCTGGACATCGGCGCCCGGACCCCGGCGGAGATCGCACTGTCGGTGTACGCCGAGATCATCGCCCTGCGGCCGCAGACGGCCCGCGCCGCACACCCCGGAACCGGCACCGCCGCGCCTCAGGCAGTGGCCGAGGACGTGGACCCCGTGTGCGGCATGACCGTACCGATCACGCCCGCCACCCTCTCCCTGGACCGGGCCGGCACCACGGTGTACTTCTGCGGGCCCGGGTGCCAGCACGCCTTCGCCGACGACCCCTCCCGGTACGCGCATGCCTGACCTCGACGCCCTCGTACCCGATGTCTCCGCCCTGCGCTCCCGGCTGGACACCGTCGGCTATCTGGCCGACGACGCCCTGGCCACGGCGCTGCTGCTGGCCGTGCGCATGCGGCAGCCGATCCTGCTGGAGGGCGAACCCGGCGTCGGCAAGACCGAGGCGGCCCGCGCGCTCGCCACCGTGCTCGAAACCCCGTTGATCCGGCTCCAGTGCTACGAGGGGCTGTCCTCGGCCGAAGCTCTCTACGAGTGGAACTATCCACGGCAGCTCCTGGCCATCCGGCTGGCCGAGTCCCGCGGGGAGCCCCTGCGGGACGCCGACCTGTTCACCGAGGACTATCTGCTGCCACGGCCGCTGCTCGCCGCGATCTGCCACCCGGGACCGCGGCCCGCGGTGCTGCTCATCGACGAGGTGGACCGCGCCGACGACGAGTTCGAGGCGTTCCTGCTGGAACTGCTCGCCGATGCCGCGGTCACCATCCCCGAACTGGGCACCCGGACGGCCGCGGTACCACCGGTGGCCGTGCTGACCTCCAACCGCACCCGGGATCTGCACGACGCGCTCAAACGCCGCTGCCTCTACCACTGGATCGACTACCCGGACACCGCACGAGTCGCCGCGATCATCCGCAGACGGGTACCGGAGTCGGCCGAGTGGCTGGCCCCGCGCGTGGCCCGCGGGGTGGCCCGGCTGCGCGCCCGGCAGGAGCTCACCAAGCCGCCCGGCATCGCCGAGGCGATCGACTGGGCCGGCGCGCTGCACACCCTGGGCCTGTCCGTCCTCGACGCCGACGCTGCCGACCGCACCCTGGGCGCGGTACTCAAGTACGCCGAGGATCTGGAGGCCGTGCGCCGGGCCGGACTGGCGGAACTGATCGACACGGAGGCAGGCTCCGATGCCTGACCTGCCGGAACTGGCCGCCTCGTTCACCGCCGCCCTGCGCGACGCGGGGATCCCCGTGGGCCCCGACCGTACCCGGAGCTTCGCTCACGCGCTCACCGTGCTGGCCCCGGCGACGACGCGCGAGTTGCGGCATTGTGCGCTCGCCACCCTGGTGTCCGACCGCGAGCAGATCGAGCCGTTCGACGTGGTCTTCCGCGAGGTCTTCGGCGGGCCGGGCGACCGCGGAGTGCAGCGCGGGCAGCCCGGTGACCCGGCCCGATCGCTTCCGAACACCGTTCCTGGCCGCGTCCCCGGCGCTCGGCGGGCCGTCGCGGACAGACCCGCCCGGGAGGCCGACGCACAGCCGAGGGAGGCTCCTGTCCCCCTCGCCGCCAGTCCGCTCGACCGTCTCGCCAACCGCGACTTCGCGGACCTGTCCGCCGATGAACTGGCGCGGCTCGCCGACATGATGCGCACCATGGTGCTCCGCACCCCGACCCGGCCCTCCCGCCGACGCCGGACCGCACACCACGGTGCGCGCATCGACGTGCGCCGCACCCTGTCCGACAGCCGGCGCACCGGCGGGTACCCGCTGCGGCTGCGCCGCTTCGTGCCCCGCACCCGCCCCCGCGACCTCGTCGTGCTCTGCGACATCTCCGGATCGATGGAGCCGTATGCCCGCGCGATGCTGCAACTGCTCTACTGTGCCGCCCACGCCACCCACGCCGAGGTCTTCACCTTCGCCACCCGGCTCACCCGCCTGACGCCCGTCCTGCGGCGGGCCGGGCCGGACGACGCCCTCGCACGGGCCGGACGGGCGGCACCGGACTGGTCCGGGGGCACCCGGATCGCGGAGTGCCTGGCGGAGTTCAACGAACGGTTCGGCCGGCGCGGCATGGCGCACGGCGCCGTGGTCGCCATCATCTCCGACGGCTGGGACACCGGCACACCCGCCGACCTCGCCACCCACATGGCGCGGCTGTCCCGGGTCGCCTACCGCGTCGTATGGGTCAACCCGCGCACCGCAAGCCCTCGTTACCGTCCGCTCGTGGCCGGCATGGCCGCGGCTCTGCCCTACTGCGACGCCGTCGTCAGCGCCCACAACCTGGCGGCCCTGGACGACTTCGCCGCCGCACTGTCCGCCCCGTCAAAGAAGGCGACGACCCGTCTCCGCGTCAGCACAGTGCAGCCGGACTTCCTTCCGGTCCCGGCTTCGGGAGCGGAACAGTACGCGGTCGGTGCCGAGCGGCACCGGTGACCCGTCGTACGGGAGCGTCGCCGCCGCCCAGAGCACTCGGCCGTCGCGGACCGCCGCGATGGTGTCACCGTCGGCAACGAACAGGTGTTCCGGTCCGGCGGCGATCTCCGTCGGCCTCTGCACCGCCCGGCCGTCCGGGGCGGTCACCGGCAGCCGCCGCAGGCCGCGCCGCCCCCCGATCTCGGCCGCGTGGAGCCGGTTGCGCCAAGTGACCGCGTACACCCAGTCGCCGACGCAAACCGGCCGGTCCCTGAAGGAGGTGAAGCGCCATCGTCCGAGCCGCCGACCGGCCAGTGATTCGGCCCGTTCCCGCCCGCCATGGGCGAAGACCTGGACGCGACGCTCGAAAGCCCTGCCGAACACCACCCGGCCACCGTCGGCCGGTGCGGGCGACCCGAAGAAATGCTTCAGCGCCCGCTTCGGGAAGCGGGTCGTGGTCAGTTGTTTGCCGGTGTCGGAGGAGCGCAGGGACAGTTCGGGGTAGGAGCCGTCATTCCAGCTCTGGAAGAACTCCGCGTCGCCCGTCACGCCCTGGCCGAGCAGGGTGCCGTACCCCTGGTGCCAGAGTTCCTCGCCGGTGCGGGCGTCCAGAGCACGGTGGCCCCCCGGCGTCCAGGATCACCCGGTCCCCGCGCACCAGCAGGCCCCGGATCCGCTCGTATTCGTCTTCCCACAGGGGCTCGCCGGTGAGCGCGTCGAAACCGGCGATCTTCCCTCGGTCGTCGCTGGTGTCGTTCCAGAGCAGCACGGTCGCCCCGACGGCGGCAACCCGGTGCAGCCCGGACTTGCGGCGGGTCCACCGCACCTTGCCGGTCGCCGCGTCCAGGGCGGTGAATCCGCTGCGGTCGGACTCCCGTCGTACGGGGACCACAACCACCTCGTCCGCACGTGCCAGCCCGGCCGGCTCAGGTTCGGCGAGCGCCTCGCTGTACCAGAGGATCCGGCCGGCGTCCGCGTCGACGGCAGCGATACGGTCTCCCGACACCCGTACGTATACGGTGCCGTCCACGACAACTGGCCGCCCCAGCACTCCGGTTGGCGCACTCAGCGTCCACAGGCCTCCCCCCGCATCCGTCTTGATCCTCAACGGCGCTCTGTCATCGGAGACCACAGCAGGCTCTTTCGGGCGAGGGAACGGGGAAGCCAGAGCCTAACTCGCCTTTGTGGCTGCATCCCTTTTGTGGCTGCATCCGTGGGCCCGTGGGACCGTCCTTGCGGATGGCAAAAGGAAGGGCAAGGGAGGTTGCCCACTCCTTGCCATGTTCAACTTATAGCGCACTGGGGGGCTTGCGGCAAGACCCGGGTCGTGGCGCAGAATCGCCGGCCGAGGCCAGAAGCTGCGGAAATCGGAGTCGCTGAGTGCGTGTGTTGTTGGTGACGTATGGGTCGCGCGGAGACGTCGAACCGTTGGTGGGACTCGCGGTGCGGTTGCGGGAACTCGGCGCGGAGGTACGGGTCTGCGCGCCTCCGGACGAGGACTTCGCGCGGCGGCTGGCCGGTGTCGGCGTGCCGATGGTGCCGTTCGGCCGGTCGGCGCGCGCACTGACGACCGGGGCGCCGCCGTCACCGGCGGATCTGCCGCGGCGCGCCTCCGAGTTGATCGCCGATCAGCTCGGCGCGGTCACCGCGGCGGCCGAAGGATGTGACGTACTGGTGGCGACCGGTGTGATGCCTGCGGCGGCCGGCGCGCGGTCGGTTGCCGAGAAACTTGGCATCCGCTGTGTGTACGCGACCTTCCAGCAACTCACCTTGCCGTCGCCGCACCACGCCCCATTGGCGTATCCGGGGCGGCCGTTCCCGCCGGAGGTCACCGACAACCGGATGCTGTGGGACTTGGACGCTCAGCACATCAACGCGCTGTTCGGTGAGGCGCTCAACATCCAACGGGCGTCGATCGGCCTGCCGCCGGTGGACAACGTCCGCGACTACGTCATCGGCGACCGGCCGTGGCTGGCCACGGACCCGGCCCTGGACCCCTGGCAGGAAGGGGCGCAGCTCGACGTCGTGCACACCGGCGCGTGGATCCTGCCCGACGAACGCCCGCTCCGGCCCGAGTTGATGGCGTTCCTGGACGCCGGAACACAACCGGTGTACGTGGGCTTCGGCAGCATGCCCATGCGCGCATCGACGGATGTCGCCCGGGTGTCCATCGAGGCGATCCGTGCGCACGGCCGCCGTGCTGTCCTGGCCCGGGGCTGGGCCGACCTGGCCCTGATCGACGACCAGGACGACTGCTTCGTCATCGGCGAGGTCAACCAGCAGGCACTCTTCGCCCGGACGGCCGCCGTCATCCACCACGGCGGCGCGGGCACGACTACGGCGGCCGCGCGGGCCGGCGCGCCGCAGGTGGTGGTGCCGCAGCTGGCGGACCAGCCGTACTGGGCCGGCCGAGTGGCCGACTTGGGCATCGGCACGGCACACGACGGCCCGACCCCGACCTTCGAGTCCCTGTCGGCCACGCTCAAGGCGGCCCTGACCCCCGAGACGCGTGCACGAGCGGGCGCCGTGGCCGACAGGATCCGCACCGACGGAGCGACGGTGGCCGCGAAGCTGCTGCTGGATGAGATCAGCCGCGAGAGGCCGCCCGTGCCTGCGTGAACCAGGCGGGATCGCCGTACAGCAAAACCCAGAACTCAGAGCACGAGAATCTGCGCGCACTGGACGCCTTGGCGCGTCATGGTCGCCGGCGACCTCATAACGGAGCCAATAACGTGAACCCCCTGACCACCAGCGCATTCGACCTTCCCGACCGCCTCTCCCCCAAGGCTGAACCGGCGCTGATCGCCGCCGATGAACAGCACTTCGCGGCCATCGCGGAATGCCTCGCGCAGTCGATCGCCGAGTTGTCCGACCGCCTCGAAGCAGAGCTCAAGGCGCCCGGCGGCGCAGGACGGCAGGCGATGGACCGGGACGCGGAGATCCATCGGCTGACCGCCCGCCTGCGCGTACTGCGTCGCTTCGGTCTTGACCTGTGCCTCGGACACATGGTCGGCGCGGACCATCCCGAGCCCGTGTACGTCGGACGACTCGGCCTCACGGACAGTACGGGTCGTCGGCTGCTGCTCGACTGGCGCTCCCCCGCGGCCGAGCCGTTCTTCGGAGCCACCCATGCCAACCCGATGGGGCTGGCGAGCCGCCGCAGGTATCGCTGGGCCCAAGGCCGGATCAGCGACTACTGGGACGAGGTATTCACACCGGACGGGATTGCCGGGCACGCCGCGCTCGACGACCAGTCCGCCTTCATCGCCAGCCTGGGCAGCGACCGGTCGCCACGGATGCGAGACGTGCTCGGCACCATCCAGGCCGACCAGGACGCCATCATCCGGGCGGGATCCCGCGGCGCCCTCGTCGTCGACGGCGGTCCGGGTACGGGAAAGACCGTCGTCGCTCTGCACCGCTCCGCGTACCTCCTCTACTCCGACCCGCGCCTCGGTCACCGCCGGGGCGGCGTACTGTTCGTCGGTCCCCACCAGCCCTACCTGGGCTACGTCGCCGACGTCCTGCCCAGCCTCGGAGAGGAGGGCGTGCAGACCTGCACCCTGCGCGACCTCGTCGCCGAGGGAGCCGGAGCGGCGGTCGAGGCCGACCCGAGCGTGGCCCTCCTGAAGTCGTCCGCGACCATGGTGAAGGCGATCGAAACGGCCGTCAGGTTCTACGAGGAGCCGCCTGCCAAGGGGATGACGGTCACCACCCACTGGTCCGACATCCGGCTCAGCGCCGACGACTGGGCCGTGGCGTTCGAAGCGGCGGAACCCGGCACTCCGCACAACGAGGCGCGCGACCAGGTCTGGGAGGAACTGCTCACGATCCTGGTCGACAAGCACGACGGCGACGTCTCGCCCGACCTGCTCCGGAGGTCACTGCTGCGGGACAGGGAACTGCTGACCGCCTTCAACCGCGCCTGGCCACTGCTCGAAGCGGCCGACCTGGTCGGCGACCTGTGGTCGGTACCGGCCTACCTGCGGATGTGCGCTCCCTGGCTCAGCCGCGACGAGGTTCAGCGGCTGCAGCGCGCAAAGGCCCAGGCCTGGACGGTGTCCGACCTGCCGCTCCTGGACGCGGCACGGCAGCGGCTCGGCGACCCGGACGCCTCGCGACGCAAGCGTCGGCACGAGGCCTCCGTCGCCGCGGAACGTGAGCGCATGGCGGCCGTCATCGACAACGTACTCGCCGCCGACGACGACGGTGAGGGCGTGGTGACGATGCTGCGCGGACAGGACCTGCGGGACAGCCTGGTCGACGAGACCGCACTGCCCGGCACCGACCCGGACCTTCCCCCACTGCCCTATGGCGTGGGGGGACCCCCAGCCGGGCCGTTCGCGCACATCGTCGTGGACGAGGCCCAGGAACTGACCGACGCGGAGTGGCAGATGCTGCTGCTGCGCTGCCCGTCCCGGAGCTTCACCATCGTCGGGGACCGTGCGCAGGCCAGGCACGGCTTCACTGAGTCGTGGCAGGAACGGCTCGCGCGGATCGGGCTCGACCGGATCAACCTGGCCTCGCTGAGCATCAACTACCGGACGCCGGAAGAGATCATGGCGGAAGCGGAGCCGGTCATCCGGGCCGTACTCCCGGACGCCAACGTGCCGACCTCGATCCGCAGCAACGGCATCCCCGTCGTACACGGATCCGCTTCGGACCTGGACTCGATCCTCGACACCTGGCTCGCCTCTCATGCCGACGGGATCGCCTGCGTCATCGGCGATCCCGCATTCCGCGCGACGTCCCGTGTCCGGTCGCTGACCCCGGAGCTGTCGAAGGGACTCGAGTTCGACTTGGTCGTCCTCGTCGCCCCGCAGGGGTTCGGCGAGGGCATCGAAGGAGCGGTCGACCGCTATGTCGCGATGACCCGGGCGACCCGACAACTCGTCATCCTCACGAGGGCCTGACGCCGGCCGCGGGCGTGGTGGCTAAGCCTGGTGGCCGGTGTGCAGGACGGCGAACAGCCCCCGGGCGCGGGTGCCGTCCGGCAGGCGCCAGGAGCCGGCGACGTGGCCGGTCGCTCGAAGCGGAGGGAGAGACGGGCTTTCAGGGGCAGGCCGCAGGACCCGCTGCAGGCGGAGGTTCATGCTCTGCGGCGCAGACAGTCTGAGTTCGGTGCCGTCTTGATCGTCAGTGGCGGTGGTGCGGGTGCTGGTGCTGGTGCTGGTGAAGTCTGTGGAGAGGGAGCCTTCACCGGTGAAAGAGCTGATCACCTCAAGGTCGGGGACGTCGCTGATGTTTTGGTCCTGGGCCTGGACCCTGCCCTCGATGAGAGCCAGCAACTGGGCCACCAGCACTGCGTCGTGGCAGCCGTCATAGGCCCAACGCCGGCCCAGCACGCCATGCTCCATGGTGCCGACCAGGGCGTGCTCTGCCCCGTCCAGTGGAGCACCGCGATAGGTGAGCGGCACCAGGTAGGTGGTCGGGTGAGGGCCGGAGACATCGGCGACCACGATGAACTCGATCCCGACCTCGCCCTGCGGATCGTCCAGCCGGAAGCCGCCGGCCTTGGCCAACTTCGGTTCGGCCGGGCCACCGCGGTACCACGGACGGGAGGGCAGCCAGGAGGTGAGCAGCTCCAGCTTGGTGGGCTTGAGCTCGGTGTGGTGGATGACAGCCATGCCGAAGGTTGCCTTTCCCAGTCATGGCGGACGGCGGGCACCGGCCTGGTCGGAGGATGCTCAGTCGAGACAGAACTCGTTGCCCTCGACGTCCTGCATCACGATGCACGACTCGTTGTCGTCATCGGCAAGCAGCAGTCGCACGCGTACCGCGCCGAGCGCGATCAGCCGTGCGCACTCGGCCTCAAGCGTGGCGAGGCGCTCTTCACCCACGAGCCCGGTGCCGACCCGCACGTCAAGATGCACCCGGTTCTTGACGACCTTGCCTTCGGGAACGCGCTGAAAGTACATACGCGGGCCCACGCCTGAGGGATCACTGCAGGCGAACGCTGAACCCTGCCGCTCAGGCGGCAGCGAGCGATCGAAATCGTCCCACGTAGCAAACCCCTCCGGTGGCGGCGGTACGACGTACCCCAACACCTCGCACCAAAAGCGAGCGACGCGCTCAGGTTCCGCGCAGTCGAAGGTGACTTGGAACTTCTTGATCGATGACATCGGCGCACCATAGCAGGGGGCCTGCGTTGCTCAAGCCCCGATCTGCCACGGCTCCTGGCTGACAGGCCGTGGCCATGAGTGCCGAGTCCAACGGCGTGTCCTGCATTTCTTGGCCGGGTAACCGACTACTGCAGCCGCCTCGGCCACGGCTACCGGAACGGCTTCGCCGATGGCGAGACGCTTGAGGCGTTCATCCACCGCACGAATCAGGAATGGGTCGAGCTGCACGCCGATGACAGCCCTGCTTCGCTCATCGACGCCCTGGCAGCGGCAGGCAGCCGGCTCGCCCAGCGATTCGCCACGGCCAACCTCGACGCGGCCTCTCTGGGCGTGTCGTGGGCAGGCGTCGACCCCGCGCCGGCGTGGCTGGACATCGCCCGGGAGTTCACCGAGCACTGGACTCACCGGCAGCAGATCCGCCACGCCGTCGGCCGCAGCACCGACCCGGAGCCGCGTGCCCTGGCCATGGTCCTCGATACCTTCATGCGGGCCCTGCCCCACACACTCCGACGCACGTCAGCACCCATCGGCGCGCAGGTCCGGTGATCGTCGAGGGCCCCGCCGGCGGCAGCTGGACGGCGACTGCCACTGCGGAACGATGGTCTTTGGCCGAAGCGCCGACCGGTCGACCAACCGCGGCTGTTCTGCTGGATACAGAGACCCTCTGGCGATTGTCCACGCGGACCATCGATCCTGCGGATGCCCTGGCCCGCGCCCATGTGCGGGGAGATCGTCGGCTCGCCGAAGCCGCGTGCCAGATCGTGTCCATCATCCACTGACGACGCCGGCCTCACCGGCCTCCACCGTGCCTGGCACCAACTGCGCCGACGGCAGCCTGCCGATCCGGGACCGCACATCTGGAGCGAAGTCCCGGATGGACGGCCCCCGTTGGGGCAAGAATCAGCTGAGTGCACCGGGGAATGTGCGGCTGTCTGGGGGGACGATGGATGCTGGTGCGATCGCGACTCGCCTCGCCTCTGGTGTCGTCACCCCCTTGGTCAAGAAGCTGTTCGTCAGTGAAGGTCCGGGGGCCGGCCTCGTCGACCGGCCTGTGCGGATCTCCTCGCTGGTGTCGTTCACCGGTGAGAAGCGTCGGCTGACGGACGCGGACCTGCACAAGCTCACCCGGGCCCTGCTCCGCAGTGCGGTAGGGTCCGCCCCCGTCGGTGAGCGGCCCGTCGCGCCGGGCGAGGAGGAGGCGGTCGCGCTGGCCCTGGCCCGGACCCTGACGCATCTCGGCGAGCTGGAGATGGACGATGTACAGGCCGTTCAGATGGGCCCGCAGGCGCTGCTCCAGGCATTGAAGGCCGCGGGACCTGACGCCACGCGCGACCTGTCCACCGACGCCGCCCAACTCCACGACGCCCTCCTGGCAACGGCGTGCGTGCACATTCTCCACTTCTTCACCCAGCGCTCGACATTTGTCGCACGTACGCTCGTCGAGCACAGCAGCCGGCTCGCGGAAGTGATCGCCAAGACGGACCTGCTGCTGGCGCGAAACCCCTCCCCCGTCACGAAGGACACCCTCTTCGAGGAGCGGTACGCCGCACACATCGCCCAGAAGCACGGGATGCTCACCATCTACGGGATCGATCTTTCACGGTCGCCCGAACAATGGCCGCTCGGGACCGCGTACTTGAGTCTGGAGGCGGACCTCGACCGGGACACCCGCCATGCCATGATCCGGGCGGAGCATGCGTTCAACGGACGTGATCGCGTGCTGCTCCGTGGAGTCGCGGGCTCCGGCAAGACGACGCTGGTGCAGTGGCTGGCGGTGACCACGGCCCAGCAGGATCTGACCGTCCTGGACAGCGAGGCCCCGTTGGGGGCACTTATCGGGCGGGTGCCGTTCGTGCTGCCCATGCGTACGCTGACGCGTCAGCATGACGACCTCCCGGCCCCGGACGAGTTTCTGCATCGCACCCGTTCTCCACTGGCCGGGGCGCAGCCGGCCGGATGGGCGGACCGAGTGCTGGCCGCGGGCCGGGGGCTGCTTCTGATCGACGGAATCGACGAGGTGCCGAAGCAGATTCGCGAGCGCACTCGCCGTTGGCTTCAGGATCTGCTCGCGACCTACCACAGGAACGTCTGGCTCGTCACCTCTCGCCCCTCGGCGGTGCGCGACCGATGGCTCGCGACGGAGAAGTTCACCGAGTTGTCGCTCGCCCCGATGAGCCGGCACGACGTCACCTCGTTCATCCATCGATGGCACAACGCCGCCCGCAGCGTCAGCGAGCAGGAGGAGCGCAACCTCCTCGACGCGTACGAGGCCTCCCTGGTCACCGCGGTCCGCACCAAACAGGATCTCGCCCGGCTCGCCACCAACCCGCTGATGTGCGGCCTGATTTGCGCGCTGCACTGCGACCGGCGCGGCTATCTGCCCAGCGGCCGCAAGGAGTTGTACGACGCGGCGCTGTCGATGCTGCTGGCGCGGCGCGACCGGGAACGCGACATGGACGCGCCGGACGGGATCGAACTCACCGAGGAGCCGAAGGTCCGGCTGCTGCAACGCCTGGCCTACAAATTCATCCTCAACGGCAAGTCCGAACTCGACCGCAGCCACGCCGAGCGCATCATCGCGGACACTCTGCCCAGCGTGCCGGTCGCGGCGGCCCAGGGAGACGCCGCGGCGATCTTCCAACACCTTCTGCTCCGCAGCGGTCTGCTGCGCGAGCCGGCCGTCGGCACCATCGACTTCATCCACCGGACGTTCCAGGACTACCTGGGTGCGAAAGCCGCGGTCGAGGAGGGCGACATGGCCCTGCTCGTCCTGCGCGCGGTCGAATCCCAGTGGGAGGACGTCATCCGCATGGCCGTGGCGCATGCCCGTCCCAGGGAGGGCGCGGAGCTCCTGATGGACCTGCTCAGACGCGGAGACGGCTCGACGTCCGGCTACCGCAGAGCCCAGTTGCACCTGCTCGCCACCGCGGCCGTCGAACATGCCACCGAGCTGGAGCCCCGTGTGCGGGCCGCGATCAGCGATCGCGCGAGCGCCCTCATTCCGCCCCGCAGTGCCTCCGAAGCCTACGAACTCGCCGGCATCGGCTCCGTCGCGCTGGAACTCCTGCCGGGGCCCGACCGGCTGTCGGACGAGGAGGCGCTCTTGACGGCACACACGGCCGTCCTCATCGGCGGGGACGCCGCCATCCCCCTGCTCAGCCGCTATCAGGACCATCCGGACCCGCCGGTACGACAGCTGCTGTGCAGTGCCTGGCATCGCTTCGACACCGCGTCCTACGCCGAGGGTGTGCTGGCCGACCTGCCCGAGGACGACGTCTATTTCGAGGTCACCACGCCGGAGGAGCTGGCGGTCTTCAGCACCTTGGGGGGCCGCTCGCATGTGCGTGTGTCGGAGGGCTTCGACGCGATCCATCTCATCCACGCCCTGCACCCCGACCGGGTCACCCATCTGTGGCTCCCGGCCGAGCAATCCGTCACCTGGTACTGGCTGGCGGCCTTCCCGCGCCTCGACACCCTCACCCTGGACGCGGCCGCCAAGGCCGTGGACGTCTCCTCGCTGGCCGCCCATCCCAGCCTGCGCCAACTACGCGTTCCGTCGCACCAGCCGGTCACGGGCCAGGAGTCGCTCCAGGGCAAGGTGCAACTCGCGTCGTACCTACCGGATCCGGGGACGGGCCCCAGCGTGTGAGCTCGACGTGCCGACAGTCGCAGCCCCCAGCCCGGCGCACCAGCGAAATTCTGCTGCTCAGCGTTTGCCTTCGACAAAGTCCTTGAACTGTTCGAGATCCTGCTGGATCAGATGCTGGATCCTGTCGGACTGGGCGAACCCTTTGGGGCCGCCGAAGGTCTCGCGGGTCTTCTCCGGGTCGTACTCGACGCGGAGCTGTATCTGTGTGTGCTCGTCGTCGATCGCCCGTACGGTGAACGCGCCCTTGAGGTCGGCGCCCTCACCCTTTGCGGTGTGCCACATCATCACGCTGCCCTGCGCACCGCCCTTGGCACGGTCGGTGAACTCGGCATCGAGTTCTCGCGGTCCTGCCGCCGATTCCAGGGCCAGATGTGCTCGGCGCTTGCCCTCTGGTCGCGCTTCCCGGACGCCGTCCACGAACTGCGGAAGGCTCTCCACGCTGTGCAGGCAGTCCCAGGCCACCTCGGCGGGTACAGCAACGTCGATCTGGTTCTCGATCGTGGACATGTGCGACACCTCCGTGATCATTCGCACAGGTAACGGACCAGTCCCCACCTCCCACCATCGGCCGTCCGGGGGATGCCCGCACCCGGAAGACGCCCACGACCACGCGGGCAGCCGCGAAACGCGGTTCGTCGTCCGGCCGGGTGAGGCAGTTACTCCCCCACGCCACGCCCTCATGTCACGCCCCCATGTCACAGCCCATGCCTGCCTCCGCGGACTCGGATCGCGTCGGCCGCACCGCCTGCACATGGCGCAGCCACGGCCGTATGTCACCGCTGCCACGCACCTCGAAGCCCGCGTCCGCGATCAGCCCGTCCAGCAGGTCCACGCGGTGGTGTGCCATGGCGTGGCCCGCCCCGCCATGTACGAGGTGGCGGCCGAGCCTGGACTTCGGCGGGCGGAACTCGACGACCAGCAGACGCCCGCCGGGCCGCAGAACCCGGTACATCTCATGAAGTGCCGCAGGCCGGAGCTCCTCCGGCAGGTGGTGCAGCATCAGGCTGGTGACGACCGTGTCGAAGGCCGCGTCGGGCAGGTCGAGGGACTCGGCGATGCCCTCCCGATAGGTGCAGGCGGCGCTGCCCGGCCGTGGCTTGCGCCGACGGGCGTAGTCGAGGACCGGCGGTGACGCGTCGACACCGGTCACCGCGCCCTCGGGGCCGACACGCGTGGCCATGTGCCGGGTGAGGTAGCCGGTGCCGCAGCCCACGTCCAGGACGCGGTCACCGGGCTCGGCTCCGCTGAGCTCGGCGAGGCGGGTGAAGGCACGGTGGCGGCGACCGGCGAAACAGACGGCGCCGAAGACTTCGTACGCGCGCGGGGTTGCGATCGTCACGCCAGGTGTGTCCGGGCGCGGCTTGCCTTGCATGAGGTGACCGAGGGACATGGACCCTCCTCCATAACTTAGTCATGACTAAGTACCGCTCCTAACTTAGTCCCGACTAAGTAAAACGGCAAGGGGCGGCATAGGATGACGGGCGTGACCGAGCCCCGAGCCCGTACCCGCACGCGCCTGCCCGCGGCGCAGCGGCGCGCGTCCATCCTCATGGCCGCCACGGAGGTCTTCTCCGAGACCGGCTACCAGCGGGGCAAGGTCTCCGACATCGCCAGGCGCGTCGGCGTCACCGAGCCGGTGGTGTTCCAGAACTTCGGGTCCAAGGCCGCGCTGTACCGGGCGGCCCTCGACCACGCCGCCTCCGCCGTGTCCGAGCTGCTCAACCGGGCCGCCGACGCCGGCCGCCCGGTCCCCGAGGTGCTGGCGGCCTTCCTCGATCCGGCCCACATGGACCGCTTCCACCAGCCCGGATCCCATGGGTTCCTCTTCGCCGACGCCACGGCCCTCTCCCACGACCCGGAACTCGGCGACGCCCTCCGCCAGGTCCACCAGCACTTCGCCGACATGCTCGCCGACCTGCTCCGCCGCGGCCAGGACGCCGGCGACATCCGCCACGACATCGACCCGCACACCGCAGCCTGGTGGCTCATCTCGCTCTTGGCGGGCCGTTCCTTCCGCGCGGCAGTGGTCTCCGACCGGGAGACTGTGGAGGCCGAGGTGACGGCCATGGCACTGCGGTCATTGCTGCCGGAGAGACAGCAGGAGCCGGACAGCCCCTGACCCGGCGATTGCGAGGGATGCCGTACTTCCGGCTACACAAGTCCGCACACCGGCCCCTGCGGCCGGCCCCGCAGATATTGAACGCGTTCCTGCTGCGTGAACCCCCGGTGCAGGGCGCGGCAGATCATGTCGATCACTCCGGTCGGCCCGGGCAGGCTCAGCTTCCATGGCTGTATCGCACCGTCTTCGCTGCCGGCAGTCAGGGTGCGTCGGTCGGGGCTGAAGGCCAGTGCGTACACCGGTGCCTGCCTTCCGATCAAGGTGGCGCAGACAGTTCGCGTGTGGAGGTCCCAGAGTCGGATCGTGCCGTTGTCGTGGCCCGCGGCGAGGGTACGGCCGTCCGGGCTCAGCGCCATCGATATGGCCATGTCGTCGAGGACGGCGTGACTCCGCCCGGTGGCCACAGCCCACAGCCGCAGTGTTCCATCGGCGTCGGCGGAGACGAGCGTGTGCCCGTCATGGCTGAACGCAAGCGCGGTGACGACGTCCGTGTGACCGGTGAGGAAGGCCCGGCTCCTGCCGGTGGCCACGTCCCAGAGCCGCACGGTCGTACCGGTGCCACCCGTGGCAAGGACACGGCCGTCGGGGCTGAGAGCCGCCGTCACGCAAGTGTCGGACCGTGGTCGGCAGTCCACCACTGTTCGCAGCCTACGGCCGGTGACGTCCCACACGCGCACAACAGAACCGTCACCGCTGGTCAAGGCGGCCATCACATGGCGGTCCGAGCGGACACTCAGCGATGTCACCATGCCCGGCCCGACGATGCGTGGATCGTGGACCTGTTCGCCCACCACGTCCCAAACCCGCACCGCGCCACCGACGTCGCCTACTTGCACAGCATGCCCGTCAGCGGTGAACGCCATGGCGGACACGGTGTCCGCCTCCACCCGAGCAACATGCACCGCTCCCTGGGAGGCATCCCACAGACGCACCGTCCGATCACGGCTGCCGGTGGCCAGCACGCGCCCGTCGGGGCTGAACGACAATGACGTCACACGGTCGGTGTGACCGGTGAAAACGGCCCGGCTCCTACCGGTGGCCGCGTCCCACAGACGCGCGGTCTCGTCATCACTGCCGGTGGCCACTGATTTCAACCCTGGCACCGCCGTAGACCGGGTCGCAAAGCTCTGAGCAGCGTGTTTCGGCCGAATACCGCTGGGCTCGGCCGCCGCGGAGTCTGTTGCGTGTGGCGGTACGGGCGTGCGCAACAAGGCAGCCGGCCCAGAGCCTTGGTGCGTGGTCGGTGCCGGGCGGCGCCTCGGCTCTGCCGGGAGTCCGCCTCCGGTGAGCCGCCGTTGGCCGCACGTCGTGGTGGCTGCGCACGGCTCTCCTTCTGCGGCGCATCAGACGGGGGGCGCCGCAGAAGGGGCCGACCTCTCGGAGCCGGGCGCCCCGGCCTTGGGCCCGCGCGCCCGGCTCCGACCCACGGACGCATGCACACCCGACCAACACGCTGGAAGGACTATCACCATGAGCACACCGAGGACGAGGATCACGCTGACGGCCGCGGCGCCGGCGCTGGGGACAGGACTCCTGGCGGCACCCGCGGCCGTGGCCGGTACCGCCGCCACGCCACGGCCGCGGCCTACACCTGCACGGGTACGGCGTCGCAGTACTCATGGGAGAGGATGGCTCACGGAAGCATGGGCTGGACGGCCGGTTTCAGCAGGACCATGACGGCGATCGTCGGCGCCGGCAGCTCCGGCAACGCGGTGGCGGAGGCTCAGTGCCTGCTGAAGGGCTACCGGTGCAACCCGGGCACGGTCGAGGGGTTCTACGGCCGGAACACCAAGGCGGCCATCGTCGCGTACCAGCGCAAGAACGGTCTGGACGACGACTGGTCGGCAGCAAGACCTGGAAGAAGCTGCGCAACAGCTCCGCCTACTGCGGCTGAACCGAGGGGCGCGGCAGCGGGCGGCGGTGGCCCGTTCGGGGGCCGTTGCCGGCCGCTGCCACGGCACATGGCCGGTCGAGGAGCCGTGGAGCTGCTACCGAGGTGCCCCGGCCCGCTGCCGAGAGAGACCATGGAGGCGCGGGGTACCTGGAGGCGGGGGTACGTGCGGTTGCGGCCGGATTTCGGCCCGGTCCCGCGAGCGGGTCGTACGACACCAGCGGCTGGAAGGAGGGCCGGCGATGAGCGCAGGCTCAACCGGGCAGCCTCCTGCCGACCTCGGACTGGAGAACAGCGGCCGGCCGGAGGACCGGGCGTCGACGCCGCGGGGGCTGATGGACCTGCTCGGTGTCGCGGCCGTACTGCTGGACGCCGAGGGCCGCATCGTCCTGTGGAGTCCGCAGGCCGAGGCGCTCTACGGCTATAGCGCCGAGCAAGCGCTCGGCCAGTTCGCGGCACAGCTGCTCGTCCACGAAGACAACTGGGACTGGGTGATCAAGACATTCGCCGAGGTCATGGAGACGGGCCGGCCCTGGGCGGGCACGTTCCCCATCCGTTGCGCGGACGGCAGCACACGCCTGGTGGAGCTGCGCAACATGCGCCTGCTCAACGACCACGGCGACTTCTACGCCCTTGGCCTGGGGGCCGACTCCCCCACGCTGCGCGAGCTCGAAAAGAACGTCGCCCTGTCCACGCGACTGGTCTCCCAGTCCCCCATCGGCGTGGCGATCCTGGACACCGACCTGCGGTACGTGACCGTCAATCCCGCTCTGGAGCGCATGCACGGACTTGCCGAGAAGTACCATCTCGGGCGCAGCTACCGCGAGGTCATGAAGTCCTCGGAGTTCGAGGCGGCCGAGGCGGCGATGCGGCAGGTCCTGGAGACCGGGATCCCCCTGGTGGAGGAGTCGACCGTCGTCGGCCGCGCGCCATCCGACCCCGGGCGCATGCATGCGTGGTCGATCTCGGTGTACCGGCTGGAGGACGCCCGGGGCCAGGTTCTCGGGGTGGCCGAGTGGGTGGTCGACGTCACCGAGCGCTACGAGTCCGCGCTGGCGGCCACCGAGACACGACGGCGTCTGGCTCTCATCGCCGCCGGTTCCATTCGTATCGGCACGAGTTTGGAGGTCGACCAGACAGCCCGAGAGCTGGCTGACGTCACCGTGCCCGACTTCGCCGACCTGGTGGCCGTCGACGTACTCGACTCGGTCCTGGACGAGCACCGCCCCCGGTCCTTCACCGGCCCGGAGGTCTTCCGTGCCCTGGCGGTGAAGGCGGCCTATCCCACCGATGCCGAGCGGGCCGCCGACCCACCCGGCGAGCTCGCGGTGTACGGTGCCGACCGGCTGGCCACGCAGTGTGTGCGCACGGGCCGCCCCATACTGGTCAGTCATGCCGAGGGCAGTGACCTCAGGCGCATGGCCCGTGACGATCACGCGGCCACCCTGCTGGCCCGCGCCGGGGTGCACTCGTACCTCGCCGTTCCGCTCGCCGCTCGCGGCAGCACCCTTGGCTTCCTGGGGCTCACCCGCGCCCGCGACCCACGTCCCTTCGACGAGGACGACCTCGCCATCGCCTGCGAACTCGCCTCCCGCACGGGGATGTGCATCGACAACGCGCGCACGCACCAGAGTGTGCGCAGCGCCGCCGAGACCCTGCAGCGCAGTCTGCTCCCCGACCTGCCGACGGATCTTCCCGGTCTGCAGGTCGCCGCGCGCTACCGGCCCGCGCAGGCCGCCTACGAGATCGGCGGTGACTGGTACGACGTGCTGCCGCTGCAGAATGCCAGGACGGCGCTCGTCGTGGGCGACGTCATGGGCAGCGGCATCGACGCCGCCGCCACGATGGGCCGCCTGCGCACCGCCACCGCGGCCTACGCCGACCTGGACCTCGAACCCGCCCAGGTTCTGCAGCACCTCGACGCGATCACCGGCCGGCTGGAGCAGTACATCGCCACGTGCCTCTACGCCGTCTACGACCCCCACCGCGGCGAGTGCCGCATCGCCAGCGCCGGCCATCTGCCCCCCGTCCTCGTACGCGGCGGTCGACGCCCCGTGCTCCTCGACCTGCCCACCGGCGCTCCCCTGGGCGTGGGCGGCGTCCCGTTCGAGAGCACCGCCATCGAACTCGCCCCCCACGATCAACTGGTGCTGTACACCGATGGACTGGTCGAGACCCGCGACTTCCCCATCGACGAGCGCCTCGACACCCTCCTGCACCTCCTTGAGGAACTCGGCCCACTGGAGGACACCTGCGACCGCCTCCTCCACCGCCTCCGCCACCCCGGCGCCCCCGACGACGTAGCGCTCCTCATCGCCTGCGCACGCCCTCTCGGGCCGGATGACCCCGGGCAAGCCGGCCGGTGAGTCGGGGTCCGGTACCGGCCTTCTCTTCTCACACCCGCTCGTCCGCCGAGGCTTCATCATCGCTCATTGCCGTGTAGACGGTCGCGATCGATGCGATGACGTCCACCTCGGCCGGGCCGATGATCTGCAGCCACGCCAACTCACTCATTCCGTCGAATCGGCCGACTCGGCCGACTGCTCCCTCGGGCCAGGGGTGTGGCGTCCTCGGCAGGTGCGTCAGGGAGATCTCGTCGATGAAGCAGCCGGAGATCTCCGGGGGCCCCGAGACCGCGGCGTAATGGAGGCCGGAGAGGGAGATCACGACATCGGGCTTCGACGGCCCTTCCCTGAGCGTGATCTCCAGCGAGTCGTCCTCGTTGAATGCCTCGAACGAGATCCGGCTGATGAAGTAGCCGACGAGCGGCGCGAGCATCCGCGCGGTGTTCGCGCACCGATTCCTGAATGCGCCTTCTGACTCGCTGGGATCAGTCACAGGCGGAGCCTATGAGTCTGGCCGCCATGCGTCGACCAGCTTTGCCGGCGCGGCAGTTGCGCTCCTGCATCAGCCGCCTTGCCTAGGGTCAGTGGGACTGGCGCAGCCCCGCGATGAGGAGGGCGACCAGTCGGCGGGCGTCGTAGCGGGGGTCGTTCTCCGCGCCGATGCAGAGGTTTCCGACGCCGCGCATGAGTTCATAGGCCTCCAGGTCGGAGCGGATCTCACCGGCGGCGGCCGCTGCTTCGAGCAGTCGGGTGCACACGGGCAGGAGGCGGTCTAGGAAGTAGGCGTGCAGCGCGTCGAAGCCGGCGTTGTCGGACTGCAGCACGGCGGCGAGTCCGTGCTTGGTGACCAGGAAGTCGACGAAGCGGTTGATCCATTGCCCCAGTGCGGCGTACGGAGTTGCGCTGGTCGCCAACAGAGCGGGGCCCGCCTCGGCGCAGGCGTCGACCTGGTGCCGGTAGACGGCGATGATGAGATCCGCTCGCGTCGGGAAGTGCCGGTAGATCGTGCCCAGCCCGACGCCCGCCTCGGCCGCGATGTCTCGTACCGGCGCTTCCACGCCTGACGCGACGAAGACCGCGGCCGCCGCGTCGAGCAGGGTCTCCTTGTTGCGCCGAGCGTCCTTCCGCTTGGCCGGGGCCGCGTGCCCCGCGCCCTCGTCGCCGTCGTTCATCGCGCCGCGCCTCCGTAGCCGAGCTTGCAAAAACGGAACAGGGTTCCGTATCGTTAAAGCGGAACAAGGTTCCGATTCCTCATGATGCCAGAGCGTCGGGCCCGGAACCCACTTCACGCATTGTCGCCACGTTTCACCCGCAATGGAGGAACACGGTCATGCAGTACCGCACCTTGGGCCGCACCGGTGTGCAGGTCAGCTCCCTCGCGCTCGGCGCGATGAACTTCGGCAGGATCGGACGCACCACGCAGGACGAGGCCACCGCGATCGTCGATGCCGCCCTGGAAGCCGGCATCAACGTCATCGACACCGCCGACATGTACGGCCAGGGCGAGTCCGAAGAGATGGTCGGCAAGGCCATCGCAGGCCGCCGCGACGACCTCGTGCTGGCCACGAAGGCTTCCATGCCCATGGGCGACGAGCGCAACCACCGGGGCAGCTCGCGCCGTTGGCTGATCACCGAGCTGGACAACAGCCTGCGCCGTCTCGGTGTCGACCACGTCGACCTCTACCAGATCCACCGGTGGGACCCGAGCACCAGCGACGAGGAGACGCTGTCGGCCCTGACCGACCTGCAACGCGCGGGAAAGATCCGCTACTTCGGCTCCTCGACCTTCCCGGCGTACCGCATCGTGCAGGCCCAGTGGGCGGCCCGCGAACATCACCTGAGCCGTTACGTCACAGAACAGCCCGGCTACTCGATCCTGCAGCGCGGCATCGAGACCCATGTGCTGCCCGTGACCGAGGAGTACGGCCTGGGTGTGCTGGTGTGGAGCCCGCTGGCCTCGGGCTGGCTGTCGGGCGCGATCCGCGCGGGACAGGCAGTCACCACCAACCGCTCGACGTTCATGCCCGAACGCTTCGACATCACCAGCCCCGCCAACCGGGTCAGGCTCGACGCGGTCGAGCGGCTGGCCGAAGTCGCCGACGAGGCCGGTCTCACGATGATCCAGCTCGCGCTCGGATTCGTGACCGCGCACCCCGCCGTGACCAGCGCGCTCATCGGTCCCCGCACGCCGGACCACCTGCACTCCCAACTCGCCGCCGCAGACACCGTGCTCTCCGCCGACGTACTCGACGCGATCGACGCCATCGTCGCCCCCGGCACCGACCTGGCCCCGCACGAGAAGCACGACACCCCGCCCGCGCTGCTCGACCCGTCACTGCGCCGCCGCTGACCGGCCCATGAGCTTCGAGAGGACGACCAGCGACTCCATGCCTCACACACCCCGAAACCCATCCCGAAGCTCACTCCGAACCCGTTTCGGGATCATGACCGCCCCCTCACAGGTCGACTACCACGACGTCCTGCGCGTCTGGCGCGAGGCGGACACGATCCCGGAGATCGAGCACGCCTGGCTGTTCGATCACCTCATGCCGATCGGGGGAGATCCGGACGGACCGACCTACGAGGGCTGGACCCTGCTCTCGGCCCTCGCCGCCCACACTCGAAGACTGCGGCTCGGCGTGCTGGTGACCAGTAACCGGTTCCGGCCGCCCGCGATGCTGGCCAAGATCGCCACGACAGTCGACATCGTCTCCGGCGGACGGCTCGACTTCGGCATCGGCGTCGGCTCACGCCCCGGCCATCCCCTGGCCCGGCGTGAGTACGAAGCCCACGGCCTGCCGTTCCACGATTCCGCGCATGCCGTGGGGAGCCTCGCCGAAGCCTGCATGGTGATCCGGCGCCTGTGGACCGAGGAGGAGCCGTTCGACTTCCACGGCACCCATCACCGCCTCACCGGAGCGTTCGGCAATCCCAAACCCGTCCAGCGCCCGCACCCGCCGATCCTGATCGGCGGACGCTCGTCCGCGACGCTGCGCGTGGTCGCCGAGCACGCCGACCTGTGGAACATCCCGGGCGGCGACATCGACGACGCCGTCCGCCGCGGCGCGCTGCTGGACCGCTACTGCGCCGAGATCGGCCGCGATCCCGCCTCGGTCACCCGCTCGATCCACCTGCCCGTCTCCTACGACCGGCCCGGCGTCACCCGGGACGCGATCGCCGAGGCGATGGGCGTCGGCTTCCGGCACATCGTCCTCGGGCTGCCGGCACCCTACCCCGCCGACGTCGCACGGTGGGTTGCCGACGAGCTGATCAGCCCGTCGGCCTGAACACCCTTCTTGCGCCTACCGCGGCCGCAGAATCGGCCGGAGGTCGTCCAGCGCCCCGGGGTCCTCGATGGTGGAGGGCATCGGCACGTCCCGGCCGTCGGCGATACCGCGCATCGCTTTGCGGAGGATCTTGCCGGAGCGGGTCTTGGGCAGGGCGTCGACCACGGTCACGTCACGGAAGGCCGCCACCGGTCCGATGTCTCTGCGTACCGCGGCGACAAGCTCTTCGCGGAGAGTGGCCTCGTCCGGATGCACACCGGACTTGAGCACGACCAGTCCGCGCGGCAGTTGCCCCTTCACCTCGTCGTGGACACCGATCACCGCGCATTCGGCGACTGCGGGATGCGCCGCGAGTACGGCTTCGATCGCGCCGGTGGACAAGCGGTGCCCGGCGACATTGATGACGTCGTCGGTGCGGCCCATCACGAAGAGATAGCCGTCCTCGTCGAAGAAACCGGAGTCCCCTGTGGTGTAGTAGCCGTCGTGCTCGGCCAGGTAGGCGTCGATGTACCGCTGGTCGTCGCCCCAGAGCGTGGGCAGCGAGCCGGGTGGCAGGGGAAGCCGGACGGCGATCGCTCCCTCCTGGCCCCTGGGCATCCGCTCGCTCGTGGCCGGGTCCAGGACCTGGACGTCGAACCCGGGTACGGGCACGGTGGCCGACCCGGGCTTGGCGGGCATCAGTTCCAGTCCGCGCAGATTGGCCGCGATGGGCCAGCCCGTCTCGGTCTGCCACCAGTGGTCGATGACGGGCACGCCCAGGGTGTCGTGGGCCCAGCGGTAGGTGTCCGGGTCGAGGCGCTCTCCGGCGAGGAAGAGGGCGTCGAAGGCGGAGAGGTCGTATCGCGACAGCTCGGTGGCATCCGGGTCCGCCTTGCGGATGGCCCGCAGCGCGGTCGGTGCGGTGAACAGCGCTTTCACTCCGTACTCGGAGATCACTCGCCAGAAGGCGCCGGCGTCCGGTGTCCCGATGGGTTTGCCTTCGTAGAGCACCGTGGTGGCACCGATCAGCAGCGGCGCGTAGACGATGTAGGAGTGGCCGACGACCCAGCCGACGTCCGAGGCCGCCCACCAGGTGTCACCGGGACCGATGCCGTAGATGTTGCTCATCGACCAGGCCAGCGCGACGGCGTGACCGCCGTTGTCGCGCAGTACGCCCTTGGGCCTGCCGGTGGTTCCGGACGTGTAGAGGATGTAGAGGGGGTCGGTTGCCGCAACCGGCACGGGATCGACCGGCTTCGCGGTGGCGACCAGCTCGTGCCAGTCGAGGTCCCGGTGGTTCAACTCGGCGCGTGCGGCGTCGCGTTGCAGTATCACGATGTGTTCCGGCTGGTGCCGGGTGGTCTGCAGCGCCTGGTCGATGATCGCCTTGTAGTCGATGACGCGGGTCGGTTCGATTCCGCAGGACGCCGCCACGACCAGCTTGGGCTGGGCGTCCTCGATGCGGGCGGCGAGTTCCTTGGGGGCGAATCCGCCGAACACGACCGAGTGAACGGCGCCGATGCGCGCGCAGGCGAGCATGGCGATGATGGCTTCCGGCACCATCGGCATATAGATGATCACCCTGTCGCCCTTGGTGACGCCGAGCGCGGACAGCGCCCCGGCGAAGACGGCCACGGCATCGCGCAGTTCGGCGTAGGTGTACGAGGTCTTCGTGCCGGTCACCGGGGAGTCGTGGACGAGTGCCGGCTGGCCGCCGCGCCCGGAAGTCACATGCCGGTCCAGGGCGTTGTGGGCCGTGTTCAGCTCGCCGTCGGGGAACCAGCCGTACAAGGGCGCCCGCGAGGCGTCCAGGGCTCTGGTCGGTTTGCGGGACCATTCGATGGCCTCGGCCGCCTCCAGCCAGAACCCCTCCGGGTCGGCCAGGCTTCGGCGGTGGACATCCGTGTACTTCCCCATCAGGCAGCTCCTCGTCGAATCGCCTCGGCACCACGTCTGCTCCGCGTCCGGCCGCACGGTCACCTCGTCGGAACGTTTCCGTCCTGCCTGATCAGCATGCCACTCCGCGGGTGTCCCGCACCGGCAGAGCATCGACAAGTCGATGTCAGCGGGGCCAGTCCGGCGCGGGGTCCTCGTCCAGGAGGGGCCGGACGGCGCCCACCGCGGCGCCGACGCACACGTCGCGCAGTTCGGTACGGGTGCAGGTCTCCTCGGTGAGCCAGTCCACGCACAGCACCTGGACGAACACCAGCCAGCTCTTCAGGACGCCCGACACGGCATCCCGGGTGCTGTCGTCGGCGAGCGGGAGCACGCCGAGCAGGCGCTCCCGCAGGGCATCGAGTTCATTCGTCATGATCGTCTGGATCAGGCGGTCACCGGCCAGCACGCGATTGGCCGCCAGGACGGTGTTGCGGTTCTCCGCGAAGTACTCGATGTGCGCGTCCAGGCCCTGGGTGAGCTGTTCGACCAGGGTGGCGGTGGGGTCGAGCCGGGTCTGGGCGAGCAGTTCGTCGGCGACCTGCTGGTAGAGCGCGGCGAACAGGTCCCGCTTGCTCGGGAAGTGCCGGTAGAGCAGCGCGCGGGAGACACCGGCGCGCTCGGCGACGTCCTCCATCAGCACCTCGTCGTACGGCTGCGCGGCGAAGAGGCCCGCGGCGACCGTGAGGAGTTGCGCACGGCGTTCGGCGGGGCTGAGCCGCTGACGGGGAGGCACGACCGCATCTTACTTGACACATGTCTACTAAGACGTCATCTCATTTGGCTGGGTAAGCTGCCAGTCGTGGCGAGGATTGTTGAGCGGCTGGTGCCGGACGAGTTGTGGGAGCTGTTCCAGCGGGTGGTGCCGGAGGCGCCGTCGCGGCCTCAGGGTGGGGGCCGGCGTCGGCATGGCGACCGCGAAGT
>NZ_JBVHLX010000028.1:39072-72243 GCF_055558775.1 Streptomyces sp. NPDC025638 | reverse complement strand
GCGCTCCACCGCCCACTGGCCGCAAGCCGCTAAGCCCACCCGGCGTGCCGCCACCCGGCTCCCGCGCTCCACCGCCCACTGGCCGCAAGCCGCTAGACCGGCCCGGCGTGCCGCCACCCCGCTCCTGCGCCCCACCCCCACTGGCCGCTTGCCGCTAAGCCCACCCGGCGTGCTGGCGAGGTGCGAGTGCGCACCCGTCAACACCGGCCCAGACCGCAGCCGACGTCCATCGCGAACCCCGTCAAGCGGCCACCGCCTTTCCGGGCCGCTCGCTCGCTTCTCACCCGTGCTGGAACGCCCCTAGTCAAGGGTGGCCCGGAGGGCCATCGCCGAAGGCGACGCGTAGCGATAGCGGAGCGCCCTTTACTCGGGGCGTGGAAGCACGACACTGACAAGAAGCGGGCGGCCCCAACGGTCACTTGAAATCGACGCCGGCCTAAGAAGCCTTCCCTGGCCGGAAATCCCACGGAACCGGCTCAACTCCGGCCGGCCATGGCGTCCCGCTGGTCCTGCGCAGCCAGCGTCGCCAGGGCACCCCGGATCTCCCCGATCATGTGTGCTGGCCGGTGGAAGACATCCTCGGCGCTGTAGCGGAGGAGTCTTCTGATCTCGGGGCACTGGTGGAGTTGGTTGTAGCGGGCGATGTCCCGTCGGTGGGAGTCGCGGGTGCCGTGATAGGCGAACCCCTCGATCTCCACGGCGAGGCCGGCCGCCCGGAAGAAGAAGTCGACGAAGCAGCGGCGGCCGTCCGGGGTATGTAGCTCGGCTTGGCTCTCGGGGCGGAGCCCGGCGTCGTACATCCGCAGGCGGGCGATGGTCTCGGCCGGTGAACCCGCGCGAGGGTCGCACAGCGCCAGCCACTTGAGGGCCCTGACCGTACCGCGTGAAGGGACTTCGAGCGCGGCGGCGATCGAGTTGAGCCTCATGAACGGGGCGCGGCGGACGCGTCCGACTGTGCGGTGGGCGAGAGCGGAGTCCACGGCGACGATCGCGTCGTCCCTGGGGCCGTCCCGGAGCAGGTCGATGAGGGTACGGCCGGGAGAGGTGACCCGCAGGCCCTGCCGCTCCACCACCTCCGTCTCCGCAAGGGACGTACGGTGCACGCGCACGCCTCCGTCCCGGCGCCGGAGAGTGAGCCCTGGGTCGATGAACTCCAGGGGTGCCCTCTTGCCACCGGTCAGGGTCTCGATCCGCCAGACGGCGGCCGCCGAACGGTGGCTCACCACCAGCCGGGGTTCGAGGAGTTGCGTCGCCCGGAGCCGAGTGAGGAGGTCCAGGTCCCGTCCAGGCTCGACCCAGGCGCCGAGCCGGAGCAGGGTCCAGCCCTCACCTCGTAGCGCCCGCGTGAGGCTCCGCCGGGGCCAGCCAGCCTCGACGGCTCGTGCGGTGATGAGGATGCCCCTCACCGCCAGCGTCCTTAAGTCCCTTCCCTCCACCTGGTCAAGATCGCAGAATCCGCGATCCGCCGCTTTGTCCTGTGGATAACCAGGCGCCGTCAGACCTTCAGGGCGGCGACGAACGTGGTCCAGGTGGACGGGGGGAAGAGCAGTACGGGGCCGTCCTGGGCTCGCTTCGAGTCACGGACGGGGATCACCATGCCGGGGTGAGCGATCGAGACTTCGACGCACTCGCCGCCGCTCCCGTTGCTGTAGCTGCTCTTGCGCCACTGGGCGGTGCTCAGGTCAATCCCGGTGCTTGCCATCTCGGTAGTCCTCTGCCGCTTGTTCGACCATGGCCAGGGACACCTCTGGCGCGAGTGCCGCGGCCCTGAGCAGATCGTACGACCTGCGGTAGTCCTTCACGAGCGCTGGATAGTCGATGAGTTGGCCATTGTGGAGGCCCTCGGTGTAGGCCACCGGTGGGGCATCCGGGAAGGTCATGACCCTCATCATGCCCATCATGAACGGGTGGGCGTGCGCCGATTCCGGGAGGATCTGCAGAACGCCTTGCGTGGAGCGGATCACGTGAGCCATGTGCTCCAGTTGTACGGCCATCTCGGTCGACGGCAGGAGTGGCTTGCGGACGAGGGACTCATGCAGGACCGCCCAGAACGACGGCTGCTCTTCGTGTTTCCAGATCTCCGCGCGCTTCAACCTTGCCTGGACCTGCTTGTCGACCGTCTCGGGCGGCAACCATGGGAGCGATGTGCGAACGACAGCCTTGGCGTAGGCCTGGGTTTGCAGCAAGCCAGGCACGAGCATCGGCGCCCAGTCCTCAATGGACTCCGCATGCTGCTCCATCTCCGCCACATCCGCGAAGTACTCCGCATGCCCCGACTGCCGTGCCCTGCGGGCATCTTCGCAGCGTCGCTCGAAAAAGCCGTCCGTCCCCAGCACCTTGTCGACGTGCCGGGCCAGATCCAGGGGCATGCGCCGCTCGCCCCGCTCGATCTGGCTCAGGAAAGGGACGCCTCGGAAGCTTCCCTCCGCCAGCTGTTCGAGCGTGAGGCCGGCCAGCTCCCGTTGGTAGCGCAACTCGGCGCCGTAGAAGGAGGGGACGTTCGCCGAGGCGTCGGGGTCTTTGCGTGGGGGCACAACTCATCACCGCCGTTTGCCAGATGCGTTTGCGCAGCCGAAACGGCTTCAACGCTACGCGGCTCGACGTCATGGTGTGACTGATCCGTCACAGAACGCACTGGAAGGTGTAAGCGACCGTGCCCCCACAGCCGTCCTCCCCTGGTTCCGGTGTCTACGACACGACCCTCTGCGTGGAGGGACTGCGCGACGCCCTCGCCGCCCACGGCATCAAGCTGCCCTCGCTCCGAGTGGACCTGCCGAGCTTCGCGGCGACGCCTCAGGCATCCGCGGGCCTGGTCGCGCTCGGCAGCTGCAACACCGCGACCGCGCGCAAGCTCACCGCGGCGTTGTCGCGGGGTGACGGCCGGGTGCCGAGTCCGCCGCCTCTGGACCTGGATCTCCTCGCCGTACCCGAGGCGGTGCCGGGTCTGCGTCGTACCGTACGCCGGTATCTCGGCGCCCCCTGTTCCGGCGTCCAGCTCTGCGTCACCGAGCTCGTCAGCAATGTCATCCGGCATGTGGGGGAGGGCACCCTCGTCCGTGTACGGGTGGCCCGTACGGACGGCGACCGCATTCGCGTCGAGGTCTCGGACCCGGCCGGGCGAGCCCTTCCCGTCTCCCTGCCGGCCACGCCTGACGATGAGACGGGACGCGGACTGACCTTGCTGGATGCGGTGACGGTGCGGTGGGGAGTGGAACAGGGGGCGGTGGGCAAGACCGTGTGGTGCGAGCTGGCGGAAGCCGAGTGAGTGGTGAGTCCTGTGGGCCGACCCGCCTTGGAGCGGCTGGGTCCTGCCCCTGGACACACCTCGGCCGCGGCGGCCTCCCCTCCGCACCGCCGCGGCCGATCCCCCTTGGGGTGAGGCTTACTTGCCGTTCAGGTCCAGGGCGGGCGGCGCCGGCATGTGGTTGTCCATCGTCTTGATCGTGTCTGCGGCGGGCTCGGTCGGCATGTGGTTGTCGAGCGTGGTGACGGTCTCGTCCGCCGCGGGCTCGCTGGGCATGTGGTTGTCCAGCGGAGTGGCGGCCGCGTCCTTCTTCTTGTCGCTCATGTGCTTGCGTCCTCTGTTGTGGTGACGAGTCAGAAACGCCCGCCCGGAAGCTCCCCCGAGGGCTGCCGGACGGGCGTTCGGAGCCGCACATTAACCGGTCGGGCTCCGGGTCGGACCATCTGCCCCCCGACGCGATGGTCTGATGGGTATGAGCGTGCCAGGGAGCGATAAACGAATGCTGAACGTCCGCAACCCGCCGGCGGGAGGCCCTCTCCTCTATGCGGCCGCGGTCGAGTTGAGCAGGGCCCTTACCTCGTTGGCCTCACTGGCACAGTTCTGCTCATAGAGGTTGAGAGCCTCGTGCCAGCACACCTTCGCCCGGTCCATCTGCCCCAGCGTCGAGAGGGCACGCCCCAGGAGGGTCAGAACGTTGCCGCGCATCCGGTCGCCACCGATGCACCCCAGGGCGAGGGCCTGTTCGGCGTGTTGGGCAGCTTCCGTCGGGCGGTGTGCGGCCATGTGCACTTCGGCAATGCGGAAGTTGGTCGCGCCCTGCCAGAGCCGCTGCCTGTGATCGCCGAAGATGGCCAGGGCTTCGGAGAACTGACCGAGTGCCTCGCGGTGGCGTCCCGCCTTGGTCAGAGCAACGCCCACGGCGAAGTGCCCGTTGGCGAGGCGCATCGTCCGGCCCAACTCCACGTACACCGCGAGTCCCTTCTTGGCGATCTCGACCGCCTCCGCGATGTTCCCGACACCCAGATGGGCTCGGGACAGGTTGGAGAGGGCAGATGCTTCGCTGCCACGGTTCCCGGCCTCACGGAAACCCTGGATGGCTTGGCCGAACAGGACCCTGCCGTCCGCGAAACGCCCTTGGTGCAGGCAGATGATGCCCCGGTTGTTGGCCACCCAACTCGCGGCTGTCGCATCCCGCTCCGTTGTCGCCAGCTCCATTGCGACGCGCGCCTCGGCCTCGGCCTGTTGAATCCGGCCGGAGACCAGGAGGACGTCCGTGAGGACAGTTCGCGCCCGGCCCTCGGCCCGCGCATCCCCCGCCGCCCGGGTCGCCTCGCACATCGCTTGGGCCGTCGTCTCGTACTGATGCGAGTTGGCCCCCGACTCGGTCAGATCCTTTGCCGCCCACAGCAGATCCACGCCTCGCCGGAGCCGCTCGGTGCCCGCCGACTGCCGTACACACGCCAGCAGCGGTGCCGCCTCGCTGTACAGCCAGTCCAGAGCCGCCGTGCCCTCGCTGAAGCGCAGTCCCGGGAACTCCGTGGGTTCCAGGCTGTCCACCAGGCGATCCCCCGGCCGCTCGATCGCGTAAACCCCCGCCGCCGTCGCCAGATAGAAGTCCAGCAACCGCGACATCGCCGCGTCCCGCTCGCTCGGCGGCTGCTCGTCCCGTTCCGCGCAGGCACGCGCGTAGAGCCGGACCAGATCATGGAAGCGGTATCGGCCGGGCGCCGCCGATTCCAGCAGTGAGGTGTCGACCAGGGCCTCCAGAAGGTCCTCCGTCTCCTCCACCGGAAGGTCCAGGACCGCCGCAGCCGCCGCCAGGGACATGTCCGGGCCGTCGGCCAGGCCCAGCAGGCGGAACGCGCGGGACTGGGACGGCTCCAACTGGCCGTAGCCCAGCTCGAACGTTGCCTTGACCGCCAGGTCGCCCGCCTGGAGTTCGTCCAGTCGGCGCCGTTCGTCCGCGAGCTTGGCCGCCAGGACCGAGACCGTCCAGGTGCGGCGGGCCGCCAGGCGGGAGGCCGCGATGCGGATCGCCAGCGGCAGGAAGCCGCACGCCGCCACCACGTCCAGGGCCGCCTCGCGCTCGCTCGCCACCCTCTCCTCGCCCACGATCTTCGTGAACAGGGAAAGCGCCTCGTCCGGTGACATTACGTCCAGGTCCACTAGATGCGCGCCCGCCAGATCCACCATCCGCACCCGCGACGTCACCAGTGCCGCGCAGCCCTCGGTGCCCGGCAGCAGTGGTCGTACCTGTGCCGCGTCCTTCGCGTTGTCGAGGAGGACCAGGACCCGGCGGCCGTCCAGCACCGAGCGGTACAGCGCCGCCCGCTCCTCCAGCGAGTCGGGGATGGAGGAGTCCGGGGTGCCCAGTGCGCGTAGGAAGGAGCCGAGTACCGTCTCCGGCTCCGCCGCCCGTGGGCCCGCGCCCTGTAGGTCCACGTACAGCTGTCCGTCCGGGAACGCCGCCCGTGCCTGGTGCGCCACGTGCACCGCCAGCGTCGTCTTGCCCACGCCCCCGATCCCGGCCAGCGCCGATACGGCCATCACCCGGCCCTCGGCCGACGCCAGCACCTCGCTCAGCTCGGAGACGAAGGAGGAGCGGCCCGTGAAGTCGGGGACGGTCGCGGGGAGTTGCGCGGGCCGCACCGGGACCGCCGCGGGCTCGGCGACCGGAGCGGAGGGTTCCGCGAGCGCCGGGTCCGCCTGGAGGATCCGCTGCTGGAGTTCTTTCAGGCCGGGGCGCGGGTCGACGCCCAGTTCCTCCGACAGGAGGCGCCTGGTGTCCGCGTAGACCGCCAGCGCCTCCGCCTGGCGGCCGCTGCGGTACAGCGCCAGCATCAGCAGCTCGCGCAGGCGCTCGCGGAGCGGGTGCGCCGCCGACAGTGCCGTCAGCTCCGACACCGCCTCCGCGTGGCAGCCCTGCTCCAGGTCCATGTCCAGGCGGGATTCGAGGAGTTGCAGCCGCCACTCCTCCAGGCGGACGCGCTGGGTGTCCGCGTACGGGCCGGGTACGCCTGCCAGGGGCTCGCCGTCCCATAGCCCCAGCGCCTGGTTCAGCACATGCCGCGCATGGCACAGATCCCCCGCGCTGCGCGCCTTCTCCGCGTCCGCCGCCAGGTCCTGGGCCGCCGCCAGGTCCAGCGCGCCCTCGCCCAGGCCGCGGACCGCGTAGCCGCCGGACTCACTGACCAGGACCCCGAGGTCCAGCACCTTGCGCAGCCGCGAGGCGTACGTCCGCACCGCCGCCAGCGCCTGCGAGGGCGGCTCGGCGCCCCACAGGGCGTCGATCAGCTCGGCCGCGGTCGCCGTCCTGCCCTCGCGCAGCAACAGGGCGGCGAGCAGCGCCCGCTGCTGGGGGGAGCCGGTGTTGAGCGGCTCCTCGCCGCGCCAGGCGCGCACCGGACCGAGCACGCTGAAGCGCAGCGCGGCCGGCTCCTCCAAGGAGCCGGGGCGCCGCTGCTCCGGTACCCGCGGTACACCGTCCATGCCCGTCCCCCTAGACATCCCGAACCACTCCGTCAGTTTGCCTTGTTCATGGCGGATGCGTCAGCCGTGCGAGACGCCGATCACAGCCCGGCTCACGGGAGTCCACAAGCCCCTCACAAGCTCTCCGCACAGTTCGGCACACACCTCACCATCACGGACGCCCGCACGATAGCTGACGGACCGTCAGATCGGCGCTACCGTGAGCGCCATGGACACCCGGACAGAACTGCCGGAGATCATCTCCGTCGACGACCACACCGTTGAGCCCGCGAACGTCTGGCAGGACCGGCTGCCGGCCAGGTACCGGGACACCGGGCCGCGTATCGTCCGCGCCCCGCTCAAGGACATGTCCTTCCTCGGCGGGCGGTTCAAGCCCGTGATGGGAAAGCAGGGGGATGACGGGCCCATCGGCGACTGGTGGGTCTACGAGGATCTGCACCGGCCCCTCACCCGCCTCGACACCGCCGTCGGCTACAGCAGGGACGAGATCAAGCTGGAGGTGATCACGTACGAGCAGATGCGGGCCGGGTCGTACGACGTTCCGCAGCGGCTCGCCGACATGGACGTCAATCATGTCCAGTCCGCCCTCTGCTTCCCGACCTTCCCCCGCTTCTGCGGCCAGACCTTCACCGAGGCCAAGGACCGCGAGCTCGCCCTGCTGTGCGTGCGCGCCTACAACGACTGGATGGTGGAGGAGTGGTGCGGGCCCGAGGCGCGCGGGCGGCTGATACCGCTCGGCCTCATACCCCTGTGGGACGCCGAGCTGGCGGCCGCGGAGATCCGCCGCAACGCCGCCCGTGGCGTCCGCGCCGTCGCCTTCTCCGAGATACCCCCGCACCTCGGGCTCCCCTCCGTCCACACCGACGACTGGGACCCCTTCCTCGCGGCCTGTGACGAGACCGGCACGGTCGTCGCCATGCACATCGGCTCCAGCAGCCGTATGCCCTCCACCTCCGCCGACGCCCCGCCCGCCGTCGGCTCCACCATCACCTTCGCCAACTGCTGCTTCTCGATGGTCGACTGGCTGATGAGCGGGAAGTTCGAGCGCTTCCCGAACCTCAAGGTCATGTACGCGGAAGGGCAGATCGGCTGGATCCCGTACATCCTGGAGCGCGCCGACGTGGTGTGGGAGGAGAACCGGGGCTGGGGCGGGGTCGCCGACAAGGTCACCCGGCCGCCCTCCGAGCTGTTCGCCGAGCACGTCTACGGCTGTTTCTTCGACGACGCCTTCGGGCTGCGCAACCTCGACTCCATCGGCGTCGGCAATGTGCTGTACGAGACCGACTACCCCCACTCCGACTCCACCTGGCCGAAGTCCAGGGAGGTCGGCGAGGCCCAGATGGGCCACCTCCCGGCCGACGTCGTCGAGCGGATCGTCCGCGGGAACGCCATCGAGCTGCTGGGACTCACGCGCGACGGACTCTGGAAGGGGTCCGCGTGAGCCTCGCCTACGGCATCCAGCTGCCCGTCCAGTCCCAGAGCACGATCTACGCCGAGGGCTGGGAGGCCGGCGCGGGCCCGGCCGACCTGGTGGAGCTCGCGCGGACCGCCGACCGCGCCGGGTTCGACTACATCGCCTGCTGCGACCACGTCGCCATCCCCCGGCGGCTGGCCGCGGCCATGAGCACGGTCTGGTACGACCCCGTCGCCACCCTCGCCCACCTCGCCGCCGTCACCGAGCGGGTGCGGCTGCTCAGCCATGTCGCCATCGTGGGCCTGCGGCATCCGCTCCTCACCGCCAAGCAGTACGCCACCCTCGACCACCTCGCGAGCGGCCGCCTGATCCTCGGGGTCGGCGCCGGGCACGTGGAGGAGGAGTTCACGGCGCTCGGGGTGGACTTCCGGCAGCGCGGGGCCGTGCTGGACGAGACGATCGACGCGCTGAGGGCCGCGCTGGGCCCGGACGAGTTCCCCGAGCACCACGGGAAGCTGTACGACTTCGAAGGGCTCGGGCAGCTTCCCCGGCCCGCCCAGACCCAGGTCCCCGTGTGGGTCGGCGGGTCCTCGCCCGCCGCCGTACGCCGGGCCGCGCTCAAGGGCGACGGCTGGCTGCCGCAGGGGGATCCGCGGGACCGGCTGCCCGCCCAGATCGCCGAGCTGAAGCGCATACGGGCGGAAGCAGGCGTCGAGTCGCCCCTGACCGTCGGAGCCATCACCGAGCCCCTGTACGTCGGCACGCCCGCCTGGGACGTCGGGCGCCGCACCCTTACCGGCGCCCCCGACGCCCTCGCCGAGTCGCTGCGCGCCTACCGGGCCATGGGCGTGGACCAGATCCAGGTGCGCTTCCGCTGTCGCAGCCGCGCGGAGCTCACCGACCAGATGACCGCCTTCGGGGCCGAGGTCGCCCCCGGGCTCGACCCAGGCTGAGGAGTGGACATGGGCAAGCTGGACGGACGCGTCGTGATCGTCACGGGAGCGGCGCGCGGACAGGGCGAGCAGGAGGCGCGGCTGTTCGCCGGGGAGGGCGCGAGAGTCGTCCTGACCGATGTGCTGGACGACCGGGGCGAGGAGCTCGCCAAGGAACTCGGCGCGCTGTACGTCCACCTCGACGTGGGCGAGGAGGCCGACTGGCGGAGCGCCCTCACGGCCGCCAAGAAGGCGTACGGCCGGGTCGACGGGCTCGTCAACAACGCCGGCATCCTGCGCTTCAACTCCCTCGTGGACACGCCCCTTGAGGAGTTCATGCAGGTCATACAGGTCAACCAGGTCGGCTGCTTCCTCGGTATGAAGACCGTGGCGCCCGAGATGACCGACGGGGGCACGATCGTCAACACCGCCTCGTACACCGCGCTCACCGGGATGGCGGCCGTGGGCACGTACGCGGCGACCAAGCACGCCGTCCTGGGGCTCACCCGGGTCGCCGCCCTGGAGCTGGCCGGCCGCCGGATCCGGGTCAACGCCATCTGCCCGGGCGCCATCGACACCGCGATGTCCAACCCGGCCCGGCTCGACCCGGACGCCGATCCCGAGGAGATGACCCGCGCCCTGGACGAGCTGTACCGCAAGCTCGTGCCGCTCGGCCGGATCGGCAGGCCGGAGGAGGTGGCCCGGCTGGCCCTCTTCCTCACCTCGGACGACTCCTCGTACATCACCGGGCAGCCGTTCGTGATCGACGGCGGATGGCTGGCCGGCGTGAGCGTGATCTGACTAATCGTCAGCTATTGACGGTGCAACCCCGTGGTGCCACAGTCGGGGCGCTGGTTGAATCTGACGAGGCGTCAGAAACAGGTAAGCGTCAGAAACAGGCGAAGAACAACAGGGACGGTGAACCGCCTTGGAATTCGGGCTCTTTGTACAGGGATACGTGGGCAAGCGCGCCGAGACCGACCCGCTGGCCGAGCACAAGGCACTGATGGAGGAGACCGAGTACGTCATCCAGGCGGACAAGTCCGGCTTCAAGTACGCCTGGGCGTCCGAGCACCACTTCCTGGACGAGTACTCGCACCTGTCCGCCAACGACGTCTTCCTCGGCTACCTGGCCCACGCCACCGAGCGCATCCACCTCGGCTCGGGAATCTTCAACCCGCTCGCCCAGGTCAACCACCCGGTGAAGGTGGCCGAGAAGGTCGCCATGCTCGACCACCTCTCCGGCAACCGCTTCGAGTTCGGCAGCGGGCGGGGCGCGGGCAGCCACGAGATCCTCGGCTTCCTGCCGGGCGTGACCGACATGAACTACACCAAGGAGATCTGGGAAGAGACCATCGCCGAGTTCCCCAAGATGTGGCTCCAGGACGAGTACGCCGGCTTCCAGGGCAAGCACTGGCAGCTGCCGCCCAGGAAGGTCCTGCCCAAGCCGTACGGCAAGTCGCATCCGGCGATGTGGTACGCGGCCGGCTCGCCGCCGTCGTACGCCATGGCCGCGCGAAAGGGGCTCGGCGTGCTCGGCTTCAGCATCCAGAAGGTCTCCGACATGGAGTGGGTGCTGGAGCAGTACAAGACCGCCATCGTGAACGCGGAGCCCGTCGGGGACTTCGTGAACGACAACGTCATGGTGACGACCACGGCGATCTGCGCGCCGACGCACGACGAGGCGATCCGGATCGCGGCGTCCGGGGGGCTGCACTATCTGCCCTCGCTGGTGTTCCGGTACCACGACACGTTCCCGCGGCCCGAGGGCTTCCCGGTCTGGCCGGAGACCCTTCCCGAGTACACACCGGAGTTCGTGGAACTGCTGGTCGAGGAGGAGCTGCTGATCTGCGGTGATCCGGACGAGGTGCTGCGGCAGTGCAAGCGGTGGGAGCAGGCCGGGGCCGATCAGCTGAGCTTCGGGCTGCCGGTGGGGGTGCCGAAGGAGGAGACGCTGCAGACGATTCGGCTGATCGGGGAGCACGTGATTCCGAAGATCGACACGGATCCTGTGCATCGGACTACGCGGTTCCGGGCTGGGGCGTGATCGCCGTCGGCGGGTGCGGGTGCGTTGTGGCTGGTCGCGCAGTTCCCCGCGCCCCTTCAGGTTGGGCGTCGCGCCGGAGCCGAGAAAGGAGCCCCCATGCTTGATCACATCATCAAGGGCGCGACCGTCGTCGACGGGACGGGCGCGCCCGCCTTCACCGCCGACGTCGGCATCCGTGACGGTCGTATCGCCGTCGTCGGAACCGTCACCGAGGAGTCCCGGACCGGCGAGGACGCCACCGGACTCGTCCTCGCCCCCGGCTTCGTCGACCCGCACACCCACTACGACGCCCAGCTCTTCTGGGACCCGTACGCGACCCCGTCCCTGAACCACGGGGTGACCACGGTCGCGGCCGGGAACTGCGGGTTCACCCTCGCGCCCCTCAACCCGGACCGGCCCGAGGACGCCGACTACACCCGCCGCATGATGTCCAAGGTGGAGGGGATGTCCCTCGTCGCGCTGGAGGAAGGGGCGCCCTGGGACTGGACCTCCTTCGGGGAGTATCTGGACGCGCTCGAAGGGCGGATCGCCGTCAACGCCGGGTTCATGGTCGGGCACTGTGCCCTGCGCCGCTACGTGATGGGGCCGGACGCGGTCGGCGGACAGCCCAGCGAGGAGCAACTCGCCGAGATCGTACGGCTGTTGCACGAGGCCATGGACGCCGGCGCCTGGGGCTTCTCCACCACCCAGTCCAGCACGCACTCCGACGGGGACGGGCAGCCCGTCGCCTCCCGGCACGCGCTGCCCGCCGAGCTGCTGGCCCTGTCGAAGGCCGTCGGAGAGCACGAGGGCACGCAGATCGAGGCGATCGTCGCGGGCTGCCTGGACCAGTTCAGCGACGACGAGATCGATCTGTTCGTGGAGATGAGCGCGGCCGCCGGACGCCCCCTGAACTGGAACGTCCTCACGGTCGACGCGGCGGTCCCGGAGCGGGTGCCCAGGCAGCTGACGGCGAGTGAGCGGGCGCGGAAGGCGGGCGGGCGGATCGTCGCCCTCACCATGCCGATCCTCACGCCGATGAACATGTCGCTCGGCACGTTCTGCGCGCTCAACCTCATCCCCGGGTGGGGCCCGATCCTCGGCCTCCCCGTCCCCGAGCGGATCGCGCAGCTCCGTGACCCGGACGTGCGGGCGGAGTTGCTCCGGCGCGCCCGGTCGAAGGAGGCGGGCGTCTTCCGGCGGCTGGCGAACTTCGGGCGGTACGTCATCGGCGACACGTACAGCGAGGCGAACGCCGGGCTGACCGGCCGGGTGGTCCGCGACATCGCGGCGGAGCGGGGCCAGGAACCCTTCCACTGCCTGGTCGAGATCTGCGCCGCCGACGAGCTCCGTACGGTCCTGTGGCCCATGCCCACCGACAACGACCCGGACTCCTGGGCGCTCAGGGCGGAGACCTGGCGGCACGAGGACGTCATGCTCGGCGGCTCGGACGCGGGCGCGCATCTGGACCGCATGTGCGGAGCGCCGTACACCACCCGCTTCATCGGTGACTGTCTGCGCGGCCGGCAACTGCTGGGCCTGGAGCAGGCGGTGAAGATGCTGACGGACGACCCCGCGCGGCTGTTCGGGCTGCGCGAGCGCGGCCGGATCCGGGAGGGCTGGCATGCGGATCTGGTGCTGTTCGACCCGGAGCGGATCGACGCGGGCCAGGCCACCCTGGTGCACGACCTGCCGGGTGACAGTCCGCGGCTGGACTCCCGGGCGATCGGGGTGCAGGCCGTGTGGGTCAACGGCATCGAGGCGATCCGGGACGACGTGGTGAGCGGGGCCGTACCGGGGAAGGTGCTGCGTTCCGGGCGGGACACGAGGACGGTGAGCACCCGGTGAGTTCCCCGTCCGAAGGGCAGCGGCTGTTCATCGGCGGCGCCTGGGTGGAGCCGGACGCGGGTCACCACCTGGTGACCGACCCGGCGACCGAGGAGACCGTCGGCCTGGCGCCTGAGGCCTCGCGGCAGCAGGTGCGCGCGGCCTGCGCCGCGGCCCGCGAGGCCTTCGGCCCGTGGTCCCGGACGGCCCCGGAGGAGCGGGCGGCCGTGCTCGGGCGGGCCGCGGACATCATCCGCGGACAGCTGCTCCCGTACGCGGATCTGGCCCAGGCGGAGACCGGTGCCACGACCGGGACGGCGCGCGGGATGCAGGTGGGGGTGGCGGCGGCCCGCTTCCGCCGGTACGCGCGGGTCGAACCCGCCGAGTGGGCGATCCCGCCGCAGATCAACGAGGCGGGTGGGGGTACCTCCCACGCCCTTAAGGCAGTGGGGGCGGGGAAGGCGGGTGTGATGGGCGCGCTCGCGATACGCCAGCCCGTCGGCGTCGTCACCTGCGTCACGTCCTACAACAACCCGTGGGCGAATCCGGCCGGAAAGGTCGCCCCGGCGCTGGCCATGGGCAACACGGTGGTGGTGAAGCCGGCACCGCAGGACCCGCTGTCCGTCTACCGGATGGCGGAGGCGCTGGAGGCGGCTGGGGTCCCGCCCGGGGTGGTGAACGTGGTCTCCGGCCGGGCGGTGGAGGTCGGCGAGGAGGCCGTGGCGTCCCCCGACGTCGACATGGTGAGCTTCACCGGCTCCACTGCGGTGGGGCAGCGCATCGCCGAGGTGTGCGGGCGGCAGATGAAGCGGCAGCTGATGGAGCTGGGCGGAAAGGGGGCGGCGGTCGTCTTCGACGACGCGGACATCGGGTCGGCGGTGGCGGGGATCGGGACGACGTTCTCCTTCTACAGCGGCCAGATCTGCACGGCGCCGACACGGGTGCTGGCGCAGCGGGGCGTGTACGACCGTCTGGTCGGGCAACTCGCGGCTTACGCGGCCCGATTGAAGGTCGGCGATCCGAGGGAGCCGGACACGGTGGTGGGCCCGGTGATCTCGGCGGAACACCGCGACCGGGTGGAGTCGTACGTCGAACTGGCCCGCAAGGAGGGCGCGACGGTGGTGACGGGCGGCGAACGCCCTGCCCTCGACCGAGGCTTCTACGTCTCTCCCACCCTCCTCGCCGACTGCACGAACGACATGCGGGTGGCCCGGGAGGAGATCTTCGGCCCGGTGGTGTCGGTGATCCCCTTCGACGAGGAGGACGAGGGCGTGGCCCTCGCCAACGACTCCGACTACGGCCTGATCGACTACGTCTGGTCGGGTGATGTGGCCAGGGCCTTCCGGGTGGCCCGGCGGCTGCGGGCCGGCGGGGTCGGCGTCAACACCGTCGGCCGCAACATGGAGGCACCGTTCGGGGGCTTCAAGAAGAGCGGGGTGGGCCGGGACGTGGGCGTGTACGCCCTGCACGCGTACAGCGAGGTGCAGGCGATCGTCTGGCCGGGGTGAGGGTCAGCTCGTCAGATCCACCCGCACCGTCAGCAGATCGGTCCCGAGCGCCCACACCGCCGTGCTGTTCAGGCGGGGCAGGGTGCGCAGCCGGGCCACGGCGTCGTCGTCCGGGAGGAGGTGGGCGGTGCCGGTGTGCCAGCGGCCCCGGATACGGACGCGGACCGCCGGGTCGGCCTGGATGTTACGGACGTACTGGGACTTCTCGCCGAACTCCGAGACCAGCCAGAAGGAGTCACCGATACGGCGTCCGCCCACCGGCGTCTGTCGGGGCAGGCCGGACGTGCGGCCCGTGGTCTCCAGGACCGTCTGGAGCGGGATCCGGCGCAGGACCGGGTTGCCGAGGTGGCGCTGGAACCGGGTGACGGCTTGGTGCTTCAGATCGGTGTAGCGGGACATGCGCTCGGAGCCTCTCGCGGGCGGCTGGATCGGTTGATGCGAAGGTACGCCCATGAGCATCGTGAGAGCCGGGATCATCCGCACGGCGCGGCTGGAGTTGTTGCCGCTGCTCGTCGAGCATGCGGAGGAAATGGCAGGCGTGCTCTCCGATCCCGCCCTGCACGGCTACATCGGCGGCGCCCCCGACACCCCGCGGGAGCTGCGCTCGCGCTACCGGCGCCTCACCGCCGGTTCCCCCGATCCCGCCGTCACCTGGTTGAACTGGGTGATCCGGCTCCGGGACGAGGACCGGCTGACGGGCACCGTCCAGGCGACGGTCGGAGCGGCGGGGAGCAGCGGTACGGGCGCCGTCGCCGAGGTCGCCTGGGTCGTCGGGACGCCGTGGCAGGGGCGGGGCATCGCCTCCGAGGCGGCCCGCGGACTCGTCGGCCGGCTCGCAGAACAGAAGGGGGTGGCGGGCGTCATCGCCCACATCCACCCGGAGCACCGTGCATCCGCCGCCGTCGCCACCGCCGCCGGGCTCACGCCCACCGGTGAGATGCGGGACGGCGAGGTGCGGTGGCGCCGGGTCATCGGTCCGCGGTCTGCCGACGCCCGAGGAAGACCGGGTTCGTGAAGGCCGCCAGCGAGCCCGGCAGCGGGCCCAGCGCGGTCTCGTGACGCAGCTCCGCCCGGACGTAGGCCGCGTACGCCGGTGTCGTACGCCATTCGACCACCCCGGAGCCGGTCACCGGCAGTGGGTCGCTCGTCAGCAGGACGCCCTGGTCGGTGACGAGGCGGACGGTACAGCGCGGGGTGCCAGAGGCCTCCAGGCGCACGGTGACCGGGGTGTCGGGGTCCGACTCCAGCCGTTCGCCGATGCCCGCCCGTTGCCCGTCCTCGCCCGTCGCCGTGAACGTCAGCGCCACGTTCCTCGACTCGGCGACGTACGAGCGGCCCGCGCGCAGGCCCTCCTGGATCGCCTCCCGTGTGAGGTCGTCGGCGAGGACGACCGTCTGGGGCATGCCGACGACGTCCGGGTCGCGGTGGGCGTCGCTGTTGCCCATCGCGGGGAGCCAGCCCCGTCCCGACTCCCGCACCGAGGCCACCAGCTGCGCGTCCCAGGTGGCCAGTGCCACCTCGTCGTCGGGTGTGTAGGGGCCGTTCCACACCTCGACCGCGTCCGCCTCCGCGAAGCCGAACTTCCAGGCGCAGCCGACGCAGGTGGCGTGCGGATGGGCGGGGACGACCAGGCCGCCGGCCCGGTGGATGTGCCGGGCGAAGCGGCCGAAGCGGTGGTCCCGCGCCCGGTAGCGCCAGTCGACGAAGGTGCCGGGGTCGGTGCCGAGGGCCAGCACATGGCCGTTTCTCGTCGTGACCTCCTCGCCCAGCAGGATCAGCAGGTCGTCGCCCGCCTCGGCGGCCCAGTGAGCGTGTGCCGCGTTGGTGTTGTGCTCCGAGGTGTTGATGAAGTCCAGGCCGGCCGCCCGCGCCAGCGCCGCGATCTCGGCCGGGGTGCGGCGGCCGTCGGAGTGCCAGGAGTGCAGATGGCAGTCGCCCCGGTACCAGGCCCGGCCCCGGCCCTTGGCGCGGGCGGGCGGGTACACCGGCGGTACGACGATCCCCGGCTCGCCGTACCTGAGAGTGACCGTCAGCTCGTAGGTCAGGCCCTGGGGCGCCACCGTGTACGGGCCGAGGACGATGTGCCAGGTGCCCTCCCGCAGCGGGCCGGGGAGATAGCCCGGAGTCGCCTTGTCCGCGCGGACGAAGAACTCGGTGCGGGCGCCGCCGGACCAGCCGCGGAAGCCCTCGCCGCCCGGCTCGGTGCCGCGTTCGTCGAAGAGGCCGATGTCGAGGGCGTTCCCGGGGGTGCCGGGCGGCACGGGGGGCCTGTCGTAGGTGTAGGAGACCTTCAACTCGCTCACGCCTGCGGGGACTTCGACAGGAACGTAGACGTAGTCCGGGGAGCCGGGCGGCAGGGTGCCGCGTATCGTCCTCACCTTTCCCAACCTAGACGCGGCGGCTGGTCCCGTCATCGGCGCGATGCCGCCAAGGGCAATGCCTACCGGTCGGTATCGACAGGTGGCCCGGGGCTGGGTACACCTGGGACATGCGAATCGCCGTCACGATCTTCCTGACCGACGAGACCATCGCCCCCGTCCGGCTCGCCCGTGAGCTGGAACAGCGCGGCTTCGCCGGGCTGTATCTGCCCGAACACACCCATATCCCCGTCGAGCGGACCACTCCGTACCCGGCCGGGGGCGAGCTGCCGCGCGAGTACGGCCGCACGCTCGACCCCTTCGTCGCGCTCGGGCAGGCCGCCGCGGTGACCGAGCGGCTGGGGCTCGGCACCGGCATCACGCTCGTCGCCCAGCACGACCCGATCGCCCTCGCCAAGCAGATCGCGACCCTGGACCATCTGTCCGACGGGCGGTTCACGCTCGGCCTCGGCTTCGGCTGGAACGTCGAGGAGGCCGCCGACCACGGGGTCGAGTGGCGTACACGGCGGGAGCTGGTGCGCGACCGGATGGGGCTCATGCGAGCCCTGTGGGACGAGGAACCCACCTCCTACGAAGGGGAGTTCGGGAGCGTGCGGGCCAGCCGGGCCCACCCCAAGCCGGCCCAGAAGCCCAGGAGGCCGGTCGTCGGGCCCCGTACGCTCGTCGGCGGCGCCGCCGGGCCCAAGCTGTTCGCGCACATCGCCGAGTACGCCGACGGCTGGATGCCGATCGGCGGGCGCGGGCTCGCCGAGTCGTTGCCCGTGCTGCGCTCGGTGTGGGCGGACGCCGGGCGCGATCCGGCCGCCCTCCAGGTGGTGCCGTACGCCGTCCAGCCGACCCCCGGAAAGCTCGCCCACTATGCCGAACTCGGCATCGGGGAAACCGTGGTGCAGCTGCCGCCCGCCGGGGAGTCGGAGGTGCTGCGGGTGCTCGACGGCTACGCCCGATACCTGCCGGGAGCCAGTGACACCGTGTAACGACGAGCGTCCGGGGACGAATCGGACAGCACCTCTTTGCCCTGATCAACCCGAACGTATGCTCAAACAATGACGACTTCCGCGACCTCCGGAACCGGCCCGACCGAGAACTCCATGCGTCGCGCCCTCAGACGTGCCCGGGACGGCGTCGCCCTCGACGTCTCCGAGGCGGCGGTGCTGCTCCAGGCACGCGGCGAGGCCCTCGAGGACCTTGCCGCGTCCGCCGCCCGGGTACGGGACGCGGGCCTCGAGGCGGCGGGCAGGCCCGGTGTCATCACGTACTCGAAGAGCGTCTTCATCCCCCTCACCCGGCTGTGCCGGGACAAGTGCCACTACTGCACCTTCGTCACCGTCCCCGGCAAGCTCCGCCGCGCCGGGCACGGGATGTTCATGTCCCCGGACGAGGTCCTCGACATCGCCCGCAAGGGCGCGGCCCTCGGCTGCAAGGAAGCCCTGATCACCCTCGGCGACAAGCCCGAGGACCGCTGGCCGGAGGCCAGGGAGTGGCTCGACGCGCACGGCTACGACGACACCGTCGCGTACGTCCGGGCCGTCTCCATCCGCATCCTGGAGGAGACGGGTCTGCTGCCCCACCTCAATCCGGGCGTCTTGAGCTGGACGGACTTCCAGCGGCTCAAGCCGGTCGCCCCGTCGATGGGCATGATGCTGGAGACGACGGCGACCCGTCTGTGGTCGGAGCCCGGCGGCCCGCACCACGGCTCCCCGGACAAGGAGCCCGCCGTACGCCTGCGCGTCCTGGAGGACGCCGGCCGCTCCTCCGTGCCCTTCACCTCCGGGCTGCTCATCGGCATCGGCGAGACGTACGAGGAGCGCGCCGACTCCCTGTTCGCGCTGCGCCGCATCTCCCGCTCCTACCACGGCATCCAGGAGCTGATCATCCAGAACTTCCGCGCCAAGCCGGACACGGCGATGCGCGGGATGCCGGACGCCGAACTGGACGAACTGGTGGCCACGGCGGCGGTGGCCCGGCACATCATGGGCCCGGCCGCCTGCCTCCAGGCCCCGCCCAACCTCGTGGACAGCGAGTACGAGCGGCTCATCGGCGCCGGCATCGACGACTGGGGCGGGGTCTCCCCGCTCACCATCGACCACGTCAACCCCGAGCGCCCCTGGCCGCAGATCGAGGAGCTGACCGAGCGGTCCCGGGCGGCCGGCTTCGAGCTGCGTGAACGCCTGTGCGTGTACCCGGAGTTCGTCACACGCGGCGAGCCCTGGCTGGACCCGCGGCTGCTGCCGCACGTGCGGGCGCTGGCGGACCCGGACACGGGCCTGGCGCGGCCGGACGCGGTCGTCGAGGGGCACCCCTGGCAGGAGCCGGAGGAGGCCTTCGTCGCCACCGGGCGCACCGATCTGCACCGCACCATCGACACCGACGGCCGTACCTCCGACCGGCGCGACGACTTCGACGAGGTGTACGGCGACTGGGGCGCCCTGCGCGAGGCGGCCGCCCCGGGGATGGCGCCGGAGCGGATCGACGCCGACGTCCGCGCGGCCCTGACGACCGCGGCCGACGACCCGACACGGCTGACCGACGCCGAGGCGCTGGCCCTCTTCCACGCGGACGGCCCGGCGCTGGACGCGCTGACCGGGATCGCGGACGACGTGCGCAGGGCGGCGGTCGGCGAGGACGTGACGTACATCGTCACCCGGAACATCAACTTCACCAATGTCTGCTACACCGGCTGCCGCTTCTGTGCCTTCGCCCAGCGCCGCACGGACGCCGACGCCTTCACCCTGTCCCTGGAGCAGGTCGCCGACCGCGCCCAGCAGGCGTGGGACGTGGGCGCGGTCGAGGTGTGCATGCAGGGCGGGATCCATCCGGACCTGCCCGGGACGGCGTACTTCGACATCGCCAAGGCGGTCAAGGCCCGGGTCCCCGGCATGCATGTGCACGCCTTCTCGCCGATGGAGGTGGTCAACGGCGCGACCCGCACGGGCATGTCCGTCCGCGAGTGGCTCACGGCGGCCAAGGAGGCGGGCCTCGACAGCATCCCGGGCACGGCGGCGGAGATCCTCGACGACGAGGTCCGCTGGGTGCTGACCAAGGGCAAGCTGCCCGCGGCCACCTGGATCGAGGTCGTCACGACCGCACACGAGCTGGGCATCCGGTCGAGCTCGACGATGATGTACGGCCATGTCGACCAGCCCCGGCACTGGCTCGGCCATCTGCGCACCCTGGCCGGTATCCAGCGGCGGACGGGCGGTTTCACGGAGTTCGTGACCCTGCCCTTCATCCACACCAACGCGCCCGTCTATCTGGCGGGCATCGCGCGCCCCGGGCCGACGACGCGGGACAACCGGGCGGTGACGGCGATGGCCAGGCTGCTGCTGCACCCGTGGATCCCCAACATCCAGACAAGCTGGGTGAAGCTGGGCTCGGAGGGCGCGGCGGAGATGCTCCGCTCCGGCGCCAACGACCTGGGCGGCACGCTCATGGAGGAGACGATCTCCCGGATGGCGGGCTCGTCGTACGGCTCGTACAAGTCGGTCAAGGACCTGATCGCGGTGGCGGAGGCGGCCGGGCGCCCGGCACGCCCGCGGACGACGCTGTACGGGGAGGTGCCGGAGGAGCGGCAGCGGACGGCGGCGGCGTCGGACGGCCATCTGCCGGAGCTGCTGCCGGTGCTGGACTGAGGTCTGCCGGGGCCGGACGGCGGCAGTGCTCGGGGGCGCTCGCAGTACGATGATCCGACCCCCGTGCGATGGGGGACCCGGAGCTGAGGAGATGCGTGCCCGTGCCTGCCCGACTGCCCTCGTGGGCCTGGGTCACCGGCCTTACGGCGGGGGCGACCGCCGCCGTCGTCGTCCTCGCCGTACAGGCGGACAGGGGCCCGCACCCGACGGCCGCGTCCGTCCGGCCGAGCGTCTCGGCGTCGGGCGGCGCGCACGGGTCCGGCTCGTCGAAGCCCAAGTCGAAGCCGAAGACGTCCGCCGTCCCCGAGATACCGGCCGCCTCGGGCACGGGCCGCCGGGTCGTCTACTCGCTCGGGCAGAAGCGGGTGTGGCTGGTCGACGCGAGCGACAAGGCCGGCCGCTCCTTCACGGTGTGGCCGGGAACGGTGAGCCCCGACCCCGGCACGTACACGATCTCCAAGACCCTCGCGGCCACCACCGGCTCCGACGGTGCGCAGATCGAGCACATTCTGTACTTCGCGGCGAAATCCGGCCTGTCGATCGCCTTCTCCAACGCGGTCGACGGCTCCTCCCCGGCGCCCGCCGAGGGCAAGCAGACCAGCGGCATCCGCATGCCCAAGGCGGACGGCACGGCACTGTGGACCTTCGGCACGGAACCGAACACCAAGGTGACGGTCGTCAAGTAGCCGACTTCTCCGGCAGCTGTACGACGATCAGGGTGATCCCGGTGAGCACGAGGACGCGGGTCGCCGCGTCCAGCCCGTTCCAGGTCTTCGACTGCCACATGGCGAACCACTCACCGCCGATCGCGATGAACCCGGCGCCGAAGAGCAGCATGAGCATCAGCAGCCCGTAGGTGGAGAGCTGCCGGGCGCGGTCGTGCCGGCGTCTCGCCCAGAACCACGTCCCGGCGATCAGCACGAGCGCCGAGACCGTCTCCCACACGATGACGGCGATGTAGGCGGCATCCTGAAGCCCCTTGCTGGTGATCGCCCGCCACATCAGGTCGTCGTCCTTGAACGTGGTGTCCATGGCGAGAACATGCCGCACGAATTGCTGGTTGGTCCCGAAGTCCGTGATGTTCCCCAGGGCGACGAGGGAGATGTAGAGGGCGACGGTGGCGGTGAGCAGGGCCGCGGTGAGGGGAAGGGTGCGTGAGGTGGGAGTGGCCATGGAGGTGATCTTTCCCTGCCCGGCCCGCCACGTGCCGCTCGGATTGAGCCAGAATGACGGGGTGTCGGCTCCGGAGGAGGGGACGGACGGATGGCGCAGGCGCGGCCGTCGATGCAGGAGCTGATCGCACGGCGCAGGCGTGCCGGTTTCGTGGGGCGTGGCTCCGAACGGGCCGCGTTCCGGGCGAACTTCGGCATCCCGCCCGAGGACGAGCGACACCGCTTCCTCTTCCATGTGCACGGAAACGCGGGCGTCGGAAAGACCTTTCTGGTCCGGGAGTTGGAGCAGATCGCGCGGGAACTCGGCGCGCCGACCGTGTATGTCGACGAGGGCGCCGCGAGCGTCCCGGAGACGATGGCCGTGATCGGCCGCCAACTCACCGCGCAGGGCCACAGGCTGAAAGATCTGGACCGGATGCTGACCACGCACCGCGAACGCCGGCACGAGGCGGAGGCGGCCGCCGTCGCCGTACCGGAACCGGACGGGCCCTCGGCGGGCAGCCTGGCGCTGGCCCGGGCGGGCCTGGTGGGCCTCGGCCTCGTCCCGGTGGCCGGTGCCTTCGCGCCGGCGCTGGACGCGGACCGGATCGCCCAGGGCGCGGACCGGCTGCGGGCCGGCCTCAGCGCGCGCTTTCGCAATCAGGAGGACGTACAGCTGGTGCTGTCCCCGGAGCGGGTGCTGACGCCGGTGCTGCTGGGCGAGTTGGCCGCCGTCGCGTCGGCGGTCCCGTGGCTGGTCCTGTTCTTCGACACCTACGAGCGCACCGGGCCGTTCCTCGACGGCTGGCTGCACGAGGTGATGACCACCGACCGGTACGGGGTCCTGCCCGCCAACGTCGTCGTGGTGACCTCCGGCCAGCGTCCCTTCGACACCGCCCGCTGGGGCGGCTTCGCGGACTTCATGACCGATGTGCCGCTCGGGGCGTTCACGGAGGCCGAGGCGCGGGGGCTGCTGGCGGACCGGGGGGTGCGGGACGAGCCGGTGGTCGCCGAGGTGCTGCGGCTGACGGGCGGACTGCCGGTGCTCGTCTCCACGCTCGCCCAGGCCCGGCCCGCCGATCCGGACGACGTGGGCGATCCGAGCGCGGACGCCGTGGAGCGGTTCCTGAAGTGGGAGCGCGATCCGGTACGGCGCGGTGTCGCCCTGGCCTGCGCGCTGCCCCGGCGGCTGGACGCGGACGTGTTCCGGGCGGTGGTGGACTGCGAGGAGGCCGAACTCGACTCGCTGTACGGGTGGTTGAGAGGGCTGCCGTTCGTCGACGGGCGCGGGGAGCGGGTGCGGTACCACGATGTCGTACGGGTGCCGATGCTGCGGTTGCAGCGGACGCGGTCGCCGCGGGGGTGGGCCGAGCGGCACGGACGGCTCGCGGAGGTGTTCGGGCGCTGGCGGGACGAGGCCGAGGCCGGGCTGGACCTCCTGCGCCGGTGGGCGGACGCCGACTGGCGGGAGCTGCGGCTCGCGGAGTCCTACCACTCCTTGTGCGCGGCGCCCCGGGCCGCACTGCCCGCGATCCTGGCCGATGTTGTCCATGCCTGCGGGCAGGGCGACGAGGTGGCGCTGCGCTGGGCGCGGGTCCTGGTCGAGGCGGGTGAGGACGCGGCCGTGGAGGCCGTGCGGACCTGGGGGAACGGGCTGGCGGAGACGCTCGCGGGGAGCGGTCCGGCCGAGGCGCTCCGGCTGCTGCTGGATCGCGCGGGGGGCGACGAGCCGTGGCGGGCGGAGGCGCTGGCGCTGCGGGGTGACGCCTTCGCGCGGGACGGCGACCACGAGCGGGCGCTGGAGGAGTACGACCGTGCCCTCGCCCTCGACCCGGACCTGGTGCGGGCGCATCGCGCGAAGGCCGCGACCCGGGGCGGACTGGGGGACTACGAGGCCGCTGTCGCCGGTCTCGACCGGGTGGTCGCGCTGGAGCCGGACAATCCGTACAACGTCATCCTGCGCGGCGAGTACCACCGCCTCCTGCGTCACCACGACGAGGCGCTCCGGGACCTGACCGAAGGCATCCTCCGTGACCCCGCCAGCGAGTTCGCCCGGGCCTCGCGCGGCGCCGCCCATGAGCGCGCCGGCGATCTCGACGCGGCGCTGGCGGACCTCGACCGCGCGCTGGAACTCAAGCCGGACTATGCCTGGGCGCTCGGCCGCCGGGCCCGGGTCTGGCGCGGCCTCGGCGACCACGACCGGCAGCTGGCCGACCTCGACCGGGCGATCGCCCTCTGGCCCGACTGGGGCTGGGGCCACTGCGAACGGGGTGACGCGCTGCGTGTGGCCGGTCGCGACGAGGAAGCCCTCGCCGACTACACACGCGCGCTCACCATCGACCCCGAGTATGCGTCGGCATACGCGAGCCGGGGGGTGTCGCTGTCCAACCTCGGCCGCCACCGCGAGGCCCTCGCCGATCTGGACCGGGCCCTGGAGCTCAACCCCTCCTACCCGTGGGCCCTGTGCCGGCGGGCGGAGGTGCACCTCGACCTCGGAGACCCGGAGAGGGCGTCGGCCGACGTGGCCCGCGCGCTGGAGCTCAGCCCCGACTACGCCCCGGCCCGCACCCTGCACGACCGCCTCACCCGCTGACCGGCTCCCCGGTCACCCGAAGCGCTCAGCGCTGTACGGGAATGACCGGGCCAGGATGATTTGCCCCCGTGAACCGATCGTCCCCGGTCGATTACAGTGCTGAGCTGTCGTACGTACGGACACTGCGGTGAGGAGGTCTCGGTGGATGCGACATCCGGCGCCGTCTGGGGCCGCGCCGAGCAGCAGGACTTCCGCAGCAGGGTGCGCGGCACCCTCCTCGGTGCCGCCGTCGGGGATGCCCTCGGCGCGCCCGTCGACGGGCTCACCACGGAGGAGATCCAGACGTCGTACGGCGTCGAGGGCCTCGTCGACCTCGCCCTCGCCTACGGCAGACGCGGCGCCGTGACCCATCACACCCAGCTGACCCTGTTCACGGTGGACGGGCTGATACGCGCCCAGGTCCGCCGTGACACCGGCGCCTGGCATCCGCCGACCGATCTGCACCGGGCGTATCTGCGCTGGGCGGCCACCCAGCGGGACTGGGGCCCGGACGAGCGCCGCAAGGACGACGGCTGGCTGGCCCGCGAGGAGTGGCTGTATGCCCGCCGCGATCCGTCGCGTGCGCTGCTGATCGGCTTCGGGGACGAGAACATGGGCACGCTGGAGGCGCCCAAGAGCCCGGGCGAGCTGGGCCCGGAGGCCGTCGTCCGCTCGGCACCCTTCGGGCTGCTGGTCGGCTGGGAGCCGCAGCTGGTGCTGCAGCTGGCGGTGGAGTGCGCGACCCAGAGCCACGGTCACCCCACCGCGTATCTGTCGGCGGGCGCGTACGCCGTGATCGTGCACGCGCTGGCCCGCGGCGACAGCCTGGACGGCGCCGTGCAGCGCGCGCTCGCCCTGCTCGCCGTCCGCCCCGGCCACCAGCCCGTCTCCGACGCCCTCCAGCACGCGCTGGGCATGGTGCGGCAGGGGATGCCCGGCCCGGCGCGGGTGGAGGAGCTGGCGGGCGACGGGGCCGCGGACGGTCTGCTGGCCGCCGCCGTGTACTGCGCGCTGGTGGGGGAGGACGTACGGCACGGCCTGTGCCTGGCCGTCAACCAGGCCGGCCCCTCCGGCGCCACGGGCGCGCTGACCGGCGGTCTGCTCGGCGCCCTGCACGGCGAAACGGCCCTCCCGCCGGCCTGGCTGGCCGAACTGGAGGGCCGCCCCACGATCCTGGAACTGGCCGACGACTTTGCGATGGAGATGACCCAGGGCCCGGCGCTGCACGGTCCGGCGGGGGCGGCTCCGGGGTGGCTGGCCAGGTACCCGAGAGGCGCCTAGCCGTCGCCGTGGCCTTCGCCCTGGCCGCCCGTGGCTACGCGGGCTCGGTCTCCGCCGTGGCCGGCACCGGGGCCGCCGCCCCGTCTCCGTCCGTGTTGATCCGCTCGATGATCGCGAGCCGCTCCGGGGTGTCCTCCGGCTTCAGATAGCCGATCAGGATGTACAGGACCAGGGAGACGGCCAGCGGTACGGACACCTGGTACTGGAGCGGGACTCCGCCGTCGACGTTCCAGTTGATCGGGTAGTTGACCAGCCAGAAGGCCAGCAGACCCGCGGCCCAGCTGGTGAGCGCGGCCGTCGGGCCGGAGCGGCGGAACGGGCGGAGCAGGCCCAGCATCATCGGGATCGCGATCGGGCCCATCAGACCGGCGACCCACTTGATGACGACGGTGATGATGTCCTTGAACGCGGGGGAGTTGACCTGCGTCGCCACCGACATGGACAGGCCGAGGAAGACGACCGTGGTCACCCGCGCCGCGATCAGCCCCGACCGCTCGTTCCAGGCCCGGGCCCGGGCCGAGAGCACGGGCGCCACGTCCCGGGTGAACACCGCGGCGATCGCGTTGGCGTCGGAGGAGCACATGGCCATGGTGTGGGAGAAGAAACCGACGATGACCAGGCCCAACAGGCCGTGCGGCAGGAGCTGTTCGGTCATCAGGGCGTAGGAGTCGGAGCCGTCAGGCTTGTTGGCGTGCACCAGCAGCGGCGACATCCACATGGGGAAGAAGAGGACCACGGGCCAGATCAGCCAGAGGGCCGCCGACAGACGTGCGGACCGGGTGGCCTCCCGCGGGCCGGCCGTCGCCATGTAGCGCTGGGCCTGGTTGAGCATGCCGCCGTTGTACTCGAAGAGCTTGATGAAGAGGAACGCGAGCAGGAAGACGGTGCCGTACGGGCCGACCAGCGGCTTGCCGTGGCCGTGCAGCGCGGGCTCGTCCCAGGCGCCGAGGAAGCCGATGTTCTTGTCGTCGAGCTTGATCACGACCGCGACGAACATCGACAGACCGGCGAGCAACTGGATGACGAACTGGCCGAGTTCGGTCAGCGCGTCCGCCCACAGGCCGCCGATCGTGCAGTACACGGCCGTGATGGCGCCGGTGATGAGGATGCCCTGGTTCAGCGAGACGCCGGTGAAGACCGACAGCAGCGTTGCGATCGCCGCCCACTTCGCGCCCACGTCCACGATCTTCAGCAGCATGCCGGACCAGGCCAGGGCCTGCTGGGTAGGCAGGTTGTAACGGTTCTTCAGATACTCCAGCGGAGAGGCGACATGGAGCCTGGACCGCAGCCGGTTGATGCGCGGCGCGAACATCTTCGAGCCGACGGCGATGCCGAGCGCGATCGGGAAGGACCAGGTGACGAAGGAGGTGACGCCGTAGGTGTAGGCGATGCCCGCGTATCCGGTGAACATCACCGCGCTGTAGCCGGACATGTGGTGCGAGATGCCGGACAGCCACCAGGGCATCTTGCCGCCGGCCGTGAAGAAGTCGCTGACGTCGTCCACGCGCTTGTGCGACCAGATGCCGATCGCGACCATCACGCCGAAGTAGGCGATGAGCACGGTCCAGTCGAGACCGTTCATATGCCCCCCTTCCAGGGTCCGCCTTGTGAACTCCGCCCAGCTGGCTGGCACTTCGCATAGGCGGAGCGGGGACGGGGAAGGCCGCGAAGTGCCCGCTCATCGTGGGTGCGGTTACGCGAGCACGACAAGCAAGCGGAAGGTCAAGAGCAAGCAAAAATGTTCTGCTTGCTGACCTTGGTTCACCTATATGAACAGCTCGCCGAGCTGGGAGCATCACCTCAACGCATCAGCTCCCCGGCGTTGACCAGCAGGGACTGCCCGGTGATGGCCCGCGCCCGGTCGGAGGCGAGGAACACCGCCGCGTCTGCCACATCGCCGTCCGTCGCCAGTTCCGGGAGGGCCATTCGGGCTGTCAGGCGTTTCAGGACCGTGGCCTCCGGTACGGACTCCGTGTGGGCGGTGAACTGGACGTAGGCCTGTACCGGTGGGCCCCACATCCAGCCGGGCAGGACCGTGTTGACGCGGATCCGGTGGGGGCCGAGTTCGCGGGCCAGGGAGTACATCGCGCTGGTCAGGGCGCCCTTCGAGGCGGCGTACGCGGCCTGCTTCACCTGCGAGGGCGCGGCGACCGCCGACTGGGTCCCGATGAAGACGACCGAACCGCCGTGCTCCTTGAGTGCCGGCAGACAGGCCCGGGTCATGCGCAGCGACCCCAGCAGATTGACGTCGATCACCGACTGCCAGGTCGCGAAGTCCGCGTCCTCGACACCGCCGAAGTAGGAGTCCCAGGCCGCCACATGCACCACGGCGTCGATCGCCCCGAACCGCTCCCGCGCCAGCCCCGCCAGCGCCTCGCACTGCCCCTCGTCGGTGATGTCCGTCGCCCGGTACGCCGTGTGCGCCCCGTCCGGATCGATCTCGGCAGCACTCTTCGCGAGGTTGGCCTCGGTGCGCGCCCCGAGCACCGCGTTCCCCCCGTCCCGTACGACCGCCGCCGCGACCTGGTGACCGAGACCCGCACCGACCCCCGAGACGACGACGGTCTTGCCCGCGAGCAGTGACATGGCGGCCTCCCGACCCTGGCGCTTCATCTGACGGTCCGTCAGAGTATGGGCGAGCGCCGGAGGACGGAAGAGAGAGCGGAAGCGGAAGGGGAACGGCATGAGCGAGGAGACCCGCAGCGAGCGGTACGCCGAACTGGCCGCCGTCGGCCCGTACGGCGTCCGCCCCGGCCACGCCCTGATCACCATGGTCGAGCCGCACCCCGGCCACGAGTACGCCTACAACCGCTGGTACGAGGACGACCACTACTACGCCGGCGCGATGGCCATGCCCTGGATGTACGCGGGCCGCCGCTGGGTGGCGACGCGGGACCTCCAGCTCCTGCGCTACCCGGAGAAGTCCGCGATAGCCCAGCCCGTGACCGCCGGCTGCTACATCTCGACGTACTGGATCACCGACGGCCGCTACGACGACCACATGAAGTGGACCGTCGCCATCAACAAGCGCCTCAACCGCGACGCCCGCGTCTACCAGGACCGCACCCACGTCTTCACGGCCTTCCAGGACCACGAGACGACCGTCTACCGCGACGGCGCGGCGGGACCGAGGGACTTCCACGCCCTCGACCATCCCTACGCGGGCCTGGTGGTCGAGGTCGTCGACGCCGAGTCCCCGGACCGGCGCGCCGAACTCCTGGAGTGGCTCCGCTCCCGGCACCTCCCGAAGCGGGTGGCGGCCTCCCCTACGGCCATGGTGACCGTCTTCCGCCCGACCCCGCTCCCCGGCGACCGCATGACCTATGTGAAGCAGGTCGAGGGCGTCGACACCCGGCTCACCCTGCTGTGGTTCCTGGAGACGGATCCCCGGGAGTGCTGGCAGGGGCACTTCACCGGCCTGGACGAGCAGGTGGCGGAGTCGGGACTGGGGCGGGTCGAGCTGGTGGCGCCCTTCATCCCGACGATTCCGGGCACGGACCAGTACGTGGCGGAGCTACGCGGCTGATCCGGGGCCCGGGACGGTCACTTCAGCTCGTCGGGGCACGGAGTGCCCCGGGGCAGCTGGTAGGGCGCGGCCAAGCGGTACGTACCGGCCTTGGGCGCCAGCAACATCGTCCACTTGTCCCCCTGCGCGTCCTGCTGCGTCTCCATCAGACACCCGTTGACGTTGTCGTACGTCTTCGGCATGCCGTCCGCGCGGTGCTTGGAAGCCCGTGTCTCCTGCGGCGGCTTGAGGCTCTTGCCCTGGGCGTCGACGATGCTCAGCCACGGCGAGTACGGGATGCGGATGAGGATGCGGCCGGCATGGCGGACCTCGATCGTCAGCTCGCCCTGCTCGGCGCGGTCGACCACCGCGTCGGGCTCGGCGAGCGACGCCGGGTCGGTCACCTTGAACAGCTGCCAGTTGGCGTCGCCCCAGATCTGCTTCAGATACGGCATACCGCGCTGGACCAGGGCCCGCTCGCGCTCGCCGCCGTCCCCGTCCGGATCGTCCTTGGGCAGCACGACGAAGTGGACGGCCCAGCGCTGGAGCCATTCGTGGTAGTTCGCCGAGTTGAGCGTGTCGTCGTAGAAGAGCGGATTGCGCTCCATGTCGGCCTGGCGGTTCCAGCCGCGGGCCAGGTTGACGTACGGCGCGAGCGCGGAGGCCTCGCGGTGCGAGCGGGCCGGGACCACCTCGACGCGGCCCTTCTCGGCGCCGACCTCCTGCAGCTCGTTCACGAGCGGGGCCAGCTCGCGCGCCCAGGACGCCGCCGGGGTCGTATGGATGATGTCGTCGACCGACTTGAAGCCGATCCAGCCGACGGTCCCGAGGAACGCCAGCACGATCGTGTACCACTTGCGCGAGCGCGGTACCGCGAACGGTAGCGCCGCGATCAGCGTCACGCCCGCGAACAGCATCGGCAACCGCGAGATGTTCGATCCGATCTGCGAGCTGACCAGCCAGACCAGTACCACCCCGATGCTGAAGACCGCGGCGGTCAGCCGGACGGTCCGCCACTCCTTGGGGACGAGGAAGAGGCACAGCAGCCCGTACGACAGCGGCAGGATCACCGAGAAGATCGTCATCGGCTGGGTGCCGGAGAAGGGGAACAGCCAGGCCGAGACGGCGACGACCGCCGTCGGCGCGAGCCCCAGCGCCCAGGCGCCCGGCCGCCGCTTCTGCAGGAAGAGCGCCGCCGCGACCAGGCCCACGAACAGGCCCGCGACGGGGGAGCCCATGGTGGCGAGCGCGGCGAGCGGCGCGGCGACCAGCGCCTTCGCCCACCGTTTGTGCCGCCAGCGGTACGGCCAGCAGAACACGGCCGCGACCGCGCCGAGCGCGAACACCGTGCCGAGGCCGAAGGTCACCCGGCCCGAGACCGCGTTGCAGATCAGCGCGAAGACCCCGGCCAGCGCGGCCCACAGCGGGTTCTTCACGACCCGGCTGCGGATGAGGATCAACGTCAGCAGGCCCGCCGAGACCGTCCCGGCGATCATCATCGTCGTACGGACACCGAGGACCGACATCAGGTAGGGCGACACCACGCTGTACGACACCGGGTGCATCCCGCCGTACCAGGCCAGGTTGTACGCCGAATCGGGGTGCCGCCCGACGAACTCGGCCCACGCGTCCTGCGCCGCGAGGTCGCCGCCACTGTTGGCGAACGTGAAGAACCAGATGACGTGCAGCACACCGGACAGCGCGGTCATGGACAGCACGGGATGGAGCAGCAGACGCTGTCGCAGGGGCTCGGCGGCGGCGAGCAGCCGGGCCCGTCTGCCGGTGCGGCCGGCGCCCGGGCCGTCCTCACGGCGGTCGTCGCGGCTGTCGCCGGGGCCGTGCGGCCCGGTGCCGTGACCGTCCGTGTCAGCTTCGGGCAGGCGTATTCGCGGGCCGGATCCCGGGCCCGGATCGGCGTCGTCGGCGCGTGTCGGCTCCGCTGTGGCCACCTGAAGGCACTCCCCGTGTCCCGTCTTCTGTTCTCGGCCGTGTCCCTTGGTGTTCCCGGCCGCTTCTCGTCCAGTTCGCGGCCTGGTCCCGCTGACCGGCGACCTGCCCCGATTCGTGACGCTAGCACGCACCCCGCCGCGGGGCTCCCGGGTGGGGGCTCCGCGACGGGGTGCGGTGACGGAACGTGCCGTATGCGTCAGCCGAGACGGGTCAGCTTGCTGCTGAAGCCGGGCTCGGTCAGGTCCTTCTGCAGGGCCACCGGGACCTGCACCGCGCCGCTCTTGCCGTCACCGACGGTGAGCGTGCCGACCTTGGTCCCGGCCTTCGCGGTGTGCGGGACGGTGTCGGACGCGAAGGACAGCTTCACCTTCAGACCGGCCCAGCCGACGGCGGTGACGTCCTCGGTGACGACCACCGGGGTGTGCCCGTCGAGGCCGTCGTCCACATACCCGACCACATCGCCCTTCTTCACGGTCTTCGCCGAGGTGAGCGCGTCCTCGGCCGCGAGCAGCGCCGTCTTGCTGACCGCGTTGACCGTGTCGAGGATCGACGGCTTGTGCTGGCCGAGGATCGCGCCGACGACGGTGACCGTCTCGCCGCCGACCTTCTTGCGGGCGGCGAAGAGCAGGTTGCCGCCGGCCGCGGTGGTGCTGCCGGTCTTGATGCCGATCGCGCCCACGAGGTAGGGGAGCTGGTTGTAGTTCGGCCAGTTGTGTCCGGAAGGGTCCTTCCAGCTGGCCGCGCTGGTGATCGCGACGAGAGCCGGGACCTTCACGACCGCGTTGCCGAGCTTCACCTGGTCCCCGGCCGTGGAGACGGTGCTCTCCTTCAGCCCGGAGGGGTCGGTGTACGTCGTCGCCGTCATCCCGAGCTCCTTGGCGGTGGCGTTCATCTTCTTGACGAACGCCGCCTCGGAGCCGCCCGCGTCCCAACGGGCCAGCAGACGGGCGATGTTGTTCGCGGACGGGATCATGACAGCCGACAGGGCCTGCTTCAGCGTGAGCTTGTCGCCGGCCTTGATGCTGTTGAGCGTGGACTCGCCGGTCTTGTCGTAGCCGCCCTCCTTCTCGGCGGTGGCGTCGACGGTGATGGTCGGACCCTCCTCGCCCGCCTTGAGCGGGTGGTCCTTCAGCACGATGTACGCGGTCATCGTCTTGGCCACCGAGCCGATGGCGACGGGGGTCTGCTTGCCGAAGCTGTCCATCGTGCCGATGCCGTCGACGTCCATCCAGCCCTGGCCCTCGGAGGGCCAGGGGAGGGTGACCTTGCCGCCTTCGAACTGGTACGACTCCTCGGCGGTCAGCGCGAGGGTGGGGGTGGGCAGGGGGCGCATGGCCTGTACGACCGCAAAGATGATCACCAACAGGACGACCAGCGGGGTCCAGATCTTGACCCGCCGCACGATCGTCCTGACCGGGGTCTCCGGCGGCGGGGGCGTGTTCGTCAGCTCGGCGAGCAGGTCGAGCGGGGGCTTGGGCGGGAGCGGCTGCTGGGTGGTGCGCTCGGGGCCGACCTGGGGGATGGCGGTGGTGACGTCGGCCGGGGCCGGTGCGGGCGCCTGGGTCGGCGGCTTCGGCTTGCGGGCTGCCGGGTCGTCGAGGGGCTTGAGCGCGACGAACTTGCTGGTGCGTTCGGCTTCCGCCGGCTCGGAGGGCTTCGGCTTCGGCGTGCCGCCCAGCTTGAGCATGGTGGTCGGCTGGTCGACCTGGGGCTTGGGCCTGGGCGCCTTGAAGACGGCGGTGGGGTGGTCGACGGGGGGCTTGGGGGCGTCGGTGGGCTTGGCGTCGGCCTCGGCTTCGCCTTCGGCCGTGCTGTTCCCACCCGCACCACCCGTGCGGCTTTCGTCCTTGGGTGCGGGTGGCCCCTGTGGGGCGTCCTCGCCGTCGGCGGCTCGCGGGTCGCGGGGAGTCCTGGGGTCGGGCGTCGACTTCGGGGCGGAGCCCTTCGCGTCGGCACCCGCCTTCGACGTGGAAGCCGGCTCGGCGTCAGCGGCAGGCTCGTCCTCGTCACCGCCGCCCGCCTCCGGGGCGTCGGCGTACTTGGTGCCGGCCTGTGCCGCGCTCCGGGCGTCCTCGGGCGTGGAGTCGGCCTTGGCGTCGGCCGGGGACTCGTCCTCGTCGTTCGCCTCGGAGCCGGACCGTGCCGCTTCGTGGCCGTGCTCGCCGTCGGAGTCGGCGTGCGTCTCGTCCTCGGTCTCCGAACCGGCCGCGGTCTCACTCGCCTTGGCCCCGGAGTCCGCCTGGGCCGCGCTCCGGGCGTCCT
>NZ_JBVHLX010000028.1:38396-38975 GCF_055558775.1 Streptomyces sp. NPDC025638 | reverse complement strand
CCTCGGGCTCGGAGTTGTCCCGGCGCCGTGCCGCTCCGTGGCCGTCCTCGCCGTCGGAGTCGGCGCGCGCCTCGTCCTCGGCCTCCGAACCGGCCGCGGTCCCACTCGCCTTGGCCCCGGAGTCCGCCTGGGCCGCGCTCCGGGCGTCCTCGGGCTCGGAGTTGTCCCGGCGCCGTGCCGCTCCGTGGCCGTCCTCGCCGTCGGAGTCGGCGCGCGCCTCGTCCTCGGCCTCCGAACCGGCCCCGGCCTCGCTCCCCTTGGCCCCGGAGCCGGCCTGCGCCGAGCTGCGAGGGTCCTCGGGCTCGGAGTCGTCCCGGCCCGCCGCCTGGTCGTCCTCGGCCTCGGTGTGGACCGTCGCCGAATCGCCCTCGCCCTTGGCCTCGGTGTCGGCTGCCGAATCGCCCTCGCCCTTGGCGTCGGCCGCCGACCCGTCCTCGTCCGTCGCGTCGGAGCCGGCCTGTGCCGCTCCCTGCTCGCCCTCGCCGTCGGAGTCGGCGCGCGCCTCGTCCTCGGTCTCCGAACCGGCCCCGGCCTCGCTCCCCTTGGCCTCGGAGCCGGCCTGTGCCGAGCTGCGAGCGT
>NZ_JBVHLX010000028.1:0-38299 GCF_055558775.1 Streptomyces sp. NPDC025638 | reverse complement strand
CGTCCTCGGGCGCGGAGTCCGCGTCCGCCGTCGCCTCGTCGTCCTCGGCCTCCGCGTCGGCCGCCGCCGACCCGCCCTCACCCTTGGCCTCGGAGCCGGCCTGTGCCGAGCTGCGAGCGTCCTCGGGCGCGGAGTCCGCGTCCGCCGTCGCCTCGTCGTCCTCGGCCTCCGCGTCGGCCGCCGCCGACCCGCCCTCACCCTTGGCCTCGGAGTCCGCCTGTGCCGTGCTCCGGGCGTCCTCGGGCTCGGAGTCCGCCTGCGACGTGCTCCGGGCGTCCTCGGGCTCGGAGTCCGCCTGCGACGTGCTCCGGGCGTCCTCGGGCTCGGAGTCCGCCTGCGACGCGCTCCGGTCCTCCTCGCCCTCGGAGTCCGCCTGCGACGCGCTCCGGGCCCCCTCGCCCTCGGAGTCCGCCCGGGCCTCCTCGTCGGACCCGGCGGAGCCGCCCGTGCGGACCCACGTTGCCACCGCCGCGCGCAGGCGGCTGTCCTCGGCCTCCTGCTCGGGGCCTCCCGCGGTAGCGGGCACGTCCCGCACCGACAGGACACGGGTCGCCGTGTCCGCGGTGCGGCGGGACACCGCGAGACGCGGGTCGCGTGCCTCGGGAACCGGACCCCCGCTCCCCGGCGTCGGTTCTGCCGACGACTCGCGCTGCTTCGACTTGTCGGGGGACTCGCCCGCCACCGATGCCTCCTCCATGTGCCGCACGCCCTCCGTGCCCTAACCGCAGTCCGGACCCCGCCTCCCCGACGCTGTCCGAACCATGTACCAGTGTCCTGTGTGCGGGCTTGACCCATGCGGCTAGACGAGAACGACATACCTACCGGTTCCCTTACGAACCGGTCACGCACCCTCGACAGACCAATGTGAGAGGGGTCACCCTGTCATTCATCCACGCGGGGAGGCATGGATGGGCAGGAGCCGCAGAACAATTCCGGAGGAGCTTCTGCTGCTGGCATTGGACCCGGCCACGGGTACCACTGCGCAGCCGCAGTCGCTCGACCTCGGTCTGGCCGGAGCACAGCTAGTGGAGCTGGCGCTGGCCGGACGGATAGCCCCAGACGGGGATCGTATCGCCGTGGTGGTGCCACGGCCGACAGGAGATCCAACTCTGGACTGCGCGTTGGAGTTGCTGCGAAGGCGCGGCGCTCCGGTTCGTGCTGTCCACTGGATCGGCGGGCCGCGTCTCGGGCTCCGCCAGACGTACCTCTCGCATCTGGAGCGGTGCGGCATGGTTGCCGCCGTACCGGGACAGATGTGCGGGGTGCTGCCGACGACTCGCTACCAGGCGACGGACACCGACATCAGCCGGGAGATCCGTTCCCGGCTGGATTCCGCGATCCGCACCGGCGTACCGCCGGACCCGCGGACCGCGGCGCTCGCCGCCCTGGCGCACGCGGTCGGCCTCGGCAAGCACCTGTATCCGGGGAACGAGGGACGCTCGTCCCGCTCCCGGCTGCGGGACCTGATCCGGCACGACCCGATGGGCGGCCTCGTGGCACACGCCGTGATGGACGTCCAGAACGGCGCTGTGGCCCAGCCACGCCGCAACCCGGCATCCGCCGGCCGCCAGGCCGGACCGGGAGCCAGGGCCGCAGCGGAACCCGCTCGTGGCGTTCCGATGCAACCGCGCCACGGTTCCATGGCGCGCGCCGTGGTCCACTGAGCCGCAGCACCACGGCATCGCACCCGCACACACCGCACGACCGCCGCACCGTCAGTCCCCACAGACCCGGTTCGGGAGCCGCTGGTCCGAGCGGGGCGGTGAGACACCGTGTCTCACCGCCCCGCTCGGCTGCTTGTGCCCGAACTGACGCGTACGCGCTGCATATCCACTGTTTGCCAGCGGTAGTAAGCACCTTGGTGGCAGTCTGCTCAACAGCAGATACGCAAAGTGCCAGGTACAGGCAGGCAGCCGGAGGTGCACGTCCCGTGGCGTCCAATGTCAATCCAACCGTCAGGCGACGCCGGCTGGGCCAGGAGCTGCGCAGGCTCCGCGAGCTCAAGGGCATGACGGCCGAGGAAGTGGCGGAGCGACTGCTGGTCTCGCAGTCGAAGATCAGCCGTCTGGAGAACGGCCGGCGCAGCATCAGCCAGCGTGACGTCCGTGATCTGTGCGGGGTGTACGAGGTCGAGGACCAGCGGGTCGTCGACTCGCTGATGGAGATGGCCCGGGACTCCCGGCAACAGGGCTGGTGGCATGCGTTCGGGGACATCCCGTACAGCGTCTACATCGGCCTGGAGACCGACGCCGAGTCGCTGCGGGTGTACGAACCCCAGCTGGTCACCGGGCTGTTGCAGACCCGGGCGTATGCGGAGGCCCTGGTGCAGGGCGCGCTGCCGGAGACCTCGACGACCGACATCGAGAAGCGGGTCCAGGTGCGGCTGCGGCGACAGGAACGTATCGCCGCCGAGAACAACCCGCTCCGGCTGTGGGTGGTGCTGGACGAGGCGGCGCTGCGCCGGGTGGTGGGCAGCAAGCTGGTCATGCGGGAGCAGCTGGAGCACCTCATCGAGATGTCCCAGCTGCCCCATGTCACCGTGCAGGTCCTGCCGTTCGAGGTGGGCGCGCACCCGGGGCTCAACGGCCAGTACGCGATCCTGGAGTTCGCCGACGCGGCCGACTCCAGCGTGGTGTACCTGGAGGGCGTCACCAGTGATCTCTATCTGGAGAAGGCGCACGACGTCCAGAAGTACGCGGTGATGTACGAGCACTTGCGGGCACAGTCCCTGAATGTGGAGCAATCCCGGCAATACATTGCAGACGTGGCCAAAGAGTATGCCCGTTGAGGGTGCTTCCGCATGAAGCGCCGGATCGTACACCGGTGTAACGCTCCAGCGGAAGGCTCACCTGGAATATGCCATCCGGTTGAGTGAACGGCCACTCCAGGAAGGGATGTTGCCGAGTAGCGTCGATCACGCCAATCGATCGACATGGTTGGCGTGAATGGCACTACAGCAACTCGCTACAGGAGTGGAAATGGCACTGCTTCAGGGCGCCACGGAGACGTGGACCAAGTCCTCCTATTCCGCAGGGAACGGAGCCTGCGTCGAGGTCAGGTCGGCCGCGGCCGTCGAACTCGCCGTGCGTGACTCCAAGGTCGCGGAGGGCCCGGTCCTCGCCTTCCCCGCCGACGCCTGGAACGCATTCGTGGCCTCGGTCAAGGCTTAGGGGGCTCCCTGACCCTCGCCAACAAGCCCCGGACACCTACACGACAACTGCACAAGCACCACCCAGAGCCCTCTCGACCAGCCCGCCGTCCTTGCCGAGGGGGCTCACCCTCTTTCTGCTCCTGCCAGGGCCCTCACTTCACCGGGAACGCCACATCGCACACCGGGTCATGCGCCCCCGACGCCTCCCAGTCCGCGAAGTACACCTCCCGGCACGGCCCGGCCATCTCCAGGACCTGACCGGACATCCACTCCTCCACCGCCTCGAAGGCGGCCAGGATCTGCGGATGGGCCACCTGGGCCTTGGTGATGCGGGTGAACGCCAGCCGCTGGGCCGGCTCCACCCTCACCTTCGTCTCCCAGGCTCGCCCATGCCGGGCCGCCCACGCGCGGGCCGCCTCCGCGTCCGCGACCGGTACGCACGACTCCGCGGGGCCGTCGCTCTCCATGGACACCTCGGCGTGGTAGACGACGAACGGGGCACCCGCCACGCCCCCGCACTCCCGCGCCGCCGACTCCAGCCGCCTCAGCGACGCCCCGATCCACGCCGGCAGCTCGTCGGCCAGGGTGTGCCGCGTCTCGGTGATCACCACCTGCTCGGGCACGTCCACCGTCTCCACCACGAACTTCCCGTACATCTCCGAACTCCTCCCGGACAACCGTCCACGGAGGTACTCGGCGAGCGTCCGCTGCCCCGCGACCCGCGCCTCGACGTCCGCCCAGTACGCGGCGAGCCGGTCCGCGGCCTCGGGCCCGTCCGCCTCCACCACCTCGGCGATCCGCGCGAGCGGCATGTCCAGCTGCCGCAGCAGCGCCACCAGGCGGGCACGCTCCGCCTGGTCGGCGCGGTAGTAGCGGTAGCCGCTGGCCTCGTCGACACGCGCCGGGGACAGCAGTCCGAGCCGGTCGTACAGCCGCAGGGCCTTGGCCGACAGCCTGGCCCGCGCCGCGAACGCGCCGATGGTGAGCAGTTCGTCGTCCACTACGCCATCCTCCGTCACCGGGCGCCTTCCGCCCGGTGACAAGGACGCTCACCCTTGCCCCAGGGGCAAGGTCAACCGGCTAGGAGAGCTGGGCCTCCACGGCGGCCACGAGCTCGGCCGACTCCGGCTCGGTCTGCGGCGAGAAGCGGGCGACGACCTTGCCGTCCCGACCGACCAGGAACTTCTCGAAGTTCCAGCGGATGTCCCCGTCGTGCCCCTCGGCGTCGGCGAAGCCGACCAGACGGTCGTACAGCGGGTGCCGGCCCTCGCCGTTCACCTCGACCTTCTCGGTCAGCGGGAAGGTCACGCCGTACGTCGCGGAGCAGAACTCGGCGATCTCCTCGGCGCTCCCGGGCTCCTGGCCCATGAACTGGTTGCAGGGCACCCCGAGCACGGTGAAGCCCTGCGCCGCGTACCGCTCCTGGAGCTTCTCCAGGCCGTTGTACTGCGGGGTCAGACCGCACTTGGAGGCCACGTTGACAATGAGCACCGCCTTGCCGGCGTAGCTGCTCAGGTCGGCGGAGCCGCCCTGCAGCGCACCGATCTCGACGTCGAGCACGGACCCGTTGTTCTCAGTGGTCGTCATCAGATCTCCTTCGAGGAAAGCCGGTCCGCCGAACGGGCGGACCGGCATCCATCATCGACCATCCTGGTCACAAACTGATGCACTAGTATGTGAAACGTGCCTACCACCCACGTGAAGCGGGCGTTCAAGTACCGCTTCTATCCGACCGATGTGCAGACGGCCGAGCTGTCGCGCACGTTCGGGTGTGTGCGGAAGGTCTACAACCTCGCGCTCGCGGCACGCACGCAGGCGTGGGCGCTGCGGCAGGAGCGGGTGAACTACAACGCGACGTCGGCGATGCTGACGGCGTGGAAGAAGACCGAGGAACTCGCGTACCTCAACGACGTCTCCTCCGTCCCGATGCAGCAGGCCCTGCGCCACCTGCAGACGGCGTTCACGAACTTCTTCGCCAAGCGGGCGAAGTACCCGCGGTTCAAGTCGCGGAAGAAGTCCCGCAAGTCCGCCGAGTACACCACCAGTGCGTTCCGCTTCCGCGACGGCAGGCTGACGCTGGCGAAGATGGCCGAGCCGCTCGACATCGTGTGGTCCCGTCCCCTGCCCGAGGGTGCCACGCTGTCCACGGTCACGGTGTCGCAGGACACGGCCGGTCGCTGGTATGTGTCCTTGCTGTGCGAGGACCCCGGCGTCAAGCCGCTCCCGGACAACAGGAACGCGGTCGGCGTGGACGCCGGACTCGACCATCTGTTGACTCTGTCCAGCGGGGAGAAGATCACCAACCCTCGGCATGAGCGGCGCGACCGTGCGCGCCTCGCGAAGGCCCAGCGGGTACACGCCCGTAGGGAGAAGGGATCGGCGAACCGGGAGAAGGCACGCCGGAAGGTCGCCCGCATCCACGCTCGCATCGCCGACCGGCGAAGCGACAACCTTCACAAGGTCACCACTCGGCTCGTTCGTGAGAACCAAACGATCGTGATCGAGGACCTCACCGTCCGTAACCTGCTCAAGAACGGCAGGCTCGCCCGCGCGATCAGTGATGCGGTGTGGGGCGAGTTCCGGAGCATGCTGGAGTACAAGGCAGCCTGGTACGGCCGCGAAGTGATCGCGGTCGACCGCTGGTTCCCGTCCTCCAAGCTGTGCTCGAACTGTGGAGCCCTGCAGGACAAGATGCCGCCGCACGTGCGCACCTGGACGTGCGCCGACTGCGGCGTCACCCACGATCGCGACGGGAACGCCGCGAAGAACCTTCTGGCCGCCGGGCTGGCGGTGTCGGCCTGTGGAGCCGGTGTAAGACCTCAACGGAGTTCTCCGGGCGGGCAGCCGGTGACGAAGCAGGAAGCCCTACGACGCGAGCCGTAGGAATCCCCTGCCGTCAGGCAGGGGAGGAAGCCAAAAGCGGATACTGACCCCGCCGCGCTGTGCCGCGCGCCTGCCCATCCGGTCTGCCGCTAAGTGGCGGACCGGTTCCCGGCCTCGACGACCACGTCACCCGCCGCCGTCCGCGAGTACAGCACCGACCGCCCGGCTCGCCGCCGCTCCACCAGCCCGGCGCCGAGCAGCACCTTCAGATGCCGGCCGACCGAGCCCAGCCCCTGCCCGGTCACGGCGACCAGCTGGGTCGTGCTCATCGGAGTCCCCAGCAGTACCAGCAGTCCGGCGCGCGCGCTCCCGATGAGCGCCCCGAGCCCGGCCGGTACCGGCCGCCGGCCGTGCTCCTCGGCGAGCACCCCCAGACACGGGTAGACGACGGCGTAGCGCTCCCGTCCCTCCCATGACACCCAGCCGGTCCGCGGCGTCACCGGCATGAACAGCAGCTCGGCCCCGGTGGCGATCTCCCGCGCCGGATACGCGTGCCGGTTGACCTGGAGCCCGCTCTCCCCGAGCCACCGCGTCCGCGGCCCCAGCGAGTCCAGCACGGCCGCCCAGCCGCCCTGGCTCACCCGCGCGGTCCGCGCCACCATGTCGGCCTCCAGGACCCGCCGCCGGCGCTCCCAGTACGGCCGTACGGCCTCCTCCCAGACGTACGTCAGGAGCGCGGCCGCCCGCTCGGGCAGGTCGTCCTGCTCCAGAGCGGCCGGGAGCAGGCCCCGCAGGGACACCCGGAGGTCGGCCCGCGCCTGCCCGGCCCCGGCCGACCGCACCCGGGCCACGGTCCCCTCGAAACTCTCCCCGGCACACGAGGTGGGGCAGAAGAAGTCGGCGATCCAGGCCGTGCCGAGCGCCGCCGACACGAGCGGCGCGGCCACCGGGTCGGCCGCCAGGCGCGCCCGGTAGCCGGGCAGATGCGTGCGCAGCCAGGCCTCCTCGCCCGGATGGGCGGCGGTACCCGCGTGCAGCAGCTTCAGGCTCGCGAACGTCTCGGCGAACGGCGAGAGCACGAACCGGCTGCGGGCGAGGGTGTCGGTGTCGATCTGCCACAGGCCCATGCGTACGACCTTTCGCAGCGCGGCGAAACACTAAACACAGCCCCCGGGCCGCCCCGAGACTCCCCTGCATGCGCAGCTACCGGACCCTGTTCCGCACCCCCGAGTTCACTCCGTTCCTGCTCTCCTTCGCCGCCTCCGCCGCGGCCCAGACGATCGGCGGCCTGGCCCTCGGCACGCTGGTCTTCCGGGCCACCGGCTCCCCTCTCCTGTCGGCGGTGAGCATGTTCGGCCCGCAGCTGGCCCAGTTGCTGGGCGCCACGTTCCTGCTCTCGGGCGCCGACCGGCTGCCGCCGCGCGCGACGCTGTCCGGCATCGGCCTCGCCTACGCGGTGGGCACGGCGGTGCTGGCACTGCCCGGTCTGCCGATCTGGGCGGTCTTCGTCGTCCTGCTCGTGCAGGGCCTGGTCGCGTCGCTGGGCGGGGGAGCGCGCGCGGGACTGCTGAACGAGATCCTGACGAAGGACGGCTACGTCCTCGGCCGTTCCGTGTACAACATGCTCTGGGGCCTGATCCAGATGGCCGGCTTCGCCTCGGGCGGCGCACTGCTGACGCTCCTCTCCCCGCAGACCTGCCTGCTGCTGGCGGCGGCGCTGTACGCGGCATCCGCCCTCGTCACCCACCTGGGCCTCACGGCCCGCCCACCGCGCTCCGCCGGCCGCCCGTCCTTCTCGGCGACCTGGCGCACCAACGCCCTCCTGTGGTCCGTACGCCCCCGCCGCCTGACCTACCTGGGCCTGTGGGTCCCCAACGGCCTGGTGGTCGGCGGCGATTCGCTCTACGTCTCCTACGCCCCCTCGGCCGCCGGCACGCTGTACGCGTGCGGGGCGCTGGGCATGTTCGTCGGCGACATGGCGGTGGGCCGTCTGGTACCGCCCGCGGTGCGCCCCCGTCTCGCGACCCCGTTGCGCCTGCTGCTGGCGGTGCCCTACCTGTTCTTCTTCCTGCGGCCGGGAGTGGTGCTGTCGGCCCTGGCCGTCAGTGTCGCCTCCGCCGGCTTCGCCGCGAGCCTCGTCCTCCAGGAACGCCTGATGTCCCTCACCCCCGACGACCTCGCGGGCCAGGCCCTCGGCCTGCACGCCACCGGCATGGTCGCCGCGCAGGGCGTCAGCGCCGCGCTGGCGGGCTCGGTGGCCCAGCTCACCTCGCCCGCCCGCGCGATGACGCTCATGGCGTGCGCGTCACTCGCCGTGACGCTGACGCTGGCTACTGCTGCTCGACGGGAGCGGACGGCTCCGCTGCCGGTTCCTGCGGAGCGGTGAGTTCCGCGGTGGGCCCGAACTTGTCGGCGACGGCGGCGATCTGCTCGATCCCGGCCTTGAGCGCGGCCGGTCCGTCCAGCTCCCGCTCGTTCTTCTCGACCTCCTGGTCGAGCCGCTTGGTCGCCCGCTCGAAGTAGCGCAGCAGCTCCACCGGGAAGGGCATCACCAGCGTGGAGTTCTTCTCGGCGGCCACCTCGACGACGGTCTGCAGCAGCCGCAGCTGCATCGCCTCGGGGGTCTCGGCCATGATCCGCGAGGCGTTGGCGAGCTGCTGCGCGGCCTGGAACTCACCGTCCGCGGTGATGACCCGGGCGCGCCGCTCGCGCTCCGCCTCGGCCTGCCGGGACATGGAGCGCTTCAGGGACTCCGGCAGCTGTACGTCCTTGATCTCGACGCGGTCGATGTGGATGCCCCACTCGGCGGCCGGGCTGTCGATCATCAGCGCCAGGCCCTCGTGCAGCCGCTCGCGGTCGGTGAGCAGGTCGTCGAGGTCGCTCTTGCCGATGATGGACCGGAGCGAGGACTGGGCGACCTGGCCGACGGCGAAGACGTAGTCCTGCACCTCGATGGCGGCCCGTACGGGGTCGGTCACCCGGAAGTAGACGACGGCGTCGACCTTGACGGACACGTTGTCCCTGGTGATGCCCTCCTGGGTGGGCACCGGCATGGTGACCACCTGCACGTTCACCTTCCGCATCCGGTCGGCGAACGGGATCAGGAAGGTGATGCCCGGATGACGGTACGACGGCAGCGCCTTGCCCCAGCGGAACACCACTCCGCGCTCGACCTGGTTGACCACCCGCATCCCACTGCGCAGCACGAGCAGGGCCAGCACGACCACGAGCACGACTGCGACGACGGTGCCCTCCATGGCACTCCATTCTCCGACGGGACATTGGGACACCGGAGATGACACCGGCCGGGGCTCGGCGGATGCGGTGGGGCGCGTCAGGAGTGCGTAAAGAATCCTGACGCGGGCAAGTGGCTGTATATATCGGTAGCCGGTATATGCTCGGCGTATGACCGAGCAACCGCTGCGGGAGCCGACGCTCCTTCTCCTGACCGCGTTGGCGGACGCCCCCCGCCACGGCTACGCGTTGATGCAGGAGGTCGAGAAGATCTCCCGGGGCCGGGTCCGCATGCGGGCCGGCACCCTGTACGGCGCGCTGGACCGCCTGCTCAAGCAGGGGCTCGTCCGCGTCGAGAGCGAGGAGATCGTCGACAGCCGGATGCGCCGCACCTACGCCCTCACCGACGCCGGCTCCGTCCTGCTGGCCGCCGAGGCCGAGCGCCTGCGCGCCACCGCCGACGAAGCGGTACGGCGCCTGGGCGCCAACCCCGCCCGGCCGGACGGAGCCACCGCATGAGCACGCCCCCGCCGCACTGGACCACCCGTGCGTACCCCGCCGCCTACCGCCGCGAGTACGCCGCCGAGATCAGCGACCTCATCCTCCGCGTCACGGCCGAGGAAGGCCGGCGCGCCGGTGCCCTCGAACAGGCCGCGGTCCTCGGTCACGCCCTGCGCCTGCGCACCGGCCTGGACTCCGCCCGCCCCGGCGGCCGCCTCCTGGCGAGGCTGCTGCCCCTGGCGATTCCGATAGCCGCCACTCTCTCCCTCACCCTGCTCGTCCTGTGGCGGGTGCCTCCGCTGCCCTGGGACGGTGAACGCGCCTACACCCCGCTCGCGTACGTCCCCTGGCTCGCCGTCCTCGGCTGTGCGCTCGCGGGCCGCTGGTCGGCCGCCCGGATCGCCGCCGGGGCCGCGCTGCTGGGCGCCGTCGTGTCCTTCCCCCTGGTCCGCTGGACGGACGGCACGGAAGGCCTCGCCGAGAACCGGTCGACGCTCGCGGGGCTGGCCCTGGTCGCCGTCCTCGTCCTGCTCGCCCCGCCGGACCTGCCGCCCACCACGAGTTCCGCCCGCCGGACCATCGCGCTGATCGCCCTGGCCCTGGGAGTGCCGCTGCTGGTCGGGTCGCTCACGGTCTTCCAGGCGGACTCCGGGCCGTCCGCCACGACCGACGCGCGCCCCGATCCGCTGCGTCTGCTGTTCTTCTTCACCCCGCTGGTCCTCGCGGTGCCCGCCGCCCTGGCGATGGCCCGCGCCCGCTTCGGCCCCCTCCTGGCGGCCCTCCTGATGACCGCTTCGGTACTCGCGTTCGTCCCGGTCGGCTTGCTGCAACAAGTGCCGTACGCCGACGGCGGCTTGCTGGCCCGCCTGACCTTCCTGACCGGCGCACTGACCCTGACCGCCTACGCGGCCCGCACCATCCGCAACCGCCGACGCGGGCTCAACGGCCCCGCTGGTGAAGGCGCACGAGTTCGCTGAGGTCGTTCGCGACCATGACCCGCGCGAGACGTCCGGCGACTGCCACGACCTCGGGCCAGGCCTTCGAGGAGAGGTATTCCGCGTCGGTGTCGTGGGGCACCTCGTCCGTCGCGGCGTTGAGTGCGGCCCCCAACTGCCGCATGAGAGCGACCTCTTCCTCGGTCCTCAGGCTGGTGCCGAGGTAGGTCTGCGGGTTGTCGGCATCGCAGAAGTCGTCGAAGAGCGTGTGGAAGATGTGATCCAGGTTCTCGAAGACGGACGGGTCCAGCCAGACGTCCCGCTGCCACGGCGGGTTGGCCGGCGCCAGGACTGCCGGGACGAGGTTGACGCGGAAGTTCGCCATGAGCAGTCCGTTCTCGTCCACGAGTCCAAGGCTAGTGGGGAGCGGTCGCGGGACTGTGGCGGGAGGGCTTGAATGAGGGTGTGCGGAGGAATGAGGGTGTGACGGGGTAGGACGAGGGAGGGTGTCATGGACCCGGCCGTCGAGCCGCTGGCCGTATCGCGCGGTCCCTACCGCCTGCACGCCGAAGTCCTGCCGGGAAACGGCACGCCTGTGGTCCTCATGCACGGCTTCCCCGACAGCACCCGCCTCTACGACCGGCTGCTGCCATACCTCCAGGGCCGGGCGCCCGTGGTGCGGTTCGACTTCCTGGGCTGGGGGGAGTCGGAGAAGCCGCGCGAGTACCCCTACTCGGTGGCCGGTCAGGTGGGTGACCTCTCCGCCGTCGCCGAAGCGGTGGCCGAGAACCTGGGCACCCGCCGGCTGGTGCTGGTGGCGCACGACGCCTCGGGCCCGCCCGCGATCGACTGGGCGCTCGCCCACCCGGACCGTGTCGAGCGGCTCGTCCTGCTGAACACCTACTACCACTGGACCCCCGCGCTGCGCCGCCCGCCCGCCATCGCCCTCTACTCCACGCCGCTGGTACGCACGGCCGCGCGCGCCGCCGTCCGGCGCCGACCGGAGCTGGACCGGCGCCTCTTCGCCTGGCAGGTGGGCCGGTTCATCCGTGACCCAGGCGTGCGCGAGCAGTGCGTGGCGCGGCTCTACGAGCAGTTTCCCGCCGCGCGCCCGGCCTTCTGGCGGCTCAACGACGAGCTCCTCTCGGCCGTACTGAGCCGCACACGCCGCCTCCCCGAGCTGCGCGCGTTCCAGCCGCCCGTACGGGTCGTCTTCGGGGCCCGGGACCGCTACCTCAACGCGCGGGTGGCACGGCAGTTCGCCGACCTGTTCCCGAACAGCGAGCTGTGTCTGCTCGTCGAAGCCGGTCATTACGTCCAGGTCGACGAGCCCGGGCAAGTGGCCGACGCGATCGTTTCCGCGTAGCTCGGGATGGCGCCCAAAATCGAACACGTGCTTGAATTTGGGCATGCGACCGTTCCTCGACGACCTCGTCCAGGCGCAGCAGGCGTGGAGCGCCACCGGTGCGGGGCATGTCCGCGCTGCCACCTGACGCACCGCGGCTCCGGGCGATCCTCGCGTACCTCCAGGAACAGATCGCGCGGAGCGACACCGTCGGCATCTATCTGCGTCTGCAGCGGGACGCGGTACGGGAGGCACTGGACCGCGCCGAGGGCCGGTCGGCGCCGGGAAACCCACGGCCGCACGCGCCCGCACGGCGTCCCGCCGTACCGCCCTCCTTCGCGCCGAGCCGGGGCCGGCGGCGGTCGACGGGGTTCGTCGTCCAGCAGAAGCGGACGCCGGGCGGGCCCGAGCCCGCCGTGATCCACACGGACGACTGCACGATGATCGAGGGCACCCCCCACCCGATCGGAGACCACGAAGCCCGCGTCGCGCTCACGGACCCGAACATCGAACCGTGCGCGTTCTGCCGCCCGGACACCGAGCTGGGCGTCCTGGACTAGAGGCCGCCCGTCCCGACCGTCCCGCCGGCGCTCAGTAGGCCCCGGTGCCGGCCACGACGACACGCACCGTACGAGCGAGAACCGCGAGGTCTCCGGCCGGGGACCAGTTGTCCACGTACCGGAGGTCCAGGGCGACCGTCTCGTCCCAGGACAGGTCGGAGCGGCCGCTGACCTGCCACAGGCCGGTGAGCCCCGGCTTGACCGCCAGCCTGCGCAGCTCCACCTCGTCGTACCCGGCGACCTCGTCGGGCAGCGGCGGCCGCGGACCGACCAGGGACATGCGGCCCTGCATCACGTTGAACAGCTGGGGCAGTTCGTCCAGGGAGCAGCGGCGCAGCACCCGGCCGGTGCGGGTGATCCGCGGATCGCGGCGGATCTTGAACATCCGGCCGTCCTGCTCGTTGCCCCCGGCCAGCTGGTGCCGCAGCCGCTCCGCGTCGGCGACCATCGTGCGGAACTTGGCCATGGTGAACGGCCTCCCGTTCCGGCCGATGCGCGTCTGCCGGTGCACGACCGGGCCCGGGGAGTCCAGCCGTACGGCCAGGGCCACCGCCGCGAACACCGGGGCGAGCAGCACGATCAACAGTGCCGCGCCGAGCCGGTCCGTCACCGACTTGACCAGCATCGCGGGCCCGCGCCGCAGCGGCGGGGCCACGTTCAGCATCGTGAGCCCGGCCACCGAGTGGACGCCCACCCGGCGCCCGGCGACCTCGCTCAGGCCGGGTACGACCACGAGCGGGCGCTCCTCGCCGTGCAGGGCCCAAGACAGCCGCCGCAGGCGCGTGCCGGACAGGCGCGATCCCGGTACGACGACGACCACGTCCACATCGAGCCGCCGGGCCGCCTCCAGCACCGGGGCGGTGTCGGCCGACGGGCGCTGCGGCGCCTGGCTGCCCAGGCGGGTGGCGACCGGGGCCAGTGCGTGCGGGTCCTCGTCGCCGACCGGGCACACCCCGACGACGACGAGCTCGTGGTCGGTCCGTCGCGCGAGATGGCTCACCAGACCGTCGACGGCGTGCGCCTCCCCGATCACCAGGGCCCGGCGGACGGCCAGGCCGTCGCGGCGCCGGGCGAGAAGATGACGGTGGATCAGTCGGTGCACGACGGCACTCGTCGGCACGCAGGGCACCAGTGCGGCGAGCGCCACGAGGAACGGGGACTCCTCGCCCGTCGCCGCCCGCACCACCGCGAGCAGGCCGACCAGTACCAGCCAGTCCTGCAGTGCGAGCCCGGCGCTGTTGCCCTCGCCGAGACTGCGTTCGGCGTAGCGGTTCCGTACGACGCGTACGAGCAGCCAGGCCGCGGCCGCCACTGTCGCGTAGGCCAGGGCACTGGCGCGGTCGACCAGTGCGAAGGCCAGGTATACCGGCAGGGCCGCGCCGGTCGCGTCGCCGACGACGGCGGTGGGTGCGTACCAGGCGGCCTTGCCGGTGCGGCGCCGGGGCGGCGGCGGCTCCCGGATGACCTGTGTCTGCGCAGGTCTTGCCCCAGGCACGTGGGGCATCGTGTCCTCGAACAGCCACATTCCGCCTCCAAGTACATCAAAAAGGACTGTTTGAGTGTGTATGGATGTGCCATGCACATGGGGGCGCGACGCTGGGGTGCGGGCAACTCTCACCCGATGAGCAGAGTTCCATGCCGATTGCATATGCCAAGTGCCCGCGCGTCAGGCGGGGACCAACGCCACCTTGAACATTTTCGGCCAGAACTTCCCGGTGACCAGGAACTGATCCGTGCCGGGGACCGCCGCGATTCCGTTGAGCGTGGCCCCCGGGACGAGTTCGTCGGCGCGCAGCAGTCCGGAGGCGTCGATGCGCGCCGTCACCGCTCCCGTGGCGGGATCGATGCGCACGATGCGGTCGGTGAGGAACACGTTGGCGTACACCGCGCCGCCGACGCACTCCAGCTCGTTCAGCTCCGTCACCGGCCGGCCGTCCTCGGTCACGGTGACCTCGCCCGTCCTCGCGAGCGTGCCGGGGTCACGGAACGTCAGCCGTGCCGAGCCGTCGCTGGTCACCAGCCGGTTCCGGTCCCGCTGGAGGCACACGCCCCAGCCGTCGTCCGGGTACGGGACGCGACGCAGCTCCGCAAGTGTCCTGGCGTCGCGCTCGATGGCGGTCCGGTCCCGCCAGGTCAGCTGCCACAGGGTCCGGCCGAGCACGGTGATGCCCTCACCGAACAAGGGCGCGGGGAGCGCGACGCGCACCGTGGGCTCCTTGCCCAAGGGCCCCGCCCGCACCGAGGACTGGCCGGACAGGCCGGTGCCTTCGTAGAGCGTGCCGCCGGCCATCTCAAGTCCCTGGGTGAACGCCTGCGGGTCGTGCGGAAAGGTCTTGAGTACCTTGACCCGCAGCTGCTCGACCTGGTGCGCCGGCGGGCGTGCCGCCAGCAGCAGTGCGGCCGTGAGTACGGCCCCCGCCGTGCGGCGCACGCGCTCAGACACGGCAGGCGCCGCCCGGCTCGATCGTGGTCCGCTGCGGCATCACCAGAGACTGCCGCAGCAGCGCCGGCGTGCCGTCCGCGTGCGGCTCCCGCAGATGCAGCACCAGGGTGCGGCTGGAGCCCGCGGGCAGCTCCAGGTCCTTCGTGAACACGGAGTGGCCGCGTTCGAGGGCCGGCGCGAGCAGTGCGCTGCGGCCGTCCAGGGTGGCGTCGGTGAGGGTGGCTCCGACCCCGGCGTAGTACGACACCCTCAGGCGGTTGTCCCCCGGGCGGGTGCGGTAGGGAGGGTGGTCCGCCCTGAGGGTGACGTAGTCGGGCAGGCCAAAGGCCGGTGCCCGGTTGGTCAGGGTCATGCGTACGGTGACCGCGCGCCCGTCGCCGGAGCAGGCGCCCGCTTCCCAGGTCAGGCTGCGGTCGAGGTAGTAGTCCAGCTTGCCGCCGGCCGCGTTGTTCACCACCATTCCCGCAAAGGGGCCGGGGGTGTCCGGGAGCGCGCCCGCGTAGGGGCGGGATTCCAGGAGGCGCTGCTCCGCAGGGTGGGCGCTCCAGACCTTCAGCCGTCCGGCCCGCTGGGCGTCGTTCACGGCGACGAGCAGTGCGGGCAGCCGGTGCGTGTCGTCGAGCGCCCCCATCAGCCGTGCGGCGGCGGCACGGGCGGCGTCGACGAAGAACGCCTTGCGCCGGGCCACGTCGTCGTACTTCGCGTAGCTGGTCCGCTCGGTGAGGTCCACGACGTTGCCGGGGGTGAGCTCGGTCCCGTCGGCCATCCGGGCCGGGCCGGTGACCTGCAGGAGACGGCTCAGCGTGACCGGATCGACGGCGATCGCCCCGTCCACCCGCTCGCCGGTGTGCTTGCGCCAGGCCGCCGCCCAGATGCGGGCCGCGTAGGGGAAGTGCGGGCTCATGTTGGAGTTGGGCCAGGTATGGGAGGGGTCGCTGCCCGCGTACCGGGTGTTGAACTCCGCTCCGAGGTCGATGTCCGGCTTTACCGTCTCCATCTCCGTGTTGTTGCCGAACCGCTCGAAGGACAGCCGGCCTCGGTCGGCCCGCAGCACGGCGAAGGCGCCCGGAAGGCCGCCGGTGCCGCGCGACTCGGCGAGGTTCTGGAACGCGAGGAAGTAACGCCGCTGTCCTTGCGTGCCGAGCATGGGCGGCAGCACGCGAGCGGCCACGGATGCGTCGGTCATCACCGGGGCGAGGCGGTCCAGTTGCTGCTGCAGCCCGGCGCGGGCCCGGTCGGCCGCCGGCAGCCAGGTGGACCGGGGCAGACCGTGCACATCGGTCCTTACCTCGGCCACGACGTCCGCGGCCCGGGCGATGTCCCGCCCGTGCTGTTGCAGCCCCGCGAGGGCCTCGGACATACCGCCGCCGCCCCCGTCCTGCGTGGCCGGCGGCAGGACGTCGGTCAGCGAGGGCAGCACATCACCGGCCAGCCGGTCCACGGCGTAGGCGGCGCCGCGCACGGTGCGCACGGGCCCCCCGAGAAAGGGCAGTTCGGCAACGGAGTACCAGGCCGGCCCGGTGGTGAGACGATGCGCCCGAGCCGCGTGGTCGGCGGCCGAGCGCACGGCCTGTTCCGCCGCCCGGGCGGGCACCGTGCCGGAGGCCGAGCCGGCCGCCACCGAGTGCCGCAGCGCGTCGAGGTCCTGCTGGGCCGCGAGCAGTTCCCGGCGGGCGAACACCCCGGTGACACCGATCCAGACGGCACCGGCCAGCGGGAGCAGCGCGGCGGCCAGCAACGCGGTCCTGAGCAGGCGGCGGCGCCCCGGTGAGGTTTCGCCGGAGGAGTCTGCGGAGGGGTCTGCGGAGGGATCTGCGGAGGAGTTTTCCGCCCCGGGCATGCGGATGGCGTCCCGGCCGGGGCCAGGACGCCGTTCCACTTCAGTACGGATGTCTCGCTCCGTCATGAACTGCCCGTCATGAGTTACGGCGACGGCGTACGGCCAGCGTCGTGCCACCGCCCGCCAGGAGCAGCGCCGCGGCGGCGCCGCCCAGGGTCAGGGCCTTTCCGTTGCCCGTCTCGGCGAGGCTTTCGCCGTTGTGCTGCTGAGCCTGCTGCTCGTAGCTCACCGGGTCGGTGACCAGCTCGCGGTCGTGGGATCCGTTGTTCCCGTCGTCATGTCCGTCGTGCCCACCGGGGTGCTGGGTGGGGCTGTGGGTCGGCTTCGGGGGCTTGGTCGGCTTCGGGGGCTTGGTCGGCTTCGGGGGCCTCGTGTGTGTCGGAGTGGGCGTCGGAGTGGGCGTCGGCGTCGGGGTGCCACCGACCCCACCCACGATGAAGATGGTGACGCCGATGCTCTGGTCGGGGTTGTCCCCGGTGAGCCGGAGGACGTGCCAGCCGTGGGGGGCGTTCTCCGGGATGGTCACCGTCCCGGCCACCGATCCATCAGCCCTGGCCTGGAAATGGCCGAGGACGATCGGCGTCGATTCCAGCAGCACCGTGATGCCCTGGAGGGGTTCGAAGACTCCCGCGGGCGTGTCGAAGCTCAACAGGTCTCCGGCATTCACCGTCGTGGTGCTGACGTTCAGGGGCGGAGGCGACCCCGGGTATGGCTGCGCGTAGGCGGCCTGTGCGCCAACCAGGGGTGCCGCGATGAGCATGGCAGCCGATGCCGCCGATGCCAGGGCAACCCGCCATTTGGGCGATGTCGTCATCTTTTTCACTCTCCTCGTCTCGACTTCAGTCCGGGCCAGGCTGCAGCGTGGTCGTGATCAAGATTTCGGGTACCAAGGATCTTGATACATGGAATAAGTGGGACATACCGACAGCTATTGGTGTGGCGGCACTCAGAAGCCATCGGATGGTGGAGTGCTTGCCCACCGTTGGCCTACGTCGCCGCGTCGGCTCCCCCCGTTTGAGTGCTCGAGTCCCTATGTTTCGGTGTGCCCATAGGGAACAAGGCATTTCATTTCGGATAGATCCCTCGGTCTGCGAGGGGTTATGAGGGGTGCAGCTTGGATCTCCACGGATTCCTTAGAGCTATTGCCAGACGCTGGCCGACCTTCCTGGTCTGTCTGGTCCTCGCGATCGGCGCGGCACTCGCCGTGACCGGCCTGAGTACCCCCGTCTACGAGGCGCGGACCCAGCTCTTCGTGGCCACCCCCAGCAGTGAGGACACCGCCCAGCTGAACCAGGGGCAGAACTTCTCGCAGGCGCGCGTGCAGTCGTACGCCTCGATCGTGACGACCCGCCAGGTCACCGTTCCCGTGGTGAAGAAGCTGAAGCTGCGCATCACACCGGAGGAACTGGCGTCCCGGATCACCGCCGTCGCCCCGCTCAACACCGTGCTCATCGACATCACCGTCCGGGACACCGTGCCCAGACGGGCGGCACGCATCGCCAACGCCGTCGCGGAGCGGTTCAGCGTGGTCGTCGAGCAACTGGAGACGCCCAAGCGCGTCGTCCAGCCGGCGAAGGGGGCTGCGCACGCCTCGCCCGTCTCACCCGTCTCCCTGGGCGTCACCCAGGAGGCCGTCACCCCCATCCATCCGGTCTCGCCCCGCCCGCTGCTGAACCTGGCCGTGGGCGGGCTCGGCGGACTGCTGCTCGGTGCCGGACTCGTCGCCCTGCGCGAGACCCTCGACACCACGCTCAAGACGAGCGAGGCGCTGGGCGAGTTCACCGCGCTGCCGGGTCTCGGCACCATCCCGTACGACAGGAACGCCCCCAGGCAACCGCTCGTCAGCACCGACGGGCGCTCCAACCGCGCCGAGGCCTTCCGCAAGCTGCGTACCAACCTGCAGTTCTCCCAGGTCGACGACCCGCCGCGGATCATCGTGGTGACCAGTTCGCTGCCCGGCGAGGGCAAGACCAACACCGCGGTGAACCTCGCCCTCTCGCTCGCCGAGGCGGGCGTCTCCACCTGCCTGGTCGATGCCGACCTGCGCCGCCCGTGCGTGGCCAGGACCTTCGGCCTCGTCCGGGACGCCGGTCTGACCACGGTGCTGATCGGGCAGGCCCGCGCCGAGGACGTGATGCAGCAGGTCGGCGGTCGGCTCTCGGTGCTCGCCAGCGGCGCCGTACCGCCGAACCCCACGGAACTGCTCGCCTCGGCACGCATGCAGGAGGTGCTGCGCGAGCTGGCCGACACCTACGACGCCGTGATCGTCGACACCGCGCCGCTGCTGCCGGTCGCCGACACCGCCGGACTCGCCTCGCTCGCCGAGGGCGCGCTGCTCGTCGTACGCGCCGCGAAGACCAGCCGGGATCAGGTCCGTTCCGCCGCGGAATCGCTGGACCGCCTGGGCGTCCGCGTCCTCGGCACCGTCTTCAACATGGCTCCGGTCCCCAGGGGCGACCGCTACGGCGCCTACGGGCCCTACGGCGAGCTGCCCGCACCCCGTGTGTCGGCCCCCCAGGAGGAGACCGCGGCGCCCGCGGCGACGCGACTCGCCGGCGAAGGATGACATGACCCGGGTCCTGTTCGTCTGCACGGGCAACGTCCACCGCTCGGTGCTCGCCGAGCGGCTGCTGGCCGCGAAGCTTCCGCCCGGCTCGGCCGTACGGCCGAGGAGCGCCGGCACGGAGGCATGGCCCCGGCCCGGCATGGAGAGCTCCACCAGGGCGGTGCTGGAGAAGCTGGGCGGCGACGGCTCCGGCTTCGAGGCCCGCCCGCTCACCGCACGGCTCGTCGAGGAAGCTGGGCTGGTCCTCGGACTCGCGGGCGAACACCGGGAGGCGGCCGTGCGGCTCGCGCCGGCGGCGATGCGGCGCTGCTTCACCCTGAAGGAGTTCGTGCGGCTTGCGGTTGCTGTCGACGTTGTGGACGTCGTCGACGCTGTGATCGCGGCCGCGGCGGGTCGCCGGGGCAGCGCCGCCCCGGTCCCGCCGGCCGAGGACGACATCGCGGACCCGTGGGGAAGGCCGCACCCTGTGCTGTACGAGTGCGCCCGCGAGATCGACGGTGCGGTGAGCACGCTCGCGCGGCTGCTGGGCGGCGGGGCGAGCGCCTGACGCAATGCCGCGACGCGACGCTGGTCGTGGGGTTGGGGAGGGAAGCGGCGTTGATCTTTCGTGGAGTGCTCGCACTGCTCGCGGGCGGCGCGTTCACGGCGGTGTCCTGCGGCTACCGCGGTGTCGACGTGTGGGACCGGGACTGGGCGGACGTGGTGTTCACGCGGCGCACCCGGTACGCAACGCCCTGGCGGAGCCTGACCACCATGCGGATCAACTTCGGGATCGCGGGAGCGATCTTCCTGGTGCCCGGCCTGTACTTCCTGACGCACTGACTGCGGCCGGGCACTTACGGGACCCCGTCAGCGGCTGCCGTCGTCACCGCCGTCGCCGAAGGTGAGCTGCCCGGGTGCGCCATGATGGGCCCGTGGACTTCGAGCCGTACCGGGGCGAGTTGGTGGCGTACTGCTACCGGATGCTGGGCTCGTTCGACGAGGCCGAGGACCTGGTGCAGGAGACGATGCTGCGGGCCTGGAAGGCCCGTGCCCGGTACGACCGCACCCGCGCGTCCGTGCGGACCTGGCTGTACCGGATCGCGACCAACGCCTGCCTGACGGCACTGGAGGGGCGGGCCCGGCGGCCGTTGCCATCCGGGCTGGGCGCACCCAGCGAGGATCCCGGTGCGCCGCTCACTTCGGCCCTCGACATCCCCTGGCTGCAGCCGTTCCCCGACGCGCGGTTCGATGCGGAGGCGCGGACCGACCTGCGGCTCGCGCTGGTGGCGGCGATGCAGGTCCTGCCTGCGCGGCAGCGAGCCGTGCTGGTGCTGCGCGAGGTCCTGGAGTTCACCGCTGCCGAGGTCGCCGAGCAGCTGGGGACCACGGCCGCGGCCGTCAACAGCGCGTTGCAGCGGGCCCGTGCCGCCCTCGCCGGCGTGGGTGGCGTGGACGAGATCGACGAGATCACGGAGCCGGACGATCCCGAGGCACGCGCGGTGATCCAGCGGTATGTGCGGGCCTTCGAGGCGGCCGACGTCCCCGCGCTGGTGCAACTGCTCACGGACGAGGCGGTCCTGGAGATGCCGCCGGTGCCGCTGTGGTACCGGGGCAGCCGCGACTACGGCCTGTTCATGGAGCGTGTGTTCCGGATGCGGGGGACGGGCTGGACCATGACGCCCCTGACCGCCAACGGGCAGCCCGCGCTGGCCGCGTACGCGCCGGAGCCCGGCGGCGGGCATCGGCTGCACACGCTGCAGGTCCTCACCGTCGCCGGCGGGCGGGTCGCGCACAACGTCGTGTTCGCCGATCCGCACGTGTTCAGGGCGTTCGACCTGCCCCGGCGGATTTCTTCCGACGGATTCCGCCGGGCGCGATGAGTGGGGCCGATGCCGCCGGTATGTACGGCTAGGCATCGAGCGAAGGGACACCCATCGTGAGCGTCATCGTCATTGAGTTCATCACCCTGGACGGATTCGTGTCCGACCCGGACGGCTCCGCCGGCACGCCGACCGGCGGCTGGGCGTTCCAGCACGGTCCCGAGGCGGTCGCCGGGGACAAGTTCCGGCTCGGCGGCACCCTCGACGACGGGGCGCTGCTGCTGGGGCGTACGACCTGGCAGTTGTTCTCACGCATCTGGCCCGGACGGGACGACCCGTTCGCCGCGCGGATGAACGCCGTACCGAAGCTGGTCGTCTCCCGCACGCTGGCCGACACCTCGACGTGGACGAACTCGCGCCTCGTCGACGACAGTCTCATCGACGCCGTCAGGAACGAGAAGCGGGACGTGATCATCACCGGCAGCCTGAGCGTCGTACACGCGCTGATGGCCGAGGAACTGATCGACGAATACCGGCTGTTGACCTTCCCCACGATCCTCGGCACCGGGCGACGGCTCTTCCCCGACCACGGCCCGCACACCGACCTGGAGTGCGTGTCGGCCGAGCGTTCCGGCGCCGCCGTCCTTGCGCGGTACCAGAGGACGGCACGATGACGGTCCATGCACGAAGTCGCCGGCAACAGCGCTGCACCGGCCGCCGTGGCAGCCGGTGCAGCGTCTCCTCGCGGTCCCGGTTCTCAGTGCTCGGCCGGGGGCGCGGCGGCGGTCAGGCCTACCGTCAGCGCGGCGGTCGCCAGCGCGCTCGGACATACCCCGGCTCGCGGCCGCGGTGCACCTGCCGCTCTTCGGCAACCTAGGCCGTCGAGTCCGGCTTCCAGTCCTGGGCGAGGAGTCCGAGCAGTACCTCGTCCAGGAACTCGCCCATCACCCAGGCCGAGGAGCGCAGCACGCCCTCGCGGACGAAGCCGTTGCGCTCGGCGGAGCGCAGCATCGCGGTGTTGTCCGCGAGTGTCTCGATCTGCAGCCGCTGCAGACCGCGCACGATGAAACCGTAGTGGCACAGCACCGCGACCACGTCGGTGCCGTAGCCCTTGCCGCGGGCGGACGGCAGCAGTCCAAGGCCGATGTGTGCGGAGCGGTTGTGGTTGTCGATGCCCCACAGGGTCGCGGTGCCGACCAGGGTGCCGCCGTCCAGCTCCACCACGGAGAACGGGACGTGCCCCTGCTCCTTGTCGTCCACCACGAGCCGTGGATCCTTCGAGCCGGGCGTGATCGGCCGCCACGGCCCGCCTTCGGCCCGCGAGGCGTTGACCACGTCGTCGTAGAGCTCGGTCCGCAGGACCGGGATGTCGTCCTCGTGCCGGGCCCTGAGCCCGACCTTGCCGCCTCGTAGCATGCGTGTTTCCTATCCGGCCGGACTGACCCGCGGCAAATCAATATGCGGCGGCTCGATCGCTTCAGGGGGCGCCAGGCCGTTGTCAGCGGTCAGGCCGTTGTCAGGGGTCAGGCCGCTGAGCTTGTCGGGGTTGCCTGGAAACGCAGGTTGTGGATACGGCCGTCACCGAGGTCGAAGGAGAGGGCGCCGACGGTGTGGCCGTCGAGGGTGGCCAGGATGCCGAGTTCGCCGTTGATGATGACCGGCTCCATGGTCAGGGCGGCCAGTTCGGGCTTGGCCAGGAAGCCCAGGAGCCGGCGCGCGACATGGCCGATGCCGTGGAGCGGGCGACGGGCCGCGGTGACCTTGCCGCCGCCGTCGGACCAGGCGGTCACGTCGGGGGCGAGCAGTTCCATCATGGCGTTCAGGTCGCCGCCCGCGCAGGCGTCCAGGAACTGAGCGGTGATCTGCCGGCGCCGGTCGGCGTCGGCGTCGTACGGTGAAGCCGGCGCCGCAGACGGTGACCGTGCCGCCGGCCGCGGCGACCTCGGTGAGCCGGGCGGTGAGCCGGGCGGCGATCTTTGGGGTGTTGAGGGTGAACGCATGGACATCCGCGCCGGGGACGTTGCCGGTGTCGGTCGAGCTGCCCAGCGCGTGGACGAGCGTGTCGTAGTCGAGGGACATGGCGCCGTCCACGGTGACGCGCCGGGTCTCCGGGGCGATGGCGGTGGCGGTGCCCTGGACGAACGTGACGCCGGTACCGGCAAAGCAGGTCGGGGATCCGGTGGTCGGTCAGCTGCTGCCCGACGGCGATCTGGTGCATCCGCAGCCGCTCGACGAACCGGCTCGACGGGTTGACCAGGGTGATCTTCAGGCCGGTCCGGCGGGCGCGGTGGGCAAGCCGGACAGCGCCGAACATACCCGTGTAGCCGGCGCCGAGAACGACGATGTGGTGGCCGTTGGTCATCTCAGTCCCCCTGGGTCGGTCACCGGCCTCGGTGCCGGTGACACCCGTGGGACAAGGAACCCCCGCTGGACGTGACAGGCCGCAGATATGACCCGTACCACACCGGTGCCCTTGAGGTAGGTTTGGATCAAGGTCGGCAGTGATCTGCCGAAGACATGCATGCCGGGCCGGAGCACGGGGGAGTCCGACCAACTCGCCCGTCCGGCCACGGCTCGCGGAACGGGGGACTCATGACCAGGTACCAGTGCGTGCCCGCTGCGGCGGGCGCGATTGCCGTCGGCGCCGGAATCGAGCTTTCCCTGAAGTAACGGCTGGAGCGGTGCAGTTGTCGCGGTAGCGGCCGCGGACCCGGGTATCACCGTGCCTGCAGTCGGGCTTGGCGGCGTCGGGCTTGGCGTGCGTCGAGCCGACTGGGCCGCCCGTAAGGGACCACCAGCCTGCCAAGAGCGCCATACATGTTGAGGAAGCATGCGCATAACTCGCATACACAAACTACTGATGTCAGCCGGTGCGCTGGTCCTGGCAACTGCCACGCCCGCCATCGCCGACACTCCTTCTCCTACTCCCTCTATTGCGCCCTCTACGCCCGTGCCCTCCGCCGACGCCGACGTTGACGTTGACCATGCGGTCGAAGACGGCCAGTGGACGAGCGAGGCGGCCGAGAAGTTCTGGACACCCGAGCGGATGGCCGCGGCCGCGCCGGACTCTCCCCGCCCCGATGCGCCCGCCGGCTGGAAGCCCGCCGCACGCGGGTCGGGCGCGGCAGCCGCGGCAGCCGCCAAGGACGGCTACTACTTCGGCGGCGTTCCCACGGTCGGCACCTTCTTCCACTACACAAGGAACCCCGCCACCGACCAACTGGAGGGGCGGTTCTGCTCGGCCGGCGTCATCGACAGCCCGCAGGGCAACGTCATCCTGACCGCCGCACACTGCTCGGGCGGCAGCAAGGGCATGTTCGTACCCCGCTACGACGGCGCGGCGACGAACCCCGCCCCCTACGGCCGGTTCCCGGTGCAGAAGTGGATCCGCGACTCCCGCTGGTACAAGGTGGGCGACCAGCCCACCCGTGACGCCTATTCCGACCTGGACTACGCCTTCGCCCGGGTAGGCACCAACAGCAGCAACCGCAGCCTCCAGAAGGCGGTCGGCGCCGCTCTCAAGCTCGGTCAGGTGAACGGCGACTACAGCCGGACCGTGACGGTGGTCGGCTACCCGGGAAGCCACAACCCGAAGAACCGGCCGATCATCTGCCCCGGCGTCACAACCCGGCAGCTTCGCGGCTACCGGCAGCTGCGCATGGAGTGCGGCGGCTTCTACGGAGGCACCTCCGGAAGCCCCTGGATCACCGGCCTGAACACCACGACCGGCAGCGGAACCGTGATCGGCAACCTCGGCGGCTACTACGGCGGCGGCCTGGAGAACAACAGCGACCGCATCTCCTTCGCCGTCACCTACGACAAGCGTGCCCTGGAGATCTACGCAGCCGCGAAGAACAACACCGAACCGCCGCAATACCCGCGCGGCTACAGCATGTACCCCACCGGCGGCGGCCTGTGGACCAAGGCCAAGAAGACGGCCTCCGGTGACTACAACGGCGACGGCAAGGCCGACATGATCGTGGTCTGGACGGACGGCGAGGTCACCCTCTACACCGGTGACGGCAAGGGCGGCTTCTCCGGCGAGAAGAGGATCACGAAGTCCGACACCTGGAAGAACGCCAAGGTCATCGCCGGAGGCGACTTCAACGGCAGCGACTCCTCCGACCTCGTCGTGGTCTGGACGGACGGTGAAGTCACCCTCTACACCGGCGACGGCAGGGGCGGGTTCGCCAAGGAGACGCAGCTCCAGAAGCCCAACGACACCTGGCGGAACGCCACCCAGATCACGGCTGGACGCTACAGCGACAACAAGTGGACCGACGACCTCATGGTCCGCTGGGTCGACGGGGAACTCTCCCTCTACACCGACGTCGACGGCCGGGGCCTCCTCCACGAGCACAAGCTCCAGGACCCCGACGACACCTGGAAGCACGCCACGATCCTCACCGCCGGCAACTTCACCGGTGGCCCCAACTGGGACGTGATAGTGCGCTGGTCGGACGGCGAGCTCTCGCTCTACCGCGACGCGAGCCCCTCCGGTGTGGGAACGGAAGTCCGGATGCTGTCCTCTAACCAGCTGTGGACCCACGCCTCCGTCATGACCGCGGGCGCCTACACGCAGGGCGAGCCCGACGACCTGCTGGTGCGTTGGTCGGACGGTGAGACCACCCTCTACACCGACACCTCCACCACCCTCGGCCGTGAACACATGCTCGTGCCGCCCAAGGCCGGCTGAACCCCCCTCTCAGGAAGGCGAGGTACGCGCGATGTACCTGCGCGCTGCAGCGACCGCTCTCACCGCGACCGTCATCGGCCTCACGGGCTCCCACACAGCCTCGGCGGCGGACGGTCCGGGCCTGAGCATCAGCATCCGCGAGAACGACAGCGACAGCACCGGGGACGGCCCGCTTCAGCAGGGTGCGCCCGTCGTGGTCACGTCCGACGTCGACCTGACCTCCCTGGCCGCGGACGGCAACGGCCGCTTCACCGTGAAGTCTCCGGCGTTCACCAAGGACGTGACCGTGGAGATGCGGAAGAACAGCTTCGGGGAGGGCTACGGCACCATCAGCTGCGACATCGGGCCGGGAAGCTACCCGGTCGACATCGCCGTGCGGCACGAGAAGTCCGCAGCCATCGGCAACCGGGGCCACCTGACCGTCACCATCAAGGACGACAACGACCGGTACTGCGGGCAGGCGGCCGGTTCCTCCAGTCGTACCGGCACTGTTGCCGCGGTCGTCGGCGGCGGCGCGATGGCCCTCGCCGCCGCCGGCTACACCGTCATGCGCCGCCGCAGGACCAGGAACACCTGACGCGGACCATGGGCGCCCGGACGACTCAGCAGTGAGCGCGCTCGGTCGCCGCCCTAGTCGACGTCCTGATCGACGTCCACCGGACCGTCGTTCGACTTCCTCCCCTTGTTGGTGGGCAGTTGGAGCAGGCCGCTGCCGCTGCCCTCGCGCTCCTCCTCGGTTCGCCGTCCGTCGGTGTCCTGGCCGTTCAGGTTCTGTCGGACCGAGTCGAGGATCGTCAGGCCCTGGGACACCAGACCGGCGGCGATCTCGCCGAGGCCGTCCGCACCGTTGAGGACGTTGACGTTGGCGCCCGCGAGGCCGCCGGCGGCCTCCTTGACGATCTGCGGGAGCTGGTCGATCAGCATCCGGTCGAGGGCGACCCGGTCGTACGACGCCGCCGCCTCTGCCTGGATCTTCATCCGCTGCGCCTCGGCGGCCGCGAGGATCCTGACCCGCTCGGCCTCGGCCTCGGCGGGCTTCACCACCTCGGCGACCAGCTGCTGCTGGCGCAGCTTGGCCTGGCGCTGGGCCAGCTCCGTCTGGGCGGCGAGCACCTCCTGCTGGGCGTGCGCCTGCGCCAGCGGTCCGGCCTGCCCGGCCTGCGCCTGTGCGCGGTCCACCTCGGCCGAGTACTCGGCCTTGACGATCGCGGTCTGCCGGGCGTACTCCGCCTGCTTACGGGCCGCAGCCTGCTGCGCCTCGACCGCGGCCTGGGTGGCCTGCGCCTGGGCGATCTGCGCCTGCCGCTGGATGGCTGCCTTGTGCGGCGCGGACATCGCGTCGATGTAGCCGGTGTCACCGTCGTCGATCGACTGGATCTGCAGCGAGTCGACGATCAGCCCGATCTTCGCCATCTCCGTCTTCGACGTGTCCAGCACCTCCGCGGCGAGCTTCTGCCGCTCGGTGACGATCTCCTCGACCGTCATCGAGCCGATGATCGCCCGCAGGTGCCCGGCGAAGATCCGGCCGGTGAGCACGGACATCTGCTCCTGGTCGGACAGGAACCGCTGACCGGCGTTGATGATGCTCTCGTGGTCGTTGCCGACCTTGAAGGCGATGACCGCTCGGACGTGCAGCGCGATGCCCTGCCTGGTCACACAGGTCTCGGTGACCTCGGACTCACACATGGACAGCGTGAGGAACCGGACCTTCCGGAACACCGGCAGCACGAACTTCCCGTGCCCCGTGACCACTCGGAACGGCGCGCCCCCCAGTCCCCGCCTGCCCCCCGAGATCAACATCGCCTCGTCGGGAGCGGGTACGCGGTATCCGAACATTCCTGTTACTCCTCAGCCGGCCTCGGCGGCATCCCCGCCGAGCGCGTCCAATGGATCCACCCACTCGATGACGCCGACCTCGCGGCATCCCCGTGATTCGATCACGAGCACCGTGGCGCCCACGGGCAGGGGCTCCTCCGACCAGGCGAGAAACGTCTCGGAACCACCTCTGACGCGCACCAGGACTTCGCCGGGGCCGGTGGAACCGCGAGTCCCGATGAGTACCTTCCCCGTGCAGCCGATCACGGCCTCGTCCTGCGGCATCACCGGCCGTCCTCCTCCACCTGGCCCCATGATTCCGACGATAGACCCAGTCCGGCCGGGACCCAACGGGCGGGAGGCCTCGGACCGAGCCACGGGGACGGACGGGCGGCGACGATGCTCGGCACTGACGGACTAGACCCACGCCCGGGCGTCAACCGCACGATGCGACACATGGCCGGAGGGCCGAAGACCGTTCCTCGCGGTCTTCGGCCCTCCGGCCCGGGTGGCGGTTGCGCCGACTACGACGAAGGGCGGCAGAAGGTGCTGCGGCCGGCCGCCGAGGTGGGGCTAGCGGTCGCCGAAGTAGCGGTAGTGATCGTGGCGCCGGTCGCTGTACCAGCCGTAGTGCCGCCCCTGATCCCAGCCGTAGTGCCGCCCCTGGTCCCAACCGCGGTTCCGCCCCTGGTCCCAGCCGCGGTCCCAGCCCTGGTGCCGGTCGTCGAAGCGACCGTCGTGGTCGTGGTCGATCCCGCGACTGTGTGAGTAACTCCTGCCGCTGTCGCGGTCGTGGTCGTGGTCGCGGTCGGCTCCGGAGGCCAGGGCCGGCACGGCGGCCGCGCCGACGAGGGCCCCCGAAGCCACCAAGTTGGCGATCAGGCGGACCGTCGTACGAGAAACAGACATGAATCCATCACCTCACGTTCGTGCACACCGCCCCTGGCCGGGCACGGCGTGCAATCCGGAATCCCCGGCTCAGCGCCGAGGCCCCACACTGTGGCCCTCCACGGCGACACGAGACGTAGGAAAGATCCGCGGTTACAGGGTGCAGACAGGCCCGTGACTCTCCCTTGTATGGGCCACTGAGACGGGGGAAGGGGGCTGGCCACCGTCCCTGTCCCGACTCGGTCCTCCGAACGGCTCAACGGCTTCAGTAACGATGCGGGGCCTCTGTTCGGGGGACGCGCTGCGGCGCCCGTGCGCGGGACACCGGAATCACATCGAGTGCGCTTGCGGCAGTCTGCTTGGATACCGGAGATGACGACGAGTTCTCCTGCTCCCCGCGCGGACGACGCCGATTCCGACCGCCTGAGGGCCCTGCTGGAACGTGCCGCCACGGGCCGGGACAGCCAGGCCTGGAGCGACCTCTGGACGGAGCTGTACCACAACGGCTCTCTGGATGTCGCCCATCCGCTGGTGCTGCACACGCTGGCCGACATGGCGCAGGCCGACGAAGCCGACACGGCAGCTTCGGCCCTCCACCTGGCCGGCGCTCTTCTCGTCCAGGCCGACCAGCGGTACGAAACGGGGAACCTGCGGCACCAGTACGCGCCGGAAGTCGCATGCCTACTGGGCGCAGCAAACCGGTGGCGGCAGGTCACCGCCGACCGGAACGACTACTGCTGTCTGGTTGAGGCGGTCCTGAACCTGGAAGGCGACATCCACTGGGCGGAGGACTTGATCGGTGGCGTCGTCGGCGAGGAATACGAGGTCGAGTGCCCCGATCCCGACGGGTGCGCGTCGCTGTGGGTGATTCTCGGAGAGCGGGGCTTCTTCAGTGCAGCGGAGGACTACGCCCTCTCCGACGACGTCAAGACCTTCCCTCTCCATCCGGCCGATCCCCGTGCCCTGGAAGGTCTCGGTCGGCGCATCTACGACCTTGCCCTGGCCGACGGCCATGAGGAAGTCGCGCGTGCCCTGACTCATGCCTTCGGTGAGGCGACTTGCCCGGAGTGTGAGCAGCGCTTCTCTGTCGTCGGGCAGGTCATCGCCGGGTACAGCTGAGAACCGTGTGGGGTGGCGGGGGTTCGAACCCACGCGGGGTTGTCCGCCTCTGTCTGTCGGCGTTGTCACGCACTTGGACACTCACTTGCTCATCGCGGAACCGCGCATGCCGTGTTTGATGTCGTGCTGTGTCGTGGACACAGCCAAGCCGAGCTCCAGCTCCTGTCTCCCCTGGGCGGTCTCCGCATTGTTCGGAGCTGCTATGGGCGGCGTCGCCTGGTCGCTGACCGTCTGGGCACGCGCGTATTGCGACGCGGGTTACGACGCCGGCGGACGCTTCGAACTCAACTTCTTGCTCCCTCTGGTCGTGGGAGCCGAAGCACTCGTCGGGCTCGTTGCGTGGGCCATCGGCCGACGCCTGGTGCTTCGCGCGCCGACGGTGGTCCGCCTCTCACTGCCGACGCTGCTGGTGGTTGTTGCGACGGTGGGGCCGGCATGGTGGTTCTTCGCGACCCGGGGAACGCTGGACGGCTATCCCGGCGACTCCGGCCTCTGCCCCGTGAGTAACGTCCCGCCCCAGTGGCCTGCCTGGATCCCCGTCTGATCAGCCACAACTGATCATCGGCGGCGGTGACCTGCGGCCGCCGAATCCCCCGCTTCAGGAGTTCGATCCGAGCCCGCGTGGGGCGCTGCTGGTTGCGGTACATCACTGCTGTACCGCAACTCCCGTGCTGCCAGGCCGTTGTCAGTGTCCCCTGCTGGCTTGCCTGGTGGAGTGAGACCGGTCAGAGAGCCTTCGAGGTCCGCGGTCAAGGGGGGTGGGCACAAAGGTCCCCGGGAGCCACCTCGGGACTATGTTGCAGGCCACAGACCCCACCCCCCTCATTCCCCGGCCAACACGACGCGATCCAGATTTTTCGGAGTTCGGCGGTCTGTGGATGTCGAGAACGTGCCACCGGCTCCGTCCCAGGGACATCAGCGGCACCACCGGCCGCACGAGGAAGAAGGAGAGACCAGCATGGCGATTCTGCGGATGGACAACGTCGGCATCGTCGTCGAGGACATGGATGCCGCCATCGCGTTCTTCGTGGAACTCGGTATGGAGCTGGAGGGCAGGGCGGAGGTCGAGGGCCTCTTCGCCGACCAGTGCACCGGACTCGACGGCGTCCGCTGTGACATCGCGATGGTCCGGACCCCGGACGGTCACAGCCGGATCGAGCTGGCGAAGTACCGCAGCCCCGCGGCGATCAGCGCCGGGCCGCGCAACCGGCCGCACAACATTCTGGGCACGCACCGCGTCATGTTTGCCGTCGACGACATCAAGGACACCGTTGCCCGCCTGCGCCCTCACGGCGCCGAACTCGTCGGCGAGATCGCCCGGTTCGAGGACAGCTATCTGCTCTGCTACCTCCGCGGCCCGGAGGGCATCATCGTCGGACTGGCCGAGCAACTGCGCTGAGAAGGAGAACCGAAGCATGCAGCCGGACGGAAGCTCCTCTTCCAGGTCGGATCACGGTGGCGGCTCGGCGTGAGCCGGCCCGCGGTGGTGGGCCATGACCCAAGGGGCAGAAGGGCGGGCAGCATCCCGCGGCGATCGGGCAGGCGCGAGCGGAGCGAGCCCTTGAACCAGTAGAGAAAGGGCGCAGACCGCTACGACGTGCCCGAGCGGCCGGTTCTCACGGTGCCGGAAGTCTTCGCCGTCGCCGACGCGATCGGGCCGCGCTACCGGCTGCTCGTGCTCCTGGCGGCCTTCACCACCAGGATTCGAACCTGCGACACCCGCTTTAGGAGTCTTCTCCGGGCGGGTTCGTGACCTGCGGAAACGTCGGTATTTGGGTGCTTGGCCCGGGAAAACACTCCTGCATGGTGCTCGTGTGTTCACGAGGTTTCCCGGCCTCATGTGTGCCGGATCCGTTCCGGCCGGGGCCGGGCGCTTGCGGAGACACCGGCACCCGTGGCGCGAGGACGGGCTGACGTCCGGCGTGAGGCTCAGCCGGGGCATGGGCATCCGGGAGCTGCGCGCGTGACCGGGGGCGTATCTTCGGCGGGCCTTGCGGTGGTGTCCATCGGGCGGCCCCGTCCCAGACAGCTTTCAGCCGCCTGTGCCTGTCACTTGCCGGGAACAGCGTCGTCGTGCGTCCGAAATGCTCTCCATAGGTGCCCAGGCTGCTCCCGGCCGTGGCGGACGGCGCATCTGACGTTTTCCGGGGCGGAACGGGCGATCGCCGAAGCCCTGGCCCGGCTCGTGCGGCACGTCCGTCGTTTCTGCGAGCGCCCTTCCCGGGACAGAGCCGGAGACCGAGGGCGTCCGGCCGTGGGGCGCCGACCGCGTCGGTTGCCGGCCTGTCTGCTCGATGCGACGTTCGGACGTTGTTCCGTCCACGACGGGTCGACGGCGGCTTCCCGGATGCATGCTGGAGGGACCAGAGGGAGTCTTCCTCCCGAGGGGAGCCGGAGTGGACGAGGACACGGGCGCTACAGAGCGCACCGGGGACGGGGCGGCGCCCCAGTTCCGGTTGGACGAGCAGCTGCAGGGCATGCAGGCCCAGATCACGCGAGTGCGTTCCGCCCGGGAGCGGGTGCACGGACTTCTGGAGGCGGTCCTGGCCGTCGGGACCGGTCTGGACCTGGGTACGGTCCTGCGGCAGATCGTGCGGTCCGCAGTCACCCTGGTCGACGCCGAGTACGGGGCGCTGGGCGTACTGGGCGAGGAAGGCGGTCTCGAAGAGTTCGTCACGGACGGGATCGATGAGAAGGCCCTCGCCGCCATCGGGCACCCTCCGGAGGGCCGGGGCATCCTCGGACTGCTGATCCGTGAACCGCGCCCGCTGCGGCTGGCCGACCTCAACGAGCACCCGGAGGCCGTCGGTTTTCCGGCCGGGCATCCGCCGATGCGGACTTTCCTGGGCGTTCCCCTCCGGGTGCGCGAAGCGGTGTTCGGCAACCTGTACCTGACCGAGAAACGCGGTGGGGCCGAGTTCGACGCCGATGACGAGGCGGTGCTGGTGACGCTGGCCGCAGCGGCCGGGGTGGCGATCGACAACGCCCGGCTGTACGAAACGGTGCACCGCCGTGAACGCTGGCTGGCGGCCAGCGGCGAACTGACCCGCAGCCTGCTGTCCGGCACGGCCCCGGCCGAGGTCCTGGACATCTTCACCGACACCGTCCGGGAGATGGCCGACGCCCATCTGGTCGCCCTCGCCGTGCCCGTTCCCCGCACCGGCGACCTGGTCGTGGAAGCCGCCGCGGCCCCGGACGCCGACCGCGTACGCGGGCTGGTCCTGTCGGCCACCACGTTGGCCGCGAAGGTCTACACCTCCGGCGAGACGATCACGATCAGCGACTGGAATTCCGACCCTCGGACCGAACACGACACCGCCCTCATGCCGCTGGGGCCGGTCTTCCTGGTCCCGCTCGGCACCCCCGAACACGTGCGGGGCGTCCTGCAGGTCGCCGGTCTCCCCGGTCGTTCCGCCTTCGCCGACGCGACAGTCGCCATGATCGCCGGATTCGCCAACCACGCCGCACTCGCCCTGGAGATCGCCGAGCACCGCCGCGCCGCCGAACAGCTGCTGCTCCTCGGCGACCGTGACCGCATCGCCCGCGACCTGCACGACCTGGCCATCCAGCGCCTGTTCGCCGGAGGACTGGCTCTGCAATCGGTCCTCGCGCAGGTCTCCGACCGCCCGCGGGCCGCAGAGGCCGTCCAACGGGTCGTGGACGACCTCGACGGCACCATCGGGATCATCCGATCGACGATCTACGCCTTGGGGCAGCGTGACAGCACCGGGCACACCCCCCTGCGGACGCGGCTGGGCGCCGAGGTCGGCGAGGCCGCCGCGACCCTGGGTTTCACTCCCGCCCTGGGCATGACCGGCCTGTTGGACACCCGGGTCGCCGACGACATCGCCGACCAGTTGCTCGCCGTGCTCCGCGAAGCCCTCGCCGAAGCCGCCCGGCACACCCACGCAACCGCCGTGGACGTCACGGTCGACGCCACCGCCACGCACCTGAGGCTGCGGGTCTGCGACAACGGTCGCGGCGTCGACCCGGCTCGCGCCCGTCGCAGCGGACTGGCCGCCCTCCGCATCCGCGCCACGGAACTCGGTGGCACCCTCACCGTCGACCGGCACCGGCCCACCGGCACCACCCTCGACTGGACCGTCCCCCTGCCCGCGGACAAGGGCTGACCTCTCGCCTGTGCGGGGGGGCCGCCACGGTGGGGACCGTTCGGCCCATGCGGTGTGCGTGCGCGCCGGGCGATGCTGGACACACGGCCGGTCCCGAGGCCCCTACGGCATCGGGCGCCCGGTGCCGGTGAATCGCGCTCCTCGCGACGGGACACGAGCACATCACGAGGTGCTCGCCCCCTGGCGTCATGTGCTCCGCCGACCCGTTTCCCAGGACCACGCGCGAACGCCGCGGTCCTCGTCCCGAGGAGCCTCGCATGCAAGCCCTGATCGTTCTCATCGTCGTGGTCGGCCTCCTGGCCCTCATGGCGCTCGCCCTGGCCGTGAAGGTCGTCAAGCAGTACGAGAAAGGGGTGCTGTTCCGCTTCGGCCGACTCGTCGGAACACGCTCCCCCGGGCTGCGGTTCATCATCCCGTTCGTCGACGTCCTGCACCGGGTGTCGCTGCGGGTCGTCACGATGCCGATCCAGTCCCAGGGCATCATCACCAAGGACAACGTCAGCGTCGACGTCTCCGCCGTGGCCTACTTCCGCGTGGTCGACGCCGTCAAGTCGGTCATCGCGATCGAGAACGTGAACTCCGCGATCAACCAGATCGCCCAGACCACGCTGCGCAAGGTCGTCGGCCAGCACACCCTGGACGAGACCCTGTCCGAGACCGACCGCATCAACCTGGACATCCGCCAGATCCTCGACATCACCACCGCCGAATGGGGCGTGGAGGTCACCCTGGTCGAGCTCAAGGACATCCAGCTGCCCGACACCATGAAGCGCGCCATGGCCCGCCAGGCAGAGGCCGAGCGGGAGAAGCGAGCGAAGATCATCAACGCCGAGGGAGAGTCCCTGGCCGCAGCCGCCCTGGGCGACGCCTCCGACACGATGATGGCCCACCCGCTCGCCCTGCAACTGCGCAACCTGCAGAGCCTGGTCGAGATCGGCGTGGACAAGAACACCACCGTCGTCTTCCCGGCACCGCTGATGAGCACCATCGGAGAACTCGGCTCCTTCCTCGCCCGCGAAGCGACCGCGGCCGTGGCCACGGTGCCGCCGGCTCCCGCACCCGCACCGGCCCTCGGGACTCCCGCCACGGTGCCGCCGTCCCCCACCGCCGTACCGGCCCTCGGCCTGACCGACTCCGCTCGCGTGCCGGCACCGAGCGGGGCGACCGAGACCAAGTGAGGGCCCCTGCGGCCGCGAGCCTGCGGTGACCCACGGCGCATGTCCGCCCGCCGGGTCACCGCAGGGTGATCCCCTTCCCTGTCCGCGCCCCGCCGTACGCCGCGGGGCCGACCGTCCGCATCACGGCGGGCCGCCGGCCGGCGTGGGGCGGGGCGCGGCAGTGCTGAAGCGGCCGGCACGGCGCCGCAGGTGGCGACGGTCGGCGTAGTGCCGGGGAGCCGGAGGTGCCACTGCCACGGCCCCGTAGAACAGCCGTTTGCCGATTTCGATGAGGACCAGGTAGGCGAGGACCATGCCGACCAGCGCGGCGAAGAACGCCCCGGGAAGCGGCTGGAAGCCCAGGGCGTGGGCGAGCGGGGTGGCCGGCAGCGCCGCGCCGACCAGGACGACGCCGAGCGCGGCGAGAGTCAGCGGCAGGCTGGGGTGGCTGCGGAAGAACGGGATGCGCCGGGTGCGGATGGCGAAGATCACCAGGGTCTGGGTGGCCAGCGACTCGACGAACCAGCCGGAGCGGAACTGGGCCGGCCCGGAGTGGAAGACCCAGAGCATGACGCCGAAGGTCAGGAAGTCGAACACCGAGCTGAGCGGCCCGAAGGAGATCATGAACCGGCGGATGAAGGCGATGTCCCAGTGCGAGGGCTTCCGCAGTTGTTCCTCGTCCACGTTGTCGGTGGGGATGGCGAGCTGACTGCTGTCGTAGAGAAGGTTGTTCAGCAGGATCTGTGAGGGGAGCATCGGCAGGAAGGACAGGAACAGCGAGGCGCCCGCGGCGGAGGCCATGTTGCCGAAGTTGCTGGACGTGCCCATCAGTACGTACTTGATGGTGTTGGCGAAGATCCTGCGGCCCTCGGACACACCGTCCGCGAGGACGTCGAGGTCCTTCTCCAGCAGGATGACGTCGGCCGCGTCCTTGGCGACGTCGGTGGCCGAGTCGACGGAGATGCCCACGTCGGCGGCGTGCAGAGCCAGTGCGTCGTTGACTCCGTCGCCCAGGAACGCCACGCCGCCGCGGCTGAGCCGTTGTGCGTGCACGATGCGGGCCTTGGCCTCGGGACTCACCCGTGCGAAGACGGTGGTCCTGGTGATCGCTTCGGCCAGCTGTGCGTCGTCCAGGGCGTCGACCTCGCTGCCGGTCATCGCGCCCGCGTCGGTGAGCCCCAGGTCGTGGCAGACCTTGGCGGCGACCGCGGCGTTGTCGCCGGTGACGACCTTCACCGCGATTCCGAGGCCGGAGAGTCTGCGCAGCGCCGGGGCGGCGTCCGGCTTGGGCGGGTCGAGGAACACCAGCAGCCCGGCCAGGCTCAGCCCCCGCTCGCTGTCGGGTCCGACGGTCTGCGTTCCGGGGGCGACGGGCCGGGTGGCGACGGCGACCACCCGGTTCCCTGCGGCGAACTCCGCCGCCAGCGCTGCACGGGCTTCGGGCGGGACCTCGACGCAGCGGTCCAGGACGGTCTCCGGAGCACCCTTGGTGACCAGGCTCGAACGCCCGTCCCCGTCCCGTACGAGGACCGAGACCATGCGCCGTTCGTGATCGAAGGGCAGCACCGCGACCTGTGTGTACCCGTCCAGGGCGGCCCGCTCGCCCGCGGCGGCCGGAGACCGCCACAGGGCCTGGTCCAACGGGTTCCCGCCGACGTCCTGCGCGTCCCGCGCCGCGTTCTCGGTACTGAGCAGTCCCCACCGCACCACCGCCTCAAAGCCGTGGCCGTCGGCGGGAACGGCGCGCATGTACTCGATGCGGCCCATGGTGAGCGTGCCGGTCTTGTCGGTGAACAGGACATCGACATCGCCCAGGTCCTCGATGCAGACCAGCCGCTTCACGAGCACCTTGCGCCGGCTCATCCGGCGCGACCCGGCGGCCAGGCTGGTCGAGACGACCGCGGGCAGCAGCTGTGGGGTGATACCGACCGCGATGGCGAGCGAGAACAGCAGCGCGTCGATGACCGGCTTGTGCAGGACGACGTTGATCACGAAGATCGAGGTGGTCAGCGCGCCCGCGACGTAGACCAACAGCAGCGAGAAGCGCCGCAGGCCGACCTGGAACTCGGTGTCGAGCGGGTGGGTGTCGAGCCCGGCGGCGATCTTCCCGAACTCGGTGTGCGCCCCGGTGGCCACCACCACCCCGCGGGCGGAACCGGTCCGGACGACCGTGCCCATGAGAGCGCATCCGGACAACTCGGCCAACGGGGTCCCGGCCGCGACCGCGGCGAGGTTCTTGTCCACCGGCAGCGACTCGCCGGTCAGCACCGACTCGTCGCACGCCAGACCGGTGACCTGCAGCAGCCGCAGGTCCGCCGGAACGATGTCGCCCAGACGCAGTTCCACCACGTCACCGGGGACCAGTGCCGTGACATCCACCAGGGTCGCCCGGCCGTCGCGCAGCACCACGGCCTGGTGGCGGATCTGGGAGTGCAACGCCTCGGCCGCCTGCTCGGCCCGGTACTCGTTGACGAAGCCCAGCCCGACGGACGCGCTCACGATCACCCCGATGATCATCGCGTCGCTTCGCTCGCCCACCAGGAAAGACCCGACAGCGGCCGCCATCAGCAGTCCGAGCAGAGGAGAGCGCAGCTGATGCCACAGCACAGGGAACACCCGGGCATGGTGTGTGGCGACCGCGTTGGGGCCGAACCGCGCCTGCCGTCGTACGACATCCTCGTCACCGAGGCCCTCGGCGGCGCCGACACCGAGGTCACGGAGGACATCGTCCCCCGGCAGGGCCGCCGCCGACATCACCCCGGGCGCGAGCACGGACTCCTGCGCCGGAGCGGAGACGCTCACCAGGCCCCGCCTTCCGGGCAGGGCGCACCCTCCCGCACACCCTGGTACCGGCCGTTCCCACGATCCCGGCACTGCCGCCCGGTCATACGCATCGCCCCCCTGGGCCCGGTGAGGACGCGGGGCCCGAAGACCCGGCGCGCTCCAGGATTCCAGCATCGCACGCCCAGCGCGGCCCGACGGCCGGCACGTGGCGCACCCGCCGGGTACCACCGAGGAACCCGCCCTCACCCCGGCACACTGCACAGCTGGGTCCCGGGCGGGTGCCGCTGCCGTCCGCGCTGTTTGCCGTCCGCGCTGCCGTCAATCGAGCGTGCGAAGACCCCGCGCCCGAAAGGAGCGACGCCCCGCCCGGAGGGCCAAGATCAGCCCTATGGCTGCCAGCACGCCGTTGAGACTATCCATGATCATGACGACACGGTGAGGCGCCAGCAACAGGCTCGGCACCTTGGCGCTGATCATCCCCAGGCCCATGAGGAGGGGGAGCCATGCCCA
>NZ_JBVHLX010000027.1:0-76955 GCF_055558775.1 Streptomyces sp. NPDC025638 | reverse complement strand
GGTCGGCGTAGACGGCCACGCTCGCGATCCCGGCGTCCCGGCAGGCCCGGGCCACGCGGACAGCGATTTCGCCACGGTTGGCGATGAGCACCTTGCGCACGATTGAGGCTCCCTCCTTGAAACAAGCCGAGTTTAGGGACTGCCGACACGGCACTTCGACCCGTCCCCAATGGTGAGCTTGCCCACACGGAGCGTGATTCGAGGCTCGCTCGACCCGCGAAAGCCCTTGTCGCACCTCGGTACGCAGGACCCTTCCGGAAAACCCTAGCCCTGCCGTGTGGTCAAGGTCTCTGTGAGAGCGTGCTGCGGCCCACTCGGTTTCTTTGTCGAGTCCCTACGAATGGCCCAATGATTCTTTGCCCGTGACAGAACCCTTGTCCCCGGGTTTACCCGTTAGTAGCGTTCGCGATGTCTCGAACGTACTTCAGGTAACAGCAGCCGGACTCGGGCTGCGGTCGAAAGTGGGTGGGACCGGTGGTGCGCAGACCGGTGGCGTGGGTCGTGGCGTTCGTCCTCTTCGTCGAAGGACTCGGCATCGCGGCACTGAACTGGTTCCTGGGGGTGGTCGTCGACCGGCAGGAAATGTCGCTGGCCGGCCTCGACCCGGACATGATGTCGATGTCCTCGAAGATCGGCGGTGTGGTCTTCGGCCTCTACTTCGCGCTGTGCGCCCTGGTCGCCCTGCTCGTGGCGATACGCAACCGCGCCCCGGCCGGCTTCGGCCGCGTCCTGCTCATCAGCATCGCCGTGGTGCACGGGCTGCTCGGCGCGTTCACCTGGGGGCTGGTGGGCTGGACCGCGTTCGTGTTCATGATGGTCGTCCTGGGGCTGATCGTGCTGCTCCTGATGACGTACGACCGTCAGGACGGCGCGGCCGAGACGGCGCCCGGCGGCGCTCCTGAGGGCGGCGACACGCCGGAGGCCAAGGAGGAGACCCCGCAGGGGCCGGAGGACCCGCAGGAGCCGAAGGGCGAGCCCGAGGGGCCGAAGGGCGAGGCGGAGGAGCCTCAGGACGACGTCCCGGCCCTCGCCGCCCCCGGCGCCCCTGCCGCTCCGGTCACTCCGCCGGTGCCCACAACTCCGTGATGCCGATGCCCAGTTCGGCCAGCAGCTGCCGGACGAGGGGCAGGCTGATGCCGATCACATTGCCGTGGTCGCCGTCGATGCCCCTGATGAAGGGCGCCGAGCGGCCGTCCAGGGTGAACGCCCCGGCGACGTAGAGCGGCTCTCCGGAGGCGACGTAGGCGGCGATCTCCGCGTCCGTCGGCTCGCCGAAGTGCACGACGGTGGACGCGGTCCCGGACACGTACCGCTTGTTCGCCGTGTCCCAGATGCAGTGTCCCGTCTGGAGGGTCCCGGCCCGCCCCCGCATCGCCTTCCAGCGGGCGATGGCCTCCTCGGCGTCCGCGGGCTTGCCCAGCGCCTGGCCGTCCAGCTCCAGCACCGAGTCGCAGCCGATCACCAGGGCGCCCTGCACCTCCGGCTTCGCCGCCACCACGGAGGCCTTCGCCTCGGCGAGGGCGAGCGCCAGCTCGGCGGGCGTGGGCGCGGTGATCGCGTCCTCGTCGACCCCGCTGACGATCACCTCGGGTTCGAGCCCGGCCTGCCTGAGCAGTCCGAGCCGGGCGGGCGACTTGGAGGCGAGCACGACTCGCCTGCGCGGATTGGCAGTCATGCGGTCAGGTTAGCGGGGTCGCCGCGCTAGCTCAGGCCGAGCACGATCATCCCGAGCAGCATGGCCAGGGCGAGGAGAAGACCGAGCCGCCGCAGCATGTCCTGCATGTCGCGCAGTTCTTCGGGCGGCTCGTTCTCCGGGTCTGACCACAGCATGCCACCAGCGTGGGGCTTGGCGGGGTGGGTCGGCTTGAGTACGGGTACTCAGATCGGCCCCCTTGTTGCACCCACCTGCGCCCACGCGGCGGAGCCGCATATCGACGCAGCCCCGCGCCCCTGGGGTGGTTGCCTCCTAGCTCGGCCAGTAGGTGCGGGTCCAGGACGCCGGGCCCGGCTGTGGGACGCGGTGGCCTGCGATGCGGGACGGGTCGGCCCAGGAGTCCCTCGGGCCCGGCGCGCCGGGCGGCGTTGCTGCTGCCGCCGCGGCGCGGGCGCGGACCACCGCCAGTGCGGCGGCCAGCTCCTCGGGGGTCGGATTGCCCCGTACGACCTTGATCGTCACGATGTCTCCCAATTGATCGACGAAGGCCTAGAGGGGGATGTTGCCGTGCTTCTTCGGAGGCAGGGATTCCCGCTTGGTGCGCAGCTGACGCAGGCCGCGTACGACGTGGCGGCGGGTGTCCGCCGGCATGATCACCGAGTCGATGTAGCCGCGCTCGGCCGCGATGTAGGGGTTGAGGAGGGTGTCCTCGTACTCCCGGATCAGCTGGGCCCGGGTCGCCTCGCCGTTTCCGGCGGTCTCCGCCTCGGCGATGGTCCGCCGGTGCAGGATGTTGACCGCGCCCTGCGCGCCCATGACGGCGATCTGCGCGGTCGGCCAGGCGAGGTTGATGTCGGCACCCAGGTGCTTGGAGCCCATGACGTCGTAGGCACCGCCGAAGGCCTTGCGGGTGATGACCGTGATCAGCGGGACGGTCGCCTCCGCGTATGCGTAGATCAGCTTGGCGCCGCGCCGGATGATGCCGTCGTGCTCCTGGTCGACGCCGGGCAGGAAGCCGGGCACGTCCACGAAGGTGAGGACCGGGATGTTGAAGGCGTCGCAGGTCCGTACGAAGCGGGCCGCCTTCTCGCTCGCCTGGATGTCCAGGCAGCCGGCGAACTGCATCGGCTGGTTGGCGACGACGCCGACGGGGTGCCCCTCCACCCGGCCGTAGCCGGTGAGGATGTTCGGCGCGAACAGCGGCTGCGTCTCGAAGAACTCGGCGTCGTCCAGGATGTGCTCGATCACCGTGTGCATGTCGTACGGCTGGTTCGCGCTGTCCGGGACGATGGTGTCCAGCTCGCGGTCCTCGTCGGTGAGGGCGAGGTCCGCCTCCTCCGGGAACACCGGGGGCTCGCTGAGGTTGTTGGACGGCAGGTACGACAGCAGCTGCTTGACGTACTCGATGGCGTCCTTCTCGTCGCCCGCCATGTGATGCGCCACGCCCGAGACGGAGTTGTGGGTGCGGGCGCCGCCCAGCTCCTCGAAGCCGACGTCCTCGCCGGTGACCGTCTTGATGACGTCCGGGCCGGTGATGAACATGTGCGAGGTCTGGTCGACCATGACCGTGAAGTCGGTGATGGCGGGGGAGTAGACCGCGCCGCCCGCGCAGGGGCCCACGATCAGGCTGATCTGCGGGATGACGCCCGACGCGTGGGTGTTGCGGCGGAAGATCTCGCCGTAGGCGCCGAGGGAGGCCACACCCTCCTGGATCCGGGCACCGCCGGAGTCGTTGATGCCGATGACCGGGCAGCCGGTCTTCAGCGCGAAGTCCATGACCTTGACGATCTTCTGGCCGTACACCTCGCCGAGCGCGCCGCCGAAGACGGTGAAGTCCTGCGAGAAGACGGCGACGGGACGGCCGTCGACGGTCCCGTACCCGGTGACGACACCGTCGCCGTACGGGCGGTTCTTCTCCAGGCCGAAGTTGGTGGACCGGTGGCGCGCGAACTCGTCGAGTTCGACGAATGACCCTTCGTCGAGCAGCAGGTCGATCCGCTCACGGGCCGTCAACTTGCCCTTGGCGTGCTGCTTCTCGACGGCGCGTTCCGAGCCGGCGTGCGTCGCTTCCTGGATACGGCGCTGGAGGTCCGCCAGCTTGCCCGCGGTCGTGTGAATGTCGATCTCTTCCGGCTCGGACATCGGGATGCGGCTCCCTGCCTGCTCAAAAGGGGGGACGGTTACTCATCCGTAGCGTAGTGGGGTGCCCATCAATCGGCAGTGCGGCGTTTACCACACCTAGGGTGGCTTGCATGACGCCGCGAGATGCTTCAGACGCGAACGACAACCGGTGGTCCGACCTGGACCGCCCGCCCCTCAACACGGCCGCGCTGCGGCGGGGTCTGGTGCGGGAGGGGGGCCTGTGGACCGGCGTGGAGGTGGTGCGGCGCATCGGCTCCACCAACAGCGAGCTGGTGGCACGCGCGGAGGCCGGGAAGGCCACCGAGGGCGCGGTGCTCATCGCCGAGGAACAGACGGCGGGCCGGGGCCGCCTGGACCGCCAGTGGACGGCACCGCCCCGCTCCGGCCTGTTCTTCTCGGTGCTGCTCGACCCCGCCGAGGTGCCGGTGGCCCGCTGGGGCTGGCTGCCGCTGCTCACCGGCGTGGCCGTGGCGACGGGGCTTGCGCGGGCTGCGGGGGTGGACACCTCACTCAAATGGCCCAACGACATCCTGGTGACCGTGGGTGACGAGGAGCGCAAGACCGGCGGGATCCTGGCGGAGCGGGCCGGGGATGCCGGAGTGGTCGTCGGCGTCGGCATCAACGTCTCGCTGCGCGCCGAGGAGCTTCCGGTGCCGCAGGCCGGTTCGCTGGCCCTGGCCGGGGCCGTGAGCACGGACCGGGATCCGCTGCTGCGGGCCGTGCTGCGGTCCCTGGAGGACTGGTACGGCCGCTGGCGCGAGGCGGGGGGCGACCCGGTCGCCAGTGGCCTCCAGGAGACGTACGCGGCGGGCTGCGCGACGCTGGGAAGGGTCGTGCGGGCGGAGCTCCCGGGCGACCGGTCGGTCGTCGGCGAGGCCGTGGCGATCGACGGCGACGGACGGCTGGTCCTGGCCACGGAGAACGGCGTCCAGGAGCCGGTCGGCGCGGGAGACATCGTGCACCTGCGGCCTGCGTGAGCACGGCGTAGCCCCCGGGGCGGTCCGGCGCCGACGCCGGGTGACGGGACCGGCGCCGGACACCTCACCGTCGGCCCCACCTTACGGAGTGAGCTGGCGCACACCTGCCGTAGAGTTGAGGCCGGTCGATACGTGACCGCGGCAGATCGGAAGGGCAGCAGGCGTGACCGTCGACGATTCGGGCTCCGGCGCGGGCGCGGACGGCCGGGTGGACCTTCCCCCGCACTCGACTCCGCTCGAGGGGGAGGAACCCTACGCCGCCGACGCCGGCGAAGACCCGCTCGCCCTGCGCCTCGAAACGCTCATCCTGGGCGCGGAGCGCCGTTACACGCCGTTCCAGGCGGCCCGCAGCGCCGGTGTCTCCATGGAGCTGGCCTCCCGCTTCTGGCGGGCCATGGGCTTCGCCGACATCGGGCAGGCCAAGGCCCTCACCGAGGCCGACGTGCTCGCCCTGCGCAGGCTCGCCGGTCTCGTCGAGGCGGGGCTGCTCAGCGAGGCGATGGCGGTGCAGGTGGCCCGGTCCACCGGGCAGACCACCGCGCGACTGGCCGAGTGGCAGATCGACTCCTTCCTGGAGGGGCTGACCGAGCCGCCCGAGCCGGGCATGACGCGCACCGAGGTGACGTACCCGATCGTCGAGCTGCTGCTGCCCGAGCTCGAGGAGTTCCTGGTCTACGTCTGGCGCCGCCAGCTCGCCGCCTCCGCCGGCCGGGTCGTGCAGGGGGCCGACGACGAGGAGATGGTCGACCGGCGGCTCGCCGTCGGCTTCGCCGACCTGGTCGGCTTCACGCGACTGACCCGCCGTATGGAGGAGGAGGAACTCGGCGAGCTCGTCGAGGCCTTCGAGACCACCGCCGCCGACCTGGTGGCCGCGCGCGGCGGCCGGCTCATCAAGACGCTGGGCGACGAGGTCCTCTACGCCGCCGACGACGCCGGTACGGCCGCGGACATCGCCCTGCGCCTGGTGGAGACCATGGCCAACGACGAGACGATGCCCGAACTGCGCGTCGGCATGGCGTTCGGCACGGTGACGACCCGCATGGGCGATGTCTTCGGTACGACGGTGAACCTCGCCTCCCGGCTGACGTCGATAGCGCCGCGCGACGCGGTCCTCGTCGACAGCGCCTTCGCCGAGGAGATCATCCGCACCGGCGAGGCGCCCGCCTCGGAGGCGGACGCGGCCGAGGCCGCGGCAGCCGCGGAGAAGGAGGGCGAGGAGCCGCCGACGTACCGCTTCGCCCTGCAGCCGATGTGGCAGCGCCCGGTCCGCGGCCTCGGCGTGGTCGAGCCGTGGCTGCTCACCCGGCGCGACGGCGAGGCCTAGTCGTGGCCCTGGTCGTGGCCCCAGTCGTGGCCTAGTCGTCCTCCCGGTCGTCGTGCGGGGCCCGCAGCGGGTCCACGCACAGTCCGATTATCGGCACGCACAGGCCTCCGTCATGACTGGGCTGCGGGGCCGGGGCGGTCTGGGAGTGGCTCGGTGTCGGTGCCGGTGTGGGGTCGGGACGTGGGGCGGCCGGGGGCGTCGTGGCCGGTGCCGGAGTGGTGCGCGGGGCCGTCGGGCCCTGCGTCGTCCGCGGGCCGGCGGTCGGGATCGTCGAGGGGATGTCCGTCGGGAGGGACGAGGCGGTCGGCGAGGTGGGCGTGGCGCTCACCCCGCCCATGACGGAGGTCGCCGAGGGCGGGGCCGTCGGTGCGTTCCCCACGGACGCGGCCGTGTTCGACGGCGACCGGTCGGTGGCGCCGCCCTGATCCAGCCGCGGTTCCGCCTCGGCTGCGCCCGGTCCGCCGACCCCGGAGTCCGGTGACATCCGTACGAGGCTGAGGACACCGGCGGCCAGGGCAAGTCCCCCGGCGACGAGCAGGGCCTTGCGCGGGCGGGGCCTGCGGTGGCGGCCGCGTCGGGCGGCGGGCACGGCGAGGGCCGTGTCCGCGGTCCTGAACGTTTCCGCACGGGCACCCACCGCTTCGGTGCACTGTGGTGCAGTGCCCGTCGTCGCTCCCGTACGCGTTGTCGTTCCCGTACTCGTTGTCTCTATGTCCGCCATCGCGATCCCTCCCGCTGCGCGCCCCCCGATGCGCCGTGGCGGAGCGCACGTTATGCGCTTCTGTGGGCGGTGTGGTGGTAGTCGGGCGGGATGTCACTCGAACGGGGACAACCGGGCCGGATCTTTTTTCGGCCGGGCCCGGCTGCGATGATCGGGGCACAGGAAGTTAACCCGCGTTAACACGTCGACCGGAGGGTGTCATGAGCGAGGAGCGGTTCGGGGAGTTCGTGCTGGTGCGGTGGCACGGGCAGGTCGCGGAGCTCGTACTCGACCGGCCCAAGGCGATGAACGCCGTCTCCACCGGGATGGCCCGGTCCATCGGGAGCGCGTGCGCGGCGCTCGCCGCCGACAAGGACGCGCGGGTGGTCGTCCTGACGTCGACGCACGAGCGGGCGTTCTGCGTCGGGGCCGACCTCAAGGAGCGGAACTCCTTCACCGATGCGGACATGGTGCGGCAGCGGCCGCTGACGCGGGGCGCGTACACCGGGGTGCTGGAGCTGCCGATGCCGACGATCGCCGCGGTGCACGGCTTCGCGCTGGGCGGCGGCTTCGAGCTCGCGCTGTCCTGCGACCTGATCGTGGCCGACCCTACGGCCGTGGTGGGGCTGCCCGAGGTGTCCGTCGGGGTGATTCCGGGCGGCGGCGGTACGCAGCTGCTGCCGCGGCGGGTCGGGGCCGCGCGGGCGGCCGAGCTGATCTTCTCGGCGCGGCGCGTGGAGGCGGCCGAGGCGCACGAGCTCGGGCTGGTGGACCAGTTGGTGGAGGAGGGCCGCGACCGGGACGAGGCGCTGGCCCTGGCCGAGCGGATCGCCGGCAACTCCCCGGTCGGCCTGCGCGCGGCGAAGCGGGCGCTGCGTCTCGGGCACGGGCTGGATCTGCGCACCGGCCTGGAGGTCGAGGACGCGGCCTGGCGCGCCGTGGCGTTCTCCGGCGACCGGGCGGAAGGCGTGGCGGCGTTCAACGAGAAGCGGAAGCCGCAGTGGCCGGGGGAGTGAGCCCGCCGGGCCGGATGGGCGAGGTCGGGTTCTCCACCTGATCACCTCACCCTCACCCTCACCCTCACCCTCACCTTCACCCTCACCCTGATCCTGATCGCCTCACCCTGATCGCCTCGCCGATGTCCCTGTTCGTCCAGAACATCCCTAACCTGGAGTGATGGGTGAGGACAAGCGGCTCGCGGCAATCGTGGCGCTGGCTCAGGGGATGGCGGCGGCGCACACCCCGCGCGAGTCATGGCGCGCCGCGGCGCTCGGCGCGTGCCGCGCGCTCGACGGGAGCTTTGCCGCGCTGTCGGTGTGGGAGCGGGACCTCGGCCGGCTGAAGGTCCTTGTGAACGTGGGGGAGCGGGCCCCGGACGAGGAGGACTTCCCGGAGACCGAGTCCTACCCGGTGCACCAGTTCCCCGAGATCACCGAGTTCCTGCACGAGCGGTGGGCGGGCGGCGGCGGGCCGAACGCGTGGGTGGAGACCGCCGAGGGTCCCGCCGCCGGTCGCCCCGGCTACTTCCATCAGCGCGTCGCCGCCCTGCGCCGCCGAGGCCGGGGGTGCTGTGTGGTCGCCCCGGTCGTGCTGCACGGCCGGGCCTGGGGCGAGCTGTATGTGGCGCGCCAGGTGGGCGCCCCCGTCTTCGACCGGGGCGACGCCGACTTCGCCACCGTGCTGGCGTCCGTGGTCGCGGCCGGGATCGCGCAGACCGAGCGGCTGGAGGAGGCCCGGCGGCTGGCGTACACGGACTCGCTCACCGGTCTGGCCAACCGGCGCGCCGTCGATGTACGCCTCGACGAGGCCATCGAACTGCACCGCAGGGAGGGGGTCGTGGTGAGCCTCGTCGTCTGCGATCTCAACGGGCTCAAGCGGGTCAACGACACGCGGGGGCACGCGGTCGGGGACCGTCTCCTGGAGCGCTTCGGCTCGGTGCTGTCGCTGTGCGGCGCGATGTTGCCGGGGACCCTCGCGGCGCGCCTGGGCGGCGACGAGTTCTGTCTCCTCGCGATCGGTCCGCCCGCGGACGACGTGGTCAAGGCGGCCGACGAACTGTGCCGTCGCGCCGCGGAGTTGGAGCTGGGCGAGGGGGTGGCGTGCGGGGTCGCCTCCACGGACGAGCCCATCGGGCCGGTCCGCTCCGCGCGCCGTCTCTTCCGGCTCGCGGACGCGGCCCAGTACCGCGCCAAGGCGGTCCGTGCCGACAAGCCGGTCGTGGCCGGCCGCGAGGGCCCGGACGACCCGGTCGTACGGCTCGCGGACACCCCGCCCCCGGAGCGGGCCGAGCGGCGCGCCTTCCGTGGGCGCCGGCCGTGACGTGAACCGGGTGACGGCCGTGACGCGCACCGGGTAAGGGGCAGCCCCGTCCCCCACTAGTGACATCGACGCATTCAATGCGTACGCTCCTGAATATGGATATGCACACTGTGGTGGTGGGGACGTCCGGTCTCACGGCGTCCGACGTTCTCGCCGTGGCGCGCGGCGGCGCCCGGGTCGAGCTCTCCGGGGAGGCGGTGGCGGCCCTCGCGGCGGCCCGCGAGATCGTGGACGCGCTGGCGGCCAAGCCCGAACCGGTCTACGGCGTCAGCACCGGCTTCGGTGCCCTGGCGACCCGGCACATCAGCCAGGAGCTGCGCGCCCAGCTGCAGCGCAACATCGTCCGCTCGCACGCCGCCGGCCTGGGGCCGCGCGTCGAGCGGGAGGTCGTACGGGCTCTGATGTTCCTGCGCCTCAAGACCGTCTGCTCGGGACACACGGGCGTGCGGCCCGAGGTCGCCCAGACCATGGCCGATGTGCTCAACGCCGGCATCACCCCGGTCGTGCACGAGTACGGCTCCCTCGGCTGCTCCGGCGACCTGGCCCCCCTCTCCCACTGCGCCCTCACCCTCATGGGCGAGGGTGACGCCGAGGGACCCGACGGGACCGTCCGCCTCGCCGGTGAACTCCTCGCCGAGCACGGCATCGCCCCGGTCGAGCTGCGCGAGAAGGAGGGCCTCGCCCTTCTCAACGGCACCGACGGCATGCTCGGCATGCTGTTCATGGCCCTCGACGACCTCGAGATGCTCTACAAGTCCGCCGACATCACCGCCGCCCTCAGCCTGGAGGCGCTGCTCGGCACGGACAAGGTGCTCGCCCCCGAGCTGCACGCCATCCGCCCGCACCCGGGCCAGGGCGCCTCCGCCGCCAACATGCTGGCCGTGCTCAAGGGTTCGCAGCTCACCGGCCACCACCAGGACGACGCGCCCCGCGTCCAGGACGCGTACTCCGTGCGCTGCGCCCCGCAGGTCGCGGGCGCCGGCCGGGACACCCTCGCGCATGCCCGGCTGGTCGCCGAGCGCGAGCTGGCCTCCGCCGTCGACAACCCGGTCGTGCTGCCCGACGGCCGCGTCGAGTCCAACGGCAACTTCCACGGCGCCCCGGTGGCCTACGTCCTGGACTTCCTCGCCATCGCCGCCGCCGACCTCGGCTCCATCGCCGAGCGCCGTACCGACCGGCTGCTCGACAAGAACCGCAGCCACGGCCTGCCGCCGTTCCTCGCGGACGACGCGGGTGTCGACTCCGGGCTCATGATCGCCCAGTACACCCAGGCCGCCCTGGTCAGCGAGATGAAGCGGCTCGCCGTACCCGCCTCCGCGGACTCGATCCCGTCCTCCGCCATGCAGGAGGACCATGTCTCCATGGGCTGGTCGGCCGCGCGCAAGCTGCGCACCGCCGTCGACAACCTGACCCGGATCATCGCCGTCGAGCTGTACGCCGCCACCCGCGCCATCGAGCTGCGCGAGGGGCTCGCCCCGGCCCCGGCGTCGCAGTCGGTCATCGAGGCCGTACGCGCGGCCGGTGTCGAGGGCCCCGGCCCGGACCGGTTCCTGGCGCCCGACCTCGCGGCCGCCGACGCGTTCGTGCGGGGCGGCGGGCTCGTCGCCGCCGCGGAGAAGGTCACCGGACCACTCCAGTAGTCACCGGACCGCTCCAGTAACGGCGGAACAGGAAAGAGGGGCCCTGTCCTCGGACGGGCCCCTCTCGCGTCCGCTACGTCACTTGAGCTTGGCCGCCTGGGCCTTGGTGACCGCGGGCGGCACCGTGTAGGCCTTCTTGGACATCATCGCGCCGATGTTCATCGTGTAGTACGTCACGAGGTTGTTCTTGTGGCGCACGACCTCGACGTGGACCGGAGCGGCGTCCCCGTCCTCCATGTCGGCGGTCGCGGCGAACGCCACCGACTCGTCGCCCGTGCCCGAGGACTTCTCCGCGGCGATCTTGGTGTACTTCTGCTTGTCGCTGCCCACGGTCGCGGTGAAGCCGCCCGAGCAGCCCTTGACCGCGTCGGAGACCGACTTCAGCGCCTTCTCGGCGCCGTCCCCGTCGTACGAGGCCAGGCCGAGGATGGTGACGTCGCGGTCCAGGGACTTGTTGATCGCGTCCTCGAACTTGCCGTCGGCCATGTCGTCCATGGACGTCGCGTCGTCCGTGGGGTCCTTCTTGTCCTCCATGACCGTACGGCCGGTCTGCGTCACCGCGTCGCCCGGCCCGCGGCCGCTCAGGGAGTCGAGCAGCGGCTCGCACGTGGCGTTGTCGGACTTGGCCGTGTTCCTGACGGTGTCCGTCTTCGCGGGAGTGACCTTGTACCCGTCCACCTCGCCCTGAGCGAGGATCAGCTTCTTCAACTCCGCGGCGCTCAGCGCCTTCGCGGCCGGTTCCGAACCCTTGGCACTCCCGGACCCTCCGGAGTCCTTGGGACTCCCGTCGGAGCAGCCCGTGATGAGGGCGAGCGACAGCACGCTCACTGCGGCGGTGGCGCACAGCCGCACGCCCGATGATCTCTTCATGATCGGACTATGAGTCTTAAGTCAAAGAACCGTCAAGTAATTTAAAAACCCATGCGCTCGCGGCGTACCGAATACACCACAAAACCCGCGCCCACGGCGAGGAAGAGCGTTCCGCCGACGACATAGGGCGTCGTGTCCGGGCTTCCCGTGTCGGCCAGTTGCGTGCCGTCCGCAGCGTCCGCCGCGGTCTCCGCGGTCGCCTCCGACATCGCCCTGGCCTGCTGAGTGACCTGCGTCGCCGAAGTCGCCGCTCTCTCCGGGGCGTCCTGCGACGCATTGGCGGACGGGACGAACCACAGGGCGCCCAGCAGGGTCCCCGCGGCGGTGGCGGTCAGCAATGAGCGGCGAGCCGATGACACGGAATATCGATCCCCCTTGTGACGCTGGCGAATTGGCCGTGTGGGGCGATGTTAGTGAAAGTTGCGGGTCACGGGAAAGTCACGGGAGGTTTCGGCCGTACGCTCCGGGCATGAGCACTCCAGAGACATCACGTTTTGTACGCCTTCGGGTGGATCTGCTCCTCGAAATCGAGGACGCGGACGCCGTGACGAAGCGGGCACTGCAGCGCCTTGCCGGTGACACCGAGATGCCGGACGAGGAGCGGACGCACGCCGAAGGGGCTGTGAAGGAAGACACCGCCGAGGCCATCGCGTATCTGGTGGATCCGTTCGACCTGGTCAACGAGGTGCCCGGGGTCGAGCTCCAGCAGGCCTCCTGGTCCAGCGAGCGGATCGAGTACGACCCCGACTCACCGGACTGGGACCTCGACGACGATGATGTCGAGGAAGACGAGGAAGAGGGCATCGGCTGAGCGTTCCTGGGAATTCGCACCCCGGACGGCAACCGCCGTCCGGGGTTTCGTCGTCTCAGGGGGCGCACGGACCGACTCCGCACCACCCCCGCCCCGGCGGACGTGGTGTGGACCACACATCCCGTGTATGTGGAACGGGGCGAGTCGGCCGTAGCGTTGAAGATTCTTGAGCGGGGGCTCGGTGTTTCGCGGACTCGGCAACGATGGAGAAGCGTGTGATGACGGACAGTAAGCGGCGCAGGGGCCTGATGGCTGCGTCCGCACTGCTCGGCGGTGTTCTGGTGCTCACGGCATGTTCCGGCGGCGACGACAAGGCCTCCGGCTCCGGCGGCGACACCTCGCAGGCGAAGGCGGACGAGGCGGCAGCCAAGAAGTCCTCCGAGGCCCAGATCACGATCACGCCCAAGGACGGCTCGAACGACGCCTCCATCAACAACTCCGCCGCCGTCACGGTCAGCAAGGGCACGCTCACCAGCGTCAGCATGACCACCACCGACGGCAAGGCCGTCCCCGGCGCGCTGTCCGCCGACAAGAAGAGCTGGAAGCCGACCACCCAGCTGGAGCGTTCCACGAGCTACAAGGTCGCCGCCGAGGCCAAGGACGCCGCGGGCCTCGTCGCCCACGAGAACGCCTCCTTCACCACGGTCTCCCCGGCCAACAGCTTCATAGGCAACTTCACGCCGGAGGACGGCTCCACCGTCGGCGTGGGCATGCCCGTGTCGATCAACTTCGACAAGGCGATCACCAACAAGGCCGCGGTCCAGAAGGGCATCACGGTCACCTCCAGCAGCGGCCAGGAGGTCGTCGGCCACTGGTTCAACGCCAACCGCATCGACTTCCGCCCCGAGGCGTACTGGCAGGAGAACTCCACCGTCACGCTGAAGCTCGCGCTCGACGGCGTCCAGGGCGCGAACGGCGTCTACGGCGTTCAGCAGAAGACGGTCACCTTCCACATCGGCCGCAACCAGGTCTCCTACGTCGACGCGCAGACCAAGCAGATGAAGGTCACGCAGGACGGCAAGACCGTCAAGACCATCCCGATCTCGGCCGGTTCGCCCGAGAACAAGACGTACCAGGGCATCATGGTCATGCAGGAGAAGTTCAAGGAGACGCGCATGAACGGCGCGACCGTGGGCTTCACCGACGACGACGGCAAGGGCGAGTACGACATCAAGGACGTGCCGCACGCCATCCGCCTGACCAGCTCCGGCACCTTCCTGCACGGCAACTACTGGGGCGCGAAGTCCATCTTCGGCAGCGTCAACACCAGCCACGGCTGTGTGGGCCTGTCCGACACCAAGGGCGCGAACGACCCGAACACGCCCGCCGCGTGGATGTACAGCCACTCGATCCTCGGTGACGTGGTCGTCGTCAAGAACACCGGCGACAAGACCGTGGCCCCGGACAACGGCCTCAACGGCTGGAACCTGGACTGGGCGCAGTGGAAGGCCGGTTCGGCCGTCTGACACAGCCCTCCCACAGCTTGACCGATGCCGCCCCCGGAGCCGGGGGCGGCATCGGCGTTTCCGGGCCCTTCCTGGGCCCCTCCTGCCCCTTTCTGGGCCCTTTCTGGGGTCGGCCACAGCCTTCTCATCGTTCTTTTATTGCCGCCTTATCGAGTCATCAGGGTGCGTCCCTAGCTTGCGGCCATGTTCTTCACCTACCTGAGGCGCGAACTGCGCCGCCGCAGAAAGGCGGCCCTCGTCGTCGCCTCCGGCCTCGCGCTGGGCATAGCGCTGGTCATCGTGGTCAACTCCGTGTCCAACGGCATGGGGAAGGCACAGGACAAGGTCCTCCAGTCGCTCTACGGCCTCGGTACCGACATGACCGTCACCAAGGCGGCGTCGGCGTCCACCGGGAACGCACAGCGGCCGCGCTTCCAGTTCGACGCGCAGAACAACGGCGACTCCAAGTCGCAGAGCAGTGACCGGGTCATGGTGCAGGGCTTCACCACCCTCGCCTCCTCGACCGTCACCGAGGTCGCGGACCAGAAGGGCGTCTCCACCGCCGTCGGCGGCCTGAGCCTCAACGTCGTGAAGGTCAGCGGCGAGTTCACCCGCGGTCAGTTCCAGCAGAACCCGGACTCCGGCGGCAGCCGGCAGGGCGGCCCCGGCCAGGGCACCGGCCAGCCGCAGGGCGAGGTCCGGGGCGGCGGCGCCGACTTCGACATCAACCAGTACTCGGTCTACGGCACCGACGTCACCAGGACGGCACTCGGCCCGCTCACCTCGTCGAAGATCACCAGCGGCCGCACCTTCAGGACGACCGAGACGAACGCCAAGGTCGTCGTCGCCGACTCGGCCTACGCCAAGACGAAGAAGTACACGGTCGGCTCCACCGTCACCATCAAGAGCGTGAAGTACAAGGTGATCGGCATCGCCACCGCCGACAGCGGTGACTCGGCGGCCAACCTCTACATCCCGCTCCAGCAGGCACAGACGCTGGCCGGCGAGAAGAACAAGATCACCACGATCTACGTCAAGGCCGCCGACTCGCAGCAGATCGACACCGTCAAGAGCGCCATCCAGAAGAACGTCTCCGGTACGACGGTCACCACCTCCGCCGACCTCGCCAAGACGGTCTCCGGCTCCCTGTCCACCGCGTCCAGCCTCGCCACCAACGTCGGCAAGTGGCTGTCCATCGCGGTGCTGGTCGCGGCCTTCCTGGTCGCCGGTCTGCTCACCTCCTCCGCCGTCTCCCGGCGCGTCCGTGAGTTCGGCACGCTGAAGGCGCTGGGCTGGAAGTCGGGCCGGGTGACCCGGCAGGTGGTCGGCGAGGCCGTCGTCAACGGTCTGGTCGGCGGCGCCCTCGGCATCGCGCTCGGCCTGGCGGGCGCGTACCTCGTCACCGCGATCAGCCCCAGCCTGCAGGCCCAACTCGGCGGCAGCACGGGCGGCGGCGGCTTCGGCGGCGGCCCCGGCGGTGGCGGCGGCTTCGCGGGCCCCGGCCGACAGACGGCGAAGTCCCTGGAGGTCGCGCTCACGGCACCGGTCAGCGTGACGACGATCCTCCTGGCAGTGGGCCTGGCGGTGGCGGGCGGCCTGATCGCGGGAGCGTTCGGAGGCTGGCGGGCGTCGCGCTTGCGTCCGGCGGACGCGCTGAGGCGCGTGGAGTAGGGAGCCATTTGAAGGCAGGGCTCAGCGTGCCAACCCAAGGGGCGCGGGGCCGTATCGATATGCGGCTCCGCCGCGCGGGCGCGACCAGCCCCCACTCAGCCGCACCGAACGATGACGCGCACCACCCCAGAACCCTCCCAGGAGCCACCATGTACGACCTCAGAAACGTAACCAAGCGCTACACCCGAGGCAAAGACACCATCCACGCCCTGGACGGCATAGACCTCACCATCGGCGACGGAGACAGACTCGTCATCCAGGGCCCCACCGGCGGCGGCAAGTCCACCCTCCTTCAGATGCTCGGCGGTCTCGACCGCCCCACTTCCGGCGAAGTCATCCTCGACGGCACCGACCTGGCCAAGCTCCCCGAGGCCCGCCTGACAAGAGTCCGCAGCGAGAACATCGGCTTCGTCTTCCAGTCCTTCAACCTCATCCCCACGCTCACCGCCCAGGAGAACGTCGAGACCGCCCTCGTACCGCTCGGCGTGAAGGCGAAGGACCGCCGCGAACAGGCGGCCGAGGCGCTGAAGTCGGTCGGACTCGGCGAACGGCTGGGCCATCTGCCCTCGGAGATGTCCGGAGGACAGCAGCAGCGTGTGGCCATCGCCCGCGCCCTGGTCAAGAAGCCGAAGGTGCTGCTCGCCGACGAACCGACCGGCAACCTCGACGAGGGCATGCGTGACGAGATCATGGAGGTTCTGGAACGCATGTGGAAGGAGCTCGGGCTGACCTTCATCATGGTCACCCACGACTCCGCGATCGCGAAGAAGGCCCCGCGCCTGGCGACCATCCGCAAGGGGAAGATCACCGTGAAGGAGAACGCGGGCGCGTAGGCGACCGGGCACACGGCGTATAACACCGATCGCACGCGCTCAACTTCGCGGTTTCGTAACGGTGTTCCACCCGGCGCGTAACAGTTCCCGGTAGCGCTTTCACACCCTCCTCTCATCTATTGAGCCGTCAGATCACCCCCCGGCATACTGCGTGCTCCGGGGGGTGACGTGCATGCGTACGAAACTGCCCCCGGCCGGGTGAACGGGGAATTCGCCGGCCCGGTACTCCATCTCCAGGGGGAGTTTTGCGCAGACAAGTGAAAAGAGCGGCTGCGGCCACCGTCGCCACTGCCGCAGCCGTCGCCCTCGCCGCAGGCATGACCAGCCCGGCGTCGGCGAAGCCCGAGCAGCGCGCATCGTCCGCTGCCTCGCTCACGTCAAAGCACCGCATCACCCTGATCACCGGCGACCGGGTCGCCGTCGACACCAAGGGCCGGGTCGTCGGCCTGGAGAAGGCCAAGGGGCGCGAGCACATACCCTTCCAGCTCCGCAAGGTCGACGGACACACCCTCGTCATCCCCGCCGACGCGGCCGGCCTGGTCGCCTCCGGCAAGCTGGACCAGCGGCTGTTCGATGTCACCGAACTGAACAAGGCCGCCACCCGCAAGTCCCTCAAGCACGGTCTGAAGGTCATCGTCGGTTACAGCGGCGCGGCCACCGCCGCCAAGGCCGACGTCCGTGACGCGGGCACGCTGCGCCGCAGCCTGAAGACCCTGAACGCGGACGCGATGCAGACGCCGGCCAAGGAGACGCCCGAGCTCTGGGACGCGGTCACCAACGGCAACAAGACCGCCTCCGGCATCGCCCACGTCTGGCTCGACGGTGTGCGCAAGGCCAGCCTCGACAAGTCCGTGCCGCAGATCGGCGCCCCCAAGGCATGGGCGGCCGGCTACACCGGCAAGGGCGTCAAGATCGCCGTCCTGGACACGGGTGTCGACGCGACCCACCCGGACCTCAAGGACCAGGTGATCGAGTCCAAGAACTTCTCGGCCGCGGCGGACGCCACCGACCACTTCGGCCACGGCACGCACGTCGCGTCCATCGCGGCGGGCACCGGCGCCAAGTCGGGCGGCAAGTACAAGGGTGTCGCGCCCGACGCGAAGATCCTCAACGGCAAGGTCCTGGACGACACCGGCTCCGGTGACGACTCCGGCATCCTCGCCGGCATGGAATGGGCGGCCCAGCAGGGCGCCTCCGTCATCAACCTCAGCCTGGGCGGCTACGACACGCCCGAGATCGACCCGCTCGAGGCCGAGGTCAACAAGCTCTCCACCGAGAAGGGCATCCTGTTCGCGATCGCCGCGGGCAACGAGGGCCCCGAGTCGATCGGTTCCCCGGGCAGCGCGGACGCCGCGCTCACCGTCGGTGCCGTCGACAAGAGCGACAAGCTGGCCGACTTCTCCTCGACCGGCCCGCGCACCGGCGACGGCGCCATCAAGCCGGATGTGACCGCGCCCGGCGTCGACATCACCGCCGCCGCGGCCCCGGGCAGCGTCATCGACCAGGAGGTCGGCGAGAACCCGCCCGGCTACCTGACCATCTCGGGCACCTCGATGGCGACCCCGCACGTCGCGGGCGCCGCCGCGATCCTGAAGCAGGAGCACCCCGACTGGGGCTACGCCGAGCTGAAGGGCGCCCTGACCGGCTCCGCCAAGGGCGGCAAGTACACGCCGTTCCAGCAGGGTTCGGGCCGCATCGCGGTCGACAAGGCGATCAAGCAGTCCGTGATCGCCGACCCGGTCTCGGTGGGCTTCGGTGTGCAGCAGTGGCCGCACACCGACGACAAGCCGGTCACCAAGCAGCTGACGTACCGCAACCTCAGCACCAAGGACGTCACGCTCGACCTGGCCGCCACCGCCACCAACCCCAAGGGCCAGGCGGCTCCCGCGGGCTTCTTCAAGCTCGCCAAGACCAAGGTGACCGTCCCGGCGGGCGGCAAGGCCTCGGTCGACCTCACCGTCAACACCAAGCTGGGCGGCACACTCGACGGCGCCTACTCCGCGTACGTGACAGCGACCGGCGGCGGCCAGAGCATCCGCACGGCCGCCGCGGTGCAGCGCGAGGTGGAGTCGTACGACGTCACGCTGAAGTTCATCGGGCGTGACGGCAAGCCGGCCAAGTACTACGACGTCGACCTGGCGGGTGTCGCGGGCCTGGCGGGCGGCCGGGACCTCACGCCGTACGACCCCTCCGGCACGGTGAAGGTGCGCGCGCCCAAGGGCACGTACATCCTGAACTCGGCGCTGTTCGTGGACCCGGTGGACGGCACCAAGGGCATCGACTGGATCGCGCAGCCGAAGCTGACCGTCGGCAAGAGCCAGACGATCACCATCGACGCGCGCAAGGCCAAGCCGGTGGACATCACCGTCCCCGACGCGGCCGCCAAGTCGGCGTTCGCCTCCCCGGAGTTCGATGTCACGGTGGGCGACGGCTCGTACGGCTACGGCTGGTTCCTCGACACGTACGAGAACTTCCACACCGCGGGTCTCGGCCCGCAGATCACCGACGGTTCCCTGTACCAGCAGTGGGACGGGCACTGGATCAAGGGTGACAACGAGCAGTACGACACCGTGGCCGGCGCCAAGGTCAAGCAGCTCGCCACCGGCTACACCAAGCACTACAAGGCCGGCGACCTGGCCACGGTGAAGGCCAACCTGGGTGCCGCCGCCGGCGGCAAGAAGGGCTCGGTCAACGCGGTCGGCTGGCTGCCGCAGAGCTCCGGTGGCTCCTCCATCGGCGTCCCGCAGGCCATCCCCAGCACCCGTACGCTGCACCTGTCCACTCTGGGCGGTGTGAAGTGGGGCATGGACTTCGAGCAGACCTCCGGGGTCGACCCGGACGGCTTCCCGATCACCGACGCGTACTACACACTGGGCGCGCCGCAGTCCTTCGCGGCCGGCAAGACCTACGAGAAGACCTTCAACACGGCGGTCTTCGGCCCGCACCTCAACGCGGACTACGGTCTGTTCCGGGACGGCAACACCATCTACGGCATGCTGCCGCTGTTCGCCGACGCCAACAAGCACGCCGGTTCGTCGGACTTCACCTCGGTGACCACCACCCTGTACCGCAACGGCACCAAGGTGGGCTCCACCAAGGACCCGATGTTCGGCGAGGATCCCTTCAAGGTTCCGTCCGGTGACGCCGAGTACAAGCTGACCACCTCGGTCAAGCGCACGGTCAAGGTCGCGGCCGCCTCCACGCGGATCGACGCGAGCTGGACCTTCCACTCGAAGAAGCCGACCGGCGGCAGCGTCGCCAAGCTCCCGGCCTCCACCCTCCGCTTCAACGCCAAGACCGGCCTGGACAGCCGCGTCGAGGCCGACAAGAAGGTCACCTTCCCGGTCACCGTGGAGGGCGCGGCCGCGGGCAGCAACCTGAAGTCGCTGTCGGTGTACGTGTCGTACGACTACGGCCAGACCTGGAAGAAGGTCGAGGTCCGCAACGGCAAGATCACCGTCAAGAACCCGGCCAAGGGCAAGGCCATCTCGTTCCACGCCAAGATCGCCGACAAGAAGGGCAACAAGTCGACGATCTCGATCTACAACGCCTACTACGGCAAGTGAGCCGTAGCGGCTGAGCAGGGCATGAGCGAACGGCCCGCCGGAAGTACAGCTTCCGGCGGGCCGTCCGTGTCGGTGTGCTGACGGGGTGTCATAGGGTCACCCCGTGACCGTAGCCATAACCGCGATGATCACCGCCGTGGTCGGTGTCCTCGGCACCCTCCTCGCGCCCGTCCTCAGCCACCGGCTCGGCGCCCGGCGGCGCGCCGAGGACGCCGAACGCGCGGAACGCAGGCTGCGCTTCGAGGAGCGGCGCACGGCCTACATCGCCATGAACCGTGCCTCCCGGCAGTTCCACACACTCCTCAAGGACGCCCTGCACCGCATCCGCGACGGCGTCTACACGGACCAGGACCGTGACCAGCTGGAGGAGACCCGGCGCGAGTACCGGGACCACTACGCCGAGGCGCAGATGGTGGTGCCCGAACGCATCCTGGACGCCTCACGTGCCGTGAACCGGGTCCTCGCCGGAATCGACGCGACGGCGAAACGACTCGACCGGAACCTGGCCGACGAGGGCGAGACCCCGCAGCGGGCCCTGCTCGACCTGAAGGAGGCGGAACCGCTGCTGACCGCGATGCGCAGGGCCATGCGCAAGGACCTCGGGGTGGAGGACTGAGCCCGGGCCGCCGTCAGGCCGACGGTACGATCCTCGCCGCGTCCGTGCCCCAGCTGGCGAGCAGCCGCAGGGCCTCCGCCGACGGTGAGCCCGGCTCCGCGTGATAGGTGACCAGGGACTGGTCACTGTCGTCCGACATACGGAACGACTCGAAGTTCAGCGACAGCTCGCCGACCAGCGGATGGTGCAGCCGCTTGACGCCATGGTTCTTCTCCTTGACGTCATGCGTCGCCCACAGCCGCCGGAAGTCCGGGCTCTTCACGGACAGCTCGCCGACCAGCGCCGAAAGCCGGGGATCGTCGGGATAGCAGCCGGCGTCCATCCGCAGCGCGCACACGATGTCGATGGCCTTCTGCTCCCAGTCGACGAACAGCTCGCGGTACTCCGGCTTCAGGAACACCAGCCGCGCCCAGTTCCGCTCCGTCGCCGGCAGCTCCCCCCAGTCCCCGAAGAGGGCGGCGGCCATCCGGTTCCAGGCCAGGATCTCCGAGCGCCTCCCGACGACATACGCCGGCACTCCGTCCAGCACGTCCAGCAGCTGCCGCAGCGGCACCCGCACCTGCTGGGCGCGTGCCGACGCCTTCTTCTTGTGCTGCTTGCCCTTGGCGAGGTGGGTCAGATGGGCGTGCTCGGCGTCGGACAGCCGCAGCGCCCTGGCGATCGAGTCCAGCACCTCCGCCGACACGTTCCGCCCGTTGCCCTGCTCCAGCCGCGTGTAGTACGCCACGGACACCCCGGCCAGCTGCGCCAGCTCCTCGCGGCGCAGCCCGGGCACCCTGCGGTGGCGCCCGAAGTCCGGCAGCCCCACGTCCTCCGGCTTCAGCCGGGCCCGCCTGCTGCGCAGGAACTCGCTCAGCTCGGCGCGCCGGTCCAGGGAGTGGCCGGGGGCGGCAGTCTCGGGCTGTTGGTCCATACAGCCAGTATCGGACGCATTCCGTGGTCGTACGCACAGGAGCCTGACCCCGCCAGTGGTAGGCACGGCGGACGTACGCAAAGGTGTGGGCTGGGTGAGTGCCGGGACGTGAGGCAGGCTGGAGCTGTGCCCGGCGGGAAGGCAGCCGGGTGCATCACCCCCCGCTAGGAGAACCACGCCATGACCACTGTTGCCGCGTATGCCGCGCCCGCCGCGAAGGCCCCGCTGGAGCGGACCACGATCGAGCGGCGCCCGGTCGGCGAGTTCGACGTCCTGATCGACATCAAGTTCGCCGGCATCTGTCACTCCGACATCCACCAGGCCCGTGAGGGCTGGGGCACGGCGATCTTCCCGATGGTGCCCGGCCACGAGATCGCCGGTGTCGTCTCCGAGGTCGGTTCCGGTGTCACGAAGTACCAGGTCGGCGACCGTGTGGGCGTCGGCTGCATGGTCGACTCCTGCCGCGAGTGCGACAACTGCCGGGCCGGCCTGCAGCAGTACTGCTCCCAGGGCGGCCCCGTCTGGACGTACAACGCGGTCGGCAAGGACGGCGAGCCCACCTACGGCGGCTACGCCGAGAAGATCGTCGTCGACGAGAGCTTTGTCGTCCGCATTCCCGACGGTCTCTCCCTGGACGTGGCCGCGCCGCTGCTCTGCGCCGGCATCACCACGTACTCCCCGCTGAAGCACTGGAACGCCGGCCCCGGCAAGAAGGTCGCCGTCGTGGGCCTCGGCGGCCTCGGCCACATGGGCGTCAAGATCGCGCACGCGCTCGGCGCGGAGGTCACCGTCCTGTCGCAGTCCCTGCGCAAGAAGGACGACGGCCTGAAGCTGGGCGCCGACCACTACTACGCCACCAGCGACCCGAAGACCTTCGAGGAGCTGAAGGGCACTTTCGACATCATCCTGAACACGGTCTCCGCGTCGCTGGACTTCGGCGCCTACCTCTCGCTGCTGCGCACGGACGGCGCGATGGTGAACCTCGGCATCCCCGAGGAGCCGGTCCAGATCATGCTGTCCTCGGTGTTCGGCAACCGCCGCAGCCTGAGCAGCTCCGGTATCGGCGGCATCCCGGAGACCCAGGAGATGCTCGACTTCTGCGCCGAGCACAACCTGGGCGCCGAGATCGAGCTGATCGGCGCCGACAAGATCAATGAGGCGTACGACCGGGTGGTGGCGAGCGACGTCCGCTACCGGTTCGTGATCGACACCGCGACGATCTGAGCCGCGCTGCCCGGCAGCACACCCGCCGCCAGGGCCGGCCCCGACAGCGGGGCGGGTCCCGGCGGCGTTCGACGATCAAAGTAAGGCTTGCCTCAGTTCGCGTCGGAGTATGTTGGGCGGCAGGAGGTGTACACGATGACTGTGCAGCTGAACCACACCATCGTCGCCGCGCACGACAGCCATGTCTCGGCCGACTTCCTCGCCGGTCTCCTGGGCCTCGAAGTGGGCGCGGACTACGGCCCGTTCGTCCCCGTCGGGATACCCAACGGCGTAACGCTGGACTACATGGACACCGCCGGCGCCATCACCCCGCAGCACTACGCCTTCCTGGTCTCCGAGGACGACTTCGACGCCATCTTCGCCCGCATCGGGGAGGCGGGCCTCACCTACTGGGCGGACCCGTTCCACAGCCGTGCCGGCGAGATCAACACCAACGACGGCGGCCGCGGGGTGTACTTCGACGACCCCTCCGGCCACCGGATGGAGATCCTCACCCGGCCCTACGGGAGCGGGAGTTGAGTCAGCGGACGGGGAACGCCCCGCCGTCGCCGTAGGACCGTACGAGCACGTCCTGGCCGTCGCTGCCGTCGCTGCCGTCCGCCGGCCGCACCACGTGGGCGCGCCCGAGCCCCGAGACCCGGGCGTGACCGTCGTCGCCCACCTCGACGAGCGTGTTCTCGTCGAGGGCGACGCCGTACGGGACGTACCCGCGGGCGACCGCGGCGACGAGCCTCGGCAGCGTCCCCCACTGCGCGGCGTGCACGTCCACCCCGAACGGCACGAGCCCGAGCCCCGGCCGTACTGCGATCTCCTCCAGGTCCTCCGCGGAGTCCTCCGGGCACACCGGAACCCCGTCCAGGAGCCACCCGCCGACCACGGCGTGCCGCGCGGCGACGGCGGCGCCCGCCGAGAACCCGGCGTACGGGACACCGCGCTCGGCGAGCGCGCGCGGCAGCCCTTCGAGGCACTGCGCGAACGCCTCCTGATACGCGGGCGTCAGCCCGCCGCACACCAGCACCCCGTCGACACCCGCCACCGCCTCCGGCCCGAATTGCCCGCCCAGAGGCACGAGCAGCGGTACGGGCGTGCAGTCCCCGGCCTTGCGCAACGCCCCCTCGTACCGGGCGAACTGCTCGCTGCCGTCGCCCTCGTCCAGGATCACGCACCCGATGCGCGGAGCGTCCCCGGCCGCATCGAGGAACGGCTCGTAGACCTCCGCGGTGTCCCATCCCCCGCCCATCAGAAACGTACGGCTGCCCATCCCCGTCCCTCTCGTGTGGTGAGAGGCGAATGTACGAGGACGGAGAGGCGACCGTCGACCGGATAGTCGACCGGATGGACGTCTCCCTTCGACCTCAAAGGCGGCTGTAGGTCTCGATGTCCTCCGTGAACTCCTCGATCGCCCGTGCGGTGAGCGTCGGCCGGGTGTCCGCGATGGCGGTCATGTAGTCCTCGGTCGTGGCCGGCAGGCCCCGGCGATGCGTGACCTCGCGTTCGAATGCCGTCTGCGCACCCTTGCGGGCCGCGTATTCGATGTCGGCCGGGGTGAACAGCTCGCTGGCCTCGACCAGCCGGGTGAGGTCCACGCAGTCGGCGGCGGCCCGGAGATAGCGGGTCCAGATCGCGGCGCGGGCGGTGGGGTTCGGGGGGCCGATGGGGATGACGTAGTCGAACCGGCCCGGCCGCAGAAAGGCCGCGTCGAGGGACCGTACCGAGTTGGTGGCGCACGTCAGCAGGCGTGTGTTGTGCTCACGGAAGACGGGGATGAGTTTGAGCAGCTCGTTGGTCACCCCGTGGCCGGGATCGACGGCCTTGCCGGACCGTGCGCCGGCGATCTCCTCGACCTCGTCGATGAAGAGCAGTACCGAGTCCAGTTCCGCCAGGTCCGCGAACGCCTGGCGCAACGCCACGGCCAGCCCCTCGTTCGTGTCGGCAGCGAGCCGGGACGGGAAGAGTTCCACGAACGGCCAGCCGAGCCGGGAGGCCACCGCTTTGGCGAAGCTGGTCTTTCCCGTGCCGGGCGGGCCGAACAGGATGACCGCCTTCGGCGGGGCGACGGCGAAGCGGTCGGCCAGCGCCGGTTCCGTCAGCGGAAGTACGACACGGCGCTCGACGACCTGCTTCTCCCGCTCCATGCCGGCCATGGCGTCCCAGAGGCCGTCGGGCAGCATCCGGCCGCCCAGCGCGGCCAGGACCTCGGCGTTCGCGGTGTCGTCCGGTTCGATCTTCTCGTAGTAGGTCAGGTCGTCGCGGAGCCGGTACCCGGAGTTCTCCAGGGCCTTCGTCCCGGCGGCGTCGGCGGGCAGCAGGGCGCTGACGCGCCGCACGCCGAGTGCCCGCAGACGTCGTTCCAGCTCGGAGAGGAGGGCGCTGCCGATGCCGCGCTCGCGCCAGCGGGAGGCGAGGGCCACCAGCAGGACCCAGCCTCGGGTACCGCCCGTCTGTGCCACGGCCATGCCGACCAGCTCGTCGCCGACGACCGCGACCACGGCCGTCTGACCGCTCTGTGCCGCGGCCATCACCTCGGAGACCGGAAACACGGGGTCCTCGTCGGCCACCCGGCTCTGTTCCCAGATCCGGATCGCCTGGTCGAGGTCGCGGTCGTGATAGTCGCGCAGATGCCATGCGGGCATGGCCGTCACCTCACCTCACCCGGCCCGGGAGTGCGCTGATGGTCATCCCTGCCTCCAGGCTGCGCCGCGCCTGCCGAGGGCGCATCCGGAGGTCGCTGAGGGGTGCCGTGCCGGGTTCATCCGCGATCACCTCACTGCTCATATGCGATATTGCGGACATAACGCCGACGAAAGGCACGTCATGAAGATCGCAGTCATGGGCGGTACCGGGCTGATCGGGTCGCAGGTCGTCAAGAACCTGAACGCCGCCGGGCACGAGGCGGTACCGCACTCGCAGTCCACCGGGGTCGACGTCATCAGCGGCCGGGGAGTGGACGAGGCGGTGGCGGGAGCCGACGTGGTCGTCAATCTGACGAACTCCCCGACCTTCGACGAAGCCTCACCGGCCTTCTTCCAGACCTCCATGGACAACCTTCTGGCCGCGGCCCACAAGGGCGGCGTCGGCCACTTCGTCATCCTCTCGATCGTCGGCGTGGACCAGGTGCCGGAGCTGGACTACTACCGGGCCAAGGCGCTCCAGGAGCAGCTCCTCGCGGCCGGTCCGATCCCCTACTCGATCGTCCGGGCGACGCAGTTCATGGATTTCATGGACGCCGTCCTGTCCTGGACCACCGACGGCGACACCGTCCGGCTGCCCGCCACCCCGATCCAGCCGATCGCCTCCAAGGACGTGGCCGCCGCCGTGTCGGACGTCGCCGCGGGCGCCCCGCTGAACGGCATCCGCAACATCGCCGGACCCGAGGTCTTCACCCTGGACGAGCTGGGCCGGATCACCCTGGCCCGCAAGGGCGACGACCGCACCGTCGTCACCGATCCCACGGCGGGCATGTTCGCCGCGGTCAAGGGCGACGTCCTCACCGACAAGAACGCCCACCTGGCCAGCACCCGCTACACGGACTGGCTCTCCTGACCTGCGCTCACCGGCCGCCGCCGGTTTCGATGTGATACCTCGTCAGCGCGAACAGGATCAGGAGGCCGAGCGTCATCACGGAGATGGCCCACACCGGGTAGTACGGAACGAACATGAACTGGGTGATCAGGCTGAGGCGTACTGGGAGGAGGAGGCGAGCAGGCTGTCCTGCGCGATGCCCGACACGCCCATAGGAATGCTGAGCGGTCCGTTGAGCATCATCATGGCCCCGGCGGCCAGGGACGCACTCCCTGACAGGATCACCGCAATCCTGCGACGCCGCGACTGCAGCCGGCCCTGCCCGTCATCCGTGCAGGTGGGCAAGGAATGCGTCTCCAACGGGATAGGGGTGCTCCTGGGGCAGCAGTCGGGTGGCCGAGTCCAGGTCACCACTGCGGACGAGGGCGTGTATCTCGTGGGCGAGTGGGGTCACGTCGCGGATGGCGACCGTCCACTCGTCCGCGTAGCGTCGTGCGGCCTCACCGGAGAGGCCGAGTTGCAGGGACCGGTACGGCAGGGGCTGTAGGCGCAGGTCCCGCTCGGGGTCCCACTGCACCCGAGCGGGCGCACGCTTCAACTGACGCTGCCAGGAGGCTCGGTCGGGGTGCACCCCGCGGGCGTAGCTCGACAGACACGCGTGGCGCAGGGCCCAATCGAAGCCGTCACGGCTGATCTCGACAGCCAGGACGGTCTCCTGCCCCTCCTTGGCGCCCCAGCCGCAGCGGTACATCATCCACAGGAACGACGGCTTGATCCACGTCAAGCCTCGCTCACAAACCATTCGTGGACCTCGCTCGGCTCGGCGAGAGGGGACGGCGGATTCCTACCGGCCGCGCGCTCTCACCTCCTCACCCCCGACTCAGCGGTTCAGATCAGTAGCTATCCTCGCAATCGGTACTGTAGGTTGATCACGATGCTCGAGGCCCTGACCAGGCCACCAGAGCATGCGCCGCGCGAGAGTGCGATGGCGTCCTAGGGGGAGTAATTCTTATCCCGGCTTTCCGGGAATATTTGCAGGCAGTCACGCTCGTGACCCGTGCCTGAATCATCTCCTGATCCGAGGGCTCCATCGATTTGCCCTGCGGGCGTCGCTTGTCCTAAGTGAATCAGGGGAGGATTCTTTGATGCGCTCCATGCGTAATGGCGGCCGAGCCGCCACCGTCTTCGCTGCGCTTGCGTTCGTCCTGGCGCCGACTGCCGGATACGCGGCCGACGACGTGCCCACCGGCGCGGCGGCAACCGCCGAACCCGGTAACGGCACCGACCAGACCGACGGTGTCGACACCTCGACGGACGAGCCGTCGGGGCTCTCTTCCGCGTCACACACCTACTGCTCGCATGACGGGTACACCGCGACGGGCGACCCTCGGCAGCGCTGCACCAAGCTCGACAACGGTTACCTCTTCCACTGGAAGAACACCCTCGACACTGAAACGCGCGCCTACACCAGGTACGAAAAGACTGGCGGTGGCAGCGTTTCGGTCCGGCTCGGCTACAGCTACAACGGCACCGAGCACTGGAGCCATTACTTCTCCATAAATTCGGGTGACGGGAAGTCGAAGTCGTGGAGTTTCGGTGAACGGAACAGAGATTGCAAGTCAACGATCGGTCTCCTGCAGCAGCGGAGCCATGACAAGGTTCAGACGCCGATAGCGAAGTGCTGATCTGACAACGTTTCGTGTGCGCCCCCGAATCTCTTTCGGGGGCGCTTTAGGGTCACCAACAGAGAGGATATGAGGTGTTTGGCGCTGTCTTCGGTGACGACATGTGGTTCCTGGCCGGGCTCACGATCGTTGCCACGATCGTGGGGCTGTCCGCGTGGGCAATGGCCCGCCGGTGCCAAGTGCCCCACTCCTCCTGGTGGTTGCCTCTGGCCTTCTGCCTGACCGGCGTGCTCGGCGTCACGCTCGCGTTGCGCGGAGGCGAGGCAGGCCGTGCCGAGTGTGTGATCAATCATGAGGTCACCGAGCCGCTGTACACCACACAAGGGTTGTGGAACCTGGCGATGTTCGTCCCGCTCGGCCTGTTCGGCGTGCTGGCACTACGCCGGCCGCTTCCCGTGCTTGTCGGTGTCCTGGCCCTGCCCTGCCTCATCGAACTCGCCCAGGCCCTGGCACCGTTCGTGAGCGGAATCTGCGACAGCGCCGACGTGGAGATGAACGCCGGTGGGGGCATTCTGGGCGTGGCCTTGGGGCTCGTGCTGGTGCGGGGGCGCGTCGCGTGGAAGGCCTGGGCCCGTCCCACATTGATCGTGGCCGTGGTGCTCGGTGTCACGGGGATGGCGGTCTGCCAGACCGCGATCACCCTGGACCACGTGGACGGCTCCGGCGTCCGGGACGCGCACGGCGCCGAGCGGAAGGCCGCCGAGCGGGCCATCCATCAGGCATTCGGGAACTACTATCACGTCGGTGCCGTACGCGTCAGCCCCGGCCTCGATGGATACAACGGCTGGTTGTCCATCCAGTTGTCCGATGGATTTCCCGCGGAACTGATGTGGCCCGGTGGACGCCAACTGAACGTGAGCTTCGAAAACTCCAGCCACCCGACCAAGGCCAGCTTTCCGGTTTCTGGTGTGGGAAAGCCCCGTGATGCTCGGAGTGCGTACCTCGTCGCCCGCGCCTACATGAAGGCCCACTACTCCTGGGCCGAGGCAGCCTCCTGGCACGAGACCCGACCTGTGGGCAGCAAGGCTGAGTTCGGGTGGCTCTCCTCATGGCGGTTCAAGGAGCGCGGGGTGGTGATGCCGCGCAGCCTCGACGTGCAGATCAATCGAGCCGGCCGTGTCTCGCAGATGCTGGTGGACCTCGGGCCCATGCACGTGGACCTTCCAGCCCAACTGATTTCGGCGAAGCAGGCCGAGGAGATCGCAAGGAAGAAGCAGAAGAAGAGTGGTGCCGATGTCGGGGGGCTGAGGATCCGGGCCGACGTGTTGAAGGTCGAACGTTCCAAGGGCTGGCAGGGCTCCTGGCGCGTGGTGTGGTCCGTGAAGATCACTGACAAAAAGTGCACGCACGACGAGGACGGCTCTGGTTGCGAGCCGTTCGATACGGTCGTCGATGCGGGCACCGGTCAGATCTACGACGAGTGAAGGGCGGCCCTCCGTTGGACGAACCACCGGCAGGCTCAGCGTGACTGGGCGTGAATCTGCTGGTTACGGTCGCCCTCAGCCAGGGAGAATAGGCCGTCAGCGCAGCATGATGACCCACGTCATCCTGTCGCGCTTCCACGCGGAGGGGAAACGGCCCTCGCGGACGGCGGGGAGGCCGATTTCCGGGGAGTACGCCTGGTAGACGGTGATCGTGGATTCCGCGTAGGCCGCACGGATCCCGCGTTGCGGTTGTTGCATGCCGTACAGCGTGGGGTCGGCGGGTTCGGGCGGCCACTGGTTTTCTCCTGCTTCGCAAGTGCCTCGGCCGTGGTCGCGCGCTCGGGGGCCGTCAGCTGAGCAGTGTTGCCGGGCTGCCGCCGTTCGCCTCGTAGCCCGCCACCGCCAGGGCGCGGTAGACGGCGAACTCCGCTGCCGGGTCGGGGGACAGGGACCAGGGGAGGGCGCCCACGTGGCCGTCGACGTGTATCAGCTGGTTCATGGCCTCCGACCAGCGCTCGGCGCGGACCAGGAAGAAGACCAGGAGATGGCGGACGTGCGCCGTCATCGGGTCGTCGGGGCGGGCCGCGTGCACCGCGTGGAGCGCGCCGTGGATGGCCTTGGTCACGACCTCGCTCTGGTAGAAGCTGCTGACCAGGTTCACCTCGGGGAGGTGCTCGAAGACCGCGAAGAGCGGCATCGCGGCGAGCAGGGAGCCCTGGGGTGCGCGCGCCGCGGCGGCTTCCGCGAAGGAGTACGCCAGCTCGCGCGAGCCGTGCCACTTCTCGCACCAGTAGTGCAGGGCCGCGAGATGGGCGCCCATGTGGGCCGGGTCCCGGTCCAGGATCTTCAGCCACAGCTTCTCGAACTCCGGCTGGGGGTACGCCAGTCCGCGCGCCACCGACAGCTCGACGATGTGCGGGACCGGGTCGCCGGGAGCCAGCAGCGCGGCCTGTCCGCACGCGTCCCGGGCCTCCTCCATGATGATCCGGAACTCGTCCGTGCCCGGGGTCGACGTGCGCCACGCCTGCTGCACCAGGAACTCCGCGTGCACCGCCGCGCCGCCCGCGTCCTTGGGCTGCTCGGCCCGCCACACCCGCAGCCACTGCCCGCCCGGAGTCTCGTGGACCCCGCCGGGCCGCTGCTGCAGCTCCAGCGCCGCCGCGCCCGCGAAGGCCTGCACGCGCTGCCAGCGCAGCTCGCCCTCCGTCTCGGTGCCGGCCAGCAGCTGCGTGGCCGCCCGGTAGTCCTGGGTGCGCTGCACCAGGTCCAGGACGTCGAGCAGGTCCTGGTCGGGGCCGGGCATGCGGATGTCCAGCTCCTCCTCGCGCGCGAAGCCGTAGTTCGCCGGGTCCGCGGCGTCCGGGTGGCCCGGGTGGACCCGCTCGATCATCCCGCGCCTGCGCCGCAGGACCGGGAGCAGTGCGAAGCTCAGCATGAGCAGCGCCATCAGGACCCAGAGAATTTCCATGGCTCAAGCGAACCAGACGCCGCCGACAATTGGCCAACCCGTCCCGCTCCGCCTGTGGAAAACCGTCCGGCCGGCCCGCCGCATGCCCCGTCACGCACGGGGAAAACCCTTGCTTCCGGCCGTGTGCGACCCGCTGTCCGGCAGCAGTGCCGCGGGCGCACTACGCTCGGTGCACATGAGCGACAGGCACATCAGTCAGCACTTTGAGACCCTCGCGATCCACGCGGGCAACACCGCCGATCCCCTCACCGGCGCGGTCGTCCCGCCGATCTACCAGGTCTCGACCTACAAGCAGGACGGCGTAGGCGGCCTGCGCGGTGGCTACGAGTACAGCCGTAGCGCCAATCCGACCAGGACCGCCCTGGAAGAGAACCTCGCCGCGCTGGAGGGCGGCCGTCGCGGCCTCGCGTTCGCGTCCGGTCTGGCGGCCGAGGACACCCTGTTGCGTACCCTGCTCAGCCCCGGCGACCACGTGGTCATCCCGAACGACGCGTACGGCGGCACGTTCCGCCTCTTCGCGAAGGTCGTGTCCCGGTGGGGCGTGGAATGGTCCGTCGCCGACACCAGCGATCCCGCAGCCGTACGGGCCGCCATCACCCCGAAGACCAAGGCCGTGTGGGTGGAGACCCCCTCCAACCCGCTGCTCGGCATCACCGACATCGCCGCCGTCGCTCAGATCGCCCATGACGCGGGGGCGAGGCTCGTCGTCGACAACACCTTCGCCACGCCCTACCTCCAGCAGCCGCTCTCGCTCGGCGCGGACGTGGTCGTGCACTCGCTCACCAAGTACATGGGCGGTCACTCGGACGTGGTCGGCGGTGCGCTGATCGTGTCCGACCAGGCGCTGGGCGAGGAACTGGCGTACCACCAGAACGCGATGGGCGCGGTCGCCGGGCCCTTCGACTCCTGGCTGGTGCTGCGCGGCACGAAGACGCTCGCGGTGCGCATGGACCGGCACAGCCAGAACGCCACGAAGATCGCCGACATGCTGAGCCGGCACGCGCGCGTGACGCGGGTCCTGTACCCCGGCCTGCCGGAGCACCCGGGTCACGAGATCGCCGCCAAGCAGATGAAGGCGTTCGGCGGCATGGTCTCCTTCCAGGTCGAGGGCGGCGAGGAGGCGGCCGTCGAGGTGTGCAACCGTGCCAAGGTCTTCACCCTCGGGGAGTCCCTCGGCGGCGTCGAGTCCCTCATCGAGCACCCCGGCCGGATGACGCACGCGTCCGCGGCGGGTTCGGCCCTGGAGGTCCCGGCGGACCTCGTCCGCCTCTCCGTGGGCATCGAGAACGTCGACGACCTGCTCGAAGACCTGCAGCAGGCGCTGGGCTAGCAGCCGGCGCCGGACCGGCAACAGCGCCGGTTCACCAGCCCGTGACCGGTGGAGTCGTCTGGGACGGCGGCTCCACCCAGGGCCGGGCCGTCACGGCCCACACGGTGAAGGCCACGGTCGCGGCGAACAGCAGCAGCCACATGAGACGGCGGGCCGCGGTCCTGCGGCGCAGCATGCGGCTCCCGCGGCGCACGACCTCCGCGTACAGTTCCGGTGGTACCGGTGGCGGCACCTGCTCCATGATCCGCCGCGCGGCGGCCTCCCGCTCTGGCCGGTTCACCTGCGCCTCCCCTCGTGCCGCCGCCTCACGACGGTGCCACCTTCGCGCCCATCACGGCAGGTGGCTGCCCCCGGCGCGGATGCAGCAGAGTGGCCGTCGCCCGGTCGCAGATCGCGTGGACCCGTTCCGGCGGGAGTCCGAGCAGCGCCGCCACCTGCTCCTCGGCGACCCCCTCGTACAACCGCAGGACGAGGATCAGACGCTCCTGGGGGCCGAGGACGGCCAGGGCGCTTCCGGGATGCGGGCGGCCGCGGCCGAGACCGCCGTACTGGTGCCAGGCCCCTCGCGCGAAGCGCGTGGCGAGGTGCTGGCGGGCGCGGTCGTACGGGTCCTCGCCGCGCAGCCGGTCCCAGCACGCGTACGTGTGCGCGAGGGCCAGGGTGAGCAGCCGCCGCGCGCGCGGGTTGTCGTCCGGCGCCTCCGCGGTCAGCAGTGTGGCGGCATGCAGCAGCCGCCCTGCCGCGCCCGCGACGAATGCCTCGAACTCCCGGGCCCGGCGGGCGCTTTGGGACGCCTGCCGTTCTCGCACCGCGCCTCCCGCCTGAGGGGGCCCTGCCGGTACGGAATGCGGAACCGTGTGCGACCAGGACCCGGTCTCATATGAGGCCAGCGACGGCCCGGGGTCAAGGGTCCGGGACTCAGGAGGCCGACGGAGTCTCCGGCGCGGGCACGCCCGGGACCGCCATCCGTGCGGAGAGCGCGGTGTTGAAGCGCGTGAGGAGCGTGCAGAACGTCTCGCGCTCCTCCGGCGCCCAGTCGTGTGTCAGCTCGGCCATCAACTGACGCCTGGACGAACGAACTTCCTCCAGCCGGGACAGCCCGCGCGGGGACAGCTGGAGCACCACCGCCCGCCCGTCCTCGGGGTGCGAGGTCCGCTTGACGAGCCCGGTGTCGACCAGGGGAGCCACCTGCCGGGTGACCGTCGACGAGTCGATCCCCATGCTCGCGGCGAGGGCCTTGACGCCCATCGGTCCTTCCTTGTCGAGGCGGTTCAGCAGCAGGTACGCGGCGCGGTCCATGGAGTTGCGCACCTGTCCGACGCCGCCGAGCCGGGTCTGTTCGGCACGCCGGGCGAAGACCGCCACCTCGTGCTGCAGCGTGTCGAGGAGACCGGTGTCACCGACGGTCGTCATGTCCATCGACATTTCAGGTGTTGTGGGCATGGCCGGGGGCTCGCTTCATGAAGAGTGCTGGGTTGGGGGACAGGGTACGCGGCCGGGGGGTGGGTCGTACCGGGGCTGCGCAAACCGGTCTCGGAGCTTGGTCACACCCGCTGCGCCCGGCTGTGAACTGCGAGACTTGTGTCATGAGCTACAGCACGGCTGACTCCTTGCGGCCCGTCACCCTCGACGACGTGCGCGGCGCCCAGAAGATGCTCACGGGCGTGGCGCGGGTGACCGCGATGGAGGGCAGCAGGCATCTGTCGCAGCTGGTGGGCGCGCCGGTCCACCTCAAGTGCGAGAACCTCCAGCGGACGGGGTCCTTCAAGCTGAGGGGCGCCTATGTCCGTATCGCCGGCCTGCTGCCCGAGGAGCGTGCCGCCGGTGTCGTGGCCGCGAGCGCCGGGAACCACGCGCAGGGTGTGGCGCTGGCCTCCGCGCTGCTCGGCGTGCACGCCACCGTGTTCATGCCGAGGGGCGCCCCGCTGCCGAAGATCAGCGCGACCCGGGACTACGGCGCCGAGGTGCGCCTGCACGGTCAGGTGGTCGACGAGACGCTGGCCGCGGCGCGGGAGTACGCGGAGGAGACGGGCGCCGTCTTCATCCACCCCTTCGACCATCCCGACATCATCGCGGGGCAGGGCACGGTCGGCCTGGAGATCCTGGAGCAGTGCCCGGAGGTGGGCACGATCGTCGTCGGCATCGGCGGCGGCGGGCTCGCGGCCGGCATCGCCGTCGCGGTGAAGACGCTGCGGCCGGACGTGCGGATCATCGGTGTGCAGGCGGCGGGCGCGGCCGCGTACCCGCCCTCGCTCGCGGCCGGGCGGCCGGTGGTGATCGACAATCCGGCGACGATGGCCGACGGCATCAAGGTGGGGTGTCCGGGCGAGGTGCCGTTCGGGATCATCGCCGAGCTGGTGGACGAGGTCCGCACGGTCACCGAGGACCAGCTGTCGGCCGCGCTGCTGCTGTGCCTGGAGCGGGCCAAGCTGGTCGTCGAACCGGCCGGCGCGAGTCCGGTCGCGGCGCTGCTGGCGGACCCCGGCGCCTTCCCCGGGCCGGTGGTCGCGGTGCTCTCCGGCGGGAACGTCGATCCGGTGCTGCTCCAGCGGGTGCTGCGCCACGGCATGGCCGCGCAGGGCCGCTACCTGGCCGTTCGGCTGCGGCTGACGGACCGGCCGGGCGCCCTCGCCACGCTTCTCGGGGTGTTGTCAGTGGTGGACGCTAACGTCCTCGACGTGAGTCATGTACGGACCGATCCACGGCTCGGGCTCACCGAGGCGGAGGTGGAGCTGCACCTGGAGACAAAGGGCCCGGCGCACTGCGCCGAGGTCGGCCAGGCCCTGCGCGAGGCGGGATACACGGTCATCGATTGAGGTCGGAGACCTCGCCGACACTCGTCCTTCACCTTGCTCGGGCAGCGTCGAGCCCGTCACTCGTTCGGGCAATGACGAGAAAATTCCATTGAGTAACGCGATACATCGCGTTATGGTCTGTCGCACAGTCATCCCCCAGTCTTTCGCCCCATCCCCAAAAACGTGGAGATTCATATGCCAGGCGCCATCTACGCCGAAGGCCTGGTGAAAACCTTCGGCGACGTAAGGGCACTGGACGGCGTCGACCTCGATGTCCCCGAGGGCACGGTCCTCGGTCTGCTCGGGCCGAACGGCGCCGGCAAGACGACGGCCGTCCGCTGTCTGACGACCCTGCTCCGCCCCGACACCGGCAAGGCCGTGGTCGCGGGTGTGGACGTCCTCAAGCACCCCGACGCCGTCCGCCGCTCCATAGGTCTGTCCGGCCAGTTCGCGGCGGTCGACGAATACCTCACCGGCCGCGAGAACCTGCAGATGGTCGGCAGGCTGTACCAGATGGGCGCGAAGGCGGCGAAGGCCCGCGCGGTGGAACTGCTGGAGCAGTTCAACCTCACGGACGCCGCCGACCGCCCCACCAAGACCTATTCCGGAGGCATGCGCCGCCGGCTCGACCTCGCGGCCGCGCTCGTGGTGTCGCCGCCCGTGATGTTCATGGACGAGCCGACGACGGGCCTCGACCCGCGCAACCGCCAGCAGCTGTGGGAGGTCATCAAGCAGCTGGTCTCCGGCGGTACGACGCTGCTGCTCACCACCCAGTATCTGGAAGAGGCCGACCACCTGGCCCACGACATCGCCGTGGTCGACCACGGCCGCGTCATCGCCAAGGGCACCTCCGACCAGCTCAAGGCCCGCACCGGCGGCGAGCGCGTCGAGGTCGTCGTGCACGACCGCGAGCACATCGCGACGGCCGCCGAGGTGCTGGGCGGCTTCGGTAAGGGCGAGACCACGGTCGAGGAGCACACGCGCAAGCTGACCGTCCCCGTCACCGGCGGCGCCAAGCTGCTCGCCGAGGTCATCCGGGAGCTGGACACGCGCGGCATCGAGATAGACGACATCGGACTGCGCCGCCCCACCCTCGACGATGTCTTCCTGTCCCTGACGGGACATGTGGCGGAGGAGAACGACGAGGGCAACGGCGCCTCGAAGAAGCCCGGTGACCGCAAGAAGAACAAGGAGACCGCGAAGTGAGTGCCGTAACCGACGCGACGCCGGTCGCGGCCCCCGGCAACCCGTTCAGCAGGTCCCTCCGGGACTCGCTCATCGTTGCCCAGCGCAATCTGATCCGCATGTCCAGGATCCCGGAGATGGTGATCTTCGGGCTCATACAGCCGATCATGTTCGTGGTGCTGTTCACCTATGTGTTCGGCGGATCCATGAAGATCGGCACCAGCACCAGCGCGGTCGACTACAAGAACTTCCTGATGGCGGGCATCTTCGCGCAGACCGTCACGTTCGCCACCGCCAGTTCCGGCGCGGGCATCGCCGACGACATGCACAAGGGCCTCATCGACCGCTTCCGCTCCCTGCCCATGGCACGCGGCGCGGTGCTGACCGGGCGCACGCTCGCCGACCTGGTCCAGACGGCGCTGACCCTGCTCGTCCTCGCGGTCGTCGCCGTGCTGGTCGGCTGGCGCACGAGCACGTTCGGGGACACCAACGTCGCGAGGATCCTCGGCGCCTTCGGGCTGCTGCTTCTGCTCGGGTACGCGTTCACCTGGATCGGCGCACTGATCGGCCTGACCGTCCGCACCCCGGAGGCGGCCACCTCCGGCGGGCTGATCTGGCTCTTCCCGGTGACCTTCATATCCAACGCGTTCGTGGACACCAGCAACATGACCCCGTGGCTGCGCCACGTCGCGGAGTGGAACCCGTTCAGTGCCACGGTCCAGGCGTGCCGTGTGCTGTTCGCCAACCCCGGCCAGTCCCACTCGGACGCCTGGCCCATGCAGCACCCGGTGTGGGCCTCGCTGATCTACTCGATCCTGATCGTCGTCGTCTTCCGCACCCTGGCGGTCCGGAAGTACCGCTCGGCCACCGCATGACGAGGCCCCCGGCGTCTTGCGGACGCCGGGGGCCCGCCGGGAAACCGGCAGCCGGAATCAGCCCGAGTAGGCCTCGGCCTTGAGGATCCGCACCGAGGCCCGCTTGCCGTTCGGCAGCTCGTACTCCGCGTCCTCGCCGACCTTGTGGCCGATCACGCCGGAGCCCAGCGGGGACTGCGGCGAGTACGTCTCGATGTCGGCGCTCGCGTACTCGCGCGACGCGAGCAGGAACGTCATCGTGTCGTCCTCGTCGCCGTCGAAGGCGATGGTCACGACCATGCCGGGGGCCACGGCACCGTCCGCGGAGTTCGGAGCCTCGCCGACCTTGGCGTTCTCCAGAAGCTGGGTCAGCTGGCGCACACGGAGCTCCTGCTTGCCCTGCTCCTCCTTGGCCGCGTGGTACCCGCCGTTCTCGCGCAGGTCGCCCTCCTCGCGCGCGGCCGCGATCTTGGCGGCGATCTCCGTGCGCGCAGGACCAGACAGGTACTCCAGCTCGGCCTTGAGCTGGTTGTACGCCTCCTGGGTCAGCCAGGTGACGTTCTCGCTGGTCTGGGTCACAGGTGCTCCTCGTAGGTACTGGGAATACAAAGCATCGCCCTACCCAGAAGAATGTTCCTTCACGGATGGGCGAAACCACGAGCCTAACAATTCAACGGCTGAAGGGGGAGGACATAAGCCATCAGAATTACGTCAACGCAGGTCACTGCCTATGTGCCGGGGTGAAGTCACCCGGCGTGGCAGCCGACCAGCTCGGCCGTCGTGCCCCGGGCCGTTGTACGGAGCGTCACGACCTTGTCGATGCGTGTGGCCGAACCGCTGAAGCGGAAGTCCGCCCGGCCGACCTCCGTGCCGTTCTCGCTCTGGGAGCGCAGTGTGCAGTAGCCGTCGGCGCCGGCGTCCTTGTGGACCTCCAGATGCACCTCGACCGCGCTGTCCGAGGCCTTGAAGGCGATCACCTGCGCGCTGATCTCGTTCTGCGCGACGTAGTGGTAGGCGAAGTAGCCGACCAGCGCCAGCAGGGCCGCGCCGAGGACCGTCCCGGCGATCTTGAGGCGGCGGTCGGAGCGCTTCTCAGAGGGACGGCCGTAGCGGCCCTCGGGCAGCCGCGTGCTCGCCGTACTCATGATCGTCCTCTCGCCGGGTCGGGACATACACCCCGAAAGGGGTCTCCGAGGCTGGACCCCGGAATTATTCGCCCCCCGATTCGGTCACTATAGGAGCGCCGATCGCACCCGAAGACACCGGGCGCCAATTTACTGAGGATTGAGTCTTGACTGACCAGCTGCGACTGATGGCCGTTCATGCGCACCCCGACGACGAGTCGAGCAAGGGCGCGGCCACCATGGCGAAGTACGTGTCCGAGGGGGTGGACGTGCTGGTCGTGACCTGCACGGGCGGGGAGCGCGGCTCCATCCTCAATCCCAAGCTGCAGGGCGACAAGTACATCGAGGAGCACATCCACGAGGTACGCAAGAAGGAGATGGACGAGGCCCGCGAGATCCTCGGCGTCAAGCAGGAGTGGCTCGGCTTCATCGACTCCGGCCTGCCCGAGGGTGACCCGCTGCCCCCGCTGCCCGAGGGCTGCTTCGCCCTGGAGGACGTGGACAAGGCGGCCGGTGAGCTGGTCAAGCAGATCCGCACGTTCCGTCCCCAGGTGGTCACCACCTACGACGAGAACGGCGGCTACCCGCACCCCGACCACATCATGACCCACAAGATCTCCATGGTGGCGTTCGAGGGCGCGGCGGACACCGAGAAGTACCCGGAGTCCGAGTTCGGCCCCGCCTACCAGCCGCTCAAGCTCTACTACAACCAGGGCTTCAACCGCCCGCGCACCGAGGCGCTGCACAACGCGCTGCTCGACCGCGGCATGGAGTCGCCCTACGGGGAGTGGCTCAAGCGCTGGGCGGAGTTCGAGCGCACGGAGCGCACGCTCACCACGCACGTGCCCTGCGCCGACTTCTTCGAGATCCGCGACAAGGCGCTGATCGCCCACGCCACGCAGATCGACCCCGACGGCGGCTGGTTCCGGGTTCCGATGGAGCTCCAGAAGGAGGTCTGGCCGACCGAGGAGTACGAGCTCGCGAAGTCTCTCGTCGATACCTCCCTCCCCGAGGGAGATCTCTTTGCGGGCATCCGCGACAATGCCTGACATGAGCGCGAGCCTGGCACTGACGCACCTCGTCCCCCTGGCCAAGGAGGTCGACGAGAACAAGGTCACCCCCGGTGTCCTCGGCTTCATCGTCTTCGCGGTGATGGCCGTGGCCGTGTGGGGCCTGATGAAATCCATGAACAAGCACATGGGGAAGGTCGACTTCAAGGAGGCCCAGGACCCGAAGGCGGAGTCCGGGACCTCCGTGGCCGACCCGAAGGCGCAGCGGGGCTGACCCGAGGCGCCGGGCCGGCCGGGGTCACCGCCTGGCCGGCACCGGGACCCCCATGACCTCCCGGGCATGCCGGTCCGGCACCATGCCGAGCCGCCATGCCTGCCAGCCCGCCTCCAGGTTCACTCCGCGCTCCAGCAGCAGCGCGTACGCCGCGGTGTACTCGTCCAGCTTCCCGTCGCGGGCCGGGTGCCCGGTGCGGGAGAGCTGGGCCAGTTCCTCCTGGGCGACGGCCGTGCCGACCTCCACACCGCCGGGCGCGGCGTAGGGGAGCAGGGTGCAGCGCAGGAAGCGGGCCCAGTCCTCGCCACGCCGGTCGCCGTACGCGGTGAACAGGCCGATCGCCTCGTCGCACAGGGCGAGGGCCTGCTGGGTGCGGGTGTTGCCCGCGTCCACGACGGCCAGCTCCAGACACGTCCAGGCCTCGCCGTGGGCCACACCGATGCGCTGGAAGTCGGCGCGGGCGTCGACGAGCAGTTGCCTGGCGAAACCCGAGTTCCTCAGCGAGCCCGTCTGGGCGGCGCGCTGGTCCCGGGTCACCCGGGCCGAGTGGTGGCGGGCGCAGGCCAGGCCGTAGACGTCGCGCATCCGGGAGAACATCGTGCGGGAGCGTTCCAGCTCGCGGACCGACAGATCCAGGTTGCCCGTCTCCTCCAGGGCCTGGCCCAGGTAGTAGACCGTCCAGGCCTCGCCGCGCACGTCCTCGTTGTCGCGGTGCCGGGCGGCCGCCCGGCGTAGTTCGTCCACCGCCGGGGACGGGTCGCCGGCCACCAGCCGGGCGCGGGCCAGCTGGGTGAGCGCCCAGGCCTCGCCGCGGGCGTCGCGCGTGCGGCCGTAGCGTTCGAGGGCGGCCCGCAGCTCTTCTTCCGCGCGCGGCACGTCGCCCATCCGCAGGCCCAGCTGGCCCAGCTGGAAGTGCGCCCATGCCTCACCGTGCACCGATCCGCCCTCGCGATGCAGGACCAGCGAACTGCCGAGCAGGTCCAGCGCCTCCGGCAGCCGGCCGCGGTCGCGCTGGACCGCGGCCAGCGCGTGCATCGTCCAGGCGCGGTCCGTCGCCAGCTCGGGCGGCGTCTGCAGATCCAGGGCCTCCTGCAGCTTCGCCGCCGCCTCCGTGAGTTGGCCCTGGTGGTGCAGCGTGATGCCGAGCGAGCACAGGGCACGGGCGGCGCCCGCGTCGTGATGGGCCTCCATGTAGAGATCGACGACGGAGGCCAGGGTGGCACGGGCCTTGTCCAGCTCGCCCAGCTGGCGGGCCGCGATGCCGGTGCGCCACTGCACCGAGCGCACCAGCAGGCCCTGGTCGACGGCCTGCGCCAGCTCGCTGATCTCGCCGAGGCGGTAGAGGTCGCCGCGCAACAGGCAGTAGTCGCACAGCGCGCCGAGCAGGTTCAGTACGGCCGCCTGGTTCACGCCCTCCGCATGGCGCAGGGCCGCCGTGATGAAGCTCGACTCGTCGTCCAGCCAGCGCAGCGCCTCGTCGAGGGAGGTGAAGCCGTGCGGGCCGAAGCGGTCCGAGCGGGTGGACATATTGCCGTCGACCAGACGGAGCACGGAGTCGGCGAGCTCCCCGTAGTTCACGATCAGACGCTCCTGCGCGGCCGTGCGCTCGGCCGGCTCCTCCTCGTCCAGGAGACGGGCCTGGGCGAAGCCGCGGACCAGGTCGTGCAGCCGGTAGCGGCTGCCGCGGACATGGTCGATCAGGCCGGCCTGCGCGAGCGCCACCAGATGGCGGGTCGCCTCCGCCTCGTCCGTGGCGAGCAGGGCGGCGGCCGCCGCCGCGCCGAGCGAGGCGCGACCGGCGAGGGCGAGTCTTCTCAGCAGCCGGCGCCCGGACTCGGACTGGTCGCTGTAGCGCAGCCACAGCGCGCGCTCGACCGGTTCCACCGGTCCGTACGCCGCCAGGTCCGTGGCCAGCCGGCGCGGTGAGCGCGGGCCGAGGGACGAGCCGGCGATGCGCAGCGCGAGCGGCAGTCCGCCGCACAGCTCCCTGATCCGGTCGGCCGAGTCGGCGTCGTAGGGCCCTGACATGTCCTGGGCGGCCGCGCCCAGCAGTTCCTCGGAGCCGACCGCGTCCAGTGAGTCGACCGGGAGGTGGTGCACCCAGGCCGCGAGGTCCGCGGGCAGGTCGAGGGGCTGCCGGGCGGTGACCAGGACCAGGCTGTCGGAGCGCTCGGGGACGAGGGTGCACACCTGCTCGGGGTCCGAGGCGTCGTCCAGCACGATCGTCACCGCAAGGCCCGTCAGATGCTGGTGGTACAGCTCGCTCAGGCGCTTGACCTGCTGGTCCGGGGAGGAGCGCTCACGGAACAGGAGCTGTTCGCGGGGCGCGCCGAACCGGTTGAGCAGATGCAGCAGGGCGTCGCGGGTGGGCAGCGGCGGCTCCTCCCGGCTGTCGCCGCGCAGATCGACGACGACGGCGCCGCGGAAGTGGTCCCTGAGGTCGTGCGTGGCGCGGACGGCGAGCGTGGTGCGGCCGGAGCCGGGCGTCCCGTGCAGCACGACCACCGTCGGCCGGGTCTCCGTGGCCGCCCGGGCCGCCCGCACCCACTGCCGGATCCGGGCCAGCTCCTGCCGCCGTCCCGCGAACGGCCCCTCCGACTCCGGTAGTTGCCCGAACGACTGCTCCAGCACCGTACGCCTGCGGGCCGCCGCGCTCTTGTCCGAGCCGCGCAGCTGCGGGCCCGTCTTCTTCGGGCCGGTGGAGGCGCTGAGCACCCGCTGCTGGTCGAGGAACGGGCGGATGCCGCGCACCTCCAGCGCAGTCAGCCACTGCAGGCGCAGCTGCTCGGGGCCGCCCGGCTGTCCGACGGCTCCGGCGCGGTGGTGGGCGGCGGGCAGATGGGAGCCCGCCACCTTCACGACGGTGGCGGCCGCGCCCACGACGCCCACGGCCACGCCCGCGCCCACCGCCGTACCCGCGGCGGTGCCGAGGGCGAGGTCGGCCACGGTGGCGGCGACCGCGGCAACGGCCGCTATCAGCAGGGGAGTTCCGGCGCCCTCGCGGGCGTAGCGCTGTCCGAAGGTCTGCCGTCCAGCATCGGCCTCGTCCAGGCCGCGGGTATAGGCCTCGTACTCCTCCGCGGCGGTCTGGGCCATGGCGTCCAGGGCACCGCGGGCCCGTGACAGCAGCACCTGCCCGTCCACGCGCCCGCCCGAGCGCCGTACCTCCTCCTCCACGGCCCGCACCACCAGCCGCTCGGCCTCCGCCCGATGGCTGTCCCGCATGTCATGTCCCCCTCCGGCGGCAACTCCTTTGCCTACGAGTGTCCTTCGGGGGAGGCGGGAGCGCGAGAGGGGCGACGATCACTGACTCCACTTCCGTGACCCTGAGTCCTGGGCCTACTCGCGGGTAGCACCCCTCTGGCGTCTCCCGGATCACAGCCCATCGACCGCGGCGATCGGCTGATGGGCGGCCTTTCTTGCGACGGTCCGGACCTTGTGGGGCAGGATGGGGGTTATGCCGAACCGATTGGCTCATGAAACGTCCCCCTACCTGCTCCAGCACGCTGACAATCCGGTCGACTGGTGGCCTTGGTCGGAAGAGGCATTCGAGGAGGCACGGCGGCGCGAGGTACCAGTGCTGCTCAGCGTCGGCTATTCGAGTTGTCACTGGTGCCATGTCCTCGCCAGTGAAAGCTTCGAGGACGATGTCACCGCCGCCTTCATGAACGAGCACTTCGTCAGCGTCAAGGTCGACCGCGAGGAGCGTCCCGACGTCGACGCCGTCTACATGGAGGCCGTCCAGGCCGCCACCGGGCAGGGTGGCTGGCCCATGACCGTGTTCCTCACGCCGGACGCCGAACCCTTTTACTTCGGCACGTATTTCCCGCCCGCTCCCCGCCACGGCATGCCCTCCTTCCGGCAGGTGCTGGAAGGGGTCCGGCAGGCCTGGGGCGAGCGGCGTGACGAGGTCACCGAGGTCGCCGGGAAGATCGTGCGGGACCTGGCCGGACGCGAGATCGACTACCAGAGCGCGCAGGTCCCCGGCGAGGAGGAGCTCGCTCAGGCGCTCCTCGGGCTCACCCGTGAGTACGACCCGCAGCGCGGCGGATTCGGCGGCGCGCCGAAGTTCCCGCCGTCCATGATCGTCGAGTTCCTGCTGCGCCACCATGCGCGGACCGGCTCCGAGGGCGCGTTGCAGATGGCGCAGGACACCTGTGAGCGGATGGCGCGCGGTGGCATCTACGACCAGCTCGGTGGCGGGTTCGCAAGGTACTCCGTCGATCGCGACTGGGTAGTGCCCCACTTCGAGAAGATGCTCTACGACAACGCGCTCCTGTGCCGCGTGTACGCCCATCTGTGGCGGTCCACCGGATCCGATCTCGCCCGCCGTGTCGCCCTGGAGACCGCCGACTTCATGGTCCGCGAACTGCGCACGAGCGAGGGCGGGTTCGCCTCGGCGCTGGATGCCGACAGCGACGACGGCACGGGCAGGCACGTCGAGGGCGCGTACTACGCCTGGACGCCCGACCAGCTCCGCGAGGCCCTCGGGGACGACGCCGAACTCGCCGCCCACCACTTCGGGGTGACGGAGGAGGGCACCTTCGAGGAGGGGCGGTCCGTGCTCCAACTCCCGCAGGACGAGGGCGTGTTCGACGCAGCGAAGATCGCTTCCGTCAGGGAGCGGTTGCTCGCGGCACGCGCCGAGCGCCCCGCCCCCGGCCGTGACGACAAGATCGTGGCCGCCTGGAACGGACTGGCCGTCGCCGCGCTCGCCGAGACCGGTGCCTACTTCGACCGCCCCGACCTGGTCGAGGCCGCGGTCGGCGCCGCCGATCTCCTCGTACGGCTGCATCTGGACGACCACGCCCGGCTGGCCCGCACCAGCAAGGACGGCCGGGCCGGTGCCAACTCCGGTGTGCTGGAGGACTACGCCGACGTCGCCGAGGGCTTCCTCGCGCTGGCGTCGGTGACCGGGGAAGGGGTGTGGCTGGAGTTCGCCGGACTGCTCCTCGACCAGGTACTCACCCGCTTCACCGACCCGGACAGCGGCGCCCTGTACGACACCGCCGCCGACGCCGAGCGGCTCATCCGCCGGCCGCAGGACCCCACCGACAACGCCACCCCCTCCGGCTGGACCGCCGCCGCGGGCGCCCTGCTGAGCTATGCCGCCCAGACGGGTTCCGAGCCCCATCGCACCGCGGCGGAAAGGGCGTTGGGTGCGGTGAGGGCGCTCGGGCCGCGCGTGCCGCGGTTCATCGGCTGGGGGCTCGCCGTCGCCGAGGCACTGCTCGACGGCCCGCGGGAGATCGCGGTCGTGGGACCGGCGCTCGACGACGAGGCGGCAAGAGCCCTGCACCGTACTGCACTTCTGGGTACCGCGCCCGGCGCGGTGGTCGCGTTCGGCGCACCGGAGAGCGACGAGTTCCCGCTCCTCGCCGACCGTCCGCTGATCGGCGGCGCGCCGGCCGCGTATGTCTGCCGTAACTTCGCCTGCGACGCCCCGACGACCGATCCGGAGCGGCTGCGCACGGCGCTGAACAGCTGAACGGCATGAGCCCAACCGTCGTAAACGTAACTAGCGTTCGAATTCCTCACCGAGGACGTGCATGGTGAGGAAACACGCTCTTCATTGAAAAGGTCCACGCGCTTCACAGATCACTCATAATCTCTCCATCGTGACGCGACGGGCGGGGGTGCCACGTCGCGCCGGGGGGTTATGGGATCTGGGGGGATCTTTTGCTCACGTCTGTCTTCATTGCTGCCGTCTCGCTTGCGCTGTTCTGGATGGCGGCCTTCACCTTGTGGTGGCAGATGCACGCGTGGCGTACGCCCGAAGTGCTCGCCTCCACCCGGTTCAGCAGACCGGACGGGAACGAACACGTGTCGTTCTCGCTGTTGCTGCCGGCGCGGCACGAACAGGCCGTGCTCGACCACACCATCCAGCGGCTGCTGGAATCCACACACACCGACTTCGAGATCATCGTGATCGTGGGGCACGACGACCCCGAGACCACGGCGGTGGCCGACGCGGCCGCCGAGCGCGACCCGCGCGTCCGTGTCGTCGTCGACACGCACGAGAAGAAGAACAAGCCCAAGGCCATGAACACGGCGCTGCCGCACTGCCGTGGCGACGTCGTCGGGGTCTTCGACGCCGAGGACCAGGTCCACCCGGAGCTCCTCGCCCACGTCGACCACGCCTTCCGGACGACGGGAGCCGATGTCGTCCAGGGCGGTGTCCAGCTCATCAACTTCCACTCCAGCTGGTACAGCCTGCGCAACTGCCTGGAGTATTTCTTCTGGTTCCGCTCCCGGCTGCATCTGCACGCGCAGAAGGGGTTCATCCCGCTCGGCGGCAACACCGTCTTCGTCCGCACCGACGTACTCAGGGAGGCCGACGGCTGGGACCCCAACTGCCTGGCCGAGGACTGCGACCTGGGCGTCCGCCTGTCCAGCGTCGGCAAGAAGGTCGTCGTCGCCTACGACTCCGACATGGTCACCCGCGAGGAGACCCCCGGCTCGCTGATGTCGCTGCTCAAGCAGCGCACCCGCTGGAACCAGGGCTTCCTGCAGGTCTACCGGAAGAAGGACTGGCGGCAACTCCCGGGATTCGGACAGCGGTTGCTCGCCCGGTACACGCTGATGACGCCGTTCCTGCAGGCGTTCTCCGGAGTCGTCATCCCGCTCAACGCCGCCGTGGCGCTCTTCCTCGACGTCCCCGTCGGTATCGCCTTCCTGACCTTCCTGCCACTGGTCACCGCCGCCGTCACCTTCGTCTTCGAGGTGGTCGGGCTGCACGACTTCGGCAAGCAGTACGGACTGCGTGTCCGCCTCGTCCACTACGTGAAGCTGATCGTGGGCGGCCCCTTCTACCAGGTCCTCCTCGCAGGGGCCGCGATCCGCGCCGTCTGGCGTGAGCAGCGCGGCCGCAACGACTGGGAGCTGACCAGCCACGTCGGCGCGCACCTCACCGCGGCCGAGACGATCCGAGAGGACGTTCCTGCGTGACCTCCACCCTTCCCGCGGTGACCGCTCCGAAGGTCCCCGCGCAGCGCCGACCTGTACCCAAGGAGCGTTCGACCGGTCGAACATCGCCGCCGGCCCGGCTCCGCTCCTCCCGTTCCGACCTGCTCCTGTGCGGTGTGCTCCTCGTGGCGATCCTCGTCGTCCAGGGCTGGAACATCGCCGACTACCCGACCCTCAGCGACGACGAGGGCACCTATCTCGCCCAGGCCTGGGCCGTGCAGCAGGGCAAGGGCCTGGCCCACTACACCTACTGGTACGACCATCCGCCGCTGGGCTGGATCCAGATAGCGCTGCTCACCTGGATCCCGTCCGCGCTCAGCCCGGGCTCGATGACCGTCGGCAGCATGCGCATCGCGATGCTGGTGATCAGCGCCGTCAGCGCGGTCCTCGTCTACGTCCTCGGGCGGCGGCTGTCCCTGCCCCGCTGGGCCGCCGGGCTCGGCATGGTGCTCTTCGGGCTCTCACCGCTGGCCGTCGTGCTCCAGCGAGAGATCTTCCTCGACAACATCGCCGTGATGTGGCTGCTGCTGGCGTTCTGTCTGGCCGCCTCGCCCAGCCGGCACCTCTGGCACCACTTCGGCGCGGGACTCGCGGCCGCAGCGGGCGTGCTCACCAAGGAGACGATGCTCGTCGTCCTGCCCGCCCTGCTGCTCACCATGTGGCGCCACAGCCACCGCGACACCCGTAAGTTCGCCCTCACCGGAGCGGTCACCGCCTGTGTCCTGGCCGGCTTCTCGTACCCCCTGTTCGCCCTCCTGAAGGGCGAGCTGCTGCCCGGCAGCGGGCACGTGTCCCTCTGGGACGGCATCAAGTACCAGATGTCCAGGCCGGGTTCGGGCTTCATCCTCGACACGTCGTCCGGCTCGTACGGAGTGCTGCACTCCTGGCTGTACTACGACCGTGTGCTGCCCCTCGGCGGCCTGGCCGGGGCGCTGCTGCTCCTTGTCACCTGGCGCTGGTCGGTCACCGCCCGCGCCCTCGCCGGACCGGCGCTGACCGTGGCGATCCTGGCCCTGGTGGCGATGCGCCCCAACGGCTATCTGCCCGCCATGTACGTCATCGGCGCCCTGCCCTTCCTCGCGCTGGTCCTCGCCGGGGGCACCGCCTCCGTCGCCCACGCCGTGCTGCGCAGACGGCGGTCCGAGAACGAGAACCGGTATGTCACCTCCGGCCGGTACGCGCTCGCCGCCGTCCTCGCCGTCGCCGCCGGCGCCTATGTCGTACCGCACTGGTACGACGGCGACCGCACCGCCGTCACCGCCGACGCCAACGCCCCCTACCGGCAGGCCTCCAAGTGGCTCGGCAGCGAGGTGGACGACCCGAGGCACACCCGGGTCCTCGTCGACGACGCGCTGTGGCTGGACCTGGTCCATCACGGCTACCAGCCGGGGCTCGGCGCCATCTGGTTCTACAAGGCCGACCTCGACCCGGCCGTCACGAAGACCATGCCGCACGGCTGGAAGGACATCGACTACGTGGTCGCCTCGCCGACGGTCCGGCGCGACGCCCGCGACCTGCCCAACGTCAAGGCCGCCATCCGGCACTCCACCCCGGTCGCCACCTTCGGCACCGGACCCGACCGCATCGAGATCCGGAAGATCCAGACGGCAGCCGCGGGAGGCGAGCGATGAGCAGTCACGAGTACACCGTCCCCGGTGAGCTGGGCGATCCGGCGGTACGGGCCGCGGAGGTGCCCGAGCCCGGTGCCGTCACCATCGTCGTACCGACCTTCAACGAGTCCGCGAACATCCGGCAGCTGCTGCACCGGATCACCGAGTCGGTGCCCGCCCGGCTGCCCTGCGAGGTCGTCTTCGTGGACGACTCCACCGACGACACGCCCGAGGTCATCCGGCAGGCCGCGCAGGACTGCCCGTTCCCGGTGACCGTGCTGCACCGCGAGGAGGCGGTGGGCGGACTCGGCGGGGCGGTGGTCGAAGGCCTCAAGGCGGCCACCTCGGAGTGGATCGTCGTGATGGACGGCGACTGCCAGCATCCGCCGTCCCTGGTACCGGAGCTGGTCGCCACCGGCGAGCGGACCAACGCCGGGCTCGTCGTCGCCTCCCGGTACATCAAGGGCGGCAGCCGGGCCGGGCTCGCCGGCAGCTACCGGGTGGCCGTCTCGCGCGGGGCGACCTGGCTGACCAAGTCCCTCTTCCCGCGCAGGCTGCACGGCATCAGCGACCCGATGAGCGGCTTCTTCGCCATCCGGCGCAGCGCGGTCACGGCGGAGGTGCTCAGGCCCCTCGGCTACAAGATCCTGCTGGAGCTCGCCGTGCGCAGCCGGCCGCGCGCGGTCGCCGAGGTGCCGTTCGTCTTCCAGGACCGGTTCGCCGGCGAGTCCAAGTCGACCGCTCAGGAGGGCTTCCGCTTCCTGCGCCATCTGGTCGGCCTGCGCACCGCCTCACCGGTCGCCCGCATGGTCGGCTTCGGTCTGATCGGCGCCACCGGCTTCGTGCCCAACCTGGTCGGCCTGTGGGCGCTGACCGTGCTGGGCATGCACTACGTCCCCGCCGAGATCCTCGCCAACCAGCTCGGCGTCGCCTGGAACTTCCTGCTCATCGAGCACCTGCTGTTCCGTGACCGGCGTGCGCACCGCCGCTGGTGGGACCGCGTCGGCCGGTTCGCGCTGCTCGCCAACGCCGACCTGGTGCTGCGCATCCCGCTGATCGCGCTGCTCGTCGACCGGTTCGGGATGGGCGCGCTGCCCGCCACCGCGCTCGCGCTGGTGACGACCTTCGTCCTGCGCTTCGTCGGTACCGAAGCGCTGGTCTACCTCCCGCGCCGCCGCGGCGGGAGTCGTGCCACAGCAAGGAGAGCCGTGTGAACCTGCACCGAAGAAGGACGGCACTGGTCGGGGTCGGGGCCCTGACCGCCGGTCTCCTCCTCACCTCACCGCAGTCCGCCGAGGCCGCCAACCTCGTCAAGAACCCGGGCTTCGAGACCGCCGGCACGGACGACATGCCGTACTGCTGGGAGAAGTCCGGCTGGGGAAACAACGACTTCAGCTTCGCCACCGTCGCCGACGCCCACTCCGGTTCCAAGGCCATGAAAGTCACGCTCACCCGGCGGGTGGACGGCGACCGCAAGGCGCTGATCACCGAGTCGACCGAGTGCGCGCCGGTGGTGACGGCCGGCAAGCAGTACGACCTGTCCCTCTGGTACAAGTCGACGACGCCCGACACCGCCGTCACGCTCTTCCGGCACGACGCGACGGCGGGCTGGCAGTACTGGACCGACCTCAAGACCCTCGACATGGCGTCGGGCTACACCCAGGCCACCGTCCGCACCCCCGAGGTCCCGGCCGGCACCGACCGCATCACGTGGGGCGTGTCGGTCTACGGCACCGGCTCGGTGACCACCGACGACTACACCATGGAGCAGGTCCCCGACACGCTCCCGCCGCCGCAGTGCACCGGCACGGGCGACCAGTGCGCCAACGGAAGCTGGTCGGTGCTGCCGACGCAGAACCCGGTCCGCTCGATGCACTCCGTCGTCCTCAACAACGGCAAGGTGCTGCTGATCGCCGGCTCGGGCAACAGCGAGGAGAACTTCAACGCGGGCACGTTCACCAGCGCGGTGTACGACCCGGCGAACGGCACCTACAAGGTCATCCCCACGCCGAAGGACATGTTCTGCGCGGGGCACATCCAGTTGCAGGACGGGCGCGTGCTCGTCATGAGCGGCAACAAGGCGTATCCGGTCGCGGGCGGGCACGGCTACGAGGGCTTCAAGGACTCGTACATCTTCGACCCGACGACCGAGACCTACAGCAAGACCAACGACCTCAACGACGGCCACTGGTACCCCTCGGCGACCGAGCTCGGCAACGGTGACGTCATCTCCTTCGGCGGGCTGCGCGAGGACTCGTCCGGTTCGGTGACCGCCGAGTACTGGTCGGACAAGGACCAGGCGTGGCAGCCGCTGTGGAAGGTCAACCAGACCTGGTCGTTCTGGGGCCTGTACCCGTCGATGATCCTGATGCAGGACGGCCGCCTCTTCTACTCGGGCAGCCATGTCTTCGGCAACAACATCCCGGGCACCGGGTCGGCGATCTACGACTACAACGCCAACACGGTCACGCAGATCCCGGGCCTGCAGAGGAAGGACGAGCGCGACCAGTCGGCGAGCGTGCTGCTGCCCCCGGCGCAGGACCAGCGGGTGCTGACCATCGGCGGCGGCAACATCGACACCAACCCGGACGGCAACCGGCTCACCGACGTCATCGACCTCAAGCAGGCCAGCCCCTCGTACGTGGCCGGGCCGCCGCTCCCGCAGGGCACGGTCGACCTCGGGGCCGGCAAGGTCCCCGAGACCGGCGACCAGGGCAAGATGTACGTCTCCGCCGTGCTGCTGCCCGACGGCAAGGTCCTGGAGACGGGCGGCGCCCTGCACAACCGGGCCGACCCGGTGTACGAGTCGTCGGTCTACGACCCGGACGCGGGCACCTTCGACCCGGTGGCCGCCGACCCCGAGGCCCGCGGCTACCACTCGTCGGCGTTCCTGCTGCCCGACGGCCGGGTGATGGCCACCGGTGACAACCCGGGCAACGGCAGCTGGAACCACAACGTGTCGATCTACACCCCGCCCTACCTCTACAAGGGCACCCGTCCGACGATCACCTCGGTGATCAACCAGGAGTGGAAGTACGGCGACACCCAGCGGATCACGGTCGACCGGCCCATCGCCAAGGCGGAGCTGATCCGCCCGGCCGCGGTGACCCACTCCTCCGACCCCAACCAGCGGTTCGTCGACCTGCCCCTCGCGGCGGACGGCAACAACGTCGACCTGAACGTGACCAGCAACCCCAACCTGGCCCCGCCCGGCTGGTACATGCTGTTCGCGGTGGACGCCAATGGCGTGCCGTCGGTGGCGAAGTGGGTGCATCTGCAGGGCCCGGCCGCGCTTGCCGCCACCGCCCCCTCGGCGCACGTCCACTCCTTCGCCGACTCCCTGGCAGGCAAGGTCTCAGGACCCGGCAAGAAGCGGTCGTCGCAGAAGGTCAGCACCACGATCTCCGGCTGCGACCGGCACTACGGATCGGTCAACGTCTGTGTGCCGACCGTCTTCCCGTCGGAAGTGAAGAAGACGACGGCCGCGCGCTGCACCTGGCTCAAGCAGAACCACTACGGCCGGCTGAAGATCAACGGCAGGGACGATCCGCTGGGTCTCGACCGCAACAAGGACGGCATCGCCTGCGGAAAGGCTGATGTGAGAAAGCGTTAGCCCCGCCCGCTGAACTCCGTCAGGGCGCGCTCCACGATGGCCTCCAGCTGGTCGTGGTGCGCGCCCTTCCAGTACGCGCGCCCGCACTCCAGGCACTGGGCGAAGACGTCGTACGACCGCTGCGTCCCGCCCTTCAGCTGGTGCGCCACCTCGTCCTTGGTGGCCTCCTTCAGCAGGCCGTTGCACGCCGTGCAGCGTGTCCAGGGGCGCAGTTGGGGCGCGAACCGGTCGAGGACGTCGCGGAGTTGGTCCTCGGGGCGGGTGCTGTAGACATAGGCGCCCGCCCACAGTTCGCGGCGGCGCAGCAGCCCGCGGTCGCGGCTGAGCATGACCCGCTTCTCGGCGGCGGAGCGGGTGGCCAGCGCCGGGTCGCCGATGTCCGTGGACTCGTAGGCCGTGTCCACGCCGAGCAGGCGCAGCCGGCGGGCGAGGGTGCCGAGGTGGACGTCGAGGAGGAAGCGCAGGGGAGCGCCGGGGACCCGCTGGGGCCGCTCGACCGCCCGTACGCTCACGGACTCGCCCGCCGTCGGAATGTGCGACACCGGTACCGACCGGCCGTCCACGACCAGCGCGCCGACCTCGGTGAGCGGGACCCCGAGGGACTCGATGACATGGCCCAGGGTCGAGACGCCGTCGGTGGCGAGCGGGGTGGTGCCGTGGCGGCGGGCGTGCGGGACGAACAGCCGGAGCTCGGGGGCTACTTCGACGTGGATCTCGGGTCCGTTCACCTCGTCAGGATGTCACGGGTGAGCGGCGTGGGCTCAGGGGTTTTCCCTGGGCAGGCCGTGCTCCAGGACGTCCAGGGTGCGGTCGACGAGGGCCGCGAAATCGTCCCGGTGATCGTTCGCCGCCCAGTACAGGGAGGTCTCCATCAGGCCCCCGACCAGGGACATCGCGTAGACCCGCACCTCCAGGCTCTCCGGGTCCCGGCCGGTGCGCTCGCCGATGGCCCGGCAGAGCATCCGGCCGGTGACCGACATGCTCTCCATCATCCGCGAGCGCACTGCGGGGACCTCGACCATCAGCCGGGTCCGCAGCCGGGTCACCCGGGCGTCCTCCTCGACACCGAGCCGGACGGCCCGTCGCATCACGTACCGGACGGACTCCGTCCAGGGCTCCTCCGCGGGCCGCGCCCTCAGTTCCTCCAGGATGATCGGGTCGTACTCGTCCGTGAGGACGATGTCCTCCTTGGTCGGGAAGTACCGGAAGACGGTCGACGGCGACACTTCGGCGCGCTCGGCGATCTGGTCGATCGTGGTGGCGTCGTACCCCTGCTCCTCGATCAGTTCGTACGTCGCGGTGCGGATCGCCTCGCGGGTCTTGATCTTCTTCCGCTCGCGAAGTCCCAGTCGGGAGCGGTCGGTGGGAGAAGAGGTACGTGCGGCCGTCATGGTGGTCATTCTCCGGCATCCGTGACGGAGGTGGCCATGGCCCGGGCCTCCTCCCGCGGTGTGGCGCGACCGCCCGGCGCGCTCGGCAGGAACGCGGCCGCCAGCAGCGCGGAGACAAGCGAGGCGATACCGCACACCAGCAGGACCAGGGTCATGCCGTGCACATACGCGGCGTCGGCGGAGGCGGCGAGGTGGGCCGCGCCTTCGGGGCCGGCCTTTTCGGCGATCAAGTGCGCGGCGACCACGGAGTCCCCGGCGGTGTCGGCGGCCCGCGCGGGCAGCCCGGTGACGTCGAGCCGGTCGCGGAAGGAGCCCGCGAGCAGGCTGCCGAGCAGGGCGATGCCGACCGCGGAGCCGACCTGGCGCAGCGTCATCAGCAGCCCGGAGCCGCTGCCGGCGCGGTCGGCGGGCAGCGCGGCCAGGGCGCCGTCCATCGCCGGGACGACCGAGAAGCCGAAGCCGACACCCGCGACGGAGAGCCACAGCGCGGTGAAGCCATAGCCGGAGTCGACCGTCGTACGGCTGCCGAGGAGCGCGGCGAAGGCGAGGACGACGAGGCCCGCGCTCACGACGGCGCGCGCGCCGAACCGCTCGACGACGGGCTGCGCGGTCTTCGCGGCGACCATCAGACCGCCCATCATCGGCAGCAGACGCACCCCGGTGCCCAGGGCGTCATGGCCGAGGACGGCCTGGAGGTACGGCGGCAGGACGAACATCAGGCCGGAGAGCACGAACATCACCAGGGTCGCGGCGACGGTGTTGAGCAGAAAGCCGCGCTGGGCGAGCAAGGACATGTCGAGCATGGGCCGTACGGCCCGGCGCTCGCGCAGGACGAGCCCGGTGAGCAGCACGGCGGCCGCCGCGAACAGACAGAGGACCAGAGTGTCGCCCCAGCCGCGGTCGGGCGCCTCGATGATCGCGTAGATCAGGGCGGCGAGCCCGGACGCGGTGAGCGTGGTGGAGACCGCGTCGACCTTGGGCGAGGCGGGGTCGCGGGTCTCTGGCAGCAGGAGGACACAGGCCGCGACGCCGATGGCGACCATCGGGACGTTGACCAGGAACACCGAGCCCCACCAGAAGTGGTTCAGCAGGAAGCCGCCGATGATCGGGCCGAGCGGCAGGCCGAGCGCCGAGGCGGCCGAGATGATCCCGACGGCCTTGGTGCGCTCGTCCGGCCCGAAGAGCGAGGGCAGCACGGACAGGGCGAGCGGCATGACCAGCGCCCCGCCGACCCCCATCACCGCGCGGGCGGTGACGACCCAGTTCACATCGCCGGCCAGGGTGCCGACGAGCGACCCTGCCAGGAAGACCAGGAGCCCGGCGATCAGCATCCGCCGCCGCCCGAACCGGTCGCCGAGCAGCCCCGCCGGGAGCATCAGCGCCGCGAAGACGACGACGTACGAGTCCGCCATCCACTGCTGTTCACCGGTGCTCGCACCGAGCTGCTCCGCCATGGTCGGCAGCGCGACATTGAGGATCGTCATGTCGAAGCCGAGCACCAGCATGCTCGCGACCAGGGCCCCGAGGGCCCACCAGCGGCGGGGGTCGCGCCGCGCTTCCTCCGTAGGGGTGACAGTAGCCATGAAATGAGAGTAGCTCTCAAAATCGTGGGACTGTCAATGGAGAGAAGATGTCAGGTAATACAAAAATGGCCACGGCTCGCGAGCCGTGGCCATGAGAAGGAGTGAGGGGTCTACGCGTGCTGGTACGCCACCAGGGAGATGCCGACGTAGTGGACGACGAAGGCGGCCAGGGTGAAGGAGTGGAACACCTCGTGGAAGCCGAACCAACGCGGCGACGGGTTGGGGCGCTTGATCCCGTAGATGACGCCGCCCGCGCTGTACAGCAGGCCGCCCACGATCACCAGGACCAGGACGGCGATGCCGCCGCTGCGCATGAAGTCCGGCAGGAAGAAGACCGCCGCCCAGCCCATCGCGAGATAGCAGGGGGTGTAGAGCCAGCGCGGGGCGCCGACCCAGAAGACACGGAAGACGATCCCGGCGGCCGCGGCCGCCCAGATGCCCCACAGCAGCCACTGCCCCTTGGCGCCCGGCAGCAGCAGCATGGTCAGCGGGGTGTAGGTGCCCGCGATGATCAGGAAGATATTGGCGTGATCCAGCCTGCGCAGGATGCCGTCCATCCGCGGGCTCCAGTTGCCCCGGTGGTACAGCGCGCTCACGCCGAACAGCAGACATGCCGTCAGGGCATAGATGCCGCAGGCCACGCGCCCGCGGGGGGAGTCGGCAAGGGCGGTGAGCACCAGCCCCGCGACGAGTACGGCCGGGAACATGCCGAGATGGAGCCAGCCCCGGAGCTTGGGCTTGACCGGGTGCGGCAGGGAGAGCGCGACGGGACCGCGGCCGGCGGCGGGCGGGTCCGTGGGCGCGTCGGGGGCGGACGCAGTCATGACGGGAATCGTACCTACGGAACCGTAAGTTACGGGCCACTCCGGCTCGATGGCGGGTCGATAGTGGCCATCGTCTCACGGGGGCGTGCGCTCGCGCCGCCGTTGCGTCCGGCCGCGACGTGCAAACCCTGGGTAACGCAAAAAGACCTTCAGGCGAACCCAACGTGCACGCAAAGAAACACGGTAAGCGTGGCCTTCCTCACTTCGCTCACCTGTGATGCGCTCTGGACATATGCGCACTACCATCGGATGATCAAATGAGTGCGGTCGGCACCGGATGAGCGGCTACGAAGCGTCCGGGCCGCGGCCCCCACGGGGCAGACAAGGACAAAATCCCTCATTTAGGAGCAATCGTGGCGCGCGACATCGCGGCTCCCCCCGTCATCCCCACCAACCACCAGGAACTGATCTCGTGGGTCAACGAGATCGCCGAACTGACCCAGCCGGACAACGTGGTCTGGTGTGACGGATCCGAGGCCGAGTACGAGCGACTCTGCGACGAGCTCGTCACCAAGGGCACCTTCAAGAAGCTGGACCCGGTCAAGCGCCCCCACTCCTACTACGCGGCCTCCGACCCGACCGATGTCGCCCGCGTCGAGGACCGGACCTTCATCTGCTCCGAGAAGGAGGAGGACGCCGGGCCCACGAACCACTGGATGGCCCCCGCCGAGATGCGCGAGGTCTTCTCCGGCGAGAAGGGCGTCTTCCGCGGCTCGATGCGGGGCCGCACCATGTATGTCGTCCCGTTCTGCATGGGTCCGCTGGGCTCGAAGCTCTCCGCGATCGGCGTCGAGATCACCGACTCCGCCTACGTCGCGGTCTCCATGCGCACGATGACGCGCATGGGCCAGGCCGTCCTCGACGAGCTCGGCACCGACGGCTTCTTCGTCAAGGCCGTGCACTCCGTCGGCGCCCCGCTGGAGGAGGGCCAGGCCGACGTGCCCTGGCCGTGCAACCAGACCAAGTACATCTCGCACTTCCCCGAGAGCCGCGAGATCTGGTCCTACGGCTCCGGCTACGGCGGCAACGCGCTGCTCGGCAAGAAGTGCTACGCGCTGCGCATCGCCTCCGTCATGGCGCGTGACGAGGGCTGGCTGGCCGAGCACATGCTGATCCTCAAGCTCACCCCGCCCACCGGGGAGTCGAAGTACGTCGCCGCCGCCTTCCCGAGCGCCTGCGGCAAGACGAACCTCTCCATGCTCGACCCGACCATCTCCGGCTGGACCGTGGAGACGATCGGCGACGACATCGCGTGGATGCGCTTCGGCGAGGACGGACGCCTGTACGCCATCAACCCGGAGGCGGGCTTCTTCGGCGTCGCGCCGGGCACCGGCGAGCACACCAACGCCAACGCGATCAAGACCCTGTGGGGCAACTCGATCTTCACCAACGTCGCCCTCACCGACGACGGTGACGTGTGGTGGGAGGGCCTCACCGAGGAGACCCCGGCCCACCTCACCGACTGGAAGGGCCGCGACTGGACGCCCGAGTCCGCCGAGCCGGCCGCCCACCCCAACTCCCGCTTCACTGTCCCGGCCGCGCAGTGCCCGATCATCGCGCCGGAGTGGGAGGACCCGAAGGGCGTGCCGATCTCGGCGATCCTGTTCGGCGGCCGCCGGGCCAGCGCGGTGCCGCTGGTGACGGAGTCCTTCGACTGGAACCACGGTGTGTTCCTGGGCGCCAACGTCGCCTCCGAGAAGACCGCCGCCGCCGAGGGCAAGGTCGGCGAGCTGCGCCGCGACCCCTTCGCGATGCTGCCCTTCTGCGGCTACAACATGGGCGACTACATGGCCCACTGGATCGACGTGGCCAAGGACAAGGACCAGTCCAAGCTGCCGAAGATCTACTACGTCAACTGGTTCCGCAAGAACGACGCGGGCAAGTTCGTCTGGCCGGGCTTCGGTGAGAACAGCCGCGTCCTGAAGTGGATCGTGGAGCGCCTCGAGGGCAAGGCCGAGGGTGTCGAGACCCCCATCGGCATCCTGCCGACCAAGACGGCCCTCGACACCAACGGGCTCGAACTGGCCGACTCCGACCTGGACTTCCTCCTCACGGTGGACAAGGAGGTCTGGCGCGAGGAGGCGGCGCTGGTCCCCGAGCACCTCAACACCTTCGGCGACCACGCCCCGAAGGAACTGTGGGACCAGTACCGGGCGTTGGTCGAGCGCCTGGGCTGAGCCCAGCCCGGAAGACTCCGCGGCCGGTCCTCGGATGCCCTGACCAGCGATCGTCACGGCCGGCCGCGGTGACAGCACCATGAAGAAGGGCCCGGGGCCCGCACCGTACAACGGCGTACGGAGCGGGCCCCGGACCCGTTTTCGGGCAGTGGGGTCCTCTGGAGTCAGGGTCCCTTGGCGTCAGGGTCCTTTGGCGTCAGGGTCCTTTGGCGTCAGGGTCCTTTGAAGACCCACAGCCGTAGCAGCACGAAGCGAAGCGCCGTCGCGGCGGCATTGGCCACGATCAGCGCGCCGACCTCCACCTGCGTCTCGTCCGGCAGGGTGCGGTGCACCACGGCGAGGGCCCCGCTGCTCAGCGCGAGCCCGGCGAAGAAGGCCACCAGTCCCTGGAGTTGATGCCGGGCGGCCCCGTCCGCACCGCGCACCCGGAAGGTGAACCGGCGGTTGGCAGCGGTGTTCGCCACGGCCGTGACCAGCAGCGCGACCAGATTGGCCGACTGGGCGTCGAGCACCGGCCGCAGCGCCGTGTACAGGCCCAGATACGCGGCGGTGGACAGCACACCGATGATCGCGAACACGGGCAGCTGCCGGGCGACCCCGGTCTCGGCCGCGTCGGCGGCGGTCTCGGTGGAGTTCGGCATCGATTACGGCACCCGGGGTTCGAGAACGTGTGTCTGACGCACTGAAACAACCCCAGACAGTACCGTATGCGAGCAAATCGGGCGCATTATTGCGTCGACCCGCTCGAGAATGGGCTGGCATCTCCGAATGATTGATGTGCTCCACGACTCCGCCGACGGCCTTGAGTCGGCCGTCGAACTGTCGGTCGTGATTCCGATGTTCAACGAGGAAGAGGCGTTGCCGGCACTCGTGGGGCGGTTGCGGCCGGTGCTGGACGCCACGGGCGAGCTGTACGAGGTCGTCGCGGTGGACGACGGCTCCACGGACCGGACGGTCGAACTGCTGCTGGAGCTGCGGGCCGGCTGGCCGCAGCTGCGGATGGTACGGCTGCGCCGCAACAGCGGACACCAGGCAGCGCTGACCGCCGGCCTGCACCATGCCCGCGGCCGCTACGCCGCGAGCCTCGACGCCGATCTCCAGGACCCCCCGGAGAAGATCCCCGAGATGCTCGACCTGGCCCGCTCCCGGCACCTGGACATCGTCTACGGAGTACGCGCCAACCGCTCCACCGACACCGGTTTCAAGCGCCACACGGCCGGCGCCTACTACTGGCTCATGCGCCGCATGGTCGGCAACCACGTCCCCGCCCAGGCCGGCGACTTCCGTCTGCTGTCGCGCAATCTCCTCGACGCCCTGAAGGCCCTGCCCGACCAGCCGCAGGTGTACCGGCTCCTGGTGCCCTGGTTCGGCTTCCCCAGCGGAGAGGTCACCTACCACCGCGACGAACGCGTCGCCGGCCACACCAAGTACCCCCTGCGCAAGATGGTCCTGCTGGCGGTCGACAGCATCATCAGCTTCTCCGTCGCCCCGCTGCGCCTGGCCACCTGGCTCGGCACCCTCGCCTTCTTCGTCTGCCTCGGCACGCTCGTGTACACGCTGGCCGTGTACACGGCGGGCAACACCACCCCCGGCTGGGCCTCCCTGATCATCGCCGTGCTCTTCATCGGCGCCGTCCAGCTCATCTGCCTGGGCGTGCTCGGCGAGTACATCGGCCGTGTCTACTCCGCCGTCCAGCAACGCCCGACCTACTTCGTCGCCGACGACACCGGCGCGGCGCGCACCCCGGTGCAGGGCATCTCCTGGCCGGGCCCGCGACGCGGCCACGGGACCCGACAGGACTACCTCGGCGGCTGAGCGCTCCGCTGGAAGGGCCGCGATATGCCGTCAGCTGTCCGCGGCACCGTCCCGGCTGGTCGCACAGTTCCCCGCGCCCCTTCAGGGCGCCCGCCAGGGGGTGTCGTTTGGATCAGATCGGCCGTGACGAACGGTGCGGGCCGGGCGACGCCGGGATGATCCAAACGACACCCCCTAGGTCCGGGCCACCTCGGCCGCGGTGCCGTCGGCGGTCGGCTGGCTGGGCAGGGCCGGTGCTTCGGGCTCGCGGCGGAGCTCCTGGACCGTCGTACGGAGCACGAACACCGACGCCAGCAGCATCAGCGCGCCGTGCGCGGGCATCGACAGATACGGGGACAGCTCCGGGGCGATGGTCTTCAGGTAGCTGCCGAACGAGGCGAGTTGCACCAGTACCGGCACGTACCAGAGCTGCCGGGGCCGGCGGAACGCGGCCATCACGGTGAGCACGTCCGCGGCGTAGAAGTACCGCTCGTGCATGGAAGGCAGCAGAAACGGGACCACGACGGCGGAGCAGGTGGCCAGCAACACGACCTGGGTGTCCGTGAGTTCCGGCACGCGAAGGCCGGAGCCCGGCACGCCGCCTCGGCCGCGCCGCAGGGAGCGGACCGCCAGCCCCATCAGCAGCGTCACCAGCACCCCCGCGACCAGCACGCCCGCGCTGCGCACGGGATCGGTGGAACCGGGCACCGACACGAACTGGTAGACGGACGGTGCGTTGATGGTGAGGAAGTGGTACGTGTCCGTCTGCCGGGCGTAGACCGACAGCAGCTGTCCCGGATCGGCGCCGATCAGGAGGGCCGGAACGTCGAGTGCGAGATACGTCGCGGGAACGGCGAGCAGGCTCCGCCATGACACCCGTCCCGCCGTCACCAGCACGAGCAGGAAGGGGAAGAGGAAGACGGCCTGGAACTTGAACGCCAGCGCGATCCCGAAGAACGTGCACGCCCACCACGGCCGGCGGCGCAGCACATAGGAGATCCCACCGACGAGGAAGGCCGTGTAGGCGGCGTCGCACTGCCCCCACCAGGCGCTGTTGGTGACGACGGTGGGCAGGAAGAGCACGACCGCGCCCGCACCGAGGGCCGTCCACCGGCGCGTGGGCCGGAACAGGGAAACGGTCCGGAAGGTGTAGTACGCCAGAGCCAGGTCGAAGAGCACCGAGACCCATTTGATGGCCACCAGCGACGACAGCGGCAGATAGGTCAATGCGGCCATCAGATAGAGGTAGGGGACGTTGTAGTCCGAGAAACTGGGATCGGCGAGCGCGTGGAACCCGCCGTGGCTCACGATGTGCCAGTACCAGGGCTGGAGAAAGTTCTCGAAGTCCCATGACTCGCCGGGCAGCAGAAACATTCGGACCAGGATGGCCACCGTCACCGTGATGTACGCGGCCAGTGCCAACACCCTCGAATCGGCGGTCCGCCGGCGGGGGGCCTCGGCGGCTGTGTCGGGCATTCCGGACTCCGTTCAGGTCGCGCTCGATCGCGCCGCCCGGACGGCATCCGGGCGCGACGGCGATCAGTATGTCCGAAACATTCCGTGGTGACGTGTAACAAACCGGGATTCAAGGGCAATTCGCCTATGGTGCTGCCATGCGCGGAATTCTTCTGGCCGGGGGCACCGGTTCGCGACTGTGGCCACTGACCCGCTCGGTGTCGAAGCAACTGCTGCCGGTTTTCGACAAACCGATGGTCTATTACCCGCTTTCCACACTGGTGATGGCCGGTGTGCGCGAAATCCTTGTCATCACCACCCCCGAAGACCAGCACCAGTTCCGTCGCTTGCTCGGCGACGGCCGCCAACTCGGCCTGCGGCTCGCATACATGGCGCAGGAACGCCCGGAGGGAATCGCCCAGGCCTTCCTCCTGGGGGCCGACTTCATCGGCGACGAGTCGGTGGCCCTGATCCTGGGCGACAACATCTTCTACGGGAGCGGCCTCGGCACCCGGCTGGCCCGCCATGACGACCTCAAGGGCGGGAGGGTGTTCGCCTACCCGGTCGCCAATCCCTCGGCCTACGGGGTCGTGGAGTTCGACGAGTCGGGCCGGGCGCTGTCCATCGAGGAGAAACCGGCCCGGCCGAAGTCCCGCTACGCCGTGCCCGGCCTCTACTTCTACGACCGTCACGTCGTGGAGGTCGCCCGCGGTCTGCGCCCCAGCGCCCGGGGCGAGTTGGAGATCTCCGACCTCAACCGGGTCTATCTGGACGCCGGGACGCTGCAGGTCACCCGGCTGGACCGCGGCACCGCATGGCTGGACACCGGGACCTTCACCTCCCTGATGCAGGCGTCGGAGTTCGTCCGGGTGATCGAGGAACGCCAGGGCTTCAAGGTCGGGTGCGTGGAGGAAGCGGTGTGGCGCGCCGGCCTGATCGATGACGACCGGCTCAGGGAACTGGCCCGGCCCCTGCTCAAGAGCGGATACGGCCACTACCTGCTCGGGCTGCTGGAGGACTGCCGGCCTGTCCTCGTGCCGCAGAGAGGCGGCGCGGCGCGCCACGAGGAACCGATGGGCCGTCCCTGAACCGAATGCGCGGCGGAAAGGAGCATTCACATGGAGCCACTTGGCATCGAAGGGGCCTGGGTGGACACGCCCAAGGTGTTCATGGACACCAGGGGCAGATTCCATGAGTGGTTCAAGGGGGAACAGTTTCGTGATTCCACCGGCCAGGGACTCCGACTTGAGCAGGCCAACTGCTCGCGCTCCGTTCTCGGCACTCTCCGCGGCATCCACTACGCATCGGTCCCACCGGGCCAGGCCAAGTACGTCACCTGCGTCAGCGGCGCCGTCCTCGACGTGGTGGTCGACATCCGTATCGGTTCGCCGACCTTCGGGAAATGGGAAGCGGTCGGGCTCGACGACACGACGCACCGCTGTGTCTATATCTCGGAAGGCCTGGGCCATGGCTTCATGGCGCTGGAGGACAATTCCACCGTCGTCTACCTCTGTTCAGCGGCATACGCGCCGCACCGTGAATACGGGATCAACCCGCTCGACCCCGATTTGGCCATCGCCTGGCCCGAGGAACTCGCCCCGCACCTTTCCGACAAGGATGCCGCCGCGCCCACGCTGGAGGAAGCCGGGCGGCAAGGTCTGCTGCCTTCCTTCGAGGACTGCGTCGCGTATCGCAGAGGGCTCGTCGAAGGAATCTGCGAGGAAGGTATGGAGAAAGTAGGTTCATTGAGGCCGCACGGGTGATCCTCACGCAACTCGTGGCGTGACCCGTGACCATTCAATTGCCGCGAGTTTAAGAATGGATTTGTCCGTAGCCAGAGGCGACGTGACGCGCATGCGAATAAAGCGCACTGGGGTGCGCGCGCTTGCGGTCTGACTCCCTCCCAGTTACTGAGGAAGGTTCTCTTGAACCGTAGAACGATCCGAAGTTCACGCCTGAGGTCCGCCACGCTGGTGACCGCGGGCGCTCTCGCGGTGGCGCTCAACGTTGGGCAGAGCTCGGTGGCCATCGCCGACGCGATCCACAGGTCGAGCTCCGCGCCCCATGCGGCGTCCTCCACCAGCACGAACGAAGAACGGGCCGGCGGCAGGGGCGGCGACCGGGGCCCTCAGGGTCCCCAGGGCAAGCCGGGCCATGAAGGCAAGCGGGGTCCGCAGGGTGCACAGGGCGCTCAGGGTGCACAGGGCGGGCAGGGGCCGCAGGGTCCGAGGGGCCCGCAGGGTGCCCAGGGCGCTCAGGGTGCCCAGGGCGCGCAGGGTGCGAACGGTACGAACGGCGCTCAGGGTGCCCAGGGCGCTCAGGGCGCTCAGGGCGCTCAGGGTGCTCAGGGCGCTCAGGGTGCCCAGGGCGCTCAAGGTGCTCAGGGTGCGACGATCCACACCTACGTCGTCCACGACACGTTCACTGTCGCCGACGGGGGGGTGACTGTCTTCTGCCTGCCCGGCGACGAAGCCACCGGCGGCGGATTCAATGGACCTGCCCCCGTCGTCGAGACCAGCAGGCCCATCCCCAGCTCCACAGGAGTCACCCCCATCGGGTGGCAGGTGACCATCCCGCCTGGTGTCGCGCTGCCGCCGACTGCCCCGCCCACGTTCGACGCCTACGTGGTCTGCAACAACCTGTAACTCGCACGCGAGCGGTGTCGCACTGCCGGCCTCCGCTTCCGTGAGACTGAGCGATGGTGCCCCGAGGCTTCGGCCTCGCGGGCACCGTTCGCATTGTGCCCGCGCAAGAAAGACTCGGAGAACCATGCGCATCCTTGTGACCGGCGGTGCTGGATTCATCGGCTCGGAATACGTCCGCAGACAACTGAATTCGGCTCCGGCAGCGCGGATCACCGTCCTCGACAAACTCACCTATTCGGGGGTCGAGGCCAATCTGGCACCGGTGGCGCGGCACCCGGGTCATACCTTCGTCCGGGGCGACATCTGTGACCCGGATGTGGTCGACCAGGTGATGGCGGGCCAGGACGCGGTGGTCCATTTCGCCGCCGAGTCGCACGTGGACCGGTCGATCGACGGGGCCGGTCCGTTCGTCCGCAGCAATGTGATGGGCACGCAGGTGCTCCTGGACGCGGCCCACCGGCACGGCGTCGGCCGCTTCGTCCATGTCTCCACCGACGAGGTCTACGGCTCGATCCGCGAAGGCTCATGGACCGAGGACCGGCCCCTGGCGCCGAACTCCCCCTACTCCGCGTCGAAGGCCGGCTCCGACCTGCTGGCACTCGCCCACCACCGCACCCACGGCCTGGACGTCGTGATCACCCGGTGCTCCAACAACTACGGGCCGTACCAGTTCCCCGAGAAGGTCGTCCCGCTCTTCATCACCAACCTCATCGACGGGAAGACGGTCCCCCTCTACGGCGACGGCCGCAACATCCGCGACTGGGTGCACGTCTCCGACCACTGCCGGGGCATCGACCTGGTCCTGCACGGCGGCAGGGCCGGAGAGGTCTACAACATCGGCGGCGGGACCGAGCTGAGCAACCACAAGCTCACCGGCCTGCTGCTGGACGCGGTCGGTGCGGGCTGGGACCGGGTCGAGTACGTCGCCGACCGCAAGGGCCACGACCTGCGCTACTCACTGGACGACAGCAAGATCCGCGAGCACCTCGGGTACGTCCCGCAGGTGTCCTTCACGGAGGGCCTGGCCGACACGGTCGCCTGGTACCGCGCACACCGCTCCTGGTGGGAGCCGCTCAAGGAGAGGGCCGCGCTGCGATGACCACGAGCTGGCTGGTGACCGGCGCGCGCGGGCTCCTCGGACAGGACGTGCTGGCCGAGCTCGCCGGTGATCCGGACGCCGTGGTCACGGGGCTGAGCCGCGACCGGCTCGACATCACCGACCCCACAGCCGTCCGTGCCGCCGTCGCCGGTCACCGAGTGGTCGTCAACTGTGCGGCATGGACGGACGTCGACGGCGCCGAGCGGTCCGAGGCGGCAGCCACGGCCGTGAACGGCACGGGCGTCCGGCACCTCGCACGCGCCTGCGCCGACAGCGGCGCGCTTCTGCTCCACGTCTCCACCGACTATGTGTTCCCGGGCGACGCCCGCCGGCCGTACCCCGAGGACGCGCCGACGGGGCCCGTCAACGCGTACGGGCGAAGCAAGCTCGCGGGGGAGCGGGCGGTCCTCGAACTGCTGCCGCACGCCGGCTACGTTGTGCGCACCGCCTGGCTCTACGGCGCGCACGGCCCGAACTTCGTGGCCACCATGCTCGAACTCGCCACCCGGCACGCGACCTTGGACGTGGTGGCCGACCAGCACGGCCAGCCGACCTGGTCCCGGGCCCTCGCCCGGCAGCTGGCCGCCCTCGGCCGGGCCGCGTCGGCCGGACGGGCGCCGGCCGGCATCTACCACGGCGCGGCGGCCGACCGCACCACCTGGTGCGGTCTGGCGCGTGAGACCTTCCGGCTCAGCGGCCTCGATCCCGAGCGGATCCGCCCGGTCGGCTCGGACAAGTTCCCGCGTCCGGCCGCACGCCCGGCCTTCGGCGTCCTCGGCCATGACAACTGGCGCCGGGCCGGCCTCGCCCCGCTCGCCCCTTGGGGCGACCAGCTTGCGGCCGCCCTGAAGGAACCGGCGTTCACCGACCTGGCCGCCGCGGCGCGCGCGAGCGCCTGCCCCAGGTAGAAGGCGTCCTGCGGAACCGGACGGTCCGCAGGACGCCCTCCGCGCCACCGGCCACTCATCGAGAAGATCGGCTCACGGAATCCCGGAACTCCTCCGGCACTTGGGAAAGCAGTCCGTGCTCGATCTCGACCGCATGACGGTACACGTCCACGGCCTCGTCCTTGCGGTGCTGCTCCGCCAGCAGGAAACCCAGCTGCATCTGGACCGCGGTGCCCTTCGGATCGGCGGCGACGGCACGCTTCAAGAGCTCGATGGCCCGGTCGGGATCGCTCGACCTCAGCAGAATCGCCTCGCTGTAGAGGGCGGACATGAAGGACGGATCGGACTTCAGGGCCTTCTCGTACGCCGCACGGGCGTCCGCCGTCCTGCCGTTCTGCTGCTCGATGAGGCCGAGGCCGTACCAGGCCTGCTTGTTCCCGGGGTCCAGTTCGAGCACATGCCGGTAGTCCCGGGCGGCGCCGAGGGAATCCTGGTGCGCCTGCCGGTCGAGCGCGGACCGCAGGAGCGCGTCCGCCTGCTTGCTGTTCCGGGTCACGGGCGCGGACCTGGACTCCGGCCGCACGGTCGACGCGTGCTTGGATTCCGACGGCACGGTCGACGGGGAGGGAAGCGCCCAGACGGTCACCCCGGCGGCGACCGCCGCCGTCGCGACGAGCCCTGCCCACAATCTCCTACGTGTCACTTTGTCCCATCTCATGGAATGGTGGTGGATGGATTCACGGGTCATGGGTTCATGGGTTCATGGGTTCATGGATCCACGGGGGGCTAGACCAGGAGCTTGCCGCCGCACCGTGCGGTGCCGTCCTTCATCGCGATGAGGTTGGCGACCACGTACGAGATGTCGTTCTTGGAGTGCCACTCGCTCGGGAAGTAGGTGACCAGACGCGATGACTGGAACCGGGCCTCGAGGTCCGGCACGAAGGCGCGGTACTGGTCGTCCGTGTAGTACCAGAACGAGTTCTCGTTGTAGTAGGCGGTGTGCGTCGGGTCCTGGTAGGCGCCGCGGCCGTCGGCGCTGGGCGTCATGGTGAGGAGCATGCCGCCGGGTGCCAGCAGCCGGTACAGCTCGTTGATCAGCGGCACCTTCGCGGGCACGTACTCAAGGAAGTCCACCGCCCGCATCAGACCGACGGAGCCGTCGGGCAGGTCCAGCTTCCCGGGCAGGGTCGCGACGATGTCGACACCCTTTCCCGGCCGCCGGTCCACGCCGACGTAGCCCGGCGGCTTCCGGTGGGCCGCGCCGAGGTCCAGCGCGAGCAGTCCGTGCCGGTGGGTCCAGGCGAGGGCGTTGGCCTCGATGTACTTGTCGTACAGGGCGACCGTCTCGCGCTGGATGTGCGCGTTGATCTCCGGGTCGCGCTGGGTGTTCCCGGGGTGCACCCGCTGGAGGTAGAGGCAGCGGTTGATGTGGTGGAAGTCGCCGATGTGGAACAGACGGCACATCAGGTCCTGGTCGTCCAGCACCGTGCGCGCGGCGTCGTACCCGCCGGCCTTCTCGTAGCTCTCCTTGCGGAACGCCCGTACGTGGTTGGGCGCGTACCAGATGTAGGCGACGTTGTGCGGCGTCGGCGCCAGGGAGACGACCTGCAGCAGCTTGCGGCCGTCGACCTTCACCTCCTCGTACTGCCAGCCGAACGTCTCGTCGAAGCGGCTGTCGTCCCGCTTCCCGTCCTCGTCGATCTGCGCGGTGTTGCTGTAGACGAAGACGGCGTCGGGATGCTCGTCGAACGCCTTGCCGAGCTCCGCCAGGCACGCCTTCGCGAGCAGGTCGTCGTGGTCGAGTTCCACGAGGATCTCGCCGCGCGCCAGTTCACAGGCCCTGCGCTTCGCGGCCCCCACGCCGTCGACGTCGTCCGCGATCTCGATGCGGACCCGGTCGTCGGGCTGCTCCGGCCGCCATCGGGCGCCGTTGTTGAGCAGGACGATCCACTCCCAGTCCGAACAGGTCTGTGCCTGCAGGGTTGCCAGGCACTCATCGAGGAAACGGGGCCGGTGGCTGGGGGTGAAGACGGAGAACCTCGGTGTCGCGGTCGACGTCATCTGTTGCTCCCTGCTTGGCTCGATGTCGGTGAGAGGGTTGCGGGGTCGTAAATCACCGGAATTCCTCCGGAACTTGGGAACGCAGTGAGGGATCGGCCGCGATTGCGCGCCGGAACTCGTCCGCGGCGTCCTTGTCACGGTTCTGCCGCGCCCGGATTCGTCCGAGGTGAAGATGTGCCGTGGCCGCACTGGGATTGCCGGCAATGACACGCTTCAGGAGTTCGCCGGCCTGGTCGGGATCGCCCGACTCCACCAGAAGCGCCTCGTTGAAGAGAGCCGACGAGAACACCGGGTCGATCTTCAGGGCCTTGTCGTAGTCCACACGGGCATCGGCCGCCCGGCCGGCCTGGTGCGCCATGACTCCCAGGTTGTACCAGGCGTACTTGTTCTGCGGGTCCAGCTCCAGGACGCGCCGGTAGGTGCGGTCGGCCCCTTCGATGTCATGGTTCTGCTGCTGCGCAATGCCGGCCTGCAAAAGCGTATCGGCGTCACGCAGGTTTAGGTCCGCCGATGACGGGGCCTTGGCATCCGGGGGCACTGCCGAGTAGGAAAGAATCGCCCACGACGTCACTCCGGTGGCAACTGCAGCCACAGCGAAGAGCCCCACCAACAATTGCCTACGTTTCACTTTGTCACATCTCGTGGAATAGTGAGGGACGATGGGGGGCCGGAGTCCGAACCACCGTCATTTCCACCGACGTTACGAGGCAGTGGTGACGCGGCCGCCGTTTGGCGGGCATGAGGGACGCGCAGTCCACCCGAATGTACGCGTCGTATCACAAAAAAAATGGCGCCCGGTCCGCGCGTCGCTGCGGGTGCACGCGGACCGGGGCCGACGAGGGGACCCCGGGGGGAGGGGTCAGCGGGCCGCGCTGAGTTCCTTCGGGCCGGCCAGCGCGGCGGTGTGCGCGTCCATGCGTTCGGCGGACAGGATCGCCGCCGCCGTATCGGCGCGGGAGGCCGCGACGACGAGGGCGCGACCGGCGAGGGTGTGGGCCCGCTCGTGCAGGGCCGTCGGACGGGGGTCGGGCCCGGTGCCGGGTGCGCGGGCCGGTGTGCGCCCGCCGCGCAGCCGGGCCACCTGCTCGGCGAGCCGTTCGGCCGCCAGGTCCAGGTCGGCGGAGGGCGCGAGCGTCCGCAGCTCGTCCGTGACGGCGAGCAGGGCCGCGAGATGTCCCGCGAGCTGGATGTCCAGCTCCTCCTCGCGCGACCGGTGGGGGAAGTCCGAGGTGGTGCCGGCCATCGTGCTGTGGACGGACCTGCGGGAAGGCCCAGTGTGGATCGGTTCGTACATGGATGGCCTCCTGTGCTCTGACAGGAAGCCATCCTAGCTTGGATTTCGTCTAAAGTTGAGTCCGGTCACGGATTGCGGTCCAGCGGCTACGGCTGGCCGTATCCGTCCAGGAAGGTGCCGATCCGGCTCACCGCGTCGCGCAGGTCCCCGACCGACGGCAGTGTCACCACGCGGAAGTGATCCGGCTCCGGCCAGTTGAAGCCGGTGCCCTGGACGACCATGATCTTTTCCTGGCGGAGGAGATCGAGGACCATCTGACGGTCGTCCTTGATCTTGAAGACCTGGGGGTCCAGACGCGGGAAGAGATACAGCGCGCCCTTCGGCCGTACGCATGTCACGCCCGGGATCTGGGTCAGCAGCTCGTAGGCGGTGTCCATCTGTTCCTTCAGCCGCCCGCCCGGCAGCACCAGGTCGCTGATCGACTGGCGGCCGCTCAGCGCGGCCACGACCCCGTGCTGGCCCGGCATGTTCGCGCACAGGCGCATGTTCGCCAGGATCGTCAGACCCTCGATGTAGGAGTCGGCGTGCGCGCGCGGGCCGGAGATCGACATCCAGCCGACCCGGTAGCCGGCCACCCGGTACGCCTTCGACATGCCGTTGAAGGTCAGTGTCAGCAGGTCGGGGGCGACGGACGCGGTCGGGATGTGCGTCGCGTCTTCGTAGAGGATCTTGTCGTAGATCTCGTCCGAGCAGACCAGCAGATTGTGTCGGCGGGCGATGTCCGTCAGGCCCTTGAGCACCGACTCGTCGTACACCGCGCCCGTCGGGTTGTTCGGGTTGATGATGACGATCGCCTTGGTGCGGTCGGTGACCTTGCGCTCGATGTCGGCGAGGTCGGGCATCCAGTCGGACTGCTCGTCGCAGCGGTAGTGGACCGCCGTACCGCCGGAGAGGGAGACGGCCGCCGTCCACAGGGGGTAGTCCGGCGCCGGTACGAGGACCTCGTCGCCGTCGTCCAGCAGGCCCTGCATCGCCATCACGATCAGCTCGGAGACGCCGTTGCCGATGAAGACGTGCTCGACGTCCGTCTCGATGCCGATGGTCTGGTTGTGCATGACGACCGCGCGGCGGGCGGCCAGCAGGCCCTTCGCGTCGCCGTAGCCGTGTGCCGTGGAGACGTTGCGGAGGATGTCCTCCAGGATCTCGGGCGGGCACTCGAAGCCGAACGCCGCCGGATTGCCGGTGTTCAGCTTGAGGATGCGGTGGCCGGCCGCCTCAAGACGCATCGCCTCCTCAAGAACCGGGCCCCGGATCTCGTAACAGACGTTGGCGAGCTTCGTCGACTGGATCACCTGCATGTCCGTGAGCTTACGGCCCGGTAACGCCCCATGGGCCGTGTTTTCCACCACGTGAGACAAAGCGTTTTGCGCTGTTATCGCCGGTAGCTGTCCCAGCCGCCCCTCCCGTACCTAGAATTCCCGGCCATGTCCAGCCATCGCCAGCACGGAAACGGGGCCGAGGGTGTGAACGACGCGAACGACGCGAACGGCACGCCCGGGGCGCACGACGCCCATGAGGCGGGTCCCGCGGGCGGTGGGCCCGCGGTGGTGCCGAACGTCTACCACCCGCAGGCCGCGGCGGCGCCCGCGTACGACGCGTACGCCGATCCGGCGACCGCGCACGGCTGGCAGAACGCGTACGACGAGACGTGCGAGCTGCCCCGGTTGACCGACGAGACGGCCCTGCTGCCGGCTCCCGTGCCGGCCGCCCCGGCGGGCCTGCCCGAGGGGGCGCCTGAAGGCGTGCCGGCGGGGCAGGGCCGTGCCGCGGCGCGGCGAGCACGGAGCAGGCGCGGCGCGTCGCGGCGCCGGATCGTGGTGGCCGCCGGTGCCGTGGGCGCCGTCTCCCTCGCCGTGATCGCGGGGATGTCCGCCTTCTCGGGGTCCTCGCCGGGCGGGCCGCAGGGCCAGGGCGAGCGCAGCGGTTCGAACGCCAAGGACGACTCCGGGTCGCCCACCGGCTCGCGGTCGTCCGGCGCGCCGTCCACCACGGACCCCTCGGACGGCGCGACGCAGGCTCCCGCCGTCTCCGCGAGCGCGACCCCGAAGGCCTCGGCGAGCGGCTCCGCGAGCGGCGGTACCTCGCCCGCGTCGTCCGCCCCCGCCACGGTCGGCCAGCCGTCGGCGACCGCCTCCTCGGGCGGCCAGGACGACCAGGGTGGCCGTCCCGGGCGCGGCTGGGGCCGAACCAAGTACCCCAAGTAGACGTCTTTTGAGGTGAGTTGGATATGCGGTCCGCTCCGTGCGGACTGCATACGACTTCTTGCCGCCCGCGTCGGGCGCCCTCACAATGCACATGACAAGACGGCAGGCGACCGGAAGATCTCCGGTCGCTCACGTCTGCAGAGGGGACCCCCACATGAACAAGCCTCTCCTTGCCGCGCTCGCCACCCTGGTGATCACCGGGGCGGGCATGGCACCCGCGGCGGCCGCCACGGCGACGCAGAAGACGGCCACGGAGACGAAGAGCGCGGCACCCACGCTCAAGGCCGTCAACTTCGCCGGCACCGTCTCGCTCAGCAACTGCTCCGGCTCCGTCATCCGCTTCCCGGCCTCCGCGGACAGCGACCCGGCGCTGGTGATGACCAACGGCCACTGCCTGGAGACCGGCTTCCCGTCGCCCGGCGAGGTCATCGTCGACCAGGCCTCCAGCCGCAGCTTCGGTCTGCTCAACGCGTCGGCCACGCGGGTCGCGACACTGCGCGCCAGCAAGGTCGCGTACTCGACGATGACCGACACGGACGTCACGATCTACCAGCTGACCCGGACGTACGCGCAGATCAAGAGCTCGTACGGGATAGACGCGCTGACGGTGCAGGACACGCACCCGACCGCCGGAACCGCCATCACCGTCGTCTCCGGCTACTGGAAGCGGACCTACGCCTGCAACATCGACGGGTTCGTCTACCGCCTCAAGGAGGGCAGCTGGACCTGGAAGGACTCGGTCCGCTACACCTCCGCCTGCCAGACCATCGGCGGCACCTCGGGGTCCCCGGTCATCGACAACGCCACCGGCAAGGTCGTCGCCGTCAACAACACCGGCAACGAGGACGGCCAGCGCTGCACCGACAACAACCCCTGCGAGGTCGACGCGAACGGCAACGTGACCGTCCGCTACGGCATCAACTACGCCCAGGAGACCTACAACATCCCGGCTTGCTTCACCACGGGCAACAAGCTGAACCTGAACGCCAGCGGCTGCACCCTGCCCAAGCCGTAGCGGGGAGCGGGGCGCGGGCGGTCACACCGGAGTCCGGCGGACCGCCCGCCCCGCCAGTACGTCCGTCCGGCGCCCGTCCTCGATCACGAACCGGCCGTCGACCAAAACGTGGGGAATGCCGGAGGGCAGCGCGCGCGGCTGCTCGAAGGTGGACCCCGCCGCGACCGTCTCCGGGTCGAACAGGACCAGGTCGGCGCGGTACCCCTCGCGGACGAGCCCGCGGTCCGGCAGGCGCAGCCGGGCCGCGGGCCGTGCGGTGAGATGGGCGACGCACTCCTCCAGGGACAGCACGCCCAGCTCCCGCACATACCGGCCGAGGTAGTGCGGGAAGGTGCCGTACGCCCGGGGATGCGGCTTGGCGCCCTGGAGGATGCCGTCCGAGCCGCCGGTGTGCGCGCGGTGCCGCATGATCGCCCGGACGTTCTCCTCGTGGCCGACGTGATGCAGGATCGTCGAACCGAGCCGGTCCTCGACCAGCAGCCGGCGCGCGGTCGTCCAGGGGGCCTCGCCGCGCAGTTGCGCCGACTCCTCGACCGTACGCCCGACGTACTCCCCGAGCGCCGGGTCCGTCACGCCCGAGATCTCGATCGTGTCCCAGTCCACCGGCACGCCGTGGCAGCCGTCCGAGCCGACGGCCTCCAGATGGTGCCGGATCCGCTCGGCGGCCGCCTCGTCGGTGAGCCGGGCGAGGACCGCCCCAGGGCCGCCCTCGCCCGCCCAGCTCGGCAGCAGCGCGGCGAGCGTCGTGCAGCCGGGCGTGTAGGGATACGTGTCGAGGCTGATGTCGGCCCCGGCGGCCAGGGCGTCGTCGAGCAGCGCGAGCAGCTCGGGCGCCCTTTTCTCGTTGACGCCGAAGTTCATGGTGGCGTGGGCGAGATGCAGCGGGCAGCCCGCCTGTCGGGCCAGCTCCACCATCTCCGCGTACGCCTCCAGGGCGCCCGCGCCGTACGAGCGGTGGTGCGGGCAGTAGTAGCCGCCGTAGGACGCCACCACCCGGCACAGCTCGGTCAGTTCGGTGTCCTTGGCGTACATGCCCGGCGTGTAGGTGAGCCCGGACGACATGCCGACCGCGCCCTGTTCCATGCCCTCCGCGACCAGCTGCCGCATCCGGTCCAGCTCTTCGGGCGTGGCCTCCCGGTCCTCCCAGCCGACGGCGAGCGCGCGCACCGTGCCCTGGGGGACGAGATAGGCCGCGTTCACGGCGATTCCGCGGTCGAGCCGGTCCAGGTACTCGCCCACCGACCGCCAGTCGAAGTCGACGTCCTCGCCGTACCCGTTCCAGCCGGTGACCGCCCGGCGCATCTCGTTGAGCGTACGGTCGTCGACCGGTGCGTACGACAGCCCGTCCTGGCCGAGCACCTCCAGTGTCACGCCCTGCGCCGCCTTGGCACTGTGATCGGGGTCGCGCAGCAGGGCGAGGTCGCTGTGGGCGTGCATGTCGATGAAGCCGGGGGCCAGGACCAGGCCCTCGGCGTCCAGCTCCCGCATCGCCTGGGGACGCTGACAGCCCGCGGCCGCCGCCTCCTTGACGATCGAGACGACACGGCCGTCGTCGATCACCACATCGGCGCGGTACGAGGGCTCCCCGCTGCCGTCCACCACGTCCGCGTCCCGGACGACGAGCTGCTCCACGAGCGGTGACCTCCTAGAAGAACGTACGGATGTAGTCGACGACCGTCCCGTCCGCCTCGGCCACCGGGATCAGCTGCCACTTGTCGAAGGACGTGCAGGGGTGGGACAGGCCGATGCCCAGCCAGTCGCCGACCTCGACGTCCGCCTCCGGTCCGGTGCGCAGCCACAGGTGCTGGTCGGACAGGGCGGTCACCTCGATCCCGGCCGCCGGGCGCTCGACACCATCCCTGCGTACCACCTGGGCGACCGGCAGGTCGAGGTCGTGGGCGGCGTCCCGCTTGCCCGCGTTGACGAACGCCTCGCTCGCCGACGGGCGGGACACCACCTGCGCCCACAGCCGGAACGCGGGCTCCAGGGCGCCCTCCTCGGGCACCCGGTTGAACGGGGTCTGCCTGCGGTAGTGCACGTCGTCGTGCGAGACGTAGGCGCCCGAGCGCAGCAACTTCAGCACCGGCAGGGAGAGTTCGGGGATCCCGTCGAAGACGTCGGCGACCGCGTCGAACCACTCGCTGCCGCCCGCGCTCACCACGATCTCGTCCGCCCGCGCGAACCGCCCCGCCTTGTCGAACTCCACGGCGATCCCGGTCAGCCGGCGCAGCCACGCCCGCACCGGGTCCACAGCGGCGCCGGGGACCTGGGCCTCGTAGCCCGCCACGCCCACCAGGCGCAGCGTCCGCGCGCCCGCCACCGCGTCCGCGACCGCCGCGCACTCCGCCTCCGTGCGCGCGCCGGTGCGGGCGCCCTCGCCCGCGCCCAGCTCGACGACGACGTCCACCGGACGGGCCGCGCCGCGCAGGGCCGCGTCCATCAGTTCCACCCCGCGCACGGAGTCGACGTAACAGATGAAGCGGAAGGACGGGTCGGCGTCCAGCTCAGCGGAGATCCAGCGCAGCGCCGCCGCGTCCACCAGCTCGTTGGCGAGGAACACCCGCTCGATCCCGAACGCCCGCGCCACCCGCACCTGGTGCGGCAGCGCGAGCGTGATGCCCCAGGCGCCGTGCTCGATCTGGCGCCGGAAGAGCTGCGGGGCCATGGAGGTCTTGCCGTGCGGGGCGAAGGCGAGACGGTGCCGGGCCGCGTAGGTCTCCATGAGCCTCAGATTGTGTTCCAGGCGCTCGGCGGACAGAGCGAGGACGGGCGTGGTGAAGCCGTCGGTGAAGAGGTTGCGCCGCTCGGCCGCCAGCTCGCCGACGGTCAGGCCGTCGGCGCCCGGGGGAAGGCCCTTGAAGCGGTGGTCGACGCGTTCCTCGGCCAGGCGGGCGAGCGCTTCGGTGCTCATGGAGCCTCCCTCTCAGGGTGGTTGCAACATATGCAACGTTCATTGCGTATGGCGCTGATCGGTGTCTAGCATCTCGCCGACAACTGGGTCAACGGAGCCGCCGCGGCCCGGATATCGACAGGAGTCAGGAGCCATCATCATGGACGCTACTGACGACTCGGCTGTCGCCCCCGCCGTCGTGGACGTCGTCGCGCTCGGCGAGTCCATGGTCACGTTCCTGCCCACCCGGCCCGGCCGCCTCGCCGACGTCCCCGTCTTCGGCCGCGCCATCGGCGGCGCCGAGTCCAACGTGGTCTGCGTCCTGGCCGCCGCCGGACATCCGGCGCGCTGGGTGAGCCGGGTCGGGTCGGACGGCTTCGGCGACCATCTCGTCGAGACGATCGCGGCGTACGGCGTCGACGTCGCCTCCGTGCGGCGCGACCCGGAGCGGCCCACGGGCATCTACTTCCGCACGGCCGGCGACCGGGCGGCCGGCGACCACGAGGTGGCGTACTACCGCGCCGGATCGGCGGCCTCGGCGATGGCTCCGGGGAACGTGGACCTGGCGGCGGTGCGCGCGGCGCACGTGCTGCACCTGACCGGCATCACCGCCGCGCTCTCCGCGGACTGCCTGGAACTGATACGGGCGCTCACCGCCCCCGGCGCCGGGCGGCCACTGGTCTCCTTCGACGTCAACCACCGGCCGGGACTGTGGCGGGACGGCACCGGGGCGCGGGTCCTTCTTGAGCTGGCGCGCCGGGCCGACATCGTGTTCGTGGGCGAGGACGAGGCGGCGCAGCTGTGGGGCCTGGACGGCCCCGACGCCGTCCGCACGGCCTTGCCCGCTCCCACGGTGCTGGTCGTCAAACAGGGCGGTGCCGGAGCGACCGTCCACGACCGGGACACCGTCACCTTCGTCCCCGCCCTCGACGTCGACGTCGTGGCCGCCGTCGGCGCCGGCGACGCCTTCGCCGCGGGCTTCCTCTCCGCCACCCTGCGCGGACTGCCCGTACTCGACCGCCTCCGGCACGGCCACCTCATGGCCGCCGCCGCGCTCACCGTCCCCGGCGACCTCGCCGCACCCCCCTCCCGCGACCACGCCGACCGGCTCGCCGCCCTGGACGCGGAGTCGTGGGGGAGACTTCGACTCGGCCCCGGCTGGACGCGGGCCGACCGGGCCCCGGAGGAGGCGATCACCCCATGAGCCAGACCGTCGACCGCGCGCTGAGCATCCTGCCGCTGCTCGCCGAGGGCCCCGCCGACCTCGGCCGGGTCGCCGACCGGCTCGGCGTGCACAAGTCCACCGCGCTGCGACTGCTGCGCACCCTGCACGAGCACGGCCTCGTCTACCGCCAGTCCGACCAGCGCTACCGCCTCGGCGCCCGCCTCTTCGCCCTCGCCCAGAAGGCGATGGAGAACCTCGACGTCCGCGAGATCGCCCACCCCCACCTCGTCCGCCTCAACGAGCAGTGCGGACACACCGTCCATCTCGCGGTGTACGAGGAGAACGAGGTGCTCTACCTGGACAAGGTGGAGAGCCGCTACCCCGTGCGCATGTACTCCCGGATCGGCAAGCCCGTCGCCATCACCGTCGCGGCCGTGGCCAAGCTGCTGCTCGCCGATCTGCCCGAACCCGAGCGCCGCGCCGTCGCGGAGCGGCTCGAATACCCCATGTACACGGCCCGTTCGACACCCAACGCCCCCGCCTATCTGCGGGAGTTGGACAAGGTGCGCGAACAGGGCTGGGCCACCGACCTCGGCGGCCACGAGGAGTCCATCAACTGTGTCGCGGCCCCCGTCCGGGGCGCCGACGGCCGAGTGGTCGCCGCGATGTCGGTCTCCGCGCCGAACGTCGTCGTCACCGCCGAGGAACTCCTCACCCTGCTCCCGCTGGTGCGTCGTACCGCGGACGCGATCAGCGGCGAATACTCCGGCCGAACTCCGGTGAAGGACCCCGTTTGACTTCCGCCGCCCGAAGGCGGAGGGTTCCAGCGGTCTCCCGCTGGGGTTCCTGCTTCACCGACGACCGCCCCGTCCGGGAGGACTCCCGTTGAGGTCTTACACCGTCTCC
>NZ_JBVHLX010000026.1:0-79780 GCF_055558775.1 Streptomyces sp. NPDC025638 | reverse complement strand
GTCTCGGACGTGAACCGGTCACCGGTGAGCTGCATACCGTCACCCGAGTCCCCCGCGAACCGGATGATCACCCGATCGAGGCGATGGATCTCCTTGGCGGGGGACGGTGCCGTTCCGAGAGGCGAGGTGGTTTCCACGGACATGCGCGTGTCGGCTCCTGTCGGTCCCTGTGGGTCGTACTCGGTCGTACACGTGGCCAGAGGCTAATCAGGCGCATTAGAGGGGCACTCGTGCGTGGCAGTGGGTCACTCGTGCGTGATGCTCCGCGTCCGTCGTGTTCACCGGGTCCGGTACAGGGTCAGGTTCGGCCGTCCGTCGCGCTGTTGGCGGGGCCTGCGCAGGCCCGCGGCGGCGGCCTCGGGGGTGGCCTCACGGGCGGCCTCGGGGGCGGTGTCCGTGCCGCTTTTCGCGCCTCGCCGGCCGCGCCACTGTGCCAGGTCGGTGACGGTGCTGTGCGCGGAGCCGGACACGGGCTCGGGCACCGGCGCGGGGTGTGCGTGCACGGACACGGGCGCCTGGTGGCGGGGCCGTTCGAGCTTCAGTACCTCACGCAGGGCCTCGCCGAACCGGGTGATGTCCTGCGGTGAGTTGTCGTGGTGGACGGAGGCGCGGACGGCCGTGGTGACGCCGAGGCCGGGCAGGTAGAGCGGGGTCTCCTGCGCGACCGTCTTCCACACGACCACGCCCCGGGCCGCGAGCTGCCGGCGCACCAGTGCGGCGGGCAGTTCGTCGTGCCGGAAGGTGAGAATGCCGGACTGGATCCGCCCGGGGGCGATCAGTTCGATCCCGGGGGCCTCCTCGACGGTGGCGCGCAGGCCGGCGACCAGGTCGTCGTCCGGCAGGGCCTCGGTGTGCTCGGCCAGGGCCGTGTTCAGCGCCACGACGGCGGCGCCGTGCGGCGGTACGACCGGATCGACACCGGCCGGTGCCAGGAGCTTCCTGAACCCCGGTGACGTAGCGGCGAAGCCGACCGACTGCGGGCCGCGCAGGAACCGCCAGCCGTCGCCGGTGAGCAGGTCGCAGCCGATGCGGGCCACGTCCACGGGGAACTGGCCGACCGCGTAGGACGCGTCGACGGCGTACACGCAGCGGTGTGCGGCGAGGATGCGGCCCACGTCCTCCACGGGGTTGACGATGCCGCAGCCGGCCGGGACGTAGGTCACCGAGACGAGGGCGACGTCGTCGTCGATGTGCGTGGCCATCCACTCCAGGTCCAGGTCGCCGTCCGGGCGCAGCGGTACGACGTCCAGGGCGCAGCGGGTGCGGTCGCGCAGGGCGTACAGGGTGCTGAGGTTGGCGGCGCCCTCGTAGGGAGTCGTCCAGATGCGGTCGCCCGGGCCGAGCGGCAGGCGGCCGAGGAGGGTGGCGTACGCGTCCGCGGCGCCGGTGAACAGGGTGGTGTCGCCGGCCGGGGTACCCAGCAGGGCGGCGAGGCGCTCGTCGATCACGTCGAGGACGACGTCGTCGAGGTGCTCCTCCAACTCGTAGGGGCCGTAACGGTCGTCGTGGCGCGTCCACTCGGTGAGGATCGCGCGTACGGCGGCGGGCATGCGGCCCAGGCCAGCCGAGTTCAGATGGACCATTCGGTCGCCGTGTGACGTCGCATTCACTTCCGGGGCCTCCCCCCGTGCGATGGGGCAATGTCTTGCCTTGTGCTTGGCAACACATTGCCAACACATACGGCGAGTTGGCAATGTGGGCTCAGGCGGCGCTCTAGTGGCGGGGCTTTGCCAGGCCCTTCTGACTTCCTTCTGTCTTCCTTCTGGCTTCTGTCCCGATTCTGCCCGGCTCGGCTTCCTAGGAATTGCCAAGTTCTGGCAGAGGGATCCTCGTTCTGCCAAATCCTTATATCTGTCCAGGTCAGAAGTGGTTCAACATGGCAATTTCGGTGTGCCGGCCGGGTCCCTGGGGCGTTTCTGGCGCCCTTCTTGAGCCAATCTCGATCAATTCCCCAGTGATTTACGAGATTTCATTGCCAACCTTCTTGGCAAGAGGTTGCCAAGCAGCCGGATCGAAGTTGACACAGAGGAGCCCGCCATGAACCGCATCGCCAAGATCGCCGCCACCGCCGCCGCTGTCGCCGCCACCGCGTTCTCCGCCGTCGGAGTCGGCGCCGCCACCGCGGAGGCCATCGGCTGGCCGACCACGACGCAGTCGGCGACCACCACGGACGCCATCGGCTGGCCGAAGACCGCGACCACCGTCTCCGCCGCGGGCACGGACGACATCGGTTGGCCGAAGGCCACGACGGTCTCCGCCGCCGGCACCGACGACATCGGCTGGCCCAAGGCCACGACGGTCTCCGCCGCCGGCACCGACGACATCGGCTGGCCCAAGGCCGCCACCGTCGCCGCTGTCTGAACCGTCGCCCGCGAGCAACGCAGACCTCTCCACCGATCCACCGGGAAGCCCCCGCCGGCCATGTGCCGCCGCGGGGGCTTCGGTCATTTCCGGGCCTGTTGAGCGGGTGCCATCTCCGTCCCGGCTCCACCCCCCTTAAAGGCGTTGATCGCATTCTTGCCCCGACCAGCGCGGTTGTTCCGGTGAAAGGCGGGCTCTTGACTTCCTCCCCCGCCTAAATGCGGGGGCGTCCAGCGGTCACCCGCTGGGTTTCCTGTTTCACCGACGACCGCCCCGTCCGGGAGGGCTCCCGTTGAGGTCTTACACCGTCTCCACAGGCAGACGCGGCCAGCCCGGCCGCCAGAATGTTGCGTGCCGCGTTCACGTCGCGGTCATGCACGGTGCCGCAGTCGCACGTCCACTCGCGGACGTACAGCGGCAACTTCTCACGGACCGTGCCGCAGGCCCCGCACAGCTTCGAGCTGGGGAACCACCGGTCCACGGTCACGAGGCTGCGCCCGTACCATGCGCACTTGTACTCCAGCATGGAGCGGAGTTCCGTCCAAGATGCGTCGGAGATGGCGCGCGCGAGCTTGCCGTTCCTCAGCAGGTTACGAACGGTCAGGTCCTCGATCACGACCATTTGGTTCTCACGGACGAGTCGAGTCGACAGCTTGTGCAGGAAGTCCCGGCGCCGGTCAGCGATGCGCGCGTGCACGCGAGCGACCTTTTGGCGAGCCTTCTCCCGGTTCACCGACCCCTTCGCCTTACGGGACAGCTCCCGCTGCGCCTTGGCCAGGCGGGCCCGGTCACGGCGTTCATGCTTCGGGTTGGCGATCTTCTCCCCGGTCGACAGGGTCACGAGCGAGGTGATACCTGCGTCGACGCCGACCGCGTTCTTCGTAGCCGGTGCCGGGGTGATGGCGTCCTCGCACAGCAGGGACACGAACCAACGCCCGGCCGCATCACGCGAGACGGTCACCGTGGACGGCGCCGCACCCTCCGGAAGGGGACGGGACCAGCGGATGTCCAGCGGCTCCGCCAACTTCGCCAGAGTCAGCTTCCCATCGCGCCACGTGAAGCCGGAACGGGTGTACTCGGCCGACTGCCGGGACTTCTTCCGATTCTTGAAACGCGGATACTTGGCACGCTTGGCGAAGAAGTTCGCGAACGCCGTCTGAAGGTGCCGCAGCGCCTGCTGAAGGGGCACGGACGACACCTCGGCCAGGAAGGCCAGGTCCTCCGTCTTCTTCCACTCCGTCAGCGCGGCGGACGACTGCACGTAGGAGGTACGGCGCTGTTCGCCGTACCAGGCGCGGGTACGTTCTTCCAGCGACTTGTTTTAGACGAGGCGGACGCAGCCGAACGTGCGCGACAGCTCCGCTGCCTGCTCGTCCGTGGGGTAGAAGCGGCACTTGAAAGCCCGCTTCACCTGCCGCGTCATGCTTCACATTCCATCAGTTCCCATGTAAGCAGCGCCCGTTACTTGGATGGCGGAGCGATTTTCGCCGCTGCGCGGCTCCGATCCGAGGATGCGCTTCCTGCCCGCCCTGAAGGACGGGGTTTCCACGCAAGGAGATTCCGATGACACAGGCGGGCAGGGCATCGGTGGCCGGTGCTCTGGAGACGGTCCTCGCCACCTGCACGGTGGGGCGTTCCCGGGTGGTACTGATCGAGGGCGCCGCCGGCTGTGGCAAGAGCCGTCTTCTGCACGCCGTGGCCGAACAGGCCGTCGCCGCCGGGGCGTTGGTGCTCACCGCGGCCGCCACCGAGGCCGGACGCCGGATGCCGCTCGGTGTGCTGCGCCAACTGGTCGGCAGCGCCCCGCCGTTCGCACTCCCCCGCACCGGCGCCGAGGAAGCGAAGCCGACCCGGGAGGCGATGCGGACGTTCTGCGCGGAGCTGTGCGATCTCGCCCTCGCCGGGCCGGTGGTGCTGTGCCTGGACGACGTACAGCACGCGGACGCGCAGTCGCTGCACCACCTCGGGTATCTCGTACGGCACGCCCGCCCGGCCCCCGTGCTGGTCGTGGGTACCGTGTCGTCGTACGCCGACGCGGCTCAGGAGCCCTCGTGCGCGCCCGAGTTGACGCGCCAGCCGCACTTCCGCCGGATCCGGATCGGTCTGCTGTCGGCCCGGGAGACCGCGGAGGTTCCCGCGGCCCGCCCATGGGAGTGGCCGGGGCCGGCCCGTCCCGGCCGTACGGCCGCGGAGCTGCACCGCGTCACCGGTGGCAACCCGCTTCTGCTGAACGCCCTGTTGGAGGAGGACCGCGCCGCATCCACGTCGCCGCCGCCGGACCCGGCGCTCGACGGGCCGTTCGCCGCGGCCGTCGCCGCCTGTCTGCGGCGCAGTGGTCCGGGTGCCCTGGCGGCGGGCCGGGCGGTGGCGATCCTGGCGGAGCGGGCGACCGAGCCGCTGGTCACGCGCATGCTGCGCCCCGAGGACGACGCCGCTCCCGCGCTGGCCGCGCTGCGCGCCTGCGGGCTCCTGGACGGGCTCCTCCACGGGCTCCGCTTTCGGCACCCCGCCGTCCCCGCCGCCGTACTGGCGGACGCCTCACCGCGTACCCGCGCGGACCTGCACCGGCGGGCCGCGCTGGTGCTGACGGCGGCAGGGGCGCCGGCCGACGTGGTGGCCGGCCATCTGCTCGCGCCGCGGGCGGACGGTGCGCGCGTGCCCGTACGGCCCGAGGACTTCACCCTGCTCATGGACACCGCAGAGGGCCTGCTGGCCCAGCGCCCCGGGGAACACCGCACCGCCCAGGCCGAGCGCCTGCTCGAACTGGCCCACGGGATCTGCCCCGACGAGGCTGCGCGGACCGGCGTGGCGCTGCGGCTCACGCAGATCGCCGCGCGCCGCGATCCGGAGGCTGCCGAGCGGCGGCTGACCGCGTTGGTCACCGGGCCGCGTTCGGCCCTGTCCGCGACGGGAGCGGAGCACCGGTCGCGGTCGGCCGGAATGCTGCTCGCGCAGGGGCGGATCGCCGAGTCGGCCGCGCTGCTGCGGGAGGCGGGCGAGCCGGGCGCCCACGGCGAGACGCCCTTCGACGCCCTCCTCGACGCGCCGGTGGCAGGCCGCGCGGAGGTGCCGGGGCGGGCGCGGCTGACCGACGCCACCCTGGCTCCGCTGGTCATGGCGGTGCGCACGCTGCTGTACTCCGACCGTCCCGAGCGTGCCGTACCGGCGAGCCGGCGGCTGCTGGAGGAGGCGGAGGCGAGCGGGGCGCCCGGCTGGCGGGCGGTCTTCGCGACGCTGCACGCCGAGGCGTTGCTGCGGGTGGGCGACGTACGCGGTGCCCACGCGCGGGCGACGGAGGCGCTCGATGCGCTGCCCGCGGGCGGCGGCGGGACCTTCCGTTACGCGCCGGTCGCGGTGCTCGTCGAGGCGTGCGGTGCGATGGGCCGGTACGAGGAGGCCGCCGGGCACATTCGGTACCCCGTCACCCGGCGCGTACTGAACACCCTGTACGGCCTGCAGTATCTGCGCGCCCGCGGGCTGCACCACCTGGACCTGAGCCGGCCGCAGGCCGCGCTCGCCGACTTCCGCCGGGCAGGTCGGCAGCTGCAGCTGTGGCGGGCGGACCGGGCGGCGTGCCTGCCGTGGCGTACGGACGCGGCGCAGGCGCTGCTGCGGCTGGGCAAGGTACGGCAGGCGCGCGAACTGGCGGAGGAGCAGCTGGCGTTGCCGGACGGCGAGCGGCCGTGGGTGCGGGGTCAGTGCCTGCGGATGCTGGCCGCGACGAGCGAACCCGGGCAGCGCACCGTGCTGCTGCGGCAGGCCGTGGAGCAACTGCGGTGCGGCGGGGCCCGGTTGGAGACGGCGCGGGCGCTGGCCGACCTCGGGCACGCGCTGCACGCGGACGGCGGCCCGTCGCAGGGGGCGGCCACGCTGCGTGCCGCGTGGAGCCTGGCCCAGCAGATGGGGGCGGTGGCGCTGCGCGACGAGCTGCTGCCCGGCTCAGGCGGTGTCGCCGTCGTGCACGGCACGGCCGTACCGGAGGAGCTGACCGACTCCGAACGGCGGGTGGCGGCGCTGGCGGCACAGGGCCTGACCAACCGGCAGATCGCGGCGCGGCTGTTCATCACGGCGAGCACGGTCGAACAGCACCTGACCCGCGTCTACCGCAAACTGGGCGTACCCGGCCGCAACCGGCTCCCGGCGGGGCTGGCCGACGGAGTGCCGGTGACCACCTGATCCTGCTGCGGAGTACGGGCTGATCTATGATCCGGGCGATCCGACACACCCCCTCCCGCTGCGCCGTGTCCGTCGGCGCATGCCTGCCGCGAAAAGTAGGTCTCCCAGACGTGACCGGTACCGCCCCCGCCCCCGCCCCCGCCTCCGTCCCCAAGGCACCATGGCTCCTCGCCCGCCTCGCACAGGGCGCGATAGCTCTCGCGGCCGTCGCGGACGTTTTCCGGGCTATGGCTCTGAGGGAGCATCGCCTGCATCCCACGGACGACGCGGCGCTGAGCAGGTCGGGACTCACGTCGATGGTGTTCCTCTATGTGATGACGGCGGCCACCGTGCTGTTCCTGGTGTGGTTCAGCCGCTGCCGGCGCACCGCGCAGGTGCTCTCCCCCGGTGCCGCCGCCGGGTCCGGCGTCTGGGCCGTCGTCGCCTGGTTCGTACCGGTGGTCAATCTGTGGGCCCCGCGACTGCTCGTCCTCGACGTGTGGCACGCGAGCAGTGCCGGGGACACGGACGGGGAGACGGCGGGGAGGCGCAACGACGCGCTGGTGAACGCCTGGTGGGCGGCGTGGGTCGGCCACGCGGTGACCACGGCGGGAGCCCAGCTCGGCGCGGGCACCTCACTGCCGCTCCTGGCGGTGTCGGAGACGCTCGAACTCGTGGCGGCCGTCCTCGCGATCTACGTGATCCAGCGCATCACGGCTGCACTGCAGAGCGCCGCGCTCCAGGCAGGGTCACCGGCTGGACCGCTCGCGCAGCACGCCTGAGCACGGACAGGCTCCGGCTGACGGACCGGGAGTGCGTCGGACGACGTTCACGTTCCTGACTGTGGTGGACGAGACGGTGCGCGGTCTGGTCAGGGGGCTGCATCTGCAGGGTTCGCTCGGGTTCCGGAGTTCTGCACGGACCGCAGCGATGTCTACGTCGTAGCGGTGTTGGCGGAACGGACGGACGTGGAGGGGACTCTCACCGCGTTGCCTGCACCAGGTCGGTACAGCAGTGGCATCAGCGGCCCTTCTTATTTGGTGTGTGCTGGGCGTCAGCCGTCTGGACCATCTGCTCGCCCGGGGCACGCTCACCTCGAAGAGCAAGGCCGGGCGGTATGCCCGTACCGCCTCCGCCTACAACGGGGACACCGAGTGGCGGGGCCGTGATACGACCGCCTTCACTGCCATGGCCGTCGAGGCGGGGCTGGCACTCGGCGCGGGCGGCAGCTGACGCGGCGGGGCGCACCCGCCCCGTCTCCCTGGCAACCCCGCCCCCTCCACTTGGCACCCAACCACCCCACCCCACCTGCGACTCAAGTACCGCTCCAGCGTTCCGAGACCCAGCCTCAGGAGCTGCTTGCCAGCATCTTGGCAAGGTTTTGCCAAGCCGGAACGCGCTGTCGTGTCGTAAGGAGCGAGTGCTGATGTCCATCCCCAGCCTCATCGAGTCCGTACTGACCGCTCACCCGGCCGTGTCCGCGGCGGCGGTGTCCGTGCACGGGACGGAGGACGGCGACGAACGGCTCGTCGCGCATGTGGTGCCCGCGGCTCCGGTGGCCGCCGCCGTCGCGGAGGACGCGCAGATCGCCGGGTGGCGGAAGATCCACGAAGCCCTGTACGCCGCCGGATCCGGGACGCCCGCGCCCGAGGGTGACTTCAGGGGCTGGAACAGCAGTTACGACGCGCTGCCGATCCCGCTGGAGGACATGCGGGAGTGGCAGGAGGCCACCTTGGAGCGGGTGCGGGAGCTGCCGCGGCGCCGGGTCCTGGAGATCGGCGTGGGCAGCGGGCTGTTGATGGACCGGCTGGCCCGTGAGGAGGGCGTCGAGGAGTACTGGGGTACCGACTTCGCCGCCTCCGCCGTCGTCGCGCTCACCGCTCGGACGCAGGCCGACCCGGTCCTGCGGAACAAGGTGCGGCTGCGCCGCCTGGGCGCCGAGGACACCACCGGGCTGCCCGCCGGGCACTTCGACGCGATCGTCGTCAACTCGGTGGTCCAGTACTTCCCCAGCCTGGCCCACCTGCGCACCGTGATCGAGCGGGTGCTGCCGCTGCTCGCCCCGGGCGGCTCCGTCCTGCTGGGTGATCTGCGCAGCCTCGACCTCGCTCGCTGCCTGCACACCGGTGTGGAGCTGTCGCGGCCGGGCGCCGCCGGGGACAGCCGCGAGGCGCTGCGCCGGGCCGTCGACCGGCGGGTGGCCGGCGAGACCGAACTCCTGCTCTCCCCCGCCCTGTTCGCCGCCCTCGCCCGCGAACTGCCCGCGGTGCGCACGGTGGACGTACGCGTCAAGCGCGGCAGCCACCACAACGAGCTGACCCGCTACCGCTACGAGGCCGTCCTGTCCACCGCCGCGCCGGCCGCCGACCTGACCGCCGCGCCCGTCGTCCGCTGGGGCCGCGAGGTCTCCTCCGTAGCGGAGGCCGAGGACCGCCTCAACGCCCACCGCCCCGCCGTGCTGCGGCTGGCCGGGATCCCCAACCGCCGGGTGTACGACGAGTACTGCGCGATGCAGTCCCTGGACAACCCGCTGGAGAGCGTCGACCTGGCCCCCCAGGACGCGCCCGCCCCCGACCCCGAGGCGCTGTGCGCGGCAGGCGAGCACCTGGGCTACCGCGCCCTGCCGACCTGGTCCGGGGAGGGTGCCGAACTGCTCGACATCGTCTTCGTCGACCCCGACCTGGTCCCCGCGGGTCCGCTGACCGGCGTGTACGTGGCACCGGCCGCCGCCGTCGAGGAGTGCGCCAACGTGCCGGCCGCCCTCGACGGCACCGTGGACCTGGAGGCCGTCCTGCGCGGCCATCTGCGCGAGCGGCTGCCGGAGCACGTCGTACCGTCGGCGCTCACGACCCTGGACGCGCTCCCGCTGAACGCCGACGGCACGGTCGACCGTACGGCGCTGCCCGCCCCCGCGCTCACCACGGACCGCTCCGGCGCCCAGCCGGGCACACCGATCCAGGAGATCGTCCGTGACCTGTTCGCCGAAGTGACGGGGCTGCCGCGCCGCGAGGTGCACGCCGACTCCGACTTCTTCCGGATCGGCGGTGACCCGGAGGCGGCGGACCGGCTGCTGGCCCGGGTCCGCGAGACACTGGACGCCGACCCGGGCGGCCGGGCGCTGTACGACGCACCGACACCGGCCGCCTTCGCCGCGCTGCTCGGCGACTCCCCCGCCGCCGCCACCGGTCCGGCCGAGGCGGGCGCGGACAGCGCGGTGCTGCCGCTGCGGCTGCGCGGCCCCCTCGACCAACGGGCTCTGGAGGAGGCCCTGGAGGACCTGGGGCAGCGGCACGAGGCGCTGCGCAACTCGCTGCTGGGAGCGGCCGGTACCCGTTTGCGCTCCCTGGGCCCCGACGACCACCTGCTCGACCTCGCCCTGCCCGCCGCCTCCGTCGACCTGTGGTCGCAGCTGCCGCTGGCCGCCGAACTCGCCGGCGCCTACGAGGCCCGCGTCACGGGCGGCACCCCGCACCGCTCCCCCGCCGGGCTCGACGCGGCGCCCCGCGCGATCTTCGGCGACCTGGAGCCCACCCCGCTGCCGGGCAGCGTGCCGCAGGCCGGCGCCGCCTCCTACGGCACCATCGAGGTCGTACTCGGCGACGAACTGCACGAACGGCTCACCCGGTTCGCGGCCGAGCACGGCAGCACCCTGTTCATGGTGGTGCACACCGCGCTCACCGCCCTGCTGGCCCGGCTCGGCGCGCCCGCCGAGATCACCGTGGCGGCGCCGGTCCCGGCCCGGGACAGCGCGGCGCTGCGCGGTGCGGTGGGCCCCTACGGGCGGGTCCTGGCGCTGTCGGTGGACACCTCGGGCGACCCTGCGTTCGGCGAGTTGCTGCGCCGGGTCCGCGAGCGGGACCTCGCCGCCTACCGGAACCCCGACGCGGCCCTGGCCGCACTGCCCGGCGGAGTCGCGCTGACCGTGCTGCAGGAGGCCGTCGGCACGTTCGAGGCGGCCGGGCTCACCATCCGGCCGGACGAGGCCGAACTCCCGCTCCCCGCCGCCGACCTGAGCCTGACGCTGACCGAGCGGCAGACACCCGCGGGCGCGCCGGCCGGTATCACCCTGCTGACCGCCTACCGGCACGAGACCGTCGGCGAGGCGGCCGCCGCCTCGCTCACCGGGCAGCTCACCGCCGTACTGGAAGCCGCCCTCGACGACCCGTCGGCCGCGCTGAGTCGGCTACGGCTGGAGCCCGGCTCGGCGGAGGGCGGGGTGTGGGCGGGCGAGAGCGCCGTACTCCCGGCCGAGAGCGTGGCCGAGCTGTTCGCCGCGCAGGTGGCCCGGGCCCCCGAGGCCATCGCCCTGGCCGGCATGAGCTACGCCGAACTCGACGCCCGTACCGACCTGTTGGCGCACGCCCTGATCGCGCACAACGCGGGCCCGGGCACCTCGGTGCTGACCGCGCTGTCCTCGCCCGCCGGGTTCGCGGTGGCGGCGCTCGCCGTCGCCAAGACGGGTGCCGCGCTGCTGCCGGTCGACCCTGCCCTGGACGTGGACGAGTCGGTCAGGCCGGTGGTGCTGCTGCTGGACGAGACGGCCGACCTGGTGCTGCCCGTCGTACCGGGCGCGGCCCGGCTGGTGCGTGACGACGCCGCCGACCGGCTGCCGGCCACCGGGCGCTGGCCGGTGACCGACGCCGACCGGACGCGGCCGCTGCGGGCGGACGACGCGGTGCTGCTGGTGCCCGGCGAGGACGGCACCGTGGTGATCGGCGCCGAGACGATCGCCGCGGCGACCGTGGCCGAACCGGCCGACGCCGCCTGGCTGGTGCGCGGCTACCCGGACGGGGACATCGCCCTGGGCCTGCTCGGCGCGCTGGCCTCCGGTGCCCGGGTGCACCTGCCGGACGGCTCACTCGCCCACGCGGTGCCGCACGAGGTGCTGGGCTGGCTGCGGCGGGAGGGCGCCCGGGTGGTGCTGGGCGGCGCCGACGACGCGCTGACCGCGCTGGTCGCGCTGGCCTGGTCCGAGGGGGCCGAGCTGTCCGTGAGCGGCGGCTGGGCCGAGGGCCGGTTCGTCGTCGAGCAGCTGCCCGGCGGGCCGCCCCGCCCCGCCCCCGGCTACCGCGCCTACGTCCTCGACGCCCGGCTGCGGCCGGTGGCCCCCGGCGAGACCGGTGCCCTCTATATCGCGGGCGCGGGTGTGGCCCAGGGCTATGTGGGGGACCCGGCGACCACCGGCGAGCGGTTCCTGCCGGACCCGTTCGGCGGGCCCGACGGCACAACCGCCCGCATGTGGCGCACCGGACGCGCGGCACGTCTGTCGGCCGACGGCATGCTCCGCGTGCTGGACCACACGGCGCAGGACGACCCCTTCGCGGACGACTTCGCCACGTTCGTCGTCCTCGCCGACGCCGCCGGCCACCAGGCGCTGTGGCCGGCGGCGGCCCCCGCGCCGGAGGGCTGGTACGAGTCGCACCCCGAGGACCTGTACGAGCTGTGCCTCGACCACATCAACGAGCGCCTCAACGACCCGTTCTAGAAACACCGGGGCGGACCGGCCGACGCCACTGTGCGGGCGCCGGTCCGCCCGAAGCCCAGTCCACGCCCCTCCCCTTCCCTCCCCTCCCCGTCCCGTCCCGGAGGACACGATGACCGCCACCGCCCTGGCCCCGACGTTCTCCCCGGCTGCCCCGGACGCCTCCGCCGACCCGCGGCACCGCGTCCTCGACCTCACGCTGCGCGACGCGCGGTCCGCGTACGCGCTGGCCGCGTCCTGCGTGGAGGTGTACAAGGCGGCGGACGACCCGGGGTTCCTCGACGAGGCCCCCGTCATCGCGCACGAACTGCCGCTGACGGTGCGCCGGCACCTCAACTCCGCACGCCGCGACGAGGCCACGCAGGTGACGGTGATCCGCGGCAACGTCGTCGACCGGGCGGCCCTCGGCACCACCCCGGGCCACGGGAGCGAGGCGGACACCGAGGCGAGCCAGGTGTACGACACCCTGCTCGTGCTGTACGCGGCGCTGCTCGGTGACATCACCGGCCGGGCGGCCCAGCAGCCCGGCCGGACCGACTGGGTGGGCCTGTTCGCGCTGTACGACGAGGTCCGGGTGCCGGTCCTGGAAGGCCACCGGGATGCCCACCCCGACGGCAGCCTCACCGAAGTCGTCATCCCCACCGGCGCGGTCTGCTTCGTCGACAACCGCGACGCGGCGCACGGCCGACGCTCATTCCGCGCCGGTTTCGGCGTCGCCGACCGCCGGCTCGGGCGGGTCGGCGTGGTTCGCGACCTGCCCCGCACCCGCAGCGGGTTGCGCGTCACTGGCAGGCCCTGCCTTTATTAGCTTGATCCCGACCCGCATGTCCGGAGCATGGCCGTCGAACTCGTCGGCACGTTCGCCCACACCGATGCCCGCGCCGTCGCCGCCCTGCAAGCGTCCTGCGCCCAGGACGCAAGCCCGGCGGTTCGCAAGAAGGCGGGCTGGTACGTGCCCGGCGAGGCCATCCACGAACGAACGGCCCCACGCAGTCTCGGATGCGCTACCTGACCGAACCGCTGCCGCAGTAGGCCGGGTTGCGGCCGCTCAGGCGGTGCGCGTGAACTCCGCGTCGATCCGGGCCAGTGTGGTGGCCGGGTCGGCGACCAGGGTGGCCAGTTCCTCGTCGGTGTGGTGGCGGGTGGCGATGGCCGGGCAGCGGCGGCAGGCCGAGACACCCGCCTGGGCCCACCACTTGCAGTCGGCCCGCAGATGGCACTGCGGGACCGGGCCCAAGGCCTCGGCCGGGTAGGCGGCCACGACGCGTTCGATCAGGGTGCAGTCGGTGCCGCGCCGGTTGACGCACTCGGCGACGCAGTGCGAGGCGAACCGCAGGACGCGCCGCGGTTCGATGTCCGGTGGCACCAGTGGCAGGACCTCGGCGGCCGGAACCGGTTCGGCCAGGTAGCTCACCCGGCCGTCGGTGCCGGCGCGCACGCCGAGGACCACCGACTCGGGGGCGTACGCGGCACCGCTCGGGCACCACGCGGTCCGCGCCCCGCCGGGGCCCGCCGTGCCGGCGTCGCCGGTCACGCTCGTCGTCCCCTCAGCACGCGGGCTCGTTGGGGTTGATCCCCACTCCCCTGCCCCGGGGGAACAGCGGCGCGTCGCTGCCCGCGCGCTCCAGGGCCACCGCCTGTCGCAGGCTGTGCGCCAGCTGCTCCCGGGTCGTGATGCGCGGGCCCGCGGTCTGGTTGGCGGCCGGGGTCTCGGCGCCGCCCGCGACGACACCGGTGGCCGGCGCCGCCATCACGATGCCCGCTGCCGTACGGGAGTGCCTCATGCGCGTCCCTCCGTCTGCGTGGGTACCGGGCCCCCGAGCGTGGCCCCGGACGCTGCAGACGGAGTCGAGCCTCGCTGGGCCTGGGACTGAGCCAGGGCCTCGGCGAGGATGCGCCAGATCTCGGCGGCGAGGTCGATGTTGGCGTCGGCCTGCGCCTGTTCGGCCAGCGTCCGCAGCCCCTGGACGCCGCCCTCGTCGCCGGACAGGATGCGCAGCTGGTGCCGCAGGATGTCGAGCCGTACCCGGTCCCGGTAGGTCATCCGCGGCTCCTCCAGGGCGAGTTCGCCGAGCAGGACGCGGGCGTCGTCGTACCGCGCGGTCAGGAACGCGAGGTCGGCCTTGAGCGCGGTCAGCTCCTGGCGCAGACCGGGTGTGCCGACGAAGGCGAGCGCGGACTCGGCGGCCGTGACGCAGCGCTGGGCGGCTTCGGGGTCGGCGGGGACCTTCTGCAGGTGCAGCCGGCCGGCGGCGAGCCTGAGACGCAGCCACAGCACCAGGTCGTCGGTGCTGCTGAACCGCTCCAGGGCCTGTTCCAGATAGGCCTGCGCGGCCGGGTAGTCGCCCTGCCGGACGCGGACGGCGGCCGTGGTCCACATCGCCTCCGCCCAGAGCGTGTCCGAGCGGCCCTCGACCAGCGCGGTCAGTTCGTCGGCGTGCGCCCGGGCGTCCGGCATGCGGCCGGCCTCGGCCTCCACGGACACCAGGGCGAGCAGGACGGCGGAGCGGTCCTCCACGCCCAGGTCGGAGTCCCGGGCGAGGTGGTGGGCGGTGATGCAGGCGTCGAGGGCGGCGGGGATCTCGCCCAGGGAGCGCAGACAGCGGGCGAGCCGGGTCAGTCCGCGCACCCGCAGCTCGGCGAGCCCCACCTCGTCGCCGAGCCGGACCAGGTCCTCCAGGTACTCCCGCTCCCCCTCGTGGTCGCCCTGCACCCGCCGCTGCTGGGCCAGTTGCCACAGCGCCTGCCAGCGCAGCACGGGTGTCTCGTGGCCCTCGGCGGCCAGGGCCTCGCGCAGGGTCTCCAGGGCATCGCCGGCTCTGGTGGAGGCGGCGAGGGTCAGCGCGTGCGCCAGGGAGCCGCCCGCGGGCTCCTCGAAGTCGGCCGGTTCCAGGCCGAGTCGTTCGGCGAGGTAGGCGACGGCGCGCTCGGTGGGCTGGCGGGCGCCCGACTCCAGCCGCGAGAGATAGCCCGTGGACATGCCGTCGCCGGCGAGCGCGGTCTGGGACAGTCCCTGAGCCATGCGCAGCTTCCTCAGGCGGCGGCCGAACGCGGGCTGTCGAAGCATGTGACCATTCCCTCGGTGGACACGCGGACGACGGCGGCCGCGGACGGATGGGGCAAGGCGGGACCGTCAACGGTAGGGGCCCTGGCAACAGCTGGGCAAACCCTTGCCAGGGCCCGTGCCCTGCGTCTCTTGCGTTTCTCGCGCCGGTCTCGCGCGGCTCTCTTGCGGACCTCGGGCGGACCTCTTGCGGGTCTCTTCCATCTCTCCGGCGACTCTCGAACCGGTCCGGGCAGGATGTCGAGCAGCACGGCCGTGTCCTGGTCCTTCGTGCCCGGGCCGTGCCACCACCGCCCCCGTCGTCCCGGCCGCCCCGGCAGCCTCGCCCCCGGCCACCGCGGCCGCCCCGTCGTCCTCGTCGTCCTCGTCGTCCTCGTCGTCCTCGTCGTCCCGTCCAGGAGTAGGTCATGAAGCCTGCGGTTGCGCGTGACGGCGACATCGGGTGGCCCGCGCTGGACGGTGGCAACGCGGACACGGGCAGGAGGGTCCCGGAGGAGCCGTACGGTCAGACCGGGCGCCGTACCCCGGTCTCGAAGGCGTAGATGGCCGCGTGCACACGGTTGGGCAGTCGCAGCTTGTGCAGCATGTTCTGCACATGGGACTTGACCGTGTGCTCGGAGAGGGTGAGCGACCGGGCGATCTCGCCGTTGGACAGTCCGCGGGCCAGCAGTTCGAGCACCTCGCACTCGCGCTGGGTCAGCTCCTCGGGGCTGATGCTGGACACGCGGGCACGGGGGCGCGAGCGGCCTCCCTCCGCGGGGACCAGGGTGTAGCCGGCCGCGGCCAGCACGACGGCGGCGGCGAGCTGCCGCGACGTCGTCGTGCCGGGCAGGTGTCCGTGCACCGGGCCGCGGTCCTCGTCCTCGCCGCCGACGACGAGGACCGGCAGACCGTCCGGCGCGTCCTGCGCGAGCCGGGCCCGATGTTCGACGGTCAGCGGGCCGTGTACGACGAGGACCTGCGGGCGCAGTGAGCGCAGCGTGAGGCCCAGCTGGGGTCCGGGCGCGCTCTCGCCGGTGACGGTGATGCCGGGGTGTCCCTCCAGCAGTGCGCGGATGCCGGTGCGGGCCAGCGGGTCGGCGCCCACGATGTGCACCCGTACCGGGCGTGCCGCCGCGACGGCGGGAGCGGGGGCCGGTTCCGGGGGTTCCAGGGGCTGCGGAAGCGGGGCGGGCTCGCCGAGCGGGGGCAGGACGTGCAAAGTGGCGTGCCGTTCGTCCATGGCTGCCTCCTCCCCCTGGGCATGCGTCACGGTAGACGCGTCACAGAGGTACGTCCCATCCGCTCAAGTGGGTTCCGATCCGGCCCCGATCGCGTCTCGCGTGTGGCCTGCCGAACGGGTTCGCCGGTCCACGGGACCGCTACAGGACCGATCGAGAATCGGATGACGGGTGCTGGAGTTGATTCGGGTGGCCGGCCGATGGGCAGTCACCGGGTGCTTGAATGACGGCAGTCGGCACGCCTTTACGACCCAAGGAGCGAGCGCCGCGATGCGGAAGTCGTACTACGCAGCACACGTCTACATGATCGTGGGAGTGATTTCCGGGCTGTTCTACCGGGAATTCACGAAGGCCAACGACTTCACCGGGGACACCCAGCTGGCCCTGATGCACACCCATCTGCTGGCTCTGGGCATGCTGGGCTTCCTGATCGTGCTGGCCCTGGACAAGCAGTTCCAGCTGTCCGGGACGCGGTTGTTCAACTCGTTCTTCTGGTTCTACAACGTGGGCATCGCCATCTCCACGGCCATGATGGGCGTCCACGGCTGCCTGACCGTGCTCGGCGACCATGTCCCCGAGGCCGTACCGCTGATCGCGGGGCTGGGACACATCCTGCTCACCGTCGGGCTGATCCTTCTGTTCGTGCTGCTGGGCAAGCGGCTGAACGAGTCGGTGGCCAAGCCGCCGTCCGGGGAGCCCGAGCCGGCCAAGACCTCGGTCTGAGCCGAACGGACCTACCGAACGAACCTGCCCAACGGGCCTACCGAACGAACCTGCCCAACGGGCCTACCGAGCGAGCCTGCCCAACGGGCCTGCCCGCCCGCCGAGTTCAGGCGAGCTGTGCGGCGGCCCCGGTCAGCACCTCGGCCAGGACGGCCAGCCGCTCGGGCGTGGCCTCCGGGCCGAGCCGGCCGCCGTGGGTGAGCGTGGCCAGACCGTGCCAGGCACTCCAGACGACCTCCGCCAGGACGCGGGGGTCGCGGTCGCCGGCGAGGGGCCGCACCGCCTCCTCGATCTCGCCCAGGACCTCCAGCAGCGGCTGCGGGGTCGGTTCGCCGCCCGGGGGTGCGGCGCCCGCCTCGAGCACCAGCATGGCCTGGTAGAGGACCGGCCCCCGGGCGGCGAAGTCGGCGTAGGCGCGGGCGACCGCACGCAGCGCCCCGTGAGGGTCGGCCACGCCGAGGCGGGCGGCGCGCAGTGCCGCGGCGAGTTCGGCGAGCCCTTCCTGCGCCACCGCGTGGATGATGGCGTCCTTGTTCTTGAAGTGCTGGTAGAGCACGGGCTGGCTGTATTCGATACGGTCCGCGAGGCGCCGTGTGGTGACGTTGTCCCAGCCCTCCGCCTCGGCCATCTCGCGAGCCGTGGCAAGGATGAGCCGGTGCCGTTGGGCCTGCTCGCGAAGGCGGCGCTCTCGGGGGGTCATGACCCCACGTTAGCATTTCGGCGAAAATCTAGCTAGCGATGATAGGGTCCCTGCTTTTGGCAAGTTCCGTGCGTTCGGCGGGCTTTCTGCACGGATGCTCAAGCGGCCTTCGAGGTGCGGTCGGCACGATCGCGGCAAGACCGCCACAGAGAGGGCCAACAGAGAGGGCCATCCGATGCCGATGCGGACTTCCCTGGAGGCACTGCTCGACCTGGCCGCCGACGTGATGGGTCACAACCCGCGCACGCTGCCGGCCGAAGCCGCCGGCTCCCCCTTCATCACGCTGGGCGGCACCCTGGAGCAGGCGATGCGACTGCAGGCGCGCGCCGAAGAACATCTGCGCTTCTCCCTGGACCTGGCGCTCCTGCTGGGCCCCGCCCCGCTCGCCGAGGTGCTGGCCCTGGCGGTGCCGGCAGCGGCCGTCCCCCCCGAGCGGCGACCGGGACCGTGGCAGGGTCCGGTGCTGCCGCAGCAGCGCACGGCACTCACGCCGGGCCGGCCGGCCCGGGCGGCGTACCGCGTGCTGAGCGCGGAGCTTTCCGGACCGTTCAAACCGGCCGCGCTGCGTACGGCGCTGGACGCGCTCGGCGCCCGGCACGAGGGACTGCGGACCGTGTTCACGCCGTCCGCCACGGGTCCGGTGCGCCGGGTGCTCGCCGACTGCCCGATACCGCTGGTCACGCTGGAGCGGGTGCTGCCCCGCCCGGGGCAGGACGCGGTGGCCGCCGTACACACGCGCCTCGCAGCGGACGTACAGAACCTGGCGGGCCGTCCGGGCCACCCCCCACTGGCATTCGTGCTGACCCCGCTCGGGTCCGGCCGCCGCCTGCTGTCCTTCCTCCACCACGAGGCCGTGGCCGACGCCTGGTCCGCGGCGCTGGTCTGGCAGGAACTGCTCGACGACTACGGCCGCACTTCTGCCGGCCGCCCACCCGCCCGTACGGTCGCGCCCGGCCCGGACCCGGTGGCCCGGCGCGCGGAGTCACTGCGCCGCTCGGGCGCGCTGCGAGCCCTGACGGCCGAACGCGCCGGACAACTGCGCGACGTACCGGCCCAGGCGGCACCGACAACCGTCGGACGGCCGGAGGACTTCGACTTCCGTGGTGAGCGGCTGTCGTTCGGGATCGACGAGGACCTGCGTGACGCGGTGGACGCGACCGCCCGGCGGGCCGGTGTGCCGCACAGCACCGTCGTACTGGCCGCCTGGGTGCTGACCCTGGGCCGGCGGGCCGGGGTCGACCGGCTGCTGGTCGGCACGGAGATGCCGCTGCGGCCCACGGCCGCGCTGCTGCGCACCGTGGCGCCCTGCACGGCGACCCTGCCGGTGCGCTGCGAGGTGGAGCCCACGACCGACTACTTCCTGCGGGGCCTGGCCTGCGCCTTCAGCGAGGCGCTCGCCTACGCCGAGGTCGACGCCGTCTGGCTGACGCGCGAACTCGGGCTGCCCGAGGCCCCGTCCCGGCCGTCGGCGCCGACCCGGGTGACCTTCGCGGCCCACGACGAGCTGCTGCCCACGAGCGTGCGGGCCGGCGGTCTGACCGCCCGCTTCCACCACGGCCACCTGGGCGGCGCCACCGCCGACGCGGCCCTGACGGTGCTGCGCTGGCGCGAACGCCCGCTGCTGGCCCTGGACTTCGCCACCTCGGCACTGCACCGCTCCGACGCCGTCCGCCTCGCGGCCGAACTCCGCACCACCCTCCGCGCCCTGTCCCACTCCCACCCCTGGACCCCGGTCGACGACCTCCTGCCGCGGACGGCGGTGAGGGGGGCGCGGGCGGCGGCGGTGGGGTAACGGGCGCAGCCGGGTCCCGCGCATGCGGCCCGGGCACCTGTGCGCCCGGTCCTGGCCTGGCCAGGCCTGGCCTGCGCCGCCGCCGGTCTCCGGTCGTACGGCGGGCCGCTTCCGCCTCGTACGCAGCAGTACCCCGGGCCCGGCCCCGGGCGGTCGCCTCGTGGCCGGGCCCGGCACAAGGTCAGCCGCTGGGCATGGCCTTGCATGCGGTGTGGGAAGAGGGCAGGACCGCGGGTCGCGGCACCTCTTTGCCGGGCTGCTTCATCACCTCCGCCTCCTGGGAGAACGCCATGGTGAGGCGGTCCGGCTTGACCGTGACGACTGCCTGCGGGCGCGGCGGCCTTGAGGTCACGGTGAAATGGGGCCGGGTCTGGAGGATGATCGCGAGGATGATCTGCAGTTCGCTCCAGGCGAAGTTCTCGCCGATGCACTTGCGGCGTCCGTCGCCGAAGGCGAGAAACGATCCGCGGGTGGCGGAGAGGGTTTCGGGCGTCCAGCGGTCCGGGTCGAAGGAGTCGGGGTCGGGGAACACCTCGGGGTCGTGCTGGTGAAGGTAGGGGCTCCAGACGACATCGGCGCCCTCGGGGATCAGATGACCGCCCAGGTCGACATCGCGGGTGGCGGTCCGGGTCACCAGCCAAGCGGGCCCGTATTTGCGGAGGGTTTCCTGCAGCACCCGGCGTGCGTAGGGGAGCCGGTCGAGGTCGTCGTAGCGCAGCGGGCGGTCTCCGCATGCCGACGCGAGCTCCGCGCGCAGCCGCTGCGCCATGTCCGGGTGGCGGGAAAGCTCGTACAGGGTCCAGGCCAGCGTGGTGCCGGTGGTCTCGATGGCACCGGTCAGCAAGGTGATGGCCTCGTCCTGCAACTGCTGGCGGGTCAGCGGGTCCTCGGCGGTCAACAGGGTGTCGAACAGGCCCGCCTGTGCCGGGCCCGCTGCGTGCGGGCATCCGGCGGCCGGCGGGGCCGCCGCGGCGCCGGAGCCGGACGCGCCGGATATCCGGCCGACTCTGTGCTCGACTGCCTGGTCGATGAGGGCGCGCAACTGCGCGACCCGGTCCGTGTGGGCCCGGTTGGCGGGAAGCGGCAGCCGAGTGACCCAGGGCGGCAGGATCATCTGTCGGATCGCGCCCTTCAGGATTTCCGGGATGAGCATGGTGAACCTGCGCTCCAGGCCCTCGGGCAGGTCCGCGCCGAACAGGGAAACGAGGAACGCGCCCAGGGTGAGGTCGTTCATGTCCTGGTAGACGTCGCGCAGCTGCCCCACAGGCCAGGCACTGACCGTCTTCCGGACGTGGTCGATCATGGCGTCGCCGCGGCCGGCGATGTGCGCCTTGTTGAACATCGGCTGCATCAACCGCCGATTGCGCAGATGGGCGTCGCCGTCCGCGATCGTCGCCAGCCCGTCGCCGATGAAGACCCTCAGCGCATCGAAGATCTTGCCGCCCTTGGCGAAGTGCGAGGCATCGGTGACCAGCACCCGGCGGGTCAGCCGAGGGTCGGTCACAACGTAGGCAGGCGTGGGCCCGATACGGATCCTCACCACGCTGCCGTGTGCACGCAGAGAGGTGATGAACGGCAAGGGTTCACGGGCGAGCCGCAGACCGTGCCCGATCAGGGGAAGGCTTCCGGGGGCGGTGGGGGTGGACGAGGTCGCGGGTGCGCTCATGGCGCGATTCCCTTCTTGGGGGCGTCGGGAAACGCGTCATCCTTGCCCGCGGCGGCGCCATGGAATGCCGTCTTGAGGTGATCCCTTGATCACATTCGACTGCACCGACAACTCCGTGTGGGAACCGCTCGCCCCGCCCACCCACGCCCCGCTGCCCGCTGCCCGCTGCCCGCTGCCCGCTGCCGATGCCGTACGCAACCGCTGCCCGGCGCACCGCTGGCCTTGGCGAGGGAGTCACGGGGGCGGGACGGCCGTCAGGGCCTTCACGCATTGAGATCCAGCACGCGGACCGGCTCGCCGATCCAACGGTCGGGGGCGGTCGTGGCGATGATCGCCCCGTCAGGACGGTCCGGGGTGGGCTGAGCGACGTACTGGCAGTGCGCCGCGGCCCAGATGTTCTGCCGGGCCACCGCCAGGACGGCAGGCAGGTCCAGGTCCAGGACGGTGATGGCCGGCAGAGCGGCAAGGTGCTCTGCAGTACCGGGCCGGGCACGATCGGCTTCGACGAGCGCGCAGGCCGGGGCGTAGAGATACCAGCCGCTCTCCGCGTGGGCGCGGTGGATCAACCGGGAGGCAAGGACATTGCCCTGACCGGCTGCGGCCATCGCGGTGTCGTCCAGGACGATGTGCATCGCGTCGCTCACCGGGCAGCTGCCTGGGCCAGCCGACGGTCCAGTTCGCTGTCGAGGTCCCGCTCCTCAGCCGGACTGGGTGCGTAGCCGGTCCACTCCTTCAACGCCGCGCGCGCCTGCTCGGCCCGCTCGGCCCGTTCAGCGGGGGTGAGCAGGGTTTCAGCGAGCCGGGCCAGGTAGGCACGCAGCGACATGCCCTCGGCTGCCGCTATGGCGGCCAGCCGGTCCCGGGCCTCCTCGGGGATACGGACGTTGGCATCGGACATCATCGCGCTCCTCTCCACCCTCCCAAGGGTACGGGTACGTACCCGTACCCGGGGCGGTGATCCGGCGAATTCCGCCAACGATCACAGCCGACGAAGAGCAACCGCACAATGCTCACGTCCCAGCCGGACCAAGGCTCACGGGCAGGCCGGGCGGCCGGACATCAGCGGACCGGAAACCGGCTCCTGAGCAGGAAAGGGACTCCGGCAGCAAACAGACGCTATCGATCCATGCCGAAGCCTGCTCCCGCCGCGCCTGCGCCGCCGTTCCTGCTGACCACGCAGCAGGGCCGCGCAGCCCGTCCTCTCCTCTCCTACGTGGCCGTGCTGCCGCTGTCCTCCCTCGACGCCCAGCTGCTCGCCGGGGTCATCGCTATCCGGGCCGCAGGCGGCGGCACCAGCAACATCACAGCAGGGACCTGCGGTCGCTGAAGCTCGGCGACTCTGCCCAGACTGTCGCCGAGCTGCGCGGCCTGGGCTGGAAGATTCCCGGCCTGCTTCTCGACGGAGATCCGGACACTCCCACCCTGGTGACGGTGCCGGCCCCGACGACCAAGGCGGGCCACCCCCTGCCCTTCGGCAAGCACACGCGGTCGCGTGTGCTGGAGGGGCCGACATTCACATAGCTGGACTGCTGTGGGAGGAGGCCATGACCGACCTGGAGTACACGACCTGTCGGTCCCCCAAGCGGCCCCGTCTGTCCGCTTCCCTCGTCGCACCACCGGGGGGGCAGACGAGCGGGGCCGGCTCAGACAGGAGCTGTCACTGCACCAGCACGCCCCGGCAATTGGCCCACGCTTCGGCGGCTTCCACCATCGCCTCCAGCCACGGCGTGCCAGGCTTCCGCTCGGCGAGCAGCCGGTACATGCGCAAGGTGGCGGCCGCGAACGCATCGATCGCCCTCGGGTCCGCTTTCACCCATGCCGTGCAGTTGGACGCCCACGACTCGGCGGCCCGGACACTGTGCCCGGCTGCAACCAGCTGCATGACGAACAGGCACGGATCGATGAATCCCGCACCTCGCGTAGGCCACGCCCAGTCGACGGCCCAAAGCCGCTGCTCTCCGACGATCAGGTTGCTCGGGTTGACGTCGGTGTGCAGCAGCGAGTCGCCGCGGAACAGCTCGGCTTCGGCCGCGTCGGCCGCGAACCGGTCCCACCGGGTCTCTGTCCAGTCCCGGGCTACCTCTGGAAGGTCCAGGGTTCCGATCCGGTCCAGCAGACCGGCGATCGTAGGCAGGTCCGGCGAGCCCGGCTTGAAGTCGGACAGCCTTCCTGCGACCCTCTCGAAGCCGAGCACGACCCAGTCGTCGTCTTCCGCTGTCCACCGCAGCGATGGAGCGATCGGGCTCACGTGCGGATTGATCAGCCGTTCGCGGGTGAGCGAGTCCCGGCGGCCGCCGGGACGATTGCGGACGGCCTTGACGAAGAACCCACCCTTCTCGCCTTCGACCAGGGCTGTGAGATCCGAGCTGAACCCGCGCTCGGTGCGCCGAAGACTGCTCAGCTCCCCCGTGTGCTGATGGATCAGGTCCTGAATCTCGGATGCGGGAAAGGTGGGGTGCAATTCGTCCTTCAGTTCCTCGGGGTGCACTCACTGCCGGGTGTTCCCGGGGAGCACTCGTCGTCGGTGTCGGGCGTGCAGGCGGCGAGGCCTTCCGGGTTGCGACGGCTGCGGATGGAGGCGGTGGTCTGCGACATGGCGGGACCGGTGAGGATCGACGCCAGCGGAGCGTCCTTGACGTTACCCACGCTCAGCCATCCCGAGAAGACACATGGGGAGACATCGCCCGTGGGACTGACCGCAGCCCGGTTCGTGCCGCACCGTCCGCACAGGTTGCCCATGTCCGGCGCCAGGCCTTGGCCGCCGCGCCCGAAGGGCCGGGCGCGGTCCACGCGCACCCGCGTGACCCCCAGCGATTCGAGATCCTGCCGCGCCTGACTGACGCGCTGCGATTCGCTGCCCGCGATGATCCCGACGCGTAGCGGGATGCCGCGGCGTACGGCTTCGGCGATGTTCATCCGGGTCCGGCCGTGGCTGGGACGCCCCGTGATCGCGTCGTGCTCCGCACGGTTGTCGGAGTAGTACGACGTCGCGAGGCGCAGACCCTGCCGCTCGAACAGCTGCCAGCACTCGGCCGAGACGTGCACCAGGTTGCTGTACACCTCAACGCTCAGGCCGCTGGTCAGGGCGTGGTCGACCAGTGCCGGGAAGTCGGGGTGCATGGTCGGCTCGCCACCGATGAACTGGACCTCGCGCACGCCACAGGCTGCTGCCTGGTCGAGTAAGGAGAGCCAGTCCTCGCGGCTCATCGTGCCGTGGCCGCCCGTCGGTCCCGACTCGTTGTAGCACTGGATGCACTCGAGCTGGCACTTCCGCGTCAGGTCCAGCCACAACAGCTCGGTCGCGGTGCGCGTAGGTAGCTCTTGGGCGATCGTGGTCACTGGCGCCCTCTCCTTCTTCTCGTTTTGCGGGGGCTTTGTGCTGCGACCCTGACCCTGCGGTCGCCATGGAGCCCCGCATCACCGGGGCAAGGAGCTGCTCGTCAGCGGCTGCGGCGCGCGCGGTTGACGCACGCGGCATGAATGCGCCCGGATCTGGTGGCGCCGCCGGACGGGCTCAACTGGTCGTACGGGACGGTCTCATTGCCGTCCACGATCGGCTTGTCGCAGACCAGGCACATCGTGATCCCCGACAGGATCTCGTAGTGGTCGCACAGTGCAAGCACTGAGCAGGCGAGCTTCTTCACGCGCTTGTGTTCACCCTGCAGCCCGGGACGCTCGATCAGGTCGAGTCGGCGCTGTGCCTCGGCGACTCCGGCCATGGCCACGACCGCGACCACCTCTTGCGGCTGAGGAGCGGCAAGCCGTCCGATCTGGTCGATCAGCTGCCGCAGGTTCCTGCTGAACTCGGCGCTCTGCTGCTTCAGGTCCTCGTGGCGCAGAAGCACATCCCCGGCGCGGATGAAGTCGTGCGCCGTACCGCGCAGCGCCACCGTGTCCAGCGGCGCCTTCTCTGTGTGAGGGCTGATGGCGGTCATCGCGCCGCACCCGCCTTGGTGTGCTGCGGGCAGTCGCAGGGCGGCAGCTGGGTGCCCAGTCCCTCGGGGGGCGGCACGTAGTCGTGCGGCACGCTCACACGGACGCGCGGCTCGGTCACGATGCCCTCACGGGTGACCGTGTAGACCCTAATGGTCATCTTCGCGCCGGGTGGGCAACCCAGCGGCTGAGCGGTACCGCTCTTCATGTCGACGCTCCCTCTCCGGATCGAGCGTTGTCCGCTCCCAGGGCCGTGCACGCGGCCGCCGGGGTTTCTCGTGCGGTTCCGATGGCGGTCACGCTGCCGCCGCGGTGATGCCGCAGCCACACGTCCGGATCTGCCACACGCGTGTGCGGCCTCGGACCACGACGTGCCCTGCGGGGCGCAGGCGCCTGTTGACGGCCCCGCAGTGGAAGCAGGCCTCGCCATGCAGAAGGGCAATGCTCACGTGGCTGTCGACGAGCTGTGCTGCCGCGAGAACTTCCATGCAGTCGGCGCGCCCCTACGTCGGCCGATACGCGAACGGCGTCCCAGTCCTCACCGGCCACGAGTAGCTTCGGCTCGCTGACGTTGCGGGTCCATGTGGGGCTGTGCTGCATCGCTGCTGCTCTCTCCTTGGGACTGAAGGCGGGCAAGGCGTCTCCGGGGGCGGCATGGGGTACGTCCTCTCCGCAGTTCAGAGCGGGTGCTGAAGTGGCGTAGGACCAGTGCACCGGCTCGGGCGGAACGATGGGCAACGGGCGACCGGACGTTTGGGCGGACGTTTTCGCATTCGCTGCAGAAGCCAAGTCACTACCGTGAGAGGGCAGTCGGCAGTCACCGAGGGAAACGCATGACCGACACGAGCGTGAGCAGACTGGCACGGTTACGGCATGCCGCCGGGTACACGCAGGAATCCTTTGTGACGGCGTTCGGGCGGGAAGCCGCACGCCTCGGTGTGGACGCGTCGGTGAGCGTGCGGCAACTCCGCCGGTGGGAGCGCGAGATGCCCCCGCCGCTCCCCCACCCGAGTCAGCAGATTGTGTTGGAGGCGTTGTTCGGCGTACCGCTTGCCGAGATGGGGTTCGACGTCCCCGCACGTCGTGTGACGGTTTCGGCGCCGGTCAGCGACCCTGAAGAAGTGAAGCGGAGGACGTTCGTCGCCGACGCCGGGGTGCTCGCCGCGGTGGCCCTTCTTCCTGCTCGGCCGGGCCCGAGGATCGGCGCGGCCGACATCGCCCGACTGCGCGTGAGGCTCGACGGCCTCTACCAGACGGACCACATGGCGGGCAGCGTGCCGGCCATGACGCAGGCGAACCGCATCGAGGGCGAGGTCACGGGCGCCCTCGGGACCGCCTCGTACACCAGCCGCATCGGCCGTGAGCTACAGACGATGCTCGCCGAGTTGCACGGCCACCGGGCGTGGTACGGGTACGACGGCGGTCGTATCGACCAGGGGCGCGCCGACTGCATGGAAGCTCTCGCGGCAGCACAGCTCGTCGACAGCCCGTTGCTACAGGTGTCCGTACTGGAGACGCTCGTACTCCTCGCGATCAAGGCAGACCGGGCGTGGGAGGCCGCGAGCGCGGTCGAGAACGCCTACCGGCTCGCCACGCGCGCGGGCGCCGGACATACGGTGCACCTGGTGATCGCGCTACGAGATGCCAACGTGGCCACCCACACCGGAGACCTGTCCGGGGCACGCCGCGCCCTCAGCCGGGCAGTCAGCCACCAGGGGCGCGCCGACACGGACGCCGAGGTGCCCAACTGGGCGCGGTTCGTCGGCCCGTTCGAGGTTGACTACGCCACGGCGGACATGTACGTGCAGGCCGAGCAGCCCAAACGCGCCGTGCCGTTTCTGCGTGCCGCCGTGCGCGGCATCGGCGGTGACCTCGCCCGCAACAGCGCCTCGTATCGCGTGAAACTCGCGGGCGTACTCCTCAACGCAGGGGAAGTCGACGAAGCATGCGCGGAGATGAGCGCCGTTCTCGACGGGTGCGACGGGATCTCCTCTCCGCGGCTGCTCGGCAAGATCCGGGGGTTTCAGCGGACTGCGGCCACGGTCGACAGCGCCGCGGCGCGCGAGTGCGGTGAGCGCATCCGCGAAACCATCCGAAAGGGCGTCGCATGACACAGCAAGAGACCATCGCGGTAGAGCGCTTGGACGGATCGGTTGCGGCGCAGGCCGAGGACGCGTTCAGGCTGGTCTACGCCGAAGCGTTCGCGGAACCGCCGTACAACGAGACCGCCGACGACGTCACGGCCACCTTCAGGCGCTTCCGCTACCAGACACGCAAAGCCTCCTTCCGTGCCACCTTGGCCCGTACCGAGGACTGCGAGCCGGTCGGAATGGCGTACGGCTATCTACTCGGCCCCACCACACAGTGGTGGGACCAACTGACGGAGCCCGCGCCCGACGAGATACGGCGGGAGGACGGACACCGCACCTTCGGGCTCATGGAACTTGCCGTACGTGGGCCGTGGCGTGGACAAGGGATCGCACGCCGCCTACACGAGGCGCTGCTCGTCGGCGTCGAGGCAGAGCGGGTGCTGCTCAACGTCCACCCGGACAGCAAGGCGGCGTCGGCCGCCTACCGGGCGTGGGGGTACCGAAAGGTCGGCGAGGCGCGACCGTGGGAGGGCGCGGACCTCCATGACGTGATGCTGCTCGACCTGCGCTGAACGCCAGACCGGCGCCGCGCGCGTATGGGCTGGCGACCGGTCGCGCGCATTGACCTGGCTTTACGCGCGGAAGGAAACGTAACCGCTGCCGCACGCCCTACCGCGCCGGTCGGGCGCGGTACTGCCAGCCCGGACGCAGCGCAGGACGTCCGAACTCCCGGCGGACCTCACCAGAGCCTGTCGATCTCCCCGGAATACAGCTCGATACGGCTGTCGCGGAACAGCGCCTCCGCCCGGCGGGCCTCGGGTGAGAAGAAGGCGGCCATCGTCACCTTGTCGAAGCCGGGACGGTCGCTGGGGAACGGGGACTCGGGCGTGCCGCCGATCAGTACCGCTCCGGGGAGGACCGCCCAGCCCGCGCTCTCGTAGAACGCCTGGAGCGGGCGGTCGCAGGTGAACAGCCCCAGGTCCAGCTTCCGCTCGACCATCGTCTCGCGGGCCGCCGCCACCAGACGGCGGCCGTGTCCGCGGCCACGGGTCTCGTGCCGCGTGACCACGGTGCTCAGGCCCCCGGCTGCATAGGCCCCGCCCGCGTGGACGATCTCCTTGGACAGGATGTCCAGCGCGGCCACCACCGTCCCGTCGGCCACGAGCAGCATCGACAGCGGCCGCAGCGCGGGATCGTGGGCCGGTGCGTCGGGCGGAGCCGCCGCGCCGGGCGGTGACGGCCACGCCTGCTCCTGGATCTCCCGCACCTGCGCACGCAGCTCGAAGGGGGTGGCTTCTTCGGGGAACGACAGGATCTGCACGCCCCGATTGTGGTCACCCATCGGGTAAGCGCAAGGAGGTTTTCGCAGCTCCCAACCCCGGCCCCTACCCCTGACCCGGTCGGGGCAGGAGCGGGGCGACGCCGGTGCGCACGCCGCGGGGGAATCGGCGCGCGCACCGGGGCCGTTGGTCCCCGGTGGCCCGAGGGACCGGTCGGTGGCCGGGACCGGTGCGGGCCGGTCCCGGCGGGTTCAGCCGGCCAGTTCAGCTTCAGCCGACCAATTCAGCTTCAGCCGGCCAGTTCGACGAGCTTGGCGACGTTCTCGGCCGGGTCGGGCATCGCGGCGATCTCCGCGGCGACCTTGCGGGCGGCCACCCGGTAGCCCTCCTCGGCGAGCAGGCGACGGGTGGCCTCGGTGACCGCCTCGGGCGACTGGTCCGCGGCGAGGACGACCTCGCCCGCGCCCGCGGCGGCGACTGCCTTCCCGTTGGCCGGGCCGTCGGCGCCCTGCGGCAGGACCAGCTGCGGCAGTCCGGCCGCGAGCGTCGCCAGCGTGGTGCCGGCGCCGCCGTGCTGCACGACCACCGACGCGTGCTTGAGCGCCTCCGGCTGTGCCACCCACGGCACGGCCACCACGCGCTCGGGCAGCTCGCCCAGCTCCTCGACCGGCACGACGGGCCCGGCCGCGACCAGCACCGGCACGTCCAGCGGCAGCAGCCCCTGCAGGACCGTACGCAGCACCTCGGGCGAGCCGAGCGCGGTGCCCAGGGTGAGGTAGACGAACGGCTTGCCCGACTCCCGGATCCGCTCGGGCAGTTCGCCCGGCTCGGAGTAGGCGACCGTGCGCTGCTCGATGCGGGGCAGCGGCGCGGCCAGGAAGCCCGGGTCCTGGATGGACGGCGGGACGATGTCGATGTAGCTGCGGGACAGGGCCAGCAGCTGGCCGAAGGGCACGTCCACGCCGAGGTCGCCGGCGGTGGCGAGCAGCTCCTGCTGGATGCGCTCCTCCTCCGGGCCCAGCGCCATCACACCCACGCCGTGCGCGACGGCGGGCACACCCGCGAGCGCGGCGGCAAAGGCGGCACCGGGGTTCAGCGCCTCGTAGACGACGAGGTCGGGCCGCAGCCGCTCCAGGGCGGTGGCCAGGTCGGCCGCCACCCAGCGCGGCAGCACCGAGCCGAACACCTGCACGTGCAGGTCCGCCAGCACCTCCGGCGGCACGTCCTGGGCCCCGAGCTCGCCCGCTCCCGCGAGGTCGGCTCGAGAGCTGACTGCTTCCATGAACGCCTCGGGCACCGACCGGCCCGCGGCCACCGGCTCGAGGCCGGCCGTCACCACGGCGGGGTGCAACTGCTCACCCGTGGCGAAGGAGACCTCGTGGCCCGCAGCCCGGGCGGCCTTCGCCAACGGCAGGAGGGGATAGACGTGGCCGAAGTTACCGGCGCCGGCAAAGAGGATTCTCATACCGCCTCAGCGTAGGGACGCGAACAGCCGCTGTCTAGTGCTGACAGATTTTCTGTCATTGACAATTGCAGCGCCAACTACCGCTGCTGGCAGGCCATTTGAAGGCCACTCGGACGTCGCTCGGCGGATCGAGCGGCCCTCTGGGACAGGTCGAGGCGCTCTCCAGGCACAGCCGATCGCGCCGCCCCATCGTCGTGGTGCGGCCGCCCGCCCCAGGGTGCGCGAGACAAGCCGAAGGAGCCCCTTGATGACCATCACCACCCAGGCAGTCGCGCCTCCGGGTGTATCGAGGAGTCATGTGCAGCGGTTCATGCTGTCCGCGCAGGCCCTCGACAGCGCGGTGACGCCCAACGAGGTGTTCCACGAATGGTTCTCCGCCCAGCGCCGCACCAACCGCTACGACGTGCGCCGCATCCCGTTCTCCGAGCTCGTGGGCTGGCACTTCGAGGACGCCACCGGGAACCTGGTGCACGACAGCGGGCGGTTCTTCTCGGTCGAGGGCCTGAGCGTGCGCACCGAGTGGAACGGGCACGAGGCGTCGTGGGAGCAGCCGATCATCAACCAGCCCGAGATCGGCATCCTGGGCATCGTCGTCAAGGAGTTCGACGGCGTCCTGCACTGTCTGATGCAGGCCAAGATGGAACCCGGCAACGTCGACACGGTGCAGCTCTCCCCCACCGTGCAGGCCACCCGGAGCAACTACACCGGGGTGCACAAGGGCGCCGCGGTCCGCTACATCGACTACTTCAAGCCGCCGCGGATGCAGTCGCGGGTGCTGTACGACTCGCTCCAGTCCGAGCAGGGCTCCTGGTTCCTGCGCAAGCGCAACCGCAACATCGTGGTGGAGGCCGTCGGGGACGTCCCCGAGCACGAGGACTTCGTCTGGCTGACCCTCGGCCAGATCCACCAGCTGCTGCACGAGTCGAACGTCATCAACATGGACGCCCGTACGGTGCTGTCGCTGATCCCGGCCTTCGGCGAGAGCGGGCTCCCGCTGCACCCGACCGAGCAGGTGCTGAGCCGGCTGACCGAGGTCAAGGCCCGGCGCGAGCTGGTGCAGCGCACCCTGCCGCTGAACCGCGTGGAGCGCTGGCGGCGCACCGACGAGGGCATCGAGCACGAGACGGGCCACCACTTCACCGTCATCGCCGCGTCCGTGGCAGCCGCCAACCGCGAGGTGAAGAGCTGGACCCAGCCCCTGCTGGCCCCCGCCGAACAGGGCCTGTCCGCCTTCCTGATCCGCCGTATCTGCGGGGTGCCGCACCTGCTGGCGCAGGCCAGGTCCGAGGCGGGCGTGCTGGACGTGGCCGAACTCGGCCCGACCGTGCAGTGCCAGCCGGGCCGGGCGCTGACCCTGCCGCCCGAGCTGCGGCCGCGCTACCTGGACGTCGTCCTGCGCGCGACCCCCGACGAGCTGCTGTACGACACCGTGCAGTCCGAGGAGGGCGGACGCTTCCACCACGCGGGCAACCGCTACGTCCTCATGGAGGTCGGGGACGAGTTCCCGGTGGACGTACCCGAGGAGTTCGTGTGGGTGACGGCCGAGCAGCTCAGCGCGCTGGTACGGCACAGCAACTACCTGAACATCGAGGCCCGGACGCTGCTGACCGGGCTGCGCGCGGTCTGGTCGCTGGGCGGGGTGTTCGCCCGGTGAGCGCCACGGCCGTACGACCCCTGCGCCTGGGCGTGCTGGGCTGCGCGGACATCGCCCGGCGGCGCATGCTCCCCTCGCTGGAACGGCAGCCGCTGGTCGAGGTGACCGCGGTGGCCAGCCGCACCTCGGAAAAGGCCCGGCAGTTCACCGACCTCTTCGGCGGCACGCCCGTCGAGGGCTACGAGCGGCTGCTGGAGCGCGACGACGTGGACGCGGTGTACATACCGCTGCCGCCCGAGATGCACGTGGAGTGGACCCTGCGGGCGCTGGCGGCCGGCAAGCACGTGCTGTGCGAGAAGCCGTTCGCCACCAGCCTGGCCGACGCCGAGAAGGCGGTGGCCTTCGCCAGGGAGCGCGGACTGCTGCTGATGGAGGGCTTCATGTTCCTCCACCACTCCCAGCACGCCCGGGTACGGGAGCTCGTCGCGGACGGGCTGATCGGTGAAGTCCAGCTGTTCTCCTCGGAGTTCGGCATCCCCCTCAGGCCGGCCCAGGAGCCCGGCGGCACACCACGGCGGGCCAGCACCCTGCCGGAGGTGGCCGCCTATCCGATCCGCGCCGCCCAGCTCTTCCTGGGCCCCGGGCTCCGGGTGGCCGGGGCCCAGGAACGCCCGGCCAGTGCCCACGGGCCGAGCCCCGCGGGCAGCGCGCTGCTGGTGTCGCCGTCCGGCGCCGCCGCGCAGCTGGCCTACGGCGTCGAGCACGCCTACATCAGCGGGTACGGGCTGTGGGGCAGCCGGGGGCGGCTGCGGCTGGAGCGGGCCTTCAGCACCCCGGACGACTTCACCCCCGTACTCAAGGTGGAACGCGACGGCGAGGTGAGCGAAATGGCCCTGGACAAGGACCACCACTTCACCAACATCGCCGGTGTCTTCGCCCGTGCCGTACTGCACGGCGAGGACTTCGCCCCGCACGCGGAGGCGATCCTGGACCACGCCCGGCTCGTAGAGGAGGTCGAGCGGGCGGCCGGCCGCTGACGGAGCGCGGCCACAGGGAAAGCGGCCCGGCGCGGCGACGGAGAACCTCCCGTCACCGCGCCGGGCCGCCGGCGTTTCCGCGTGTGTTGCTCAGGCGCCCTGCATGGCGTAGAAGTCGACGCCGAGCTGGTGGAACATGCCGGCCATGTCCAGCTGGTCCCAGTGCTCGGCCAGCAGCCCGTTCTCCACGCGCCAGATGTCGATGGACTGGAAGCTCAGCGTGCGGCCGGTGCCCTCGACGCCGAAGAAAGTGCCACGGTGGGTACCGGAGTACTCGAACCGGCCCGCGATCCGGTCCCCGTCGACGATCACGTCGTGGGCGACGACGTGGACGTCCGGGAACGCGTCGAAGATCTGCTGGAAGAAGGCCGCGTTGGCCTCTATGCCGTCGGCGACGACCGGGTTGTGGTCGATGTGCCCGGGCGCGGTGTGCTCGCTCATCGTGCTCACATCATGACTGTTGATCATGTCGACGAAGGCCTGGATGAGTGCGCGGTGGGTGTCTGCCATGGGTGTGTGCCTCTCTCGGCTCGGGCTCGGGCTCGGCCTCGCCTCATGGAACTCGTGACGGAACTGCACCGAGGATCCGTACTCCCTCTTGAGCCGCCCTGGAGGGCCCCTGTGGGCGCGGCCGATCCCCCACCCCCGCTCAAGTACCCGCTCCTAGCCTCGACGCCATGAAGGCTCTCGTACTCTCCGGCGGGGCCGGAACCCGCCTGCGCCCCCTCACCCACACATCGGCCAAGCAACTGGTGCCCGTGGCCAACAAACCCGTGCTGTTCTACGGTCTGGAGGCGATCGCGGACGCCGGTGTCACGGAGGTCGGGATCGTCGTCGGGGACACGGCCGACGAGATCAGGGAGGCCGTCGGCGACGGCTCCAAGTTCGGTGTCTCCGTCACCTACATCCCGCAGGAGGCGCCGCTGGGCCTGGCCCATGCCGTAGTGATCGCCCGGGAGTTCCTCGGCGAGGACGACTTCGTGATGTACCTCGGTGACAACTTCATCGTGGGCGGCATCTCCTCCCTGGTCGACGCCTTCCGCACGGACCGTCCCGACGCCCAGATCCTGCTGACCCAGGTCTCCGACCCGCGGCAGTTCGGCGTGGCCGAACTCGGGGCCGACGGACGCGTGGTCAACCTGGAGGAGAAGCCCAAGTCGCCGAAGAGCGACCTGGCGCTGGTCGGCGTCTACCTCTTCACGCCGGCCGTGCACGAGGCCGTACGCGCCATCGAGCCGTCCTGGCGCGGCGAGCTGGAGATCACCCACGCACTGCAGTGGCTGATCGACGCCGGCCGCGACGTGCGCTCGACGACGATCTCCGGGTACTGGAAGGACACCGGGAACGTCGCCGACATGCTGGAGGTCAACCGGACGGTACTGGAGCGTGCGGAGCCGCGCCTGGACGGCAGTGTCGACGAGGCCAGCGAGATCATCGGGCGGGTGCAGATCGACGAGACCGCGACGGTCACCGCGTCGCGCATCGTCGGCCCCGCGGTGATCGGTCCGGGCACGGTGGTCTCCTCTTCCTACATCGGCCCGTTCACCTCGATCGCCGGCGACTGCGAAATCACCGACAGCGAGATCGAGTTCTCGATCGTCCTCGACCACTCCTCGGTGCGCGGCGCCCGCCGTGTGGAGGCGTCGATCATCGGACGCAACGTGGAGGTGACGCCCGCTCCGCGGGTGCCCGCCGCGCACCGGCTCATCCTCGGCGACCACAGCAAGGTGCAGATTTCGTCATGACGACCACCACACGCATCCTCGTCACCGGCGGCGCCGGCTTCATCGGCTCGCACTATGTCCGCACGCTTCTCGGCCCCGACGGACCGGACGACGTCTCGGTCACCGTGCTCGACAAGCTGACCTACGCAGGCAACCCGGCCAACCTCGACCCGGTCCGCGAGCACCCCGGCTTCCACTTCATCCAGGGCGACATCTGCGACCGCGACCTGGTCTCCGAACTCGTCGCCGGCCACGACCAGATAGTGCACTTCGCCGCGGAGTCCCACGTAGACCGCTCCATCCAGGGGGCGGCGGAATTCGTCATCACCAACGTCCTGGGCACCCAGACCCTGCTGGACGCGGCCCTGCGCCGCCCCGGCGGCCCGGCCCGCTTCCTCCACGTATCCACGGACGAGGTGTACGGCTCCCTCGCGGAGGGCTCCTGGCCGGAGACGGACCCCCTCAAGCCCAACTCCCCCTACGCCGCGTCCAAGGCCTCCTCCGACCTGCTGGCGCTGTCGTACCACCGCACCTTCGGCCTGGACGTGCGGGTGACGCGCTGCTCCAACAACTACGGCCACCACCACTTCCCGGAGAAGGTCATCCCGCTGTTCGTGACCAACCTCCTCGACGGCCTGCGCGTGCCGCTGTACGGCGAGGGCCTCAACGTCCGCGACTGGCTGCACATCGACGACCACGTCCAGGGCCTGGAACTGGTCCGCACCGGCGGCCGCGCGGGCGAGGTGTACAACATCGGCGGCGGCACGGAACTGAGCAACAAGGAGCTGACCCAGCTCCTCCTGGACCTGGCCGGCGCGACCTGGGACAGCGTCGAACACGTCCCCGACCGCCTGGGCCACGACCTGCGCTACTCGGTGGACTGCACCAAGATCACCACAGAACTGGGCTACCGCCCGCGCAAGGACTTCACCGAGGGCCTGGCGGAGACGTTCACGTGGTACCGCGAGAACCGTTCGTGGTGGGAGCCGCTGAAGGAGCGGGCGGCGCTGTGAACTGACCGAGCGGGCCTCGTTCCCGCATGCCGCCCCGGTCTCGCATGCCGCCCCGGACCCCGCCCGGTCCGGGGCGGCCGCGCTTCAGGAGGACGGGGTGCCGCCGGAAGCGTTCCCCTGCCCGTAGCACCACCCGCTTCCGCGGCGAACCACGACGCTCTTGCACACGACGAACCCCCTACGGATTCCGTCCGAGACCTCGAGGTTCACAAACCCGCGGTCGTAGCGCCCTGGCAATTCAAGGAGAGCATCCATCTCCCTCGCATCGGCCGCGATGGAGACGGAGAGCCGCGGATAGCTGGACGCGACCTTCATGCCGAGCACGTGGTTGAAGACCACATCCACGAACTCGTCATAATCCTGGCCGGGACGGCCACGCAGGACGAGCTTCTGGTGGGACTTGCTGTACGACCATGTCTGGAAGACATGGTCGAAGCGCAGCGGAAGATCTTCTGACATTCAGGAAGGCCTTTCATTCTGCGTCGGTTCAGCCCAGGTACGGCCGCTCGCGCCGTTCCAGGAAGTACTGGAGTCTGAGCCGTTGGAGTGTGGTGCATCGGCAACTGCTCGGTTTCCTCCGGACAGCCCGTTACCGCGCCGTCTGCGTTCCCCCGCTCAGCCCGACGAGTCGGACGTCGACTGATCGGACGGCATGGGCCGGAGGCCGCTGAGGCGCTCGAGGGTGGCCTGGGCGGACACGTACCACCAGTTGGCCGCCAGTTCTTTGGTGTTCGGGTCCTGACTCCCCGGGCGGCACTGGATTGCGTATCCCCTGGTGGTCGATGTGAGCAGCCGCCGCCAGCTCTCAGCGCCCTCGTGCGCGGGGAAGACAGGGAACGTCAGCGCCTCACTCATCGTCCGCTTCAGGGCGACGCAGTCCCGGTGTTCGTGCCCTGAGCCGCCCTTGCGGTCCCTGGCGGCACTGAGGTCGGCGCCGAGACGCTTCAGGAGATCGGTGCCGCCTCCGTCGTACCAAGCCATCAGCCGCGACCGGGTGCCGGCGTCGTACTGCGGCGGTTCCGGCTGCTGCCATGGCTGCGGCAGCTCGCCAAACGGGTTGGGCGCCCCCTCACCTGTTGAGTCTTCGCCGATGCCGGCGAGCGGATCGGTGATGAAGAACGAGATCGCGATCAAGACGCCCACAGCCCAAGCGCGGTTTGCCTGCGGCCCGCGGCGAACCCCGGCCGGTGCGGCCGACGAGAGGTCCAGGGGCTTGGGTTTGCGGCGCGGGCGTACGGCGATGACCGTGGCGATGATGAGCGGCGCCGCCAGATAGGCAAGCGACCTGACGACGCGCTGTGGGATCGTCTCGTTGCCCAGCCACGAGAGCAGCGTGTACAGCAGCGTCACGTACGCACTGACAAAAAGGAGGAACTGTAATTTGGTGCCTCCCTTGTCCGCCACCGGAGGGTGGGTCAGCGTGTGGTGCCGCTCGGCCCAGTTCGGGTGGGAGCGCCAGACGCGGGTGAGTCGCGTCATGGTGGCGCCGGGCGCACGGCTCGGCCGCTGCGCGGCCCACACCGAAGGGTCGGCCCCGCACGTGACCGCGTCGTGGTCGGCGACCAGTTCGCGGTGCCGCAGGATGTCCGCGCGGGCCAGGTGCGTCTGCACCACCAGCCCGGCGGCCAGGGCGAACGACGCCGGTCCCGGTGCGCCGCCGTCCCAGTACACACGTTCCGTTCCCAGCACGTGCTCCTGGAACGACAGCCACCCGTTCAGCAGGAGATACGGGCCGAGCACCAGACCCAAAAAGACCCGCCACAGGGCCACCGTGAGATACGCGAGGTCTACGTCGCGGTTGCGCACATGGGCCAGCTCGTGCAGTACGACGGCGTCGAACTGGCTCGGGGCGGTCGCCCTGCGCACCAGCAGTCCCGCGTGCACGCAGACGGTGTAGCGGCCCGCTCGGCCGAAGGTGACCGCTCCTGCCGACATCGCCCGCGGATTGACCACGAACGTGGGGGTACTGGCGGAGGGCACACCGGCTTGCCGCACCAGCCCGGCGAGGTGGCGCGGCAGCGGTTCTCGGCCGTGCGGCACGTCGGGCGGGCCTGCCGCGACGGCCGCCGTCTTCGCGTCGTCGGCGGCAAGCAGAAGAGAGTGCCGCCCACGGCGCAGCTCCCGGCGCGGCAGCCACCAGTAGAGAGCCACTGCGGCCGCGGCCACGACGCAGGTGTACGAGAGCGCCGCATACAGTGCGGTCCGGGCGGCGCCCGACCGGCACCCGGCCAGGTCCTCGTGAAACTGGACCGCGAGCCGAGCGCGCCATGCCGGTTCGTGCAGGTCCACTCCAGCCGCCGCCGCACAGTGCGGGAGCGACGTGACGGAGTGGAGCGTCAGTACCGATGCGCCCACCAGTGCCGTGCTGCTGGCGAGCAGCACCATGACCAGCAACAGAAACCTTCGGGTCGAGGCGCGCCCGGCGAGGTCCCGGGACTGGACGGAGACCAAGGCAGTAGCCGCTGTCCGTCGCGTCAGTTCACGGCTTGCCCGTCGTCTTGCTGCGGCTCTGGCTCGGAGCGTCGGCCACATGCCAGCCGAGCGACGACGGCGTCCGCCAGACGCTGTGACTCGTCGGTGCCGATGCCGACTTCGGCCGCCTGCTCGCGTATGCGCCGGTGAACCGCGTCCAACTCGTCCGCAGTCAGCGTCGGTACCGTGTGGGACTCCTCGGCGGACCCACCCCGAGCCCCCCGCCGGAACAGCCTGCGTGCGCGGGCAACGATGCCGTCCACGGCGGTCCCGACCCCATGAGAGACGAATTCCTGAAGGACGAGCCATACGACGGGAGTGACCAGAGGGGTGACTTCGGTGAGCCCGAAGCCGAGGCCCTTCTCGTCCCTTCCGCGTCCCGTGAGTGCCGCTGTGATCTGATCGTCGTTAAGCGGCTCCATGGTGTCCAGGAGTACCAGCTCATGCGGGGCCTGGTCGGCGACGATGTCCCTGACGACCGAACGCATTGCCGTGTCCATAACAGGCATGCTAGTGCTGTGACCGCATAGGCTCACCGGTTTTGCGTGATCATCCGTGCGGTCGCGGTCTGCTGCCGCCGCGTGTGGATAATGCCTCCCGTGACTTCAGACGCAGCCCGCCCGAAATGGCGGTTTGCACTTCGAGGCTTCCTGTTCTTCTTCGTCGGTGGCGGGCTTGGCTCCCTCGTCTACGGGGTGATGCGGCATCGCCCGATGGGCGGGATGCCGTGGGGCGGGTTGCTGTTCGGGGCGACGGTGTGTGCGGCGCTCAGCGCGTTCTTCCCGGGGCGACAGCACCGTTGACTCACTCGGGCTGAGGAGCCTGTCGGGCCGCGGTGAGCAGTGGGCGTCCGCCCCAGCGCAGGCCCTTCTCGCTGCGGACGCGTGCGCGCTCCCTCCGCTGGGCAGCGAGGAGGTCCGGGTGGCGGGCGTTCTTGTTGCGCCGGCGGAGGTAGGCGTGCGACATCGAGGCCCGTCTCTTGCTTGACCTCGCGGACGGCCGTCCCCGGCAGGGAGTCGGTGAGCTCCGTGCCGCCGCCGGGCAGCGCCCACAGGCCGTTGTCGAGGCGGCGCTGCAGGAGGATGCGCCCATGGTCGTCGGTGACGACGGCGGATGCGGCGACGACCATGCTGTTCGGCTCGGGTGCGCCCGGGTCGTCGTAGTACTCGGTGCGGGTCACGGTCACCCTTCCTCTCCGGCCGCTGGCGTCGGCGCCTCTTTCCGCTTCTCCAGTCACGGCCGGGTGTTTCGAGCCACCGTGTACGCGGTTGGGCCGGTGAGTCCTGGCCCTGCGCTGTCGAGCATGTCCAGGACCTCGAAGCCGGCATCCTCCGCGTAGCGCTCCAGTTCGCGGGGGAACAGAACGCGTCTGCGGATCTCGTCCCGGGCCTCGTCGCCCGAGGGGAGCACCCAGTGCCGGTGCATGGTGTTGATCTGAGTCCGCAGGTCCCACTCATGTCGGACGGTGACGGCAGCGGGTCCCCTCGGGGTGTCCACCGTGGCGGTGGTCGGCTCAGTCCGGGTGATCGGGGCGACGGGGGAACACAGCACCAGCAGCGCGCCCGGCCGGGCGTGGGCTGCGAAGGTGGCGAAGACCTGACCGATCTCCTCGTTGTCGTGGACGTAGGCGAGGCTGTTGCCCATGCAGGTCACCACGTCCATGCGCTCGCCGAGCCGTACGGTGCGCATGTCACCGGTACGGATGTCCAGTTCCGGCCGGCCCCGGTGGGCGTAGTCGACCAGGCCGGGCTGAAGGTCCACGCCGATGCACTCGAAGCGCTTGGCCAGAATCTCCAGGTCCCGGCCGGTACCGCATCCGAAGTCGACCAGGGTCCGGGCGTTCGGCCCGTGCGAGTCGATGAGCGTCTGGCACATCTCGGCACTCGTGCTGTCGGACTGGACCACGTCGTAAAGCGCCGGATCCCGATAGAGGAGGTTCGTTGCTTCCACTCACTCGGCTTCCGTGTCGGGTCGGTCCACATGAGATTCGGTACCGTCTGAATGTTGCCGCAGAACGGAGTTCGCCGTGCCGCAGAGCATCGAGGAACACACCGGCGCTCGGATCGCCCGAATCCGTAAGCAGCGCGGCCTGACGCAGCAGGGGCTGGCGATGCGGGCTCATCTGTCCAAGTCGCTGTTGTCGAAGGTGGAGTGCGGGCAGAAGCCCGCCTCACCGGCTCTCGTCGCTGCTTGCGCCCGCGCGCTGGGTGTTTCTACTTCCGAGCTACTGGGGCAGCCGTACGCCGACGAACTGCGCCGAGACCGGATGGACGCGTTGATCCAGCCGATTCGTGAAGGGCTGGAGAATTGGGACATCCCTCTTGACTGGGAGACGGCTCCACGCCCGGCCGCGTTGATCTGGACGGATGTCGAGCGGGCGCTGGAGCAGCGCCGTCAGGCTCGGTACACGGACATAGTGCGTGACCTACCAGTACTGATCGACGAGTCGGTGCAGGCGGTGCACACCAGTACCGGGGAAGAGCAGCGGCTGGCCTACGAGTGTCTGGCAGAGACCTTCCGATGTGTGTTCACCGTGGCGTGGAAGCTCGGCTTCCACGATCTGGCGACCATCGCGCTGGACAGGCTGGCGTGGACCGCTCCGCACACCGACGAGCCGGGCCTGGCCGCGCTGCACGCCGTCCTGCGAGCGCAGACCACGATGTCGACCGGACGGTACGACGTGGGTCTCCGGGTGGTCGACCGGGCTCTGCGGGACCTCGATGGCCAGGAGTCACGCCGCCGGGCGGGCATCGAGGCCATGCGGGGCATGCTGCACCTGCGCGCCGCGACCATCGCGGGTCGCATGAAGGACAGAGACCACGCCGACGCCCGCCTGACCGAGGCCCGTGCCCTTGCCCAGGCGACAGGTGAGTTGCCCGACTTCGGGGTCACCTGGGGGCCGGTGAACGTCGGCGTGCACGCCGTGGCCATCGCCTCGGAAGCAGACGACTTCGGGCGCGCGATCGAACTTGCCGAGAACGTACGCATCCCGCGCGGCTGGACCCGCTCCCGGGCCGGGCATCACTGGATGGACCTCGGCCGGGCCCACGCCTGGGCAGGCCACCCGGAGCAGGCGTTGGACTGTCTGTACCAGGCCAGGCGCATCGCCCCGCAGCAGACTCGCTATCACCCGACCGTGCGGGAGACCGTGCTGGCCCTGAAGCGGCAGCAGCGGGCACGCAACGGTTCGCTGGCGCAGTACGCGGAGTGGGTCGGCATATAGCGGATTCCCCACGAGAGGAGTTGCACCTTTCGGTGCAACCTCCGTGCATCGCCAGTCGGCAGGCTGACGACTCGTCAGGATCTCCGCGACCGGACGAACGGTCCGGGGACATGGCCCACGCTGACAGGGAGCGTCGACATGCCGAGCCGTATCGCCCATATCTTCGAGCCGCTGCGGCTGGGAGGACAAAGCATCGCCATCGGTCGGCTGATCCACGGCGCGGGGGTACGGGCATGGTGAGCCCAGCAGGTCAGGCGCGTCTGCTGCCCTGGACCGGACCGGAGGGCAAGCCGTGCTACCTCGTGGGCGGGAGAACGGGATACCTCTCCCGTCTCGCCGACAACATGGAGTCGGCCCAGCTCGGTCTGGCCGGTGAACTCCTTCAGGAGGCCCAGCGTGTTCTGGACGCACGCCAATGGACCTCAGGCGAACTGCACCTGCTGGCCGTGCAGTTGACTGATGCGCTCACCAATGTTCCGCGCGAAGGCGAAGGCCGAGGGCGGCGAGGTCCTCTTCGCCGACCAGGTCGGCATCCGCTCCGACCAGGTCAGCGGCCGCACCTGGGGCGAGCGGGGCCGCACCCCAATCGTCCGGCGGACCGGGAACCGGATGTCCGTGAACGCGATGTCGGCGATCAGCACGAAGGGCCGCATGCACTTCATGGTGTTCACCGAGAGCTTCGACGCGAACGTGATGTGCCGGTTCCTCGACCGCCTCGCCGGCCACTTCGACCGCAAGATCCACCTCGTGGTGGACCAGCATTCAGCCCACCGGTCCCGCACGGTCCGCGACTGGCTGGCCGATCACGCCGACCAGGTCGAGCTGCACTTCCTGCCGTCGTACTCGCCCGAACTAAACCCCGACGAGCTCGTCAACGCCGACCTCAAACGGAGCCTTCCCGCGAGCAAGCAAAGCCGTACCCAGGCCCAACTCGCCAGCGAGGCACGACGGTTCTTCCACCGCCGTCAGCGCCAGCCGCACATCGTCCGCGGCTACTTCCACGGCCCGCACGTCCGCTACACCCTCGAAGAGAACCCTTTGAGTTTCTGATCTAGCATGAGGCCAGGAACTGGAGATCGACGTTTCCGGCGTATTCGTACGTAATGTCTTTGCCATTTGGCTCTTGGTTCGATTTCAGGTGCTCAAGTCGGCCATTTACGTGAGCCCAGTGATCATCGTTGGCATCGACGAAGTGCAGCCGGGCGGGGAGGCTCGCCGTCCAGTCCGGCTGTGTGCCGGAGAGAACATAGAAAGCGCAGGCGGGGATGAGACCGGCTTCCAGGTAGTTACCGTCCTTGAAGATGATTTGCGCTTTCTTGATGTCGAAGCGGGTGCGATTGATAATGTACAACTTGGGCTGCGGTCTCAGGTTCGCCTGCCAGAAGAACGACGCCGTTGTGGCCCGATCCCGTTTCTGTGCCTCCTCCGCCTTCTTGTCAGCCTGATCGGACCGATACAAACTGAAGAGGGACACGAACACCGCCGAAGCCGAGATCCAGGTGTTGGCTGAGCCCCGGATTCTGCGTCTTGGCGTGTTCTGCGAGGGCTCGGGCACCGGTTGCTCAGAGGCGGCAGGCGTCATGGCTCATTCTCAGCACGTCGTTGCTCTCTCGGATACCGGAGTTGCGCTGTCCAGCGGGACTCGCAACAGCTTGTCACCCATGAGGCTCCACCATCCTTCTGGGTCTGCCCCAGCCTCGGCACGTCCGCTACGTCCTCGACGAGTGAACCCCATCAGTTTCTGATCAATAGCACCGTATTCACCAATATCCATCGCTTCGTCAGCGCAGCCATGAATGCCCCCTGGTCCAGGTGTGAAAGTCAGGCAGACGCTAGCCGCGGTCGCCGGCGTGCGTCACATCCTTATCCCATTTCATCTGCCCCCGGCCGTCGGCGCCGGCCGCCGGGACTGTCCGGCTGGAAAGCGCGGCACGCATCGCCTTCCACGACCGGTTCCGTTTGAACGGCAGCTCGAAGACTTCCGCGAACAGCCACGCCCCCAGCACCGAGGCCGGCGCGGCCAGCAGCAGGGTGAAACAGAACGTCGGCAGGCCGGGTGAGACGACGTGCGGGGCGAGCTTGCGGACGACGAGCATGACGATCGGGAGATGGATGAGGTAGAGGCTGTAGGAGAAGTTGCCGAGAGTGCGTATCGGCCGTGTGGCCAGGAGCCGGGTGAGGAAGGCGGGCCTGCCGGTGGCCACCGCCGCCAGGAGCATCGTCATGGCGGGTACGACGGCCAGGTCCACCCAGAAGTAGTGGTCCACCGTCCACACCGATCCCTTGACGGCCACAAGTGCCAGGGCCGGAGCCGCCGTCAGCACCGCGAGCCAGTGCCACGGCAGGCGCCGTACCCGCTCGGGCGCGGTGACGATCCCCGCGCCGACCAGGCCGGCGACGAACACCGGCGCGAGATCCGGGGTCAGCCGGTTCATGCCCTCCACCGGCGTCCCGTCCGCCGCCGCCAGGCCGTGTGCGACCACCAGGAGCGTCACGCCCGCAACCAGGACCACCGCGCCCAGGCGGCGCCGGACGAGGAGGAAGAGCGGGAAGAGGAGGTAGAGCTCCGCCTCCACACCTATCGACCAGAAGGCGCCGTTCGGCGTCGGGGCCGTGAACAGGTCCTGGAGTACCAGGCCGTACACCAGAAGCGTCCTGCCGGTCGGCGGGCCGTAGTGCGAGGCGGGCACCACGAACCAGGCGACCGCCAGGCTCAGTGCGAGTGCCGCCCAGTACGGCGGCAGGATCCGCCACGCCCGCCTGCGCAGGAACCGTGCGCCGCCGCCCAGTTGCCAGCCGCGGCGGGCCGGTGTGATGGCCAGGGAGAACCCGGACAGCACGAGGAAGAAGACGACGGCGAGACGCCCGTACATCAGCCAGCCGAGCCAGGAGGGGCCCGAGTTGTGGGGGAATCCCGGGAAGGTCAGCAGCCAGCAGTGGAACAGCAGCACATACAGTGCGGCCAGGCCGCGGAGTCCGTCGAGGCCCTGCACATGGCTGCGGTCGTGCACTTCGTCCGTCCCGTCCCCTTGCCGCGCCCGGACGGCCAAGTCGATGTCGCTGCTGTGAGCGGCGTTCCGGGTGATATGACGACGCCACCTACGGCGACTGATACGTCGCGGGCAGCTACATCGTTCACCACACGATGTCGTTCAACTGACGATGTCGTTCAACAGACGATGTCGTTCGACACACGACCACGCCCCCGGCGTGGACCGGGGGCGCGGTGGGGCGGGCCGGGGGACTGAAGGGCGCGCCCGGGGCGCGGCGGTGGCGGGGGGTGCCAAAACCGCCGCGCGGGCTCAGCGGGCTATGCCCAGGCTGAAGGGGATCATGCCGTAGCGCATGACGAAGGGGCCCAGGAACAGGATCAGCCACTCCTGGGTGCGGGCGCTGTAGAGGCCGCCCAGGTCCAGGATCCAGTCGTCCTTCCAGCCCAGGTCGCGCAGCAGGCCGACGACGGTCTCCTTGGCCCCGGGGTCGTCGCCGGAGAGACACGCGGTCGGCGGCATCGACAGGATGGAGGGGTTGGTCATCACCCGGCTGTCCATCGAGTTCAGGGCCTTGACCACCCGGGTCCGCGGCAGCGCCTTCTGGAGTTCCTCCGCCAGGCTGGAGTCCGCGTAGACCGGTGCGGCGGGCAGTCCGTCCGGGCCGCGTACGTACGCGTTGGAGACATCCACCAGGACCCGGTCGCGCAACTGCGGTTCCAGCGGGCGCAGGAGGTCCAGGGACAGCTCGCCGGGGGTGGCGTTGAAGACGACCTCGGACGACTCGGCGGCCGACGCGTGCGTCCTGAGCCGTACGCCTGCCTGCGTCAGTTCCTCGTCCGGTGCGCGCTCGGGCCGGCTGGAGCCGATCAGCACCGTGTGGCCGGCGCGGGCGAGGCCCAGGGCCAGGCCGCTGCCGACGGTGCCCGAGCCGAGAACCGCGATCGCCGTCATGACAGCACCGGCGTCCGGTACGACGCCTTCGCCTCCTCGTACGTCGGCAGCAGCCCGGCGGCGACGGCCTCGGCGAGGGTCGGTGCGGCCGCGTCCTTGTCCGAGCGGACGAACGGCTCGGAGGTGTCCCACGGGATGCCGATCGCGGGGTCCAGGGCCTGGATGTCGACCATGGTGCCGTGCACGTACTCCTCGGAGCACAGGTAGTTCATGCAGGTGTCGTCGGTCAGCGCGAGGAAGGCGTGGCCCAGGCCGTCGGCGAGGTAGACGCCGATGCCCGAACCGGCCTCCTGCAGCGTGGTGTCGAACATGCCGAAGGTGGGCGAGCCGACCCGCAGGTCGACCACCACGTCCAGGGCGGCCCCGCGCACACAGGTCACGAGCTTGGCCTGGCCCGGCGGCAGGGTCGTACCGTGGATGCCGCGCAGTGTGTTGCGGTGCGAGACCGAGTAGTTGACCTGCCGGACGGCGAACGTCTGGCCGCTCGCCTCGCTCAGCTCGCTCAGTCGCCACGCCTCGAAGAAGTGGCCGCGGTTGTCCGGGATCTGCGACGGCGTGATCCTGAAGGCGTCTTTGACCTTCATTTCTTCGATTGCCATGCTCCGCTTCCTCGGTTTCCTGTTCGGGCAACGGGGTTGAGCTGGCCTAGAACGCCCGGGCGCGGCGCCAACCCCCCCGCGGGCGTGGTCGGGTTGCCGGGGCCCGGTGCCCCGGAGCGGGGAGCCGGCGCCGCGCCACGGGGGTCAGCGGGCCGGGGCGGGTGCGGACTTGTCGTCCGCGGTGGCCGGGGACGACTTCGCCACCGGCGCGGACTGGGTCGCGTCCTGGGCACCGCGGCCCGGCACGATCAGCATGAACAGCGTGCCGAGGCCCACCGCGGCGGCGCCCACCCACATCGCCGGGACCAGGCCGTCGACGAAGTTCTGCGGTGAGGCGAAGCCGCCGTTGGCGCTGAAGATGGAGGCCAGGAGGGCGACGCCGAGCGCCGCGCCGACCTCACGGGTGGCGGCCGTGACACCGGAGGCGATGCCCTGCTCGTGCTCGGCGACCGAGCCCATCGTGAGGTTCATCAGCGGGGCGTAGAACATGGCCATGCCCGCGCCGCAGATCATCAGGGCCGGCAACTGCTTGACGTAGGAGACGTCCGGGTCCATGACGAGCGCCCAGTAGGCCATGCCCGCCGTCATCAGCGCGAGGCCGACGGCGACCACCGGCTTGCCGCCGATCCGGTCGGAGACCATGCCTGCGATCGGCGCGACCACCATCGGCATCGCGGTCCAGGCGAGCAGCCGTACGCCGGCCTGCATCGCGGTGTAGCCCTGGATCAGCTGGAAGAACTGGGTCATCAGGAAGATGGCGCCGAACATGCCGACCGACATCAGCACACCGGCCAGGTTGATCCCGGTGAACGCCCGGCCGCGGAACAGCCGCATCGGCACCATGGGCTTGTCGGTGCGGTTCTCCCACAGCACGAAAAGGCCCATCACGGCGGCGCCGCCGACCAGCCCGGTGAGCACCATCGGCGAGGTCCAGCCGTCCCCGTGCCCCTTGATCAGGCCCAGCACGATGCCGAACAGGCCGACGCCGGACAGGACCGTGCCGACCGCGTCGAGGCGGGAGTCGGCGATGCTGCTCTCGGCGAGCTTGCGCCAGGACAGCGGGGCCAGGAGCAGACCGAGCGGCACGTTCAGCCAGAAGATCCACTGCCAGGACAGGTGCTCGACGATGACACCGCCGACCAGCGGACCCGCGGCGATCGACAGGCCGTTGATCGCGCCCCAGATACCGAGGGCCGAACCGCGCTTCTCGGGCGGGACGGCGACCGTCAGCAAAGTGACCGACAGCGGCATCACGATGGCCGCGCCCGCGCCCTGGACGGCACGGGCCGCGATGAGTTCACCGACCCCCGGCGCCAGCGCCGCCGCCGCGGAGGCACCCGTGAACAGCAGCAGACCGAGGCAGAAGACCTTGCGCCGGCCGAACCGGTCACCGAGCGCGGCACCGAACATCATCAGGACCGCGAAGGACAGCGTGTAGGCGTTGACCGTCCATTCCAGGTCCGCGAGGCTGCCGCCGAGCTTCTCCCGGATCGTGGGCAGCGCCGTGATGATCACTAGGTTGTCCAGGCCCGCCATGAAGGAGGCGAGGCCGGTGGTGAGGATGGCCCAGAAGACCAGCCCCTTCGTTCCTCCGCCCGTAGATGGGGGGTTGACGGTGCTCATTCGAGCATCCTTTCTGGAGGCGGTCAGTGCGAGATGCTCGTCGCGGAGACTTGTCCGACGTACGACAACGCGGACCGGGCGCACGGCCGGCCGGCGCGGACGACGCTACGGACGGGCACTCGACTTCCCCTTGAGCCTCACTCGGCGACCGCTGAACCCCCAGGTGTGCGGGTGCGCCACAGGGCCCCGGACCGTCGGCGGCGCTGCCGGTGTCAGCAGCGTCCGTGGCCGGCCGGGGCCCCGCGGTGTCGCGGCCCGGGATCAGCCGAGCTGGCGCTTGAAGGTGTCGATGTCGAAGTAGAGGGTCTCGTCGATCAGCACGTCACCGTCGAAGTGGAAGATGACCAGGATCGGCGCGTCGATGGACTTGCCGCGGTTGGGTATGTCCCGCCAGTCGGCTTCCTGCTTGCCGCGGGCCCAGGCCTCGAGAATGATCGCGGTGGGGGTGTGGTGCAGGTGGAGCACGTCGTGCTCCAGGTTCGGGAAGGCCTTCTGCATGTCGTCGAAGTAGCCCTTGCGGATGGCCTCGGGGCCGACGAAGGACTCCTCCTCGAAGGCCTGGATGCGGTAGACGGGGCCGCGCGGGAACGTGGCGAAGACACCGTCGATGTCCCACTGCGTCTCGGCGATCGTGTGGGCGATGACCACCGCCTCGCGCCGGGCGCGCAGGTCGGCGTCGGGCGCGGGGAGATCCGCGCCCGGGAGAGTGAATCCGTTGTCACTGGCCATGTTCCCGTTCCTCCACGCGTCGCGGTGAATCCGTTGGGGCCGACGCTAGGACGCACGCCTAGGCCGGCCCTCGCACGGAACTCGAAAACCGGCCGAGCGACCCGAACCGACCGAGCAGCCTGCCTGAACGAATCAGGCCGTCTGCGGCTGGCCGGCCCGCTCCTGCGGCGGACGGTAGGTGGGGCGGTAGCCCATGGCCACCGACAGCGGCGCCAGCGCGGTGCACAGTGCCATGTCGACCAGGAACGGGCGGCCGGTGACGACGCGGTACTCGTCGCGGAAGCCGAGCGCGAGCAGCGGCATCTGGAGCCTGGGGGTGCCGTCGGGCTTGAGCCGGCCCTCGTTGGTCAGGCCCCACAGGGTCTCGAAGACCTTCTCCGTCTTGTACGCGGGCGTGGTGCGCCAGGTGATCCGGGCCCGCTCAGGGCCGGGGTTCCAGATGGAGTGCACGGCGCCCGGCGGGATGTAGAACTCGTCGCCGGGACCGTACTCGTGCAGGGTGCCGTTGAGCAGCAGGTGCAGATGCCCGCGCTCCACCTGCATCCGCTCGGTCTGCCGCGGGTGGTAGTGCTGGGGCGGCTTGATGCTGGCCGGGGAGTACTCCACGGCCACCTCGACATAGGCGCCGTCGGTCTCGGCCGCCGTTTTCAGGAAGGTGAGCCGGTCCTCGCCGAGCCGCAGGACGTCTCCGGGGCTTGCCATGGGGGTCTCCCTCGTAAGGGTGGGGGGTCAGGTGGTCTGTGCCCGGGCCGTGCTGGTGGCGCGACGCCGGCCGGGCAGACCGACGACGGCGTTGATCAGATTGAGCACCGCGATCCCGGCCGCGATCCAGAAGCCGAGGTGCAGACCGTCGAGCCAGGCGACGGCCGGGGCGGTGCCACCGGTGAGTTCCGAAGTGGTGCGGGTCAGGGCGCTGGTGGCGACCGTGGCCACGCCCAGCGAGGCACCGACCTGGAACGCGGCGACGAGCACGCCGGAGGCGATGCCCTGCTGCTCCTGCGGTACGTCGGACACGCCGGCGACGTTGACCGGGATGGTGCAGCACTGCATGGCCGCGCCCAGGATGAGCAGCGCGGGCAGTACCTGGGTGACGTAGTCGCCGTCGTGCGGGGCCTGGGTGAGCAGGAACAGGCCGGCGACGGAGCCGACGGCGCCCGCGATGTAGACGGGGCGGGGGCCGGACTTGTGCATCACCCGGGTGGCCGGGGCGGTGATCACGATGGCGATGATGCCGAGCGGCAGGAACGCGAAGCCCGACTTCAGGGTGGACCAGCCGAGGGTGCGCTGCAGGTAGTAACTGCTCAGGAACAGTACGGCCGCCTGCACACCGCTGGTCAGGACGCGGCCGATGGAGGACGCGACCAGGGAGCGGGTGGCGAAGAGCCGCATCGGCATCAGCGGGTCGGCGACCCGCAGTTCGACGAGGACGAACGTGGTCAGCAGCACCACCGAGCCGACGAACGGCGTCACCACGTACAGTCCCGAACGCCAGCCGTGGTCCTGGATGTTGACGATGGCGTAGACGAGCGCGGCCAGGCCGCCGGTGACGGTGACCGCGCCGAGCAGGTCGGGGCTGGAGCCGGGGGTGAGGTCCTCGCGGCGGCTGCCGAGCAGCAGGACTCCGGCGACCGCGACGATGCCGAAGGGGATGTTGATGTAGAAGATCCAGCGCCAGTCGAGGCTGTCGGTGATGACGCCGCCGAGGACGACGCCGAGGGTGCCGCCGAGTCCGGCGAGCGCCGCCCAGACGGCGAGGGCGGTGGTGCGTTCGCGGCCCTTCGGGAAGGACGTGGTGACCAGGGACATGGCCGCGGGCGACAGGAAGGCCGCGCCGCAGCCCTGCAGGGCACGTGCGGCGATCAGCACGGTGGTGCCGCCGGCCAGTCCGCACGCCAGGGAGGCGGCCGTGAACAGGACGGCGCCGACCAGGAAGGTGCGCCGCCTGCCCCAGCGGTCGGCGGTGCGCCCGCCGAGCAGCATCAGGCCGCCGAAGCAGAGGATGTAGCCGGTGAGGACCCATTCGGTGGCGGTGGCGCTCGCCTTCAGGTCGGACTGGATGGCGGGCAGGGCGAGGTTCACCACGGTGGTGTCGAGGAGCACCATGAACTGGGCTATGGCGACGAAGACGAGCAGGGTCCAGCGCCGTGGATCCGGCGGGGTGTGGTCCTCGGCCTCGACCACGGCGGTGTCGACCGGCTTGTCGGCGGGTGACGCATGGCGTTCGGTGCCCATGGCTCCCTCTCGTGTGTCCATGGCTCCCCCTGTCTGTGAGTCCTGCGTGCCGGACGCGCTCCCGGCGGGGTGCGCGTCCGGCGGCCCGGCGCGCCGCGTCAGGCGGCGGCGGGTACGGCGATGTAGCTGAGGGCGTTGTAGATGGTGCGGTCGGGGTCGGTGATGGCGCGGCGGCCGTGCATGACCCGGGTGTTGTCGATGACGGCGACGTCGCCGTGCTGCCAGTCGAGGTTCTCGGTCAGGGCGGCGGTGACGGCCTCGACCTCGGCGAGCAGCTCCGGGGAGAACTCGGTGCCGTCCGCGAAGGTGATCTTCGGCTTCTCGTAGTTGAAGGAGGGGCCGAGGATGCTGTTGGCGAAGGACAGGCGCGTGCCGAAGACGGTCGAGTCGGCGGCCGGGGTGGTGTACGAGTAGCGGATGCCGCCGTCGGCCTCGGGCACGATCTCGGTGCCCTTCAGCCTGCCGGTCAGGGCGAGCAGTTCGGAGATCTGGATCTCCTCGGCGGGCTTGGTGCGGCCCATCAGGTGGTGGGCCATGCCGCGCCACTGGGGCTCGGAGACGTACCGGCTGTAGACGATGTCCTGCCCGGAGAACGCCTCGCGCGCGGCCGGGGACAGGGCCTCCCAGACGCGGTAGCCGTCGCAGACGGTGGTCTGGGAGCCGGAGGAGGCGGCCTTCTCGCAGAAGAACCAGGCCAGGTGGGAGCGGAAGGGGCTGTTGCCGTTCTCGGTGTGCAGGCCCACCTCGTCGAGGCCGGCGTCGACCTTCTGCGCGACGTCGGAGTAGAAGTCGCGGGCGGGGTCGAGGGTGGTGGAGGTGGAGGTGTTCTGCACCAGCGCGGTGAACGACGTCATGTCGGTGTCGAAGCCGCGCAGCAACAGGAAGCCGGCCTCCTCGAGCAGTTCGAGCAGCTTCGCGGAGTCGATGGCGTCCAGGGCGGTGCCGGCGGCGGGTTCCACCAGCAGGCCGCTGCCGGTGCCGTAGGGACTGGTCTTCACGACGGTGTTCGAGGCGGTGGTCATGCCTTCTCCTTGATACGTGTGTCACCGGCGGCCGCACCGGGGGCGCCGCCGAGCACATGGGCGCGGATGACGTCCCGACGCGGGCGGCCGGTGACGGTGAAGCAGCGGGCGTAGTCGGGGTCGTCCTCGGACATCAGGCGGATCACCGCGGCGCGCTCGATGTCGGAGAGCCGCTCCCGGCCGAACTCCTCGATCCGGCGGCGGGCGGTGTCGTGGTCGAGTCCCGCCTCGACGACGAACAGGCCGTGCACCGACTCGAGTCCGTCGGCGACGATCGCCGCCTCGCGGACGAAGCCCAGTTCGCGGTAGCGGGCCTCGACCCACTCGGGCGAGACGTTGCGCCCGCCGGCGGTGATCACCAGGCTCTTCTTGCGGCCGGTGATGCGCAGATAACCGTCCTCGTCGAGCTCGGCGAGGTCGCCGGTGTGCAGCCAGCCCCGGTCGTCGACGACGACGCTGGAGGGGTCCTCGCGGGTGTAGCCGGCGAACAGCGAGCTGCTGCGGATGAGCAGTTCGCCGTCCTCGGCCAGCTCCACCTCGACATGGTCCAGGGGGCGGCCGACGGTGCCGAAGCGGACCTCTCCGGGGAAGTTCCAGGAGACCACCGAGGAGTTCTCGCTCAGCCCGTAGCCCTCGTGGACGGTGAGGCCGAAGTCGTGCAGGCGCTGGAGGATCTCGGCGGGCACGGGGGCGCCGCCGCAGGCGACGAAGACCGGGCCCTCGTGGCCGAAGATCCGCAGGTGCCGCTCGGTCACGTTCTCCTCGGGCTTCTGGTCGCACAGGGCGAGGAACAGCCCGGCCACGGTGGGCGGGATGACCAGGGCGGTGGGCCGGGCCCTGCGCAGCAGTTCGAGCATGCGGGGCGCGGCGTCGGCGGCGGTGCCGACCAGCGCGGTGCCGGGCGGCATGAAGGTGACCGAACCGCCCGCGAGGAAGGGCATGTAGAGCCCGGCGACCTGCTCGATGAGCAGGCTCAGCGGGACGATCGACAGATAGCGCTCGAACAGGGCGGTGCCGGTGCGGGCGCGCAGCGAGGTCAGCAGGGCGTCCAGGCCGTGCCGGCGGATCTGTACGCCCTTGGGGGCGGAGGTGGTGCCGGAGGTGTGGATGACCTTGACGATGGCGTCCGTTGCGGGCACCGGCCACTTCGGTGCGGTGGCGGGCGCGGCGGCCCGCAGGGCGGGCAGGTCGATCTCGTTCACCGGGCAGCCCTCGGGCAGTACGCCGCCCTCGCGGTCCTTGGTCCAGCGCTCCAGGGCGCGGGCGCCGCCGGCGTCGACCAGGCACAGGTCGGCCGTCTCGAAGAGGGAGGCGGCCTGCTCGGCGGCGAACGCGGTGGGGACCGGGATCTCCACGGCGGAGGCGAACAGCAGGGCGAGGTCGGCGGCGACCCACTCGGGCGAGTTCTCGGCGAGCAGCCCCACGCGGGCGGGGCGGCCGTGCTCCCGCTCCCACTCGCTCAGCCGGGCGGCGAGGACGAGGGCCGCGCCGATGAGGTCGCGGTAACCGAAGTCGGTGGCGGGGCCGCCGTCGGCGGACAGCACGCGCACCATGACGTCGTCGCTGTCCGCCCGCGCGAGCAGTCCGGCGGCAAGGCTCACGGTCTCGGTGTCACGCGGCACGGGTCAGCACCTTCTGCTCGGGGCGGTTGCCGACGAACCGCATGTCGACCGATTCGAAGCAGTAGCGGCCGATCGCGGCGAGCAGCAGGGTGCTCTGCGCGGCCGCCTCGGCCCAGCCGACGACCGGCCGGGTGTCGTAGTAGGAGCCCCACAGGGCCGCCTCCTCGGGCGAGAGGCGGTCGCGGGAGGCGTCGACGAGCGGGTGGAAGACCACGCCGAGGCGCTGCATCAGCATGGCCAGCCGGCCGGTCATGGTCATCACCGCGTACGGGCGGCCCAGGCAGGCCATCACCAGGGGCAGGGCCTTGATGATCTCGCCGCCGGCGCTGGCGCGCACGGAGGCGATGTTGCCTATCTGGAGGATCTGCCCGCGCTCCACCGGAGAGCCCAGTTCATCGGCGATGATCTGCTCGACGGGGGCGTCGAGGTAGCGCTCCAGCAGGATGCCCTCCTGCTCGGGGAAGGACAGTCCCGCGCAGGCGAGGGCGGATTCCGTCTCGTCTTCCGCGGTCTCGAAGTAGGCGAGGAACGCGTCCGGGTTGGGCCGGATGCGGGCGTCGTACTGGGCGGCGAACACGTCCTGGACGAGGTCGGCGGCGACCTGCCAGTCCGGGGTGTCGCGCATGGACAGCGTGATTCGCATGGGTGCACCCCCTCTTACGGGGTCGGGTGGGACGAGTAGTCGGATGTGAGGTCGGTTGTTGTGGTCGGGGTGGTCACATGCCGAGGACGGCGGGCCGCGGTGCGCTCACCGGCCGTGCCCGTACGGCGAGTTCGGCGGCCATCAGACCGCTGTTGATCGAGGTCTCGGCGAGGATGCCCGGGGCGGCGACGCTGTCGCCGATCAGGTACACGCCGTCGCCCTGGTCGATGGCGGGCCGGTCCCGCCAGGTGTGTCCGGGGTAGTCGACGGCTCCGGTGCGGCCGCGGGAGACGCCCTCGCGGCGCCACAGCATGCGGTCGCGCCAGCCGGGGGTGGTGAGGTCGAAGAGTCCCTCCAGCCGCTCGATGGCCTGGGCCTTGTTCTCGCCGGGGCGAAGCGGCATCGCGCCCTGGAAGAGCGCCTCGCCCTCGGGGGCGAGGGAGGGGTCGTGGTCGGAGTACTGGGAGGTGAAGCCGCCCTCGTCCATGTCGAAGGAGACGTTGCCGTCCTTCTTGGAGTGGGTGACGGCCATGTCCACCAGGGCGGCGGTGCCGCTCGGCCAGTCGAGCTGGCTGTCGCCGAGCAGTCCGCGGGCGGCGGCCAGCGAGGTCGCCACGATCACCGGGCCGTCCTTGACCGGCAGTTCGGTGATGCGGGAGTTGGTCTCGATGATCACGCCGTGCCGGCGGGCGACCCGCGCCATGCGGTCGACGACCGTGCCCCAGCCGCCGATGAAGTACCGGCTGGGCAGCGGGAACTTGGGGGTGCCCACGCGCAGCAGCCGCTCCCAGATGAACGCCGCGGACAGTGTGCCCGGGTCGCCGTGGAAGACGATCGGGCCGAGGAAGCCGAGGGCCTCGTCGACCGTCTGCTGCGGGAAGATCTTCGATGCCCAGTCCTGGAAGGACTGGTCGACGGGGACCGGCCGGTCGCGGTCGAGCAGGGTCATGCGCATGTAGCCGGGCGGCAGTGTCATCCGCAGCCGGCCCTGGTGGCGGAAGCGCATCCGGGTCCACTCGTGGAAGGACAGGCGCACATAATGGCCGGCCACACCGCGCGAGATGAGCCACTGCCAGGCCTCGCCGTTGTTCATGATGGTGTGCGGGCCGTCGTTGGTGATGTACGGCCCCTCGGCCGAGCGGGCACGGCCGCCGAGGTGGGAGTGCGCCTCGTGGACGGTGACCCGGGCGCCCTGCTCGGCGGCGGCGATGGCCGCTGTCAGGCCGGCCATCCCACCGCCGATGATCGTTATGTTCACCATGGTTGCTCCTCAGTCACCTTCGCTTCCGCGGCCCGCGTCAGCGGTTGAGCGTGGCCATGGAGTTGGCGGGGTAGCGGTCCCCGACGGTGCTGCCGTACGGGGCGATCTCGTCCATTGCCGCGAGGTCGGCCGCGGTCAGGCGGACGTCCGAGGCGGCGACGTTCTCTTCCAGGTAGGCGACACGCTTGGTGCCCGGAATGGCGATGACCTCCTCGCCCTGGGCGAGGACCCAGGCGAGGGCGAGCTGTCCGGTGGTGACGCCCTTGTCCGCGGCCAGGGCGTCCAGGCGCTCGACCACGGTGAGGTTGGCCGCGAGGTTCTCCTCCTGGAAGCGGGGGACGATGCGGCGGAAGTCGTGGGCGGCCAGCGTGTCGAGGCTGCGGATACGGCCGGTCAGCAGGCCGCGGCCGAGCGGGCTGTAGGCGACGAAGCCGATGCCCAGTTCGCGGACCGTCTCCAGCACGCCGTTGACCTCGACGTCGCGCGTGGACAGCGAGTACTCGGTCTGTACGGCGCTGAGGGGGTGGACGGCGTGGGCCCGGCGGATGGTGGCCGCGGAGGCCTCGGAGATGCCGATGTGGCGCACCTTGCCGGCGGCCACCAGCTCGGCGAGCGCGCCGATGCTCTCCTCGATGGGCACCTCGGGGTCGACGCGGTGCAGGTAGTACAGGTCGAGCCGGTCGGTGCCCAGACGGCGCAGGGTGCCCTCGACGGTGGCCCGGATGTACTCGGGGCGGCCGTTGATCTGTCCGGTGATGGTGCCCTCGGGGGAGACCTCGTTGCCGACCTTGGAGGAGACGACGACGTCGTCGCGCCGGCCGGCGATGACCCGGCCGACGAACTCCTCGTTGGTGTGGGGGCCGTAGAAGTCGGCGGTGTCCAGCAGGGTCACGCCGAGTTCGAGTGCCCGGTGGGCGGTGCGCAGGGCCTCGGCCTCGTCGGCCGGGCCGTACGCGAAGGTCATGCCCATGCACCCGAGGCCCTGCTCGGAGACCACGAGCCCCTGGCTGCCGAGCTTACGTTGCCGCATGAATCGGTTCCTTCCTGAGCCGTGCGGGCCTCGGAGGGCTGGCGGTTCGGGTCTTGCTCCCCCGGGCACTTACCATTGATAGAAATCCTAGCATTGATATAATCCGGGAAGCCAGCAGCCCAGCCCGGCAATGCGGGTCTTCGAAGTCGGGCGGTGGTCCACGGTCGGCAAGTGGCAGCTCTGGGCCACCGGCGGCCCCAGTACGGCCGGGCAGACGTCCTCGGTTCTGGCCCAGATCCGCCAATCGACGACCGGCGTGACGGCTGCGACCGGCCGCGCCGGCCCGCGCACCGCCCACCGCCCGACTTCGAAGACCGGCAATGCCCGAGCGGGGCGGCCGGCTTGACGGACGATCAGCGGGCGACGAGCTCGCTGGTGACGTTGGACCAGTGGTGGCCCTGCGCGGCGGCGCCGCCGTCGGCGAGCGCGGCCCACGGGTCGCTGCCGAACACCTCGACGGCCGCCTCGCGCAGCCAGACGTCGAACTCGTCCGCGGAGTCGCGCAGCTTGCGCCCCGACAGCGCCGGGTCACGGGACTCCACCTGGAGCACCACCACGTCCTGGCCGCCCACGTTCTGCACGGCGAAGGACTCCTGGACGATGCCGACACGGCGCCGGGAGGCGTCGTAGGCCGTCCGCCGCAAGGTGTCGAGCTCCGCCTGGACCTCGGCCCAGCGCTCGCTCTTGCCGGGCAGCAGCGGCACCAGGACCGAGCCGGGCCTGGCGCTCCTGCGGGCCTCGGCCCGTGCGCCGCCGCGCGCCGCGGGGGCGAGCCGGCGCATGCCGAGCACCTCCAGCATGTTGGACTCCACGCCGATGCCCCAGCGCTCCGCGATCAGCCCGTTGTCCAGCAGACGCCACACCACGACGCCGATGAACTCGATGAACTGACCGGTGGGCGCGATACCGAGGAACTCGCCCTTGTGGGTGCCGCGCCAGGTGTTGTGGATGACCACGTAGTTGGCGTTGGCGCTCATGTCCTCGATGGTCACGTGCAGGTCGGGGAAGCCCTCCCGCAGAGCGGCGATGGTGTACTTGACACCGTCCAGGTCCTCGGTGGCGCCCGGCAGCGGCTGGTGGTCGATCATGTCGGGGCTGTAGATCTTGTCGACGATGGAGAAGTCGCCCTTGTTGACGAAGACGTCGAAGACCGAGCGGATGGTCTTCTTGTTGCGCTCCTCGACGCTCTCACCGGTCTGCACCGTCTGCTGTGTCGACACGTTCCGTCCTTAATGCTCGAAGGGTGTTCGGGATGTGACGGTCTACGGGACGCGACGGGCCGTCACTTCCCGGGGAACGGCGCTTCCCAGGTGAGGGTGAGCCCCGCGTACAGGTAGCGGCTGGCCTCGATGGCGAGCAGCAGCACCTTGTGACCGGGGCGGATACGGCCCTCGGTCCAGCCGGCGTCCAGCGCGAGCGGCACCGCGGCGGAGCCGGTGGCGCCCACGTCGGTCAGGTTCTCGACGATGTTCTTGGAGAGGGTGGCCTGGTCCTCCTCGGACAGCCCGGCGGTGCCGTACTCGCTGGCGAAGTACTCGGCGTTGCCCTCGGGCAGCACGCACGCGTCGATGTCCGCGAGGGCGAGCCCGGAGCGCTCCAGCATGTCGTGGATGCCGCGCACGAAGACCCGGGGGCCGAACGTGGCGGTGCCGGGGATGTCGAGCTTGATGTCCATCAGCCGCTTGCGGCGCTGCTGTTCGGCCAGCGGGACATCGGTGCCGCCGCCGACGATGAGCATGCCGGGCTTGCGCTTGCCGCCCATGGAGGCGGTGGCGAAGACCTGCTTGCTGCCCTCGTGCGCGGAGCCCTCCTCGCCGGCGCGCAGCACCACCGCGCCGGCGCCGTCGCCGAAGGTGTAGACGGTGAGCCGGTCACGCATCCGCACGCGGTGCGGGTCCAGGCCCAGGAAGACGGGGGCGAGCAGCGGGGAGACGGCCTCCACACCGATCACCAGCGCCGTCCTGTACGTGCCGTCGGCGAGCTGGCGGCGCGCGATGTCCAGGGCCTGGACGGCGCCGACGCAGCCGGCCCGGACCTCGATCACCGCGACGCTCTCCAGGCCCAGCTGCTCCTGGACGTAGGTGCCGGCGACCGGCAGCAGATAGTCGGGGCTGGCCGTCGACACCACGATCAGATCGATCTCGTCGGCCTCGACACCCGCCCGCTCCAGGGCCTGGCGGGCCGCCGCGGTGGCCATCTGCGAGGTGCTGATGCGGTGTTCACCGGTGTCCGGGTCCACCATCCAGTGCCGGCGCTGGACCTGGATGCCCTCCAGGACGTCGTCGGGCAGCGGCCCGGTCACCCGGGCCAGGGCGTCGTTGTCGAGCGGCTCGCCCGGCAGATGGGCACCGGTGGCGAGGATCGACACATGGCGGTCGGTGCTGGAGGGCATGTCACTTCTCCGTAGCGGGACGCAGGACGAGGCTGATGTGGGTGCCGCCGAGCGAGGAGCTGTTGATGAGCTGGGGCCCTTCGTCGACGCCGTGCTCCCAGCCGGTGACCGCGAGCAGGGCGGCCAACTGGGCGCCCGCGCCGATGGGTTCGCCGACGATCCGCTTGGGGGTGTGCACGGTGGCCCGGGTGGACAGCCGGTCGGTGGCCAGCGCCTCGGGGGCGTCGGCCCGCTTCAGGCCGGCCGCGTTGGCCCAGATCCCGGTCAGTTCCCCGGCGCTGACCCCGGCGTGGTCGAGGGCCTGGCGCATGGCCCGCTCCACTCCCTGGCCCTGCGGGTCCCAGCGGCCGACGCCCTGGGCGTCGGAGGCGGTGCCGTGCCCGGCGAACTCGGCCAGGATGCGCGCCCCGCGGGCCCGCGCGGTCGACTCGCGTTCCAGGACGAGGGTGATGCCGGCCTCGGCGAGGGTGTAGTCGGTGTCGTCGAACAGCGGCAGTCTGCGGTAGGCCTCCAGCACCCCCGGCGAGAGGTCCTCCACGGCGGGCACCAGCACGGCCTCCGCCCGGTGCTGCACCAGCAGGTCGTGGGCGACGGTCAGGGCGGAGGCCCCGGCCGCGTGCCCGGTGGTGACGGTCGACGTCGGGCCCTTGGCGCCGACGTTCATGGCGACCTGCCCGGCGGCGGCGTTGAAGACGGTGTTCGGGAAGATCGCCGGGCTGCCGTGGTCGGGGCAGCCGGCCAGGACCGGCAGCAGGAACTCCTCGATGCTGCGCATCGGGCCGAGTCCGGTGCCGAGGACCACGCCGACCCGCTCGTCGGCGGTGATCCCGGCGTGCTCCAGCGCGCCGCGGCAGGTGGCCACGGCGAGCTGGCCGAGCCGGTCCATGCGGCGCCGCTCGCGCGGCGGGATCGCCTTCGGGTCGAAGTCGGCACGGGCGACGTGCAGTCCGTCCTCCTCGGCGCCCAGGACCCGTCCGTCGCGCCAGGCCTGCCACAGCGCCTCGGCGCCCTCGCCGGCCGAGGTGACCGCCGCATACCCGGTGATCACGACCTTGTCGTCGGCGGAGTCGGCCGGCGCCTGAGCGGGGGTGCGCTCGTGGCCGGGACGGCCGAAGGCGACGCACGCGTTGGCGCCGGCGAAGGCGAAGTTGTTCGACAGCGCCGTGTGCATGGCCAGCGGCCGCGCGGTGGGCACCGCGTCCAGGCCGCACTTGGGGTCCACCTCGGTGAAGTTGGCGGTGGGCGGCGCGATCTGCTCGACCAGCGCCTGCACGGTGACGATGGCCTCGACCGCGCCGGCCGCCCCGAGCAGATGCCCGATCATGGACTTGGAGCTGCTCAGCGCGGTGTTCTCGGCGGCCTCGCCGAGCGCGGAGCGCACCGCGTTGCTCTCGGCCGAGTCGTTCTTCGGCGTGCCGGTGCCATGGCCGTTGATGTAGGCCACGTCCTCGGGGTCGATGCCGGCCGACTCCAGCGCCGCGCGGATGGCACGGGCCGCGCCCTCGCCCTTGGGGTGCGGGGCGGTGGCGTGGTAGCCGTCGGCGGACAGGCCGTAGCCGAGGACCTCGGCGAGGATCGGCGCGCCCGCGGCGCGGGCCACCGACTCCTCGGCGAGGACCAGCATGCCGGCGCCCTCGCCGAGCGAGAGGCCGTCGCGGTCCCTGGAGTAGGGCGCGGCGGGCTTGGTGGACAGCGACTGCAGGCTGGTGAACCCGGCGAACGCCGTCTCCGTGAACGCGTCGCTGCCGCCCACGAGCATGGCGTCGACACGGCCCGCGCTGATGGACTCGCTGGCGTGGGCGATGGCGTGGGCGCCGGAGGCGCAGGCGGTGTTCACCGACAGCGACGGGCCCTTGAGCCCGAAGGCGCTGCTCACCGCCTCGGCGATGGACTGCGGCGGGACCAGCAGATTGTGCCGGCCGTCGTCCTCGGGCGAGACGCCGTCGGCACCGCGCCGGGCCAGTTTCTCGGCGCTGCGCAGACCGCCCATGCAGGAGCCGAGGGCCACGCCCCAGCGCTCCGCGGGCACCTCGGTCAGGCCCGCCTGGCTCAGTGCCTCCTCGGCCGCCAGCAAAGCGAAGTCCACGGCCGGTTCGCGTTCGCGGCCGCCGAAGGAGGCCAGGTAGTCGTAGGTGGGGCGGCGTTCGGTACGGACTTCGCCGCCGATCTCGGTGGCGCAGCCCTCCATGGGCATTCCGCGCACCGGGGTGATGGCCGCCTCGCCCGACCGTATGCCCTCCCACAGTGCCGTGGCGCCGTCGCCGTGGGCGGTCACCGCGCCCACACCGCAGACCACGACCCGCCGGGACCGAGCGCCGCGATCCGGCGAGATGTTGCCGTGCTCGCCGTGGCTCATGTCCGCGCTCCTTTCGGATGTGTCCTCGGATATGTCCGTCATGAGGTCCGCTCCAGGGCGATGGCCACCGCCTGGCCCTCCAGGCCACGGGCGACGGCCAGCGCATGGCCGGGCCGGGTCTCGCGCGGGGTGAGCGGGACGTAGTCCAGGTCGCACTCCTCGGCGGGGTTGTGGAGGTTCTGGGTGGCGGGTACGACACCGGAGTCGAGGGTCAGCGCGGCCACGGCGGCGTTCAGCGCCCCGGCTCCGCCGACCAGATGCCCGGTCTGCGGCTTGACGCTGCTGATCTGCGCGGCCTTGGCGGCCGTACCGAGCGCGTCGTGCAGGGCGATGGTCTCGCTGGCGTCGCCCTGTCGGGTGGCGCAGCCGTGCGCGGCGATGTAGCTGCCGTCGGGGAAGGAGCCGCCCGCGTCGCCGAGCGCGCGGGTGATCGCCCGGGACAGGCCGCGGGCGCGGGGCTGCGGGCTGGGCGGGCGGACGCAGTCGTTGCCGGAGCCGAAGCCGGTGACCTCGGCGTAGCAGCGGGCACCGCGGGCCAGGGCGTGCTCGCGCTCCTCCAGGATGAGGAAGGCCGCGCCCTCGCCGAAGACGGAGCCGCTGCGGTCGCGGTCGAACGGCCGGAAGGCCTCCTTGCCCAGGTCGGTACGGTCGCTGAGCACGCCGATCCCGTCCATCTTGGACATCGCCCACCAGCCGGTGGCGTCGTCGTAGCCGCCGGCCACGACCACGTCGGCCTCGCCCCGGCGCACCGTGCGCATGGCCCGGCCGACCGCCATCGCGCCGGAGTCGGCGGTGCCGGCGAAGTAGGCGTTGGCGCCGCGGATGCCGAACTTCTCGGAGATGTGGAAGCCGGCCGCGGGCTGCAGACCCTCGACGAAGAACAGCGGGGCGATCACCGAGGAAGCGGTCTGGCCCAGCTTGTGCAGGTCCGGGGTGCCGTCCGGGGAGCGCACGGACTGGAGCTGGGAGATCAGCTCGTCCATGCGGGGCATTTCCTTGTTGCTGCCCAGGAACAGGCCCGTGCGGTGACCGAGGTCGCCCGCGTCCTCCAGGCCCGCGTCGCGCAACGCCAGGATGGCCGCGGCCAGGGCCAGTTGGTCCCCGCGGCACAGCATGCGCAGGGTGCGCCGCTTCGCCCACTGGTTCGGGTCGAAGTCGTGGATCTCGGCGCCGATGCGGGTGTTCAGCGGCGTCGGGTCGTAGGACTGCAGCGGGCCGATGCCGATGCGGCCCTCCAGCAGGTTCTCCCAGGTCGGTGCGGCGCCCTGGCCGATCGCGGTCATCAGGCCGATGCCGGTCACCATCACGCGTCGCCTGTCGTGGCTCATGCTGTGCCCTCCCAGGGCTCGTCGGCGCTCACCAGCGCCAGGGAGCGAGCGGTGGCGACCACCCGGTCCCCGACCCGGGCGGTGGCCCGTACCTCGGTCGTCTGCTGGGTGCCTCCCGTCACCTCGGCGGTGATGTGCACCTGGTCCCCGGGGCCGACGAAGTGCTTGAAGCGCACGCCCCGGACGGATGCCAGGCGCCAGGCCCGCTCGCCCCCGACGGCGGCCTTCGCCAGGGCGGCCATGCTCTCCAGGAGCAGCACCCCGGGAAGGATCGGGAAGCGCGGGAAGTGGTGGTCGAAGTACGGGAGGGTGTGGGGGATGTTGCGCACGGCCACGGCCCGGCGGCCCGGTTCGAGTTCCACGATCCGGTCGAAGGCGGGGGCCACGGCGCTCGTACCGGCCGTCCGGGTCGTACTCATGCGTCCTCCCGCGGCGCACCGATGACGATGCTGGTGTTGCTGCCGCCGAAGGCGAACGCGTTGATCAGGGCCGCGCCCACCGGCATCTTGCGCGCGGTGTGCGGCACGTAGTCGAGGTCGAGACCGGGAGCGGTGCGCTCCAGGTTGACGGTGGGCGGCACCAGCGAGTGCCGCATGGCGCCGATCGCGGCCAGCACACCGAGGCCCAGGCTCGCCGAAGTCAGGTGCCCGGCCATGGACTTGGGGGCGCTGACCACCACCTTCTGGGTGTCGGCGCCGAATACCTTCTTGATGGCGACCGTCTCGGACTGGTCGTTGCCGTGGGTGCTGGTGCCGTGCGCGACCACGTAGTCGATGTCGCCGGTGCCGAGGCCGGCGTCCAGCAGGGCCCCCTCCATCGCCTGGATCGCGCCGGAGCCGTCGGGCGGCGAGTCGGTGATGCGATAGGCGTTGAGCGTGGAGCCGTAGCCGAGGACCTCGGCGAGGATCTCGGCGCCGCGCTCGACGGCGGCCTCCCGCTCCTCCAGTACGAGGGCGACGGCGCCCTCGCCGATCACGAAGCCGCTGCGGTCCGCGTCGAAGGGCCGCGAGGCGCGCTCGGGGTCGTCGTTGTGCTGGTCGGTCAGGGCGCCCAGGAGGCTGAAGCCGAGCAGGTCGAGCCAGGTGGTCAGGGAGTCGTACCCACCGGCGACCATCACCTTGGCGTCGCCCTCCTGGATGGCCCGGAAGGCCTCGCCGATGGCGTGCCCGGAGCCGGAGCAGGCGGTGCTGATGCCCAGCATCGGGCCGGTGCCGCCGATCATCCGGGTCATGGCGGCGAGCGGCACGTTCTGGTCGTCGGTCAGCGTCACGGCCGGCGGACGGCAGATGAACGCGTCCGGGTTGCCGGTACTGGCGCGCAGATGGCCGATGTCCAGCAGCACCTGCAGTTCGGGCCGGCCGACGCTGGCGCCCATGGCGACACCGCGCTCGTCGGCGCCGTACACCTCCTCGGAGAGGGTGTCGAGCCCGGCCTTGCGCACCGCCTCCCAGGCGGCCGCGACGCCGAACTGGCCCACGCGCGAGAGGTGTTTGCGCCCGATGTGCTTCGGGATGGCTTTGGCCGCATCGAAGTCCTTGACCTGTGCGGCGATGCGCACCGGGAACCCTTCGGCGTCGAAGGTGGTCAGCCGACCCACCCCGTTGCGTCCGGTGGCCAGGCCCTCCCAGGTCGTCTCGGCGTCGTTGCCGAGCGGGGTGACCGCTCCCACCGCGGTGATCACTACACGTTTCATCCCACCGGCCCTCCGCCCTGCAGCTGGTGCGCCATGCGCCTGGTGTTGTCAGGGTCGTCGAGCCGCTCGGCGTCGATGAGCGCGCACAGGATGCCGGTGGCCTCCAGGACGCTCTCGCCGTCGACCGTGACGGTGCCGTCCAGGATGGCGGCCTCGTCGGTCATCGACTCGATCGTGGCGTGCATCTGAAGCACTTCTCCGGGGGCCACGTCCCGGTGGGCGGTGGCCTCGCCGACCGCGAGCAGCGCCGCACGCAGCCGGTGGTCGGTGCTGATCATGATCAGCCAGGTCGCCGCCTGGCACAGGGCCTCCAGTGCGAGGCCGAAGGGCAGCGCCGGCCCGTTCGGGGTGGCCTGCCAGTACGTCTCGTCGACCGAGGTGACCTTGCGCGCGGTGATGGTCTCGCGCGGGGTGAGTGTCTCGATCCTGTCGATCAGATGGAATCGCATCGTCGTCCCGTCTCCCGTCCCCCGCCGCCCTACGGGCGCCCGATGCCGAGCTGGGCGGTGAAGCCGCCGTCGACGGTGAGCAGTTCGCCGGTGGTGTAGGCGGAGTCGGGTCCGGCGAGGAACACGGCGGCCGCCGCCACCTGCTCGACCGTGGCGAACCGGCGCAGCGGGATCTGCCGCTTGATGCTCTTGCCGCCGTCGCGCTGGAAGACCTCCTCGACCAGTTCGGTCGGCGTGAAGCCGGCCAGCACCGCGTTGACCCGGACCCCGAAGCGGGCGAGTTCGATCGCGGCGCAGCGGGTGAAGGAGTTCAGCGCGCCCTTGGAGGCCGAGTAGTTGGACTGGCCGATCCAGCCGCTCTCGCCCATGGCGGAGGAGATGTTGACGATGGACGCCTCGCCCTGCGCCATGAACTGGTCCATGACGGCGTGCGTGGTGTGGTACGCGCCGCCGAAGTTGACCTTCATGACGTTCCACCAGGCGTCGGGCGCCGAGTCGTAGATCAGCCCGTCGTCGCTGATGCCGGCGTTGTTGACCAGGATGTTCAGCGAGCCCAGCCCGGCGGTGGCCTCGTCGACCAGGCGCCTGGCCTCCTGGGGGTCGGAGACGTCGGCCCCGACCGCGACGGCCCGGCCGCCCGCCGCTTCGATCTCCTTGACCACGGCCAGCGCCTCCTCCTGGCGCGAGCGGTAGTTCACTGCGACGGCCGCCCCCTGTTCGGCCAGGGCCAGGGCGATGGCCCGGCCGATGCCGCGGGAGGCGCCGGTGACCAAGGCGGTACGGTCCTTCAGCTTCATCTCTCTCTTCCCGTTTCTGCTACGAGGTGGGCGGCCTGGCTGCCGACGGGACGGGCCCGGGGCAGGGCGGGGCGGGTGGTGCCGGGGCCTGTCGTCAAACTCCCGTCGTCCGCCCGAAGGGCGGGCCTTGCGGCGTCATGGGGGTCCCCCTGCTCGAAGAGCTTGGGGGAGCGTGCATGGCGTCGTGGGGCAGGCGGGGGTTTGACGACAGGGCCCGGGCCCCACGGCCGGTGTCCGGGGCGCCATTGACCCGGACACCGGCCGCGAAGGACATGGGCGCCGCTCAGGCGGACGCGGCGGCCTTGGCCCGCTCGGTCAGGAGGTCGGTGAGGTTCTGGACGGTGAACAGGCCCAGCACGCCCTCGGCCGTCAGCGGCTCGTCGAGCTGGCTGCGGTCGAACTGCGGCAGGACGCTCTCCAGGTGCGTCAGGCCGCGGTCGTTGACGACCTCGTTCTCGTCGCCGAACTCCTCGTCCGGGATGCCGCCCTGGAGCAGGTCGGCGATGTCGGAGACGGTGATCTTCACCTTGGTGGCGCGCTCCAGGCGGAAGAGGATGTCGAGCAGGTCGATCGACTCCGCGCCGAGCTCGCCCAGCAGGGTCGCCTCGGGAACGGCCTCGGACTCGTCGATGCCGAGGGCGTCGGCGACGGCCGCCTGCACCGCGGACAGGTAGTCGGTCGACGTGGGAATCAGGGTTTCGGACACCGTTGGCTGCCTTTCGGGTGGTGAGTACGCGCCGGGGGCTCAAAGCGCCCCCGCCACGCGGATGGTCGGGAGGTCGGGAGGTCGGGAGCCGGAGCGGACAGGGAAGGGACCGGGGCCGGCGTCCGGTGCGCCGACGGCCGCGGCCGGTTACGCGGCGACCGCGGAGGCGGCCGCGTCCTGGCGCAGGTCGCGCAGGAGCGTGGTGATGCGGCGCGCGTCGTTGGTACTGCGCACCTGGGCGTCGGGCACGGTCCGCTTGGCGAAGCCGCTGAGCACCCGGCCCGGGCCGACCTCGAGGTAGCCGTCGACCCCGTAGGAGGCGGCGGCGTCCAGCACGTCCACCCAGCGCACGGGACCGGCCAGCTGACGCCGCAGCAGATCGCGGGCGTGCGCGCCGTCGCGCACCAGGGCACCGGTCACCGAGCTGAACACCGGCAGCCGGGGGGCACCGAACTCGACCCGCTCCAGCTCCGCGGCGAACTCGTCCTCGATGACCTGCATCAGCGAGCAGTGGAAGGGCGCGGAGACCTTCAGCGGCACGGTGCGCTCGGCGCCGGCCCCGTTCGCCAGCCGTACGGCCTCGTCGACCGCGGCGCTCTGGCCGGAGATGACCGTCTGGCCCGCCTCGTTGTAGTTGGCCACCTCCACCACGCCGGATGCGGCGGTGGCCGCGCAGATCTCCTCGATCTTCGCGGGCGCGAGGCCGATGATCGCGGCCATCGCCCCCGAAACCCGGCGCGAGACACCGGCCATGAGCTCACCCCGGCGGCGCACCAGACGCAGCGCGTCGTCGGCGTCGAGGACACCGGCGACGACCAGGGCCGTGTACTCGCCGAGGCTGTGCCCCGCGGCCGCACCCGGGACGAAGCCCGTCTCCTGGTGCAGCACCTGGTACACGGCGAGGCTGGTGGCGACGATGGCGGGCTGGGCGATCTCGGTGGGCTCCAGCTCCGACTCCGCCGCCGTGCTGCACAGTTCGGTCAGCGGCAGGCCGGTCGCCTCCTCCGCCCGCTCCAGCACGCGTCCCGCCGTGCGGGGATGCTCGCGCAGCAGGTGCTCTGCCATGCCGGCGCGTTGCGATCCCTGTCCGGGAAACATCGTGAATTGGTTGTCGCTCATCCCCGTTCCTACCTCACTGAATTGTGGCGGCGTGGGTCATCGAGCCGTCGACGAGCGGTTCTCGACCCCGTGAATCTCGCACCCCGCTCTGGCGCATTCCTTGAATGTGTCTCGAAAACGGATTCGGCCGGTTTTCCTTGACGCGGCGGGCGGGCACACCCGAGCGTGTTGCCATGCCGAGGATGAGCGCGCAGGAGAGGCGGACGGCCGTGGTCGGCGCGGCGATGATCGAATTCGCCCACCGCGGATACGACGGCACCTCGACGCAGGACATCGCGCGGCGCGCGGGAGTCTCGCAGCCGTACCTCTTCCGGCTGTTCCCCGGCAAGCGCGCGCTGTTCCTCGCCGCGGCGACACGCTGCGTGACCGAGACCGCACGGCTGCTGACGGGGGCGGCCGAGGGCCTGGTGGGCGAGGAGGCGCGGCACGCGATGGCCATCGCCTACACCCGGGTCATCGTGAAGGAGCCGGAACGCCTCCTGATGCAGATGCAGGTGTACGCGGCGGTGGCGGGCGCGGAGGCCGCGGGCGACCACGAGTTCGGCGAGACGGTCCGGGCCGGCTGGCAGAGCCTGTGGCAGGAGGTCCACCTGGCCCTGGGCACCGACCCCGACGACACGTCCTGGTTCATGTCCCGAGGCATGCTGGTCAACACCCTGGTGGCCCTGAACTTCCCACCGGAGCACAGGGTCTGGGAGGCGCTGGATCCGTCGATCGGAGTGGAGACGGTGGACCGGGGGCAGCCTGGTTCACGCTCAGGACCAGATTTTCCGGAGCACCCGTGAACCGCCTTGAGGCGCTGCGCCGCGGGTTGGACGGGGTCGCCTGTCGGACGCAGACCTCGTTCTGAATCGGACTCGTCGTGCAGTTCGTACCCGTGGCTGGAAAGGACTCTCCCTCTGGCGTGACGGAGGATGCCCGGCTACGGCCCGGCCGTCGCGTACCTGGAGATGCACGGGGAGCGGGTGGACACGAAGTTCGAGGTCTGGCGCGTGTCAATCCCCTCGAAGTGTGGAGTCCTTCCTATGCAGCCAGTCCCACGGTGAGGCCGGCCCAGTACTCGTTCTCGTAGTCGATCGGGCTCTTGAACCCGCACACGCTGTGTAGTCGGCGGCTGTTGTAGATGTTGCTGATCCAGGTGGCGATCAGTACGGCCTGTCGGCCCAGTCGTTCCACCCGAAGATCGGGGGCGCGCGCCTGTACGCGAACACTCTCGAGCGCACGATGGCAGGCCTGAGCCTGTAGCCGTCCGAGTACGGGTACTCATGCCCGGCCCGGCCGTCCTGGTGGACAGTGACGGTCGGGCCGGGCGTACGACGATGGAGAGGCAACTGTTCATGAGAGGCGGACAAGCATGAGGGCCTTCGCGCGGCGTGCCGCCGGCTCGAAGACCGTGTGGGGATCGTTGGCGGTGATCGTCCTGTTCGCCGTCTCGGCCTGTTCCACGACCCCGGACCGTGCCGTCAGCGACAAGCAGTTGCGCAAGCTCGGGGAGAGCGGGCAGGCGGTGCGGGCCCGGGAGCGGGCGGAGCAACGGCTGGAGCACGAGACCGCGAACCGCTCGGCGTACGAGGACGCAAACCGCACACTCCTCCGGCGTGCGGACCGTCTCGTCGCGGTCTGGAACGGCGAGCCCCCGTCCGGTAAGGGCGGCGGCACTGCGGACACCGTCCTCGAAGCCCGCGACGCCGGCCTGTCGGTCGACGTCGTCTGGCCGGACGGTGCAGCACGGCGGAGCTGACGCGACGCAGCCGTCGTCACCGTGTGAGCCGGATGCCGCGCGGGCGGCCGGGCTCGCGGATGATGGCGCCCTTCACCACCAGTTCCCCCAGCTGGTAGTGCACGGACGCGCGGCTGCTCATCCCCACCGCCCGGGCTATCTCCGCGACACTGGGAGCGGAACACCCCCGCGTCGGCGGGAGGACAACGGCACGTACCCCGAGCCCTACTGCCGGGACGGAAGCCTCGCCGAACGGCTCACCGCACTCAGGTTCCTAAGAAGATCACCTACAAAGCACCCGCGCCATCTGAACACGGTCCGCGCTACCCCAGGGGGCCGTCGGATCGCTCCCCGGCCGGCGACTGCCCGACAACGGTGATCTCAGTCGCCCCGCCGCGAGCCGGAGAGAATCCCACGAAGCGGGCGTCAGTCCCCAGTGGTCGGAGTCGCAGCCCGCCGGGAGGCATCCCGCTTGGCCCACCGCATCCCATACGCGACCTGCCCCTGCTCAGCCGCCTGGAAGGCCTTCGTGTTCCAGTTCTTGCGCATGAAGGACTCCCGCATCCTGATCAGCAGCGAGTTCTCCACCGCGCCCATCTTCCCGATCCGCCAGGCGATCTTCTGCAGCGGAGCGGTCCGCGTCCGCCGCTCGGCCTCGTACCGGCGCAGCGCCGCGACCGGGTCGCCCGGCTGGTCGAGGTACTCGGCGAGCACCAGGGAGTCCTCCAGCGCCTGGCAGGCGCCCTGCCCGATGTTGAAGGTGATCGGGTGCGCGGCGTCGCCGAGCAGCGTGACCCGCCCCCGGCCCCACTCGCGCTCGGGCTTGCGGCCCTCGACGTCGCCGCGCAGGATCCACTCCTCCGGCGTGGCCCGCAGGATGTCGGCCACCGGCCCGGCCCACCCCTCGTGCCGGCGCAGCAGCATCGCCCGCGCCGTACCGGGCTTGTCGCGCCCGCCGGGTGCCCCGTTGGCGACGCTCATCCAGTGCACCAGGCCGGGCGCGACGTCGTAGTACGTGAACCGGGTGCCCGGTCCGAAGATCGCGTTGAAGGTGCCGGGCGGGATGTCGGCGTGCTCCATCGGCGCCCGGCCACGCCAGGCGATGTAGCCGCTGAAGCGGTTGCGGGCGGGCCCGAACAGGCAGTCGCGCACGGCACCGTGGATGCCGTCGGCGCCGATCAGCAGGTCGCCGCGCTCGCTGCCGCCGTCGGCGAAGTGCACCGTCACCCCGTCCGCGTCCTGGTCGAAGGACACGACGTGGGCGCCGGTGCGCAGCGGCGAGCCCTGCAGGGCGTCGCGCAGCACACCGTGCAGCTCGGACCGCTCGACGGCGATGGTGGGTGCCCCGTACCGCTCGATGAAGTCACCGACCGGCCAGGCGCCCAGCACTTCGCCGCGCCAGGTGCTGAAGTGCGCGACCTGCTGGACGGGCGCGACCCGCAGGACCTGCTCGGCCACGCCCAGGTAGTCCAGCGCGAGGACGCCGTTGCTCCAGATGTGCAGGCCCGCGCCGCCGTCGCGCAGCGACTCGGCGCGCTCGAACACGACGGTCTCGAACCCCCTCTGCTGCAGTGCGAGGGCCGCGGCCAGGCCGCCGATCCCTCCGCCGGCGATGAGTATGCGACGGGCACGTCCTATGGCCATCTCTTGGTCTCCTCGTGGCTCTGTCCGGGCGCAGGTCCGGTGCGAAGTCCCCGACGGAACAATGTTGTTGTCAACGCTAGCATTCGGAGCGGCGACCAATATAGTCTCGAAAGAGTATCTAGCATCGACATATCCGTGTGGCTCAGGACCACATGCCAACCGGCAGACCCACAAAGGTGGTTGTGTGTGATGGAAGCGCTCCTGCAAACGCTGGCCGTGATAGCCACCATGGCCAACGCGGTGGTCTACGGGACCGACGTCTTCTCCGCCCTGGTGCAGCGGCCCGCCATGGCCCACGTCGACGACGTGGTGCTCACCAGCGCCATGGGCCAGACCCACCGCTTCGGCGACCAGCGCATGCCGGTACCGGGCGTGTTCGGGCTGGTGGCGACGGTTGCCACGGTCGCCGTGGCCGCCGTCGACGGCAAGGCGGTGCCGGCCGTGGCCGCGGGCGTCGCGGCCGTGTCCCTGGTGGTGTGGCTGGCCATCTACAACAAGGTCAGCGCCCCGGTGAACAAGGAGCTCACCGGCGCGGCCCTGGACTGCCGGGTCGCCCCCGACGCCCGTGGACTCCAGCGGACCTGGGACAGCGTCATCAACGCCCGCGTGGCCCTGCAGGCCCTGGCGCTGGGCGGGATGTGCGTGGCGCTCGTGAGCAGCTGAGCCGGCCCAACGGCCGGGCGAGCCAAGGAGGGAGGGGCCACCCCGCCGGGTGTCCCCTCCCTCCTTGCCGTGCGGCGGTACGCCCTACTGCAGGGCGATGTTGCCGAGGACGGCCTCCACGTCCACGTCCGCGAGGGCGTCGGTGACGGCCTCCGGCTCGCTGTTCGGCACGTTCTTGTTGTTGCTGGCCACGGCAGTGCCTCCTTCTCGAATTACCCGGAATCGAGGTTCGCCAGCGGCCGCCCAAGGGGTCAAGACAACTCCCCCGCATTCCGCCGGAATTCAAGACGCATTCCAGAATTTCGGCCCCGGTCCAGCGCCGCTCCGCGTGCATTCGAGCAAGCCTGAACAGGCTGTGTGGCAAACAGTTGCCAAACAGGCCGATGAAGGAGCAGGACATGCCCTCACCCCATTCCGCGGGCCGCGCGCTGCGCCGCGTGCGGCTGCGGGCCGTAGGCGCGGTCGCAACCATGATCATGCGGGACGCCGCCCCGGCCCCCGCTCCGCGCAGGACCCCGCGGCTCACCCTCTTCGCCGGCCGCCCCTGAGCCGGGGGCCCAGCCGCCGCCCCAACCGCCGCCCCAGCACCGCCCGGCCGCCGCCCTGCAGCAGTCCTCGTACGCATCTCGTACGTTCTTCGAGCACTTCTCCAGCGGTTCCCGGCAGGCTCTCGAACTGCCCGGCTCCTGCCCGGGGGCCGGTTCCTGCCCTTTTCCGTTTCCAGGGGGTCCATGATGAGGCCGTGGGCGAGCACGCCTTCCGCAGCCGATACGGCGAAGGTGTCCCCCGGCGACGAGGAGGCCGCACGGGTCACCGCGCCCCAGCCCGCCGAGCCGGTCCAGGACCAGTCCGAGGACGACATCGGCTGGCCGAAGCAGTAGGCGCGACCAGTCAAAGAAACGATTCTGCCCAGCCTCGGCGAGGAGGCCGCCGCCCTGCACGCGCCCTACAGCGCCGAACAGGGCCGCGGAACCCTCAGGCCGCCGTCAGGTACTGCCGCACCAGCATCCGCGGCACCGGCTTCACCCCGATCCTCCGGGGAAGCGCCTCGACCGCTTCGAGCCGCCGTATCTGCTCGCCGGGTCCCAGCTGGGCGTTGGCGCGTTCGGCGACGGCGTCGAGGATGTCCGGCGCGTCCCGGACATCCTCCCGCAGCACGACCCCCGCCCACACCGACGAGCCGGTGACGGGATCGGGGACGTCGGCGACGGCGCAGTCCGCCACGCGGGGGTCCTGGCGCAGCACGCGCTCGACCACTCCGGGCGCGACGACGGCGTCGCCGCAGGCGAAGGGGGAGCCGGACCGGCGCACCAGGTGCAGTTGGTCGTCCAGGTCGAGGTAGCCGACGTCGCCCGTGGCCAGCCAGCCGTCGGCACGGCCCGAGGGCACCTGCGGGCCGCGGATCTCCACCTCGCCGTCGGACCACACCGGCGCGGGCGCCCGGGTGACGGGGTCGACCACCCGGCACTCGGTCCCCGGCAACGGCACGCCCACCGCGCCCCGTTCGGGCCGTGCCCCGGGCGCCTGGACGTGGGAGAGCGCGCTGAGCCCGCCGACGCCGTAGCCCTGCAACACGGGCACCCGCAGGGTGTCCCCGAGGCGGCGGGCGACGACCGGTTCCAGGGCCACGCCGGCGGACAGTACGGCCCTCAGGCGGCCGCCGGGCAGGGCCGTGCGGTGGTCGGCGAGCCGCTCGTCCTCGGCGAGCCGGGCGAGCCGGGTCGACAGCCCGTAGTAGTGGGTGGCCTGCCGGCTGCGGCTCACGGTCATGCCCGCGCACGGGTCCGTGTCGCTCACCAGCACCTGCTCGGCCCCGGCGTGCACGGCGGCGCCGAGCAGGGCGGGATGGTAGGCAGGCATCTGGTTGACCACGACGCTCGCGGGGTCCAGCTGATGGGCCACGGCGATCTGCGCGGCGTTGGCGAGCAGATTGCGGTGGCTCAGGCGCACCTCGCGCAGCCCCGCGGCGGGATGCGGCACGAGCTGCACGCAGGCCACCGCGTCGAGGTCACCGACGGGAGTCCGGAACGGCGTACCGGGTACGGCGTTCAGGGCGTCCGCCAGCGGCACGGCCACGCCATCGTTGTCACCGTCGGTGACAACGATCGTATGCAGTGACGGCAGCCGCCCCTCCTCCGCCTCCGCGGTGAGCAGCTCGGCCAAGGGGCCGGGCACGAAGGCGACTTCGGCCCCGGCCGCCGTGCACAGCTCGCGGGCGGCCGCGGATCCCGCCGCCGGGTCGAGCAGCGCCAGCAGCCGTCCGCTGCGCACCGCGCCGAAGTACAGCGCGGGAAAGGCGGCGTCCAGGGCGCAGGCCACCACGACGGCGGAGTCCGCCCGCCGCAGGGCGCCGTCGATCCAGTGGGCGACGCGGTCGGCCTCCCGGTCGAGCGCCTCGAAGGTCGTGGTGTGCCCCTCGGCGGTACCCCCCTCGGTGGTGCCCCCCTGGGCGGTGACGGCCGGCCGGCCGCCGGCGCGGGCGGCGGCCCGCCGCAGCAGTCCGTCCAGGGGGCTGTCCAGCTGTCTCAGGATGCGCACGGCGAACTCCCCTCTCCGCAGCCGGGGCTCACGCCGCGAACAGGTCGAACGTGGAGGTGTGCCGGGGGCCGGCCAGGACGTCCAGCTGCGGGTCGACGGCCAGCATGGCCTGGTGCAGCCGCTGCAGTTGGGGCGAGGGCTCGACCCCGAGCTCGTCGATCAGCCGCATCCGCAGCCTGCGGTAGACCTCCAGTGCCGACGCCTGCCGCCCCGACCGGTACAGCGCCACCATGACCTGGGAGTGCAGGCCCTCGTGCTGGGGGTGGCGGGCGGTCAGTTCGGTGAGCTCGGCGATCAGTTCGGAGTGCCGACCGAGCCTGAGCTCGGCGTCGATGCGCCGTTCCACGGTCACCAGCCGGCTCTCCTGCAGCCGCCGTACCTCGATGTCGAGGATCGGTCCGACCCGCACGTCCACGAGTGCCGGGCCCCGCCACAGGTTCAGCGCGGCCCCGAAGCGGGCGGCGGAGACCTCGCTGTCGCCCACGTCGAAGGCCGACTGTCCCTCGCGGATCAGGCGCTCGTAGTCGTGCACGTCCACCGATTCCTCGGGGATCTGCAGCAGATAGCCACCGTGCCGGGTGGCAAGGACTTCCTTGGCGCGTCCGGGCGCGCCGGGCCCCATCGCGGTGCCCAGGCGCCTGCGCAGCTGGAGGATGTAGGTCTGCAGGGTGGTCAGCGCGCTCTGCGGCGGCCGGGTCGACCAGATCTCCTCCATGAGCGTGGGTACGGGCATCACACGGCCCGGATAGAGGGCAAGCAGTGCCAGAATCTGCCGCGGCTTGCTCGCGGACGGAACGATGGATCCCCCGTCGACCTCGGCACTCAACGGACCCAGAACCTGAATCCTCACGGTCTCCTCCGTACTCGTCGAGTTCCTTGTCTCTTTCCTTCCAGTGGCCAGAATTGTGCCTCCACTTCAAGGCAAGCTAGCGGCATTCCCCTTCTTCCAGTCAATTCCTCTAGCGGTTCTCAAGCGAAGTCCCATGGGCGGTATTGCGCTTTCGATCAGGCCCTTTCAAGAGCAACTGTGCGAGTGTCACATACTTGCTCGTCAGACCGGCCAGGACGTGCGGAATTCAACATTCCGTCGAGCGCCGGCAAGGTCTTCCAGAATTTCGATCAACACTCCGGGTCAATAACTTGAGAATTTCCGCACAAGCCCCTGCGACAGACATCGAAATAGCGATGAAGTGCACACGGAAGACGGGCGCCGAAGAACGTCACGCTCTTTCCTGGCGTCCTTCCGGAAACCGGCCCGTTACGCGGCAGCGGCGTACGTGTCTCCTCCCACGGGCTCGGGCAGCAGGAACCTCTGCGGCGCCGACCGGCTCCAGGGGAAGCCGCGGTTGAGGTGGACGACCGCCTCCTCGTTCCCGTCCGCGGGCACGGCCACGGCGACCAGCACCCCGGGCACCGGCTCCAGTTCGAGGAACCGCCAGGGGCGTCCGGTGTCGTCGGCGGGCGGTGTGAAGGCGCGTACTCCGCCCTCGTCGTCCAGGGTGAAGACGAAGCTGTCGAACGGGATGCCGAGGCCAAGGCCGCGCGCCTTGGAGTACGCCTCCTTCAGCACCCACACCCGCAGCGCGCGCCGGTCCCGCTCGGGCCCGGGGTCGGCCTCCCGCACCCAGTCGCGCTCCTGCGGCGAGATGGCGTTCACGATGGTGGCGATGGCGTTCTCGTCGCGTTCCGCGATCCGCTCGACGTCCACGCCGATACGGGCCTGGCGCACGATGCCCAGGAAGTTGTAGCCGCCCGCGTGGGAGAGGTTGAAGTCGAGCACCCGCCCGCCGCGCGAGGCCAGATCGGAGGTGGGCCGCAGGAAGGGCCGCCCCCGTGCCGAGCGCCAGATGACCAGCTCCGCCTCGGCCAGCCCCGCCTCCAGCGCCAGGGCGCGCCGTACGAGGGTGTGCGCGATCAGATACTGGAGACGGTCGCGCTCGAAGAGGAACTTCCCCGCGGTGCGCCGCTCCTGGGCGTCCAGCCAGTGCTCGGCGAGCAGCCGGGCGATCTCGGGGCTGAGCCCGTCGTTGGGACACAGCCAGAGGGTGACCTCGGCCGTGTCCGCCTCCTGTGCGGCAGCCGTCACGTCTGCGCTCCTCGGGGCCATGCCGCGCTCGGGGGCAGTTCCGTCACCGGCCCCGCAAGGTGGGCGCGGCCCGCGCCCAGCACGTCGACACCGGCCAGCCACAGCCGGATCAGCTGCTCGAAGCGCCGGCCCTCCCACAGGGCGTCGACATAGGCGCGGGTCTCGGGAAGTCCGGCGAGCAGCAGCGGTTCGGCGGGCGGGTCCCGCAGATCCGCGCTGTGCACCGGCGGTCCGTCCGGCAAGTCCTCGGAGCCGCTCCGTGCCGCGAACGCGGCCAGCGCGGTGGCGAGTTGGGAGGTGTCGTACGCCACCAGCGCCAGACGGCACTCCAGCGCAGCCCGTCCCAGCCTCAGTTCACGGGCCACGGCGGGCAGGGCGGGCGCGCGGGGGCCGGTGACGCGTTCACGGTCGGTGAGCCAGGCGGCGAGCCGTTCGGCGGTGGCGGCGAGGTGCCCGGGCGTGGCCGCCGACAGCAGTACGAGGTGCGGCCCGCCGTCGTCCTCCCCCGGTGCCCGCGCCACGGGCGACGGGTCCGGATCCGGGTCCGGCTCACGTAGCACCACGACCGCGTGCTGGGCGTCCGGCGCGTGCACGCCGACCAGGACCGTGCGCGGCAGTGTTCCCCCCTCGGGAGCGCGCCCGGCCTCCCAGACGGCGGGCCGCGGCCTGCCCGGCCCCGGAAGCAGGGTGGCATGGCGCAGTTGGAGGACGGCACGGGTCAGCGCGGTCGCCGCCGCCTGTCCCGCTCCCCCGGCCCCGGCGCCGTACCCGTCCTCCTCGACCTGCACCTGCGCGGCCGGTGTCCCGGCGGCCCGCAGGGCCCGGCGCCGCAGCCGGTCGCGCAGCGCGGGGTGCGCACCGCGCCCCGGATGCCCCACCGCGCTGGCCGGTACGACGGCGTGCACGACGTCACCGGCGGCGCGCGCGGCGGCGCGCGGCTTCAGCAGTACGGCGCTCGTACCACCGGCGGTCGTGCCACCGGCGCCCGGCTCGGTGCCCGCGACGAGGGCCGCCGCGCACTCGCCGGCGCGCAGCGCGCCGAGGGCCAGGTGCAGGGCGGTGAGGAACGAGGAGGGCCCGGTGTCGATGTCCTGGCTGGGGCCGCGCAGATCCAGGATGCGCGAGAGGCGGGCGGCGCCGCCGACCGCGAACACCCCGACGCTGCGGCGCTCGCCGTCCGGGCCGGTCAGCGCGTCGAGGCGGGCACCGGCGTACCCGGCGGCCTCCAGGACCTGCCGGGCGCCGGACAGCAGGAGCCGCTCACGGGAGTCCATGCGCGCCGCTTCACCGGGGTCCGTCCCGAACGGGTCGGGGCCGACGGCCTCCGCGCCTCCCGGGACGCTCTCCCGCACGGCCGCACCACGGGCGCGCAGTTCCGCCTCCCAGAAGGCGTCCGGACCGTCGGCCCCCGGCCAGCGCCCTTGCAGTCCCACGACGGCACACCATCCGGCGCTCGGGGAGTCGGCGGGAGGGTCGGCGGAGGCGAGGGGCTCGGGCCGGACGGCCGGCGCGACCGACGGCACGGAAAGCACATGTGGCACGTCGGGAGCGACCGGTGCCTCCAGTGCGTCCGATGCGCCCGCCAGCAGCTCCAGCGCCCGTCGGCGTTCCAGGGTGCCGTCCTTGAACCGTGTGAGTATCTCCCGGCTGTCCATGGACACGGAGCGCTCCGCGCCTCAGGCCGGCCGGGTGCCGAGCAGGGCGGCCGCCTCGTCGACGCTGAGCAGATCGTCACGGACCGCGTCCAGCAACGCCTCCAGGTCGACCTGCGCGCCCGGAGCGCCCGATGCGGCCGACGCGGCCACCGAGGGCGACACCGACGGCTCCGCAGGCACCGGCGGCACCACGTCCCCGGACGCCGAATCACCCCCACCCGCACGGGAGTTGGCCGCGACATGCGCCGCGACCGAGGCCAGGTCGGGGTGGTCGTAGAGCAGCGCCGTGGGTTCGCGCAGCCCCCAGATCCGGTTGACTCCCTCCACGAACTGCGCGGAGAGGATGGAGTCCAGGCCCAGCAGGACGAAGGGGACGTCGGCCTCGATGTCGTCCGGTGCGCAGCCGAGGATCCGCGCGAGCAGGCCGCGCAGTCGGTCGAGGACGTCGCCGTCGTGGTCCCCGGCCGGGACCGGTGCGGACACGGGCACGGCCGGGTCGGATGCGGCACCGCCGAGTTCGGCGGCCAGCCGGTCGGCCAGGGCTTTCGGCGTCGGGTACTGGTAGAGGGCGTCCGGCGGCACCGAGGTGCCGAAGCGAGTGTTGAGCGCACCCATGAACCCCACGCTCAGCAGGGAGTCCAGCCCCAGCACCGCGAAGCTCTCCTCGGCGTCGACGGCCTGGGCCTCGACAGCCACGAAACCCGCCAGCAGCGCGGTGAGTTCGGCCAGCACGTCGGCGGCCGGCATCTGCGGGGCGGGGTGCCCCGGCGGGGGCGAGGCAGCAGTCATGGTGGCGTCTCCAAGGTCGGTTCCCGGGTGGCCGTCTGCGCATTGTGCAGGCTGGTTCACCGCGACCGCATCGCCGTCCGGGGTGATCCACGGGCCGCCGACTCGCTCCTGCGAGGGAGGTGAATCAGCTCGCCGCCAGGGCCGCCTCTCCCGGTACCTCGGCGGCCGAGACCTGGATGGAGTGCTGCAGCCGCTGCAGCCGGGGCGACGGCTCCAGCCCCAGCTCCCGTACGAGCGTGGTGCGCAGCTGCCGGTAGACGTGCAGGGACTCGCTGCGCCGGCCGGAGCGGGCGAGGGCCAGCATGAACTGCGCGTGCAGGTTCTCGTGGGTGCGGTAGCGGCTGGTCAGAACGATGAGCTCGGCGAGCAGTTCGCGGTGCCGGCCGAGGTGCAGGTCGGCCTCGATCCGCTGGTCGAGCGCGCACAGCCGACTCTCCTCCAGCCGCTTGGCCTCGCGCGCCAGCAGCGTGCCCTGCTGGATGTCGGCGAACGCCGGCCCGGTCCACAGGTTCAGCGCCTCGGTCAGCCGGGCGGATGCTTCGGCGTAGGAGGCCGCGTCCATGGCCCGGTAGCCCTTGCCCGCGAGGTTCTCGAACCGGCGCACATCGCTGCTGCCGCCGCCGGCGGCGAGCAGATAGGCACCGGGCAGGGTCACGAGGACGTCCTTGGCGCCGCGCGGGAGCCTGTCCCGCGCCCCCGGCTCGTCGGCGGCGAGGGCGAGTGCCCGGGCGATGTGGTCGCGCAGGTGCAGGACGTAGGTCTGCAGGGTCGTACGGGCGCTGCGCGGCGGCCGCCCCTCCCACAGCTCCTCGACCAGGTCCGTGACGGGCACGGCGTGATCGGCGTTGAGCGCGAGCAGGGCCAGCATCTGACGCTGTTTCGGCGCGGTGGGAGTGACCGGCACTCCGCCCTCCCGCACCGCCAGGGCCCCCAGTACGTCGATGTCCAACGCCGTCTCCCTACGACAAGTACAGCCAAGAACAGCACGAACGGTCGGCCAATATCATACCGGTCGCGCGGCTTTAGGTCAGCGTCGGCCCGGCAAATTGGCTGGGAGCCCTCCCGTGGACCCCCTGCGAAGCCTCAACTCTGCCACATTCCCGACGAAAAAAAGTACCGTCCGGTCCCCTTCTTGAGGAGAACCGGACGGTGCGGTGTCTTTGTGGGACGGTTACTGCGGGGTCGGCTACTGCGGGGGGTTGCCGTGCTTGCGGGAGGGCAGGTCGGCGTGCTTGGCGTGCAGCATCGCCAGTGACCTGATCAGCACCTGCCGGGTCTCGGCCGGGTCGATGACGTCGTCGACCAGACCGCGCTCCGCCGCGTAGTACGGGTGCATCAGCTCGGCCTTGTACTCCTCGACCATCTGACGCCGCATCGCCTCGGAGTCCTCGGCCGCGGCGATCTGCCGCCGGAAGATGACGTTCGCGGCACCCTCGGCGCCCATGACGGCGATCTCGTTGGTCGGCCAGGCGTAGGTCACGTCCGCACCGATCGCCTGCGAGTCCATGACGATGTACGCGCCGCCGTACGCCTTGCGCAGGATCAGCGAGATCCTCGGCACGCTCGCGTTGCAGTAGGCGAACAGCAGCTTCGCACCGCGCCGGATGATGCCGTCGTGCTCCTGGCCGACGCCGGGCAGGAAGCCGGGCACGTCCACCAGAGTCATGATCGGGATGTTGAAGGCGTCGCACATCGTCACGAACCGCGCCGCCTTCTCCGACGACTCGATGTCCAGCACACCGGCCAGGCTCTGCGGCTGGTTGGCGACGATGCCGACGACCTGGCCGTCCAGCCGGGCCAGCGCGCAGATCACATTGCGCGCCCAGCGCTCGTGGACCTCCAGGTACTCGCCGTCGTCGACGATCTCCTCGATCACCTTGGCCATGTCGTACGGCCGGTTGCCGTCGACCGGCACCAGGTCCAGCAGCGCCTCGCAGCGCCGGTCGGCCGGGTCGGCGGTCGCGGCGTGCGGCGGGTTCTCGCGGTTGTTCTGCGGCAGGAGGGAGAGGAGGTAGCGCACCTCGTGGATGCAGGTCTCCTCGTCGTCGTAGGCGAAGTGGCACACGCCGGAGGTCTCCGCGTGCACGTCCGCGCCGCCCAGACCGTTCTGGGTGATCTCCTCACCGGTGACCGCCTTGACCACGTC
>NZ_JBVHLX010000025.1:0-87123 GCF_055558775.1 Streptomyces sp. NPDC025638 | reverse complement strand
CAGACACCGAGCCAAGCGTCACGACGTCGGCAAGACCGTCAAACGCGCCGACACGATCAAGGAACACGAAACCCGCCGAGGATAAACGCCAAGCTCAGAGCGGAGAAATCGCGGTGAAGAGCAAGAAGGGGCTCGTAACCTATTTCAAGCCGGACCGGGGCCGAGAGTACTTCGACGACCCCATCCGAGTGAAGGGCAACATCGTTGCGCCGGGCACTCCCATTCCCTGGAGATGAGAAGCATGTATCCCTGTCCGTGCTGCGGGTACCTCGTCCTCGAGGACGGGCCTGGATGGTACGAGATCTGCCGCATCTGCCGCTGGGAGGACGATCCGGGGCAACTTCGCTCGCCCTGGCTTCCCGACGGACCGAACCGGCCTTCGCTCATGGATGCCCAGCGCTCGTTCGCAGAGATCGGCGTGAGTGATCCGCAGCGGCGCCGCCGGGCTACTACGCCTCAGGCGTCCGACAGGCGCGACGAGGGCTGGAGGCCGTTCGACGTAGCGCGGGACGGCGGTCCGGATCAGCAAACGAAGTCCAGTTACTGGCCCCCGGACAGAACCACCCTTTACTGGTGGCGGCCGACCTACTGGCGCAGGGCCGAGAACCAGCGCCGATCCGAATAGGGGTGTGGGCGGCGTCCCGTTGAGGAGCCGCCCACAGGGCAACATCGCCGAGGGCAGCCGTGCGTGACGCGCCACACCCTGCAGCCCGAAGGAACGGACCGTGAGGTACAGGGGTGGGCGGAGAACAAATCCGCCCACCCCTGTGGCATGTCCGCGCACGGCCATACGTTTACCGTGGCGTCGAAACGAACTGGCCCCAGCATTTTGTTGTCATCAAGGACGAAAGCGCCTTGACCGACAGATTCGGGGAATCGATCGAGGACTATATGAAGAACGTTGCGGACCCGACATCCGCAATGACCCTACGGTGCCTGCCGTACCGGCCCCGTGCAAAGACCGGAGCGCGCAGCCGCCCGGCTCCACTTTGGTCAACGGACGAGGACCCGAAGACCCTTTGCCGAGGACTCCAGGGCGGGAGAGGATGCGTCCATGATCGACACGAATGAGAACCCCGAGGAACAGGCCGCGATCGCCGCGGCGAAGGACGGTGAACTGCGCCTGCACGACCCCGCCGTCCGGGCCTCCGCCGTCGGTGTCCGGCTGTTCGACCCCGAGTTCGTCGAGGTCGGCGCCTCCGGGTGGCGCTGGACGTACGAGGAGATGGTCGCGGCCTTGCCCATTCTGCACGGCGGAGTGGACAGCCCGCGCATCGAGGCCTCTGGCATGCGCGGGGTGCTCCTCGCCCCGGACCTCGTGCACCTGACGTACGAGAGCGTCATCGCCGGACGCCGGGCCCGCCGCAGCTCCCTGTGGCGCAAGGGCGAGGGCGACACCGGATGGCGGCTCTATTACCACCAGGGCACCCCCGTCCCCGAGGGCTCAACACACCTGCATTGACGGGGTGTTCAGCCAGATGGGGCGACCGAGGGAGTGGCGGGACATGTGGGTGACGGACGACGGCGCGCTCCTGACGGAACGGTTCGGGCAGGACCCGCCGCACATGCGGGCGATGGCCTACCGCATGCTCGGCTCGCTCGCCGAGGCCGACGACGCCCTCCAGGAGGCCTGACTGCGGGCGGACGTCTCGGTCGTCGACAACGTCGGCGGCTGGATCACCACCGTCGTCTCCCGGGTCTGCCTCAACATGTTTAGGTCCCGCGACCGGCGCCGCGAGGCCACCCTTTGACGAAGACGACGAATGGTAATGCGTGAGGCCGGCGGCGCTGCGGTGTTCCTAACTGTAGAGGCGACCAGGTACGCCGCGGCCCGGAATGCCATGGTCTCCGCTTTGGTCAACGGACGGGGACCCGGAGACCTTGACCCCCTTTCAGTCAGGGCCTTCGGGTCTCCCCAAGGGATGGCCTGCCGACCGCCATAGCGCCGGGCCGCTCGGGGGACGGCGGCCCAGCACCGGGCGTTGGGCCCGCTCTTCGCCCGAGCCCCGTACGCGTCGGGCGAAGTGCGGGAGCTATGCGGGGGCGTCGCGCTCGGTGGGGAGGTAGGCCAGGAACACGCCCCGCACGTGGAGGTGCTCCAGAACCTGCGCGTGCGCCTCGTTCTCGGTGGTGAGGGCCGGCCGGGCGATGGCGAGGATGCCGTGGGCGTATCCCTGTGCCGCGTACCGGCAGGCCGCCCCGAACCCGGCTCGTTGCGCGAGGGGCGGAGGTTGCCCCACATCGGCGAAGGTGCTGCGCGTGACCTGCCATCCCATCCCTGCCGCGTACTTCTCGATCAGTTCGATGTCCGCGTGCCGCTCGGCGCCGGGCTGGGTCAAGGTGTACGGCGCGACGCGCGCGGGACGGCTGTGGCAGGCAGCCGCCGCGATGATCTGCGCCATGTACTTGCGGCGCAGGACTTCGAGGCGAGCGGCGTGGGCTCTGGGGCTGAGGGGTGTGGTCACATCGTTCCCTTGGGGGGTGACCTGCTGCCGAGGGGAGCTTCTCGGCAACAGGGGCGGTGACCGCGTACGGCGTCAGCTCGGGGAGGTTGGGGGAACGGCGCCGTACGCGGAGATCAGGCGATGGTGCTCAGCACGGATCCGAGGAGCGTTTCGTGAGGGGCGGGACTCGGCTGGAACTGGTCGAGCAGAGGCCGCAGCGCTGTGGGCGGTACGAGCCGGTCGCCGCGGCAGGGGCGCAGCCAGTACGGTCCGGGCGGCTCGACGGACGTCATGGCGGGCAGCGCGAGGCGATGGGGCCGGCCCAGGCACGTCGCGTAGCGGTGCGGCGCCCACTGCTCGCTGGTGCCCGGAGGCAAGAGCCAGATGAGCCACGACCGCTGAGGGTCCTCGATCACCGGCCCGCACGCGTCCGCCCGCTCGTCACCGGTGTGCTGGATCTCGTCCATCACCTTGATGGCGGCGTAGGCCTGCGGGCCGCTCGCCGTGATGATGATGTCGAAGAAGTTGCCGCCCAACGGCAGCTGGAGAACCCGCTGCTGCTGGAGCTCGATCAGGCTGCGCACGCGCGTGGCCAAGTCGCCCATGTCGGGAGCGACGTGCGCGGGGTCTATGCGGCCGGTGGTCGTGACGAAGCCCGCGGGCCCAGCGGGCGGGATTACCCGGTCGGCGTTGACTGGCCGGCGCGGCATCTGCTCCGTGAGGCTCATGCCGGGCCCCAGGTGGTGGGGAGGAGCGCCGCCACGGTCTTGCCGACGACGTCACCCGTGACGGCGTCCGTCTTCGGGTCCCACGACAGGGTTCCCTGGTAGTGGCGGACCCACCAGAGCCCGGGCGGAGGACCCGAAGGGGTGGCGCTCATCGCTTCGTTGAAGTCGGCGAACTCGGGAGTGGCATCGTCCACCTCGATGAGCAGCTCGTCCGTACCGATCAGCACGGTCAGCCTGAGCGTGATCCAGCCCTCGCCGCGCCCGAACGGCCTGGCGTGCCGGACGGCGTTGTCCACGAGCTTGTCGGCAACCCGAGCCGCCGCGTCGACGTTCCCAGGCCAGCGGGCCACGGTGAGCCGAGTGCGGACCCGCAGCCGGGCGTTGGGACCAGCGCCCTCGTTCGCCGCGAGCTTGGTCTGCCACTTGAATCGAGGCTCTTCCTCGTCCTGCTGTAAGGGCAGGAGGAGCACGGTGGCGCTGACCGGGTGTTCGTCGGCTGCGTCGCGGATGGCCTCGGGTGGAGGAGTTTCCACGCACTGGGTGGGGGAAGGGGCTTGCTGCATTGGGGGGTTCACGGGGGACTCCCGGGTATGTGTGCTCGGTTGTGCACTCTCAGCGAAGTAGGCGATCAGAGTTCACCCGCTGCACGTGTCCCCGCCATGGCCTGCAACGTGGCCTCTCCACTTCTTCCGGGCGACAGAGATGGCCTGGGGGTAGCTTTGAAGTGGCTTCTGTGCGGGTTGGGTTGTCGTGGTGAGCGAATGCGGGGTCCCCTTCCCGGAGAAGGGATCGATGCGTAGGCCGGCTGACTGCGGCGCCGCAGACTGGGGGCGGGATGAGAACTGCTGAGCCGAAGACACTGCTCGCGTGGCTGTGTGATCGGGACAGACTTCCCTACCGGCGGTTCGAGGTGAGGTTCACCGAGGTCGGTGTGCGGCTCTTCGGGAACAGCCCCAATAACCCCACCTGTGGCGAGACGCAGTTCCGACGATGGACGGGCGGGAAGTTAGTGACGCTGCCCGGCCCTGCGACCTGCCAGATACTTGAGGCCATGTGGCCTCAGCACACGGCTGACCAGCTGTTCGGGCCGCCGCCGCAGAACGATCCCCAGGCACCCGCGAATGACCTGGAAGAGCGAGTTCGAATGACCGCAGAAGAAGCCCTTGAGGGCGCCGACGCGACTGCTTCGGCGTCCATCTCCGACAACACCCTCGATGAACTGCGCGACCAGGTGACGGCTATGGCCCAGGGTTACCACCTGAAGTCACCAGCGCAGGCCTATGAGGACACCGACATGCTGCGCCTGGTGATCGAGCGTCAGCGGGACCGGACGCAGGTCCCCGTCCAGCAGCAACAGCTCATGATCCTGAATGGGCAGACCGCCGCCCTGCTGGCGGTGGCCGCGTTCAACCTCGGCTACTTCCCGAGCGCCCGCAGCCTCGCGCGCACGGCCGCCGTATTCGGCGAGAGCACCCGCTTCACCCCGCTCCAGGCCTACGCCGACGGCACCTTGGCCTACATCGCCTACCACACAGGCAATGCCACCGAGGCGGTAGCGAAGGCCACGCGCGCCCTGTCCTACGGCGGTCTCGGGGACATGGCTCACAGGCGGCTGCAAGCGATCAAGGCCCGGGGTCACGCCCACCTCGGCGACGTGGTATCCGCCCGGCAAGCGGTGCTGCTGTCCGCGGAGACTGGTCACGGCCGCCGTGACGAGCTGCACGACGAGGTGGGCGGCGAGTTCGCCTTCTCAGAGGAACGGCTGGCCATGTCCACCAGCACGACGGCGCTGCTCATCGGCGATGCCGCGCAGGCCGAAGCGGACGCCCGGCGCGCCCTGGACCTCATTGGGCAGCGGCCGAGTGAGCAGCAGTCGGCGCACGTGCGGGCGGGCGCGGCCGCGGACCTCGCGCACGCCCGGCTCCTAGCCGACGACGTGGAGGGGGCGGCTGCGGCCCTGCAGCCGGTGTGGGACGTGCCGGTGGAGCACCGTCAGACCGGCATCGTCGTCCGTACGGCCCGCATCGGCCGGCACCTGACCCGGCCCGAGTACCACGGCGCCCAGGTCCCGACGGCACTGCGGGAACGGATCGAGGACTTCAACCGCGTGTCCCCGCCACACCGGATCGGCCCCCACGTGGGCCTCCTCGCCATCGAGGGCTGATTCACAGCGAGGCGAGGATCTTCGCCTCCTTCTCCGCGGCGATCCCGTGCTCTGCCCACCGCGGGTGGTCCACGGGACGCCCATCGGCGGCCCACCACCGCCACGTGTCCCGGATCGTCTCGGCGATAGGCCGGCACTCCAGCCCCGTCGCCACCGCGCGGCTGGAGTCGACCGCCCACACCCCAGCGTGGGTGCGCCACAGGGGCAGCTCTGTCCACTGCTTGACGCCCTGCTCGATCAACACCGCGGGATCGGTCCAGACCGGCGCCCCGGCCCCGTCCGTCTCCGCCAGACAGGCTTCCAGGAAGGCCCGGAACGAGATGCCCTCAGGGTGGGTGACGTTGAAACCACCGTGCGCCGAGCTCGCTGCTCGCACGAGGGCGAAGCGGGCGACGTCACGCACGTCGACCGGCTGAATGCGCTGCTCGGCGGGAGCCGGGGCAAGGATGCGGCCACCCCGCTTGGCCCGCTCCAGCCACCAGGGCAGCCGGCCCACGTACTCGCCGGGGCCGAGGATAACGCCCGGGCGGAGGAACACCGCGGCGTCGCCGAAGACCTCGGACACGGCACGCTCGCCGCCAGCCTTCTGGAATCCGTACTGGGTGGGCGAGCCGTCCGCGCCGGTGTAGCCGTACGACTCATCGGCGTCCGGAGGGCATTCGAGGAGCGGCGAGTTGTCCGTGAGCGGCTGGTGGGGCCACCCCTCGTACACGGACACGGTGGAGATGTGCACCCAGCGGTGCACAGCCGGGCGCAGCACGGTCGCGGCCGCCAGGACATCCCGGGGCGCCAGGTCGGAACTTGAGGTGTCGATCGCCGCATCCCAAGGCCCGTGCCCGGCAAGGCGTTCCAGGTCGGAGCGGCTCGTGCGGTCGCCGTGGACCGCCTCCACGCCGTTCGCCTCCCGGCCGGAGAGCCCACGATTGAAGGTGGTGACCTCCCACCCCCGTGCCAATGCGCGCTTTGCGATGTGCTTGCCCAGGAACCACGTCCCGCCCATGACCAGAATCCTCATGAGGAGGATCCTGCCGTGCGACCGGAGGCGACGGAAGCGCCCCTGGCTGCAACATGCGGGTTCGCCAGCCCTACCGGGTGCGCTCGTAGACGAGCACGGGTTCGCACTCGGCGGTGCACGTGTGGTCGCGGACATGGCCGGTTCGCGTGGCAGGCGTGGAGGCCCACCGGCCCCACCGAGGTGGGGTGGGCGAGAGGCCCGGATGCAGGGCCCGTTGGCGATCTGCGTGGACTGCGCAGCCACCGTCACCGCCCACGCACCGTCCGCGTGCTGCGCACTGCGCACCGCCGTCACGGACCCAGGCGCCGATTGCGCATCGGCGGCCGGGTCGGGCAGATCGACGTCCGGCGCCATCGACTGCGCAAGCCGCGCCTGCGCACTCGTCTCTTCGTTCGCGCTGCTGCGCAGCCACGCGCCGACGAACACCTGCGCATAGCCGCCCGGGTCGGCGGTGGCCGCTGCGGTGCGCACGGCGGTGGGCTTGGTCTCGGGGGCTGCCGCGACCGTGGTCGGGGTGGAGGCGACGGCGACGCACAGGGCGATGGGGCCGGCCGCAATCACGGTCCAGACCGCCACGCGTGAGAGGCGTACGCGGCGGCGCATCGCCTCCAGCCGGGCGTCGGCCGCCATCGGAGCAGCGGCCTCGCTCTGTGAGGCCTGCTTGCCAGGGGACATGGTCAAACTCCCAGGTCAGGACGTGTAGTTGCTGACCTTGAGAAAACCCGTCGACCCCGACCCGACCACCGACCATGAACCCCCGACCATGGTCACGATGGGGACACGAAGTCCGTGGTCGGCGCGCGTTGCCCGGACTGGCGACCGCTGTGCGATCACGTGCCGCCCGGCCACTGGACCCGGACACCGATGCGCAGATGGAAGCCGGCCGGGCCGCGACAGACGCCTGCGCAGTACGTGAGACGGACCTGCGCAAGAGGAGATCAGGAAGCTCGGGCGGACTGTGCAGCCGCCCCGGCACAACACGACTGCGCAGGATCCTCAGCCGGTTGCGCAGCCCGATTGCGCAACGCCCGTCCGAGCCTGCGCAGTCGGGCTGCGCAATCCCTGAGCGCCCGGGCTGAAGGCGCCGTGGTCGGCCCGACCATGAGCCCGACCATGGCAGCTAGACGGCTCCGTTGCCGGATCGTGACCGATGGTCGGGGCTCGTGGCCGTCAGCCTTGTCGGGGTCGGCGGGTGAGCTGACGTCATGGAACACACGCACGCCTCCACGCCCGGGACCCCCGGCCGCCCCACCGTGGCGGGCCTGGTGTGCCGTCGTGGCCACTGCGCGCGGCATGCGTCGGGGGCACGGCAGTGAGCCGCTTCGGGGCGGGGATCCGCCGGGGCGTGATGGCGGCCGATCAGTTCACCCAGATCGCCAACACGCTGTTCCGTGACTCCGGGCTGTCGTTCAAAGCCAAGGGGCTCTTCGGGTACGTCAGTACGCACAGGAACGGCTGGCAGGTGACGGTCACCGACCTCGTGCGCCTGGGCCCGGACGGACGCGAAGCGGTCCGCACCGGCCTTAAGGAGCTCGAGGCACACGGCTACCTGATCCGTGAACGCCTGCGCCGCCCGGACGGCACCCTCGGCGAGATCGTCTACTGCATCACGGACCGACCGGCCACCTTGGACATCGCACTGATCGAAGCCGACTTGATGGTCACGGCACCCGAGGCCGAGCACGCCGGCGGCCTCTCAGCGGGGATCCGGCGGGGCGTGATGGCGGCCGATCAGTTCACCCAGATCGCCAACGCGCTGTCCCGCGACACCCGGTTGTCCTTCAAGGCCAAGGGCCTGTTCGGACTGCTCTCCACGCACCGGGACGGCTGGCGGATGACGGTTGCCGACATCGCCCGCCGTGGACGCGACGGGGACTCAGCCGTCAAGAGCGGGCTGAAGGAGCTGGAGAAGCACGGCTTCCTGGTCCGGGAACGCGAGCGCGGCCCAGACGGCACCCTCGGCGCGGCCGCGTACTTCATCACCGATCTGCCCGCTCTGCAAAGCAGCAGGTCACAACCAGAGTCGGGTTTTCCACCAGTGGATGACCCTACGTTGGCTGATCGGTCCACTAAGAACACCAACAGAAAGAAGACCACTCAGCAGAAGACCAGCCCCCTCCGTCCGTGCCGCGGCGACGCGTCGCGAGCACCTGGACGGACGGACCGGCAGGACACGCCGACGTCCCCGCCGGCCGCGCCCGCGGCGGATGAGATGCACCCGGGGATCCTGCTGCTGCTCGAACTCGGGGCGGCTCGCCCCGAGCTGCTGCTGACCGGGCAGGCGCTGACCGACCAAGGCCGCGTCGTGACCGTGATGCTGGAATCCGGCTGGAGTCGCGATCAGTTGCGGCACGTCATCGCCTCCCGGCCCCTGCCCCATCCGGTGCGAACCTCGGTCGGCGCGATCATCGCTGCCCGCCTGCGTGCTGCCCAGGCCTACCCGCCGCCCACCCGCGCGGCCGACCACCACGGCGCACCCGTGTGGGACGCCCCGCCGCCGCAGCCGGTGACCGGCTCCGCTGCCGCGCGCACGGTGAGCGAGGCCCTGACCTACCGGGCCCTGACCGAATGCGCCGGCTGCGGGTTTCCCGGAACCGCCCCCGGCGAGGACCTCTGCCCGGCCTGCCTCGGCTGGCCGCTCTGCCGCAGCTGCCCCGGCCCCACACCCCGGCGCGCCCACCCCGACGGCGACGGCCGCTGCACCACGTGCGCCTCCGCCTTCACCGCCCAACCGGAAGGAATCAGCCCGTGACAGCCACGCTCCACACACCACCCCCGGCAGCGGCCGGGCACAACGAGCGTCCCTTCACCCGCGACCCGGGACGGTGGGAAAGAGAACGCTCCCGCGCCCTGCGGACCGGCCACGTCCGCGATGACACCTGCTCGGCCGACTGCGAGCTGGTACTTGTCCACGAACGCACCCCCTGGGGCTGGCTCGCCTGGACCGTCCCCGGCGACGCCAGCCCGCCCGAGATCCCCCACTGGATCGCGGTGCTCGCTCCAGCCGCCACGCGCATGCAGCGCCTTGCCCTGCGCTGGCTGAGCAGGCGCCCCGCCCAGCGCATCGCCTTGGACAGGGTGCTCGGGTCCCTGCGGTTGACCGCCGCGGCCGCCGCGCTCGTCAGTCTGGTCGCTGGCCTGGTCGCCATGAGCCACGGAGTCCCCGTCGACGTCGCCCTGCCAGCGATGCTCCTCGCCCCGCTGCTCGCCGAACACCTGCCCGATCGGCTGGACAGCCGGGCCCGCGAACACGTCCACACCGTTGAAGGCGACGATGCCTGCCGCTACCTGCAGCGCCTCGCCGCCCTGCACACCTCGCTCGTCCAGGCCGCCGCCGGCAGCGACCGCTACGAACTGCGCCGCTCGGCCGAGATCGGCCACAACTTGCTGTGGGACGCCGCCAGTCTGCTCCAGGCCCGGGACACCCGCGCGGTCTCAGAGGGCCTCATCGTCCGCGAGCGGCTGATGGTGCAACTTGCCCACCAGGGCGCCCAGATCATCCAGCGCACCGCCCACGCGGATGCCACCGCCGACGAGGACCAGACCCGCGACCTTGAGCGGCCTCCCGGCCTGCACTCACCGAGCGTCCGCCGTCGACACCTCGCCCCATGACCGCCCCATCACTGCCGAAGGAACCGTGCTCATGCCCCAGCCTGAATCCGGCCCGGCCGACCGCACCCCGGATGTCTATCTCCTCTTCGCGCACGAGCCGTACTACCCTGGCCCCGGAACCCAGGAGATCAACACCACCGTGGTGGCCGCCGACTCGCTGCTCCACCCGCAGGTGCACCAGCCCGACGGCGCCCGCATCCACGACCTCCTCACCCGGGGAAGGCAGCCGGGCGAGATCATCCCGCTGGCCACCCTCACCCACGAACTGAACGGCGGCGCCGACTGGCCGACTGTCGGCGACTGGGAGAGCGTCATCACCGACCTGCTGCAGCTCGTCCGCTCCGGGGACTGCGATGCCCTCAGCCTCGGCCTGCCCGAGATCGCGCGCGCCCTCGTCTGCACGGGGCCTCACAGCCACGTCCGCGCCTATGACGCCGACGACTTCGTTGTCTACGGGGCTTCGGAGCGCGCCGCGGTCCTGGACGAGGTCGGCGTGTTCCTCACCGGCATTGCGACCGAGCAGCCCTTCTGGCCGGGGGACAGCCTCCTGCCCCCGCTGGTGGGGCGGCGCGCCTGAGGGAGATGAGCCCGGCCGCAGTGAGGGAAGTGGACCATGTTCGGATACGAATCGCGCGCCGTCTGGGCAGAACTGCGGCGCATGCTGCACCGGCTCATCAGCCGCCGTGAGGGCGGCCCACCTGTCCCGTGAACGCCGACGCCCCAGGCCATCTGCCTGGGGCGTCGTGCTGAGCACCCGCTATTCCTCGCGCAGCAGGCTCAGCGGGAGGGGCCGGGCCTCGCCGCCACGGCGGCGACGGAGGATGCTGACGTCGCCGAGCAGTTGCCGCAGTTCCTCCTCCCGCTCCTGGGCGTACGCGTACCGCTCGGGCAGGACCTCCAGCAAGTGCTTCCACTGGCGCTGGCCCGCGCGAACGCACGTGCCTCCACAGTTGTTGTGGCTGAACCCGAGCTCGTACAGGCGGGGCGGTGCGATGCCCAGGGCCCGGGCCTCGTCCAAGAGTTGCTCCTTGGTCCGGGTCGGCTCCCATTTCCCGCACAGCGGGAAGCGTGTGACCCAGGGCTTCCAGTTTCGGGCGATCGCCGGGATCCGGGCCCGATCGCGCCGATTGTTCTCGATCCCCACGTACACCAGCGTGTCGGCGGGGTCGGCGTGCTGCTCCATCCACTCCCGGCAGGGCACCTGCTTGAGCAGGCGCGTGCAGGGAGCCAGCCGGTCGTTGCCGAGGAACCGGACGTCGCGGAAAACCTCCCACGGGGTGCGACCATCGGCGACCTTGGTCAGCGGCACACCGAGAAGCCTGCTGGTGTCGTCGGCGAACCTCCACAGATCGTCGTTTATCTAGAGTTGTCAAGCGTTAAGCATGCTCAGGGCACTGCATCCCCCTCAGGGACGTAAGGCACGCTGCTGAACATCCGGCTCGCCGAGCCGCGCCGCCGCGGCTCGACATCCGCATCCGCGGCGACGTGGGGGGCCGAACTGCCCATCCAGCCCCATGGTCTGGAACAGGACTGATGCAGGCGACGACCGCTTGCCGACCTGACGATGATTCAGCCCAGCAGGTCGCGGATCTCCCGGACGAGGTCGATGGAGGCGTCGATCTCCAGTTTGCGGTTGGTGAGGCTCTCGACGTTGATCCCGAAAGGCAGGCCGAGGCGGCGGCAGTACGCGATCAGGGCCCGGGCGTTGAGGAGGCACTGCTCGTACGACGCGGCCAGGGGGTCGCCGCGGGTGATCTCGGCCTGGAGCCATCGCGGGACCTCGATGCCGAGCCAGGTCATGAACTCCAGGGTCTTCACCGACCCGCACGGGGCCAGGGTCAGCACCACCGGCTTCGGGTCCAGGCCCTGGTTGCGGCAGCCGTGGGTGTAGTCGGAGAGCAGGTTGCGGGTGTGGTCCAGGTCGTAGCAGACCTGGGAGACGAAGAACTCGCAGCCGGCGTCCTGCTTGTGCAGCATGCGTGCGTGCTCTGTCCCCGAGGCGGCGTGCCGTTCGGCGATGACCACGCCGCCCATCCGCGGCGGTAGGGAGAGCCTGGCATGCCGACGGTAGGCCTCGGGAAGGCTCGTCCGGACCACCTGGTGCCGGGAGGCCGCGCCGACCAGGACGGTCAGCACCCGCTCGCGGTCGGCCTGCGACCACCAGCGGTCCAGCTGGTCGCCGGTGTACTTGCCCACGGCGCGGTAGACGATCACCGGGCCGGCCCAGTCGGCGAGATGGCCGTCGAGGAAGTGGGCCGGGTCCATCATCGGCATGAACGGGAACGGTCGCGGGGCCTCGGTCCGGTCGGCCTCGGCGTCCACGTCGTAGAGGATGAGCCCGTCGACCTGCACCGACCGGAGCCGGGTCAGGGCCGCGGCGGCGATGGCGTCGGCCTGCTCGGGGGTGGTGGTCTGCCGTGGCGGGGTCAGGCCGAAGAGCAGGACGCCGTCACAGGTGCGGTCCATGAGCTCGGCGGCCGTCACGGTCTCGGGGGAAGCCATTCGTGCATTGTGTCAGCCCACTCACGGCGGGAACCGCACCCGGTCTTCGGGCGCGGACCCGGTTCGCCGGACGGCGCCAGCGGGCGCGGGGCAGGCTCAACCGTCCGCCGCCGGAGTGATAAGAACGACCGGCAATAGGCATCGGGTGTGGGGGAGGATGCAGAGCAGGCACGGGTCCTCGTGATCTCAGTGATTACGAAGGACGGCCGTGCCCGCGCTGCCGCCTTGCTGCTCGAAACCGCTCAGCGTCGGAGGACGACGATCACGACCGCCGTGCTCCGGGTCGGCCTACCGTGCCGGGCGGAACGGCTGCAGGAATCGGATCCCGTCCTCGATGCTGCCGTCCATCAGTTCCAGCAGTTGGGGCACCAGGTCCTGCATGCGGGGTGCCTGCAGGTGGCCTTCGAGGGCCTCGCGGCTCTCCCAGCGCTCGAGGATGACGAACGCGCCCGGTTGTCCCTCGACCTGGTGAGCCTCGTAGTCGATGTTGCCCGCGTCGTAGCGTGATGCGGTGACGGCGGCTGTCATGAACGCCTTCATCGCGGCTTCCTTCCCGGATTTGGCCCGGGCTTCCCACAGCACGGTGACGTAGTGGTTCGACGTGGTGGTCATGCTTGCTCCTCCTGACTCCGAACAGCATCGTTGTGCGCCGTTCACGACTCGACACTGAGCCCCGGGGAGCGTCGGCGGGAGCTACGGGGCTTCGTGGTACAGCGCGTACCACCCAGCGGGGCGGGGTGTGCGGGAGGATGGTGTTCATGGATCAACTCGGTGCCGCGCTGCGGGCGTGGCGGGACCGGCTGGACCCCGTGACGGTGGGCTTCGCACACGGCTCACCCCGTCGGGTCCCCGGTCTGCGACGCGCGGAGCTGGCGACGCTGGCCGGCATCTCGGTCGAGTACGTGGTCCGGCTGGAGCAGGGACGGGTAGCGACACCCTCGGCGCAGGTCTGCTCGGCCCTGGCTCGCGCCCTGCACCTGTCCGACGACGAGCATGCTCACCTTTTGCGCATGGATGGTCACGCAGCGGATCCGAGCCGGGTTCCGCGAATGATCCCAGGGAGCCTGTACCGGATCGTGGACCAGCTCGCCGGCAACCCGTTGGCGATCTACGACGCCACCTGGCAGTTGCTGCACTGGAATCCGCTGTTCGCGGCCACGTTCGGCGATCCCACGGTCCGCGGTGTGGGAGATCGCAACGTCCTGGTCTGGCAGTTCCTGGGTGAGCTGCCCCGGGTCCGGCAGACGGCGGCCGAGCGGGCGGCGTTCGAGGAGTCCCTCGTCGCCGACCTGCGCGCGACGACGAGCCGGTACCCCGACGATCCCGACCTCGCGGCGTTGGTATCGAGGCTGAACCTCAGCCCACGGTTCTGCGAGTTGTGGAGCCGCCGAGCGGTGGGCGGTCACCAGAGTGCGCACAAACTCGTCCAGCACCCGGATGTCGGAGACATCGCCATGAACTCCGACATCCTCAACACCCAGGACACGAACCTCCGCCTCGTGGTGTACACGCCTCAGCCAGGCACCGACGCCCGCAGCAAACTCGAATTCCTTGCGGCCATTGGGGTCCAGAGGATGTCTCCTCAGGGATGAAGGCCCGCGTTCTGCCTCGTCCGGTGGACCAGGCTGCTGAGTGGTACGCGCCGTACCAGGAAGTCCCGTAGCTCCCGCCAACCCTCCCGGGGACCCAGCATGGAGTGCGTGAACAGCGCACGACCGTGCTGTTCGGACCAGGAGGAGCCAGCATGACCACCACATTCATCACCGGGGCCAACAAGTCCCTCGGTTTTGAAACCGCTCGTCGCCTCGTCGAGGCGGGGCACACCGTCCTCCTCGGTGCCCGCCACCGTGAGCGCGGTCGGGCCGCGGCCGAGTCGCTCGGCGCCCGGTTCGTTCAGATCGACGTGACCGACGACGCCTCGGTCCAGGCCGCGGCCGCGGATATCGCCGCGCATGAGGGAACGATCGACGTCCTGGTCAACAACGCCGGCGTCCTCGGCAAGGTCGGCTCCGTCGAGGAGTACACCGCGGCCGACGTGAGCGCCGTGCTCGACGTGAACGTCGTCGGGATCGTGCGCGTCACGCACGCCTTCCTCCCACTGCTGCGCAAGTCGCCGAACCCCGTCATCGTCAACGTGTCCAGCGGGATGGGCTCCTTCAGCATGACCCAGGACCCGGCGCGGATCGAGTCGCGGTATGCCCTGCCCCTCTACTGCGCCTCGAAGGCCGCGGTCACGATGCTCACGACGCAGTACGCCAAGGAACTGAAGGACGTGAAGGTCAACGCCGCAGACCCCGGGCAGACCGCGACCGACTTCACCGGCGGCCTCGGACACAGCGTCGCCGACGGCGCAGAGTCCATCGTGACCCTCGCGACGATCGGCCCGGACGGGCCGACGGGACAGTTCATCGACCGATCCGGGAACCTCCCGTGGTGAACCTGCCCTGAGCTCAGGGTCGGTCGACCCGCCGCCCTGCGCGTACCTCATGCTCGTAATCTCTGCGCTCAGTGATCACGAAGGACGGCCGTGCCCGCGCTGCCAGCTTGCCTGCTCGAACCCCTGTGGGACCAGTTCGCCGCGCTCCTCCCCGTCCGGGAGGAGTTCGTCGTCGGCCACCCGCTGGGCTGTCACCGCCGCCGGATCCCCGACCGAACCGTCTTCGAGCACGTCGTGCTTGCGCTGGTCCATGGTTCCGGCTACGAGCGGATCTCCACACCCGGATGCTCGGACCGCACCATCCGCCGACGCCTCAAAGAGTGGTCCCGGCAGGGGATTTCCAAAGCGCTGCACGCTCTCGCCCTGGACGCCTACGACCGGATGATCGGCCTCGACCTTGGCGAGATCTCGGTGGACGGCTGCATCACCAAGGCCCCGTCCGGCGGGGAGAAGGCCGGCCGCTCGCCGGTCGACCGGGGCAAGCAGGGGCTGAAGCGCTCCGCCGCCTGCGACGCCCGCGGCGTCCCGCTGGGGATCGTCTCCGAGGGGGCCAATAGGCATGACTCGCCACTGCTCGGACTGACCCTGGACGCCGCGCAGGAGCAGGTCGGCATGCTGCCGGACACCGTGAACGTCAACCTCGACCGGGGCTACGACAGCATCAAGTCCCGTGCGTTGATAGCCGAGTTGGGGTTCACTGCCGAGATCGCCCGCAAGGGTGTGCCCGCCCCGATCCAGGCCAGCAGGCGCTGGCCCGTCGAGCGCACGCATTCGTGGATGAACGGCTACGGCAAGCTTCGGCGCTGCACCGAGAGAAACGGCAGGGTCGTGGACTTCTACCTCTACCTCGCCGCTACCCTCGTCACACTTCGCATGCTGATCTGGCAGGCACGCAGCCGCTACCGCTGGGATGGCCGACCCATCAGCCGCCGCCTCAAGTGATCCATTTGCCGGTCGGTCTTAATACGGGCGGGTCGAAGATTGCCGTGCGTGCAGCGTGCGCGAGGGCGCTCTGCGCCGGGCCGCGGGACGGCGGTCAACAGCACGTCGAAGGATCCGCGGGCCAGAGCCGTGGTGCTGGGTGCGTGGACCTCGAAGGCGGCCTCCAGGCGCGGCACGAACAGCCGCTCGTCCCTTCCGGCGGCCACTTGCTGTACCAGGGCGAGCAGCAGTTCGTCGCGGTCGGTGACGCGCTCGCTCTCCGGCGCCAGTGTGCGGACCGTCGCCGCCTGGGCGGCGAAGTAGCGCCGGTGCCCCATCTTCAGCTGGTAGGTGTCCTCGCCGAGCGGGAGGACCACGACGGGGACCTTCACGCCGTTGGCCGTCACGGACTTGAGGAACTTCTCGTCAAGTCAGTCGCCGGCATGGCGGGCTGCTAGAGTTCCGGCGGGCAGACACGCATGCCTGTACCGAGCCGGTGAGCGCCCACGCCGCGACGGCACGATCGGTCAAGGTCCTCGGGGCCGCGTCCCGGTGTTCTGTCTGACCGGAGGCGTGGGATCCGAGGAAGGACAGGCACTCACCGTGCCCGAGAACGCTGCCCGCAAACGCCGTGCCCGCGAACTGGCCCGACGCCGGGGCATCGCTTACACCGCGGCCCTCAGGATAGTCAGCGGCGGCTCGCCCCCGGCCGGATGGGCCCAGGAGAAGCTCAAGCAGGCATACGTAAACTTCGGCCGACGGGTCGGGGTCATCACCGAGCCGTCACTTTCGGGCCCGTACTTCATGGGCACCGAGGGATACGGCGAACGCCTGAGCCACCTCTGGCTGGGCTACGGCGACCGGCCAGGCCTGCCTGATGCCTTCATCGGGACCCACCGCCCCCTGCCGGGCGACGAACGCGACACCTGGCTTCTTGTCACCGGACTGCACAACTTCATCGCCCAGCACGAGTGGCACTCGGGCGACCGGGCCCCAGGCGATCTGGACCCCGATGGGAGGCACGACCTGACCGTCCGCGCCCTGCACGCGGTCCAGACCGCCCCCCGGGAAGCGGCCGAAGCGCGGTTCCACGACGGCCTCTGGCAGTGCATCCGCGTGCGGATCGGCGGCTTCGAGGCTCTGGAGATCCCCTACGAGGACGGCAGCATCGTCTACTGCGGTCTGGCCTCCTTGTCGGGCACCGTGCGGTTCGGACTGGAAGGAGCCGGCTGAGACTCCCGTCTGGAACAGGGCGAGTTGAACCCTGCGAAGGGTCTGTCACGCGGTCACCCCAAGGAGTTCGCATAGGCGGTCGAGGGTCGGGGTCGCGGCCGCCCGTACCACCGTGTCCCCTTCACGGCCCCCTCGATCGGGTACTCCTGGAAGACGCCGTTCTCCATCATCCCTTCCGGGTCCACGTAGACGATCCGCATCCCTTTGCGCGGGCTCTCGCCTGCACCGCGCGCGAGTCGGCGTGGAGGCCGATCACCAGAAGCGATCGGGCCTCGTCGAGCAGAGGCACGGGCGGAATCTTCTGGTCGTACCGGCGGACGAAGACCTCGGGCAGCCCCGCCCGCGCGGACAGCACATCGAAGGAGTGGGTGATCACAGGTCCAACCATGTGCACGGCGGGCCAGGTGCGGGAAGGGCGGCTGGGCGAAGGTGCGGCCGAGGCTGTCGGGGCCGAATTCGAGCGTAGGCGCCTGCACGGACACCCTGACGGGCACGAGGAAGCCCCATCCTCCTGTACGGGGGGACGGGAGGGGTGGGGCAGCTTTCAGCGGCGGGTCACAGTGCCTCACCGGTGTTCGAGCAGGACGTTGCACCGGTCACAGGACGTCGACCAGGAGAAGAGCCAGTGGTCCGGCGGGCAGGAGGAATCGCCCGTCTTGTGCAGGTCAACTTTATCCGGGCGGGTCGAAGATTGCCGTGCGTGCGGCGTGCGCGAGGGCGCTCTGTGTGCCGATGGATAGTCCGAGTCGGTTCCAGTGGAAGATGACGTGGTAGGCCAGCACGCGACGCAGCCCGCGGTCCATGGACGCGGATTTCACGGCTTCGGCGAGTGCTACACCGACATCGCGGAAGGCGGCCGCCCACGCCTGCACCGGTGCCAATGGGCCGCCCGGCACAAAGAGCGGATCGTCGGGATCCATGTGAGAGAGCAGCAACTTCCTCAGCTCCGTGGTCATCTCCATCAGTCGTTCTCCCGGAACGCTGCCGAGCGCGGACCGGTGTTCCTCGCCGATAACGCGGTGCCATACGTCGCCCTGTTCGTACCACTCGAGCCCGGCGGCGCGCATCATGATCGAGCAGAGGAGTACGGACAGCTCTCGGCGGCCGATGGGCATGTCCGGGCGGTCAGCGAGGGCCAGGATTTCCCGGCTGTCGGCCGAGAAGAGGTAGTGGGCGGCTTCCATGCCGGCTGATCCGTCGAACGCTGTGATCTCCGGCTCGTAGGTGCCCGGCCACCACCGTTGCAAGTGGCCGGCACTCACCAGGTTGTCGAGTGCCGCACCGATGCCGGCCTTGGCGCCCGGGTCGGGGTGGATGCCGAGGCGCAGCCTCCAGCAAGGGTGTTTGCGGGTGTACCACCAGGCCGTGATGCTCCCCTTGGCCTCGGCGTTGAACAGGATTGGTCGCAGAACGGCGGCCGCTGTGGCTTCGGCTTGGCCCCAGTTTGGGAACTCGAGGTAGAACTGCCACCAGGTGGAGCGCTCGGCCTGATCGGCGAGCGCGGCGTGACCTGCTTGCGTGAAGAGCTCAACGGCGTTGCCAAGGACGGTGGCGTCCATCCCTGCTCGACGAGCGACATCGTCTATGGGTTCCCCGGCCAGAACCTGCAGAACGGTCTCACCGGCCGGTACACCGCAGCTCAGTCGATCAGCAGACATGCATCCCATCCTGTTCTTGGTGCCTGGTCGGTGGCGAGGGTGGTCAGGGCCAGGGCGTATCCGGCCTGGCCTGTGATGAGGCCAGGGACGCCGGGTGCTCCGGGTTGGGCGTGAGTGATCAAGGCCTTGCCGAGTGGCTCCAGCAGCGTGGTCAAGGAGGAGGTGGGGGAGTCGCGGGCGGCCCGCCATGCGGTTTGGTAGACCCCGGCCCAGCCGTGGCAGAGCGTGGTGTCGGTGAGCGCGCCGAGCTGGACGGGGTCGGTGAGGCACCGGTGGAGGGCGTCCTCGTACGTCTGCTGCAGGGAGGTGTCCTGCAGGGCGATTCCGGCGAGTTGGCCGGCACGTGCGATGCCGACCGTGCCGTAGCACCAGCTGGGCCGGGCGGGTGCGTGGTGGTGGGGGCGTCCGCGGTCGAGGTCGTGCCGTGAGAGGTGTTCCGGCCACCAGGGGCCTGCGGGTCCTTGCTGGCGCCATGTGTTGAGGTGTTCACAGATGGTCCAGATAGCTTCTCGGTGGCCGCTGACGGTGATGCCGCGGCGCAGGCTCTGGGCCAGGAGGAGGAGCGGGCCGGTGATGCCGTGCGCGGCGCCGAAGTTGCCGTGGCCGCCGGGGAAGTGGGGGGATTCGCCGCGGGCCGGGTCGTGGCGGACCCACCAGCCGGGCAGGGCGCGGTCTTCGGGGGCGAGTGGGCGGGTGAGAGCGACGAGGTAGCGCAGGACGCGTTCCAAGGCAGGGCCGTCGGGTTCGGTGCGCAGGAGGTAGGCCCCGATGCCGGTGAGTCCGTAGAAGAGGTCGTACTCCGCGAAGGTAGATAGTTCGCGGCTGCGGATGCGGGCGAGCGCGGTTTCGGTGCGGCGGTGGGCGAGGGCGGTGATGTGCCGGTGGAGGGTCTTGCGCGCCGGGTCGTACAGGTGCTGGAGGGGCGGCGGGAGGGTGGTGAGGAGGAAGCCGACGGCCGGGGCGCCAAGGTACAAGCCGGTGGTGTCGGCCGCGCTGATGTGCCCGGCGGCTGCGGCAGTGATCCACCGGTGGGCGCAGCGCCAGGAGCCGCCGTACCGGCTGGCGATCTCGATGTGCAGCAGACTGATCCCGGCGGCGCCGTCGGCGAGGGACTGTGCCGTCCAGGGTTCGTCCGGGGGTGGGGGAGCGGGTTCTGCCAGATGGGCGGTGTACTGCTCCAGGATCGCTGCAGCGGTGGAGGCCGGCACGGTCATCGGCTCGCCATCCGATGCTGAAGGGCCGCGGTGCGCACGAGCCGCAGCGTGGTCTCCTCGGAGCTCGGGCTGACGCCCAGGCTCCGGACGTGGTGCAGGTGCAGCAAAGACCGGGCGACAATGAGCGGAGCACGCTCTCCGGTCAGGGTGCTCCGGTAGGTGTGCAGGGCGACGGCGCGGGCCCGCCACGCATCGGCGACCTGAGGACCGCCGGGAAGGGCCGCAAGAGTGGATACCCCTTCGGTCGCGGCGAGTTCGAGCACTTGCCTTCGCAGGGCTCGGTCCAGCCTGCCCTTGCCCTGGGGAACGTTGCGTACCAGCCACTCCTCGGCCTCGGTAGTGCTCGGTGCGAGGTGGGTGACGAGGTTCAGGGCGCTGGCCGCGGCGAGGGCCTGCGGGGCGAAGGCGTCGGTGCGTTCGGTGAGTTCGATCTGCGCGAGTGCGGCGGCAGAGTCCGCCGCGAACACCTGGTGCGCGGCGTCCATGGCCGCCTTGTGGCCAAAGCGTCCGGTCTGGGGTTGGTAGGCGGCCAGGACGAGCCCGGAGGCTAGGCCAGCGTGTCCGCCCAGGTGCGGGCGTGTTCGGCTGCCGGGCCGTACGCGCCCGGCGGCAATGGAAGCGTGAGATCGAGGTGCTGGTCGGCGTCCGGACGGGCCATCTCCCGGTGCCGGGTGAACCACCAGGTCGGCGGGGTGCCACCGAACGCGGCGAGAAGGCGGGGCAGGTGCCGGATCAGGATTTCGTCGTAGCGGCCCGGGTGGGCGTGCAACTGCGCGTGGAGGACGTCGCCGCCGCCGGGCAGGAGCGGCCGGGCGGCGGACGGGGCGGCGGGACGTGGCTGGGGAAGGTCCGCGGCCTCGGGCTGGGGGCATGCGAGGGAAAGCCATATCTCGTGCGCACGCCCGATCCAGCCGAGGGCGTCGTCGCCGGGGACTTCGCGTAGCTCCAGGCGCCGGGCGCTGTCGAGGTGCGCGCGCACGATACGGCGATGGACCGGGTGGGCCAGGTCCAGGGGAAGGCGCTGGTCGTACTCGATCATGGCGACCTGCTTCGGAACATGCAGGCGGTCACGCCAGGCGTCGAAGACGTCGTCCCACTGCTCCACCGGGGCCTTCCTGCTGGGCAGGCCGTCGGCTTCCAGCAGCCATCGGGCCTGGGTGAGGATCGTGCGGCGGTAGCGCACTCGCGGCAGGAATGGGAGCCGGGCGCCGGCGCCGAAATCGAACGGCTTGTCCAGGGCATGCAGGACCCGCATGTCGATACGGCGGCGGGTGGAGAGCTGTACGAGGTGGAATGTGCGCGAGTCCGCGGTGACGGCAAGGTCGGCGAGCTGGATCGTCGTTGCGTCCGCGACTCGGTGGCCGGACAGTTCGATGACGTTCGGCAGTAGCTGGAGTGTGCGGGTGACGTTCTCGTTGCGGCGGCGGCGCGGAGGAAATACGAGCTGTGTGGGGGCAGCGTCGGGGGTGCCGTGGTAGGTGGCGGCGAGCGCGTCCTGTTGCTCTAGCGGCAGGACATGGGCGAACCGGCCGGCCATGCTGCTGCCGGGCCGCGGCACCGAGGTCAACAGCACGTCGAAGGAGCCGCGGGCCAGAGCCGTGGTGCTGGGTGCGTGGACCTCGAAGGCTGTCTCCACGCGAGGCACGAACAGCCGCTCGTCCCTTCCGGGTACGGGTACGCGGGCCCGTCGGCCGACCCCGCATCCGGCCGGACGCGGTCGCCGGGGACAAGGCGTACTCGTCCCGCGGAAACCGCGCCCACCTGCGCAAACGCCGTATCAAGGCGGTCATCCCGGAGAAGAAGGACCAGGCCGCCAACCGGAAGGAGAAGGGCTCCAGAGGTGGCCGACCCGTCAGCCACGACGCCGATCTCTACAAGGAGCGGAACACCGTCGAACGCCTGATCAACAAGCTCAAAGCATGGCGAGGCATCGCCACCCGATACGACAAGACTCCCGACAGCTACCTCGCCGGTCTCCACCTGCGCGCCTCGATGATCTGGATCAAAGACCTCACCAGGACCACCCGATGATCACGACTCGATATGCCCCCTAGGTGACGCGCTGAGGTGCCGGACGCCAAGGGCGGGCAGGAGTTGAGTCAACGGTCAACCAGCCCTGGACGAGGGGCCTCACCCGTGGATTCCGCGTCGGTGTCGTCGGTGCCGACCGGGCCGCGGGGAAGCATCCAGTCTAGCCACTTCGGCAGCCACCAGTTGGTCCGGCCGAGGAGTGTCATGGTCGCCGGTACCAACACCATGCGTACGACCGTGGCGTCGATGAAGATCGCGGTGGCCAGGCCGAGCCCGAACATTTTGGTGGAGGGGTCCTCGGCGACGGCGAAGGACAGGAAGACCGCCACCATGATGAGGGCGGCCGAGGTGATGATCCGGGCGGTGCCCGAGACGCCCTCAACGATCGCCGTGCCGTTGTCGCCGGTGCGCAGGTACTCCTCGCGTACGCGGGAGAGGAGGAACACCTCGTAGTCCATCGACAGGCCGAACAGGATGGCGAAGAGGAACATCGGGATGAACGACACGATCGGAACCGTCGCTTCCAGCCCGATGAGTGCGCCTCCCCAGCCCCACTGGAAGACCGCGACCATGATGCCGTAGGCCGCGCCTATGCTCAGCAGATTCAGCAGTACCGCCTTGAGCGGTACGAGTATCGAGCGGAAGACCAGCATCAGCAGCAGGAACGACATCGCCAGCACGGCGGCGACGAACACCGGCAGGCGTTGGCTGGTGCGTTGGCCCACATCGGACAGGCTCGCGGCGGCGCCGCCGACGTGGGCCCTGGCCGGGCCGTGGCCGATCGCCGTGGGCAGCACGTCGGTGCGCAGCCGGGCGATGGTGTCGGCCGTGGCCTTGTCCTGAGGGCTGGTGGTCGGGAACACCACGAGGGTCGCGATGCCGGTGGCCCGATCGATGTGCGTCGGCGCGACGGATGCTATGCCCGGATCCGCCGCGACCGTTGCGACGAGTCGGTCCAGCACTCCCGGATCACCGGCGGGGTCCGCGGCGATGACGAGGGGACCGTTGGTGCCCGGCCCGAACCCCTCGGCGACGAGGTCGTAGGCCCGGCGCTCGGTACGGCTGTGGGGCAGTGAGCCGTCGTCGGGCAGGCCGACGCGCAGGCCGAGCACGGGCAGCGTCGCCGTCAGCAGCAGCCCCGCCGCGCCGACCGCGTACGGCACCGGGTGCCGGCCGACGTGCCCGATCCAGCGACGCCACCCGGCGGCGTGGGCGGCGCCTGCCGCCGGGTCCCGCCGCCGTGCGAGTCGGCCCAGCTTCCTGGTCTGCAGAGCCCGGCCGATCCGGCCGGCCCGGGCCAAGCGCGGGCCCGCCGCGCCGAGGAAGGCCGGCAGCAGCGTCACCGACGCGACCACCATGGTCAGAACGACGATCGAGACGGCGAGCCCGCCCACCGTCATGAACGGTACGTTCGCGACCGCCAGGCCGAGGATCGATACGACGACGGTGCCGCCGGCGAAGACCACGGGCCTCCCCGCCGTAGCCACCGCTCGTCCGGCCGCCTCGTGCGGATCGAGCCCGCGCGCGAGGTACTCCCGGTGCCTGGCGAGCACGAACAGCGCGTAGTCGATGCCCACTCCGAGCCCGACCATGCTGCCCAGGACCGGTGCGAAGGTGGGGACGTCCGTGACCCCCGCCAGTACCGTCATCGTGGCGACCCCGACGGTCAGTCCGAAGACCGCCATGCCGATCGGCAGCGCGGCGGCGACGAGCGAACCGAACGCCAGGAACAGGATCGCGGCCGCGGCGAGGAGGCCGATCAGCTCGCTCGCGCCGCCGTCGGGGTCGGAGAAGGCGTAGAAGAGGTTCCCGCCCATCTCGATGCGCAGGGGCAGTTCGGCGCGCAGCCGGTCGCCGAGATCTACGAGGGCGTCGAGGTCTTCGGTCGACAGCCGGCTCTGGTCGGGGTACTGCACCCGGACGACCGCGATCCGCCCGTCGGCCGAGACGAGGCCGCCGCGCACGGCCTTTCCCCCGCCTGCGTCGAGTGCCCCCGCCGGGTCGCTCGTGCCGAGCACGTGCGGCAGCCGCTTCACCTCGGTCTGCAGCCGCGTGAGAGCGGTGCGCGCGCTGCCGTGGTCGAAGAACGTCGCACCGTCGTCGAGGGGGGTGACGACCACTTGGGCGGTCATCCCCTCCTGGCCGGTGCCTGCCCGCTCGATCAGTTCCGCGGCCCGTTGGGAGTCCAGTCCCGGAGCGGTCATCGAGTCCGCGGTCCGCCCGCCGATGGCGATCGCGGCGAGGACGGCGAGCGTGGCGGCGATCAGCCATGCCGCGATCACCCGCCAGGGATGGCGGGCGGCGCTTGCGCCCAGGCGCAACAGGGCTTTCGAGAGCATCGGGTCCTCCAACCACCTCGTCGGCCGTCCTTGTACGGCCGCCGATGCCGAGGTTCGTCGCCACGGCGCTCTGCGGCATCGGCTCGCGGGCCGCGGATCCGTCGGCCCCGGGGCGGAGTGACGACCCGTCCTTTCGGCCGATGCGCGGCACGGCGCGGTCCCTAGGCTGAGAACCGTGCTGCGAGACGACCTGCGAACCCTGTGGACCGAACCCCGGCCGCCCGACGCGCCCGCCCGGGTGTGGCGGGACTGGGCGCTGCTCGCCGCGGGCCTTGCCGGTGTGGTGCTGGAGGCCACCCTGCGCGAGAACGTCGTGTGGCGGCCGGTGGCGGTGGTGTTCGCCGTATGGCTGTGCCTGCTGCACCTGTGGCGCCGGACCCGCCCACTGGCGATGGTGACGCTGGCGTTCGGCTCGGTGATCCTGCTTCAGGTGGCCTCGCTCGTCGCCGCTCCGCGCGAGCCCGTCGGCCTGTACACCGGCGCGGTCGTGCTCGTGCTGGTGTACGCGCTGCCCCGGTGGGGATCGGGACGCGAGATCGTGCTGGGCGGCGCGGTGATCCTCGCGGCCGGCGCGCTGTGTTCAGTCACGGACGAGACCCCGGTCGTCGAGAACGTCGTGGGCTTCGTCTTCCTGCTGCTGCCCGGCGTGGTCGGGGCTGCCGTGCGGTTCCGGGTGACCGCTCGCGAGCGGCAGTTGGAGCAGGTGCGCTCCCGCGAGCGCGAGCAGCTCGCCCGGGAACTGCACGACACGGTGGCCCACCACGTGTCGGCCATGGTGATCATCGCCCAGGCGGGCCGGGTGCTCGCGGGCACCGACCCGTCCGCCGCCGTCGAGGCGCTGGAGGGGGTCGAGGAGGAAGGGGCGCGCACGCTGGAGGAAATGCGCGCCATGGTCGCCGCGCTGCGCGACCGCGGGGTCGGCGCCGAGCTGGCGCCCCCTGCCGGAGTCGCGGATCTGGAGCGCCTGGTGCGCACCCCGGGTGGTCGCCTCAGGGTCGACCTGGGGCTCGACGGCGAACTGGACGCGCTGCCGCCGGCCGTGGACGCGGCCGTCTACCGGATCGTGCAGGAGTCGGTGACCAACGCGCTGCGCCATGCGGTCGACGCGACCGAGCTCGTCGTTCGGGTCGCCGCGGAACGGCACACGGTACGGGTGAGCGTGCGCGACAACGGCCGGCGCACCGGCCGGGGTCGCGACGGATACGGACTTACCGGACTGCGCGAGCGCGCGACCCTGCTCGGCGGCACACTACGAGCCGGCCCGGGTACCGACCGGGGCTGGCATGTCGAAGCCGAACTGCCGAGAGCGAGGAGCGAGAGCGGTGTCCATTCGCGTCCTCGTCGCTGACGACCAGACGATCATCCGTACCGGGTTGCGGATCATGCTGAACGCCCAGCCCGGCATCGAGGTGGTCGGCGAGGCCGCCGACGGGCGGGAAGCGGTACGTCTGGCCCGCGAACTACGCCCCGACGTCTGCCTGTTCGACATCCGCATGCCCGTACTCGACGGGCTCGAGGCCACCCGGCTGGTCGCCGGCCCGGGCGTCGCCGACCCGCTGGCCGTGGTCGTCATCACCACGTTCGACCTCGACGAGTACGTCTACGGCTCACTGCGTGCCGGCGCCCGCGGATTCCTCCTCAAGGACACGGGACCGGACCTTCTGGCGCAGGCCGTACGGTCGGCGTCCGACGGTGAGGCGCTCATCGCGCCCAGCGTCACCGTCCGTCTGCTCCAGGCATTCGCGGACCTGCCCGCCGGCCGGCCCGTGGCCCAGCCGGTCTCCCCCGTCACCGCCCGCGAGGAGCAGGTGCTCCTCGCCGTCGCTCGCGGGCTGACCAACACCGAGATCGCCGATGCACTGCACATCAGCCTCAGCACGGTGAAGACGCATCTGGCCAGCCTGATGGCCAAACTCGGCGCCCGCAACCGGGTCGAGATCGCGATGTGGGCCTACGAAACGCGCCGTATCCTCCCCGGAACCTGAGCCGGGTGCCGGGCCATGTCCCATGAGTCCCCGCCCGGACATCAGTGCACCGGTCGGCTCACGTCGGCTCCACGTGCCTCACCCGCCTCAGAGCGTGACGTACCAGGAGGCCGGAACTGGGACGGTGAGACACCCGATACGACAAGACTCCCGACAGCTACCTCGCCAGTCTCCACCTGCACGCCTCGATGATCTGGATCAAAGACCTCACCAGGACCACCCGATGATCACGACTCGATACGCGGCCTAGCTCGCCGACTGGATGAGTCGCCAGCCAGGTCGGGGCCATGGACTCAGAAGGGCGCAGACTGATGTCCACGGACAGGGGCACAGTGGTCGCCCATGGCCAGTCGGCAGGGTCCGTCGTGTCCATGCCGAGCTGCGTGGCTTCGGACACACCGTCAACCGCAAGCGTGTCGAGCGCCTGATGCGCAAGCACGGGATCGAGGGCCGTCACCTGCGGCGCCGCAAGCGCACCACGGTCCCCGACGGCTCGTGCCGCCGGCCCCGGATCTGGTGAACCGAAGGTTCTTTGCCGGGCGGCTGGACGAGAAGTGGTGCGGCGACATCACATACGTGCAGGTCGGCGGGACGTGGCTGTATCTGGCCTGCATCCTGGACATCTGCTCGCGCCGGGTGCTCGGCTGGTCGATGACCACCCACATGAGGTCCGACCTGGTCATTCACGCCCTGAAGATGGCCGTGGCGACCCGCGGCGGCGGCGTGGACGGGGTGATTTTCCACGCGGACCGCGGCGCTCAGTACATCTCGGCCGCGTTCGCGCAGGTCTGCGAGGGTTTCGGGATCCGCAGGAGCATGGGCCGGGTTGGCTGAGCTGGGACAACGCCCTCGCAGAGAGTTTCTGGCAGGGACTGAAGAGAGAGACGATGCACGAAAGGCTGTTCTCGACGGTGCGTCAGGCAAGGCTGGAGATCTTCCAGTGGCTGACGTACTACAGCGCCCGCAGGCGCCACTGTGCCCTGAACTACCTCTCACCAGCCGAGTTCGAACAACAGCATCAGAGAGAACGTAAACTCACACTCGCAGCATGAACCCCTGTGTCCACACTCCGGGGGTCACCTCAGCCACCAGACCCTCGTAAACTGCGCCTTCAGCTTCTGCTGGAACACCTGGTTCGCCCCACCCCCACCCCCTTCAAGCCGCTCCGCTACCGGGTCCTGACTCGCTGTCAGACCCGTTAGAGAGGGGGAGAACCGATATCCCAGCAGCCCCAACCGGCCTGCTGGCCCCGAGCACTGCGGGCCGTCCGCGGGCTCCGTGGCTGGCTGACGCCCTGGGCCACGCTGCAACGCTACTGGCGGGCATGGTCGACGAAGCCCCCGCCTGAAGCACTCCAGGAACTGATCAACACCGTCGGCAGCGGCAGACCTCTTGATCTCGACTGCCCGCCACCGTTAGGTGACATCACGTCGCAGTGTAGTGAGGCTCGCAGCGGTGGCGATCACCACGGCGTACACGGCCAGCATTACCGCGCCGCCCCACTGAGCAGGCTGGCCTTCACTCGTGGGCCCTCGACAGGTTGCGTACTGATTGCGTTCGGTAGGCACCGGGGGTCGCACCGGTCCACCGGCGGAATGCGCGGATGAATGCCGCCGCGTCGGCGTACCCGAGACGTACGGCGATCTGGTCGACCCCGAGTCCGACGGTGGACAGCATCTCGACAGCACGGGCGTGCCGCGCTGCGTCGACCAGACGCCGGTAGGACGTGTCCTCCACCGCCAGACGCCGGTGCAGAGTGCGGGTGGAGACGTGCAGCGCGGCTGCGGCAACGCCCATGTCGGGGATGCCGTCCGGCCACTGCATGAGCAGTTCCCGTACCCGCGCTGCGAATCCGGCGTCGGTGCGCCGGGCCAGCAGGAGCCTGCACTCGCGTTCGCACACCTGCATGGTGTGCTGGTCCGCCTGCGGCAGCGACTGCTCCAGTACCGCCGCGAGGGTGACGATCGCGTTGCGCGGCGCGCCGAAGGCGATGGGCACGTCGTCAAATGCCTCGTACGGTGCGGACTTTTCAGGCCGTGGGAAGCGTAGATCCAGCCGGAGGGGGGTGAAGGGCCGGCCCACAATGGTGTCAAGGATGGCCCGGATATTGGCTATTTCCCGCTCGATGAAGAAGTGCCGGACGGGTGGGGGCACCAGCCCGTCGTCCAGGACGAGACGGACCTCGTTTCCGTCCTCCTGAAGGTGGATCCCGACCATGGCGAAGGTGAGTTCCAGGTAGCGCAGTCCCACAGCCGCGGCCTCGCGCAGCGTCGGGCTGGCGAGCAGTGCGAAGCCCAACACGCTGTACGTACGCAGCGGAATCCGGCTGCCGACCTCGAGCCCCAGGCCGGGAGCGTCGCCCGTGGCGCGGACCAGGTTCTGCGCCACAGTGAGCTCCTGCCAGGCCCGGACATGTGCGGCATCGTCGGCAAGAGCGTTCTCGTCCACACCACTGCCGTCGAGGCATGCCGGTACGGGCACTCCGCGCTCGACGCCCACGTCCACCATCGCGCGCACGCCTGCGATGCCTCGGTTGAACAGCCGTGGAGCTGTGGAGACTTCGTTGGCCGCCGGCCTGTGTCCGGAACGGCCAACAGCATGGCCGCCATTGCCTGGAACCAGCACTGCCAATCCCCTTAGCATCGGAAGGGATCGATGCGGCGTATCCCGCCGTAGGCTGCCATTCAGCCTAGTCGGGATGTGCGTGCGGGCCAGGGGTCGTGCGCGTTATCAGCCACCGCTGTCTGTAGCGCTCGGCGCGCCCCACGGCCATCACGTGCGCAACCGCTGCACCGGAAGAAATTCTCGAGCACAGCCAGACGCACAGTACCGGTTGCTGGTTGCCGAAGGCAACGGGGGCACTTCCGAATCGCACGGGCGGAGCGAATGATGGACGACTTCAGCACGTTGGAAGTAATGCTGGTCGACAATGAGGATCTCGTGCGCCGCGGATTCCGGCAGGCCCTCGGGGAGGCGCCGGATATCACGGTGGTCGCCGATACGAGGGTCGGCGAGGAAGCATTACGCATGGCCGAGCTGCGGCGACCGCAGGTCGTCCTCGTGGATTCCGAATGCGAATTCATCCGAAAACTCGCCCAGCCTTTGGGGATGGCAGTACCCGGAGTCGCGCCGGGGATAATTGTCCTGACCAGCAACGCCCTTGACAGCCATCTGCTCGGGTCGCTGAAGGCGGGCGCACGTGGTTTTCTGCTCAAGAGTGCCAGCCAGGACGAGCTGATCTCAGCCGTCCGTGCGGTTGCTGACGGCGCGGCCTTCCTGTGCCCCACGATGACCCGACGGCTGATCGATCGGTTCGAGATCCTGCCGCCGCCACATGAGCGGTCTCACGCGGTCGCCCTGGCAAGCCTGAGCGGCCGCGAGACCCAAGTTCTCTGCGGTATAGCCATGGGCAGGTCGAACCAGGAGATCGCCCACGAGCTGCATGTCACGCTCGCCACCGTGAAGTCCCATGTCTCGCGCATCCTCGCCAAGCTCGAGTTGCCGAACCGGATGCACGCGGCGCTGATGGCCCAGCGGAGCGGTCTCGTGCGCCCGCCCCAGCCACCGCGGGCCATGCAGGCCGCAGCAGGCGCCCTGTCCTCCGGCCCGTCCCGAGCCCGTGGTCAGGCAGGCTTGGTGAACGCGAGGACCACGTTGTGACCGCCGAAACCGAAGGAGTTCGAGATGGCCCCGGTGACCCTGATGCGCCGCTGGGTTCCCGTGACGATTTCCACCTTCACCTCGGGATCCTTGTCGTCGAGGTTCCTGGTCGCGGGAATCACGTCGGTGAAGACGCTCAGGACCGTGAAGATGGCCTCGATCGCGCCGGCCCCGCCTATGAGATGGCCGGTGATCGACTTGGTCGCCGTCACAAGAGCATGCGGACCGAGCGATTCCAGCAATGCCGCCGCCTCGATACGGTCACCGACGGGCGTACCGGGAGCGTGGGCGTTGACGTGAACGATGTCCTGTGGGCCGAGGCCGCCGGAGCGCAAGGCCTCGCGGATCGCACTGATCTGACCGTCCGCTGACGGAGAGGTCATGGTGTGCGCGTCGGAGCTCATCCCTGTACCGGCGAGCGTGGCATACATCCGCGCGCCACGAGCTTTCGCGAACTGGGTCCGCTCCAGCACGACGGCGCCGCCACCCTCGGACATGACGAAGCCGTCACGGGCACTGTCGAACGGCCGCGATGCGTTCTGAGGGTCCTCATGACGGCCGGACAGGGCACCCATGCGGGCGAAAGCCGCCATGGACAGCCGGCCGATGCATGCCTCGGTGCCGCCGGCGACAACGACATCGGCCCGTCCGGCACGCAGTATGGCGAGCCCCATGGCTATTGCCTCCGCTCCGGAGGCGCAGGCGCTGGTCGGCGCGTGGGCGCCGGCCCGGGCGTCGAGAGCCAGACTGACGGCGGCGGCCGAACCGTTGGGCATCAGCATTGTCACCGCGAATGGCGACACGCGACCCGGCCCCTTGGCCAAGGATAGGTCGTGCTGGTCGACCAGCGTCGTCCCGCCGCCGAGGCCGGTGCCGATCACCACGGCCAGCCGCTCCGGCGCCACCTCGGGCGCGCTGGCGTCGGCCCATGCCTGCCGGGCAGACACCATCGCAATCTGCTGGCAACGGTCCATCCGTCGGGCCTCGACCCGGTCCAGTACCTCGGTCGGTTCCTGACTCAGCCGACCTGCCAGCCGTACGGGCAGATCGCGAGCCCACGATTCGTCGAGCACGGTGATCGGGGATTCGCCGGCGAGCAGCGCCTCCCAGGTGGAGTGGACGTTGCCACCCAGCGGCGTGGTCATTCCCAAACCGGTGACCACAACGTCGGCCGTACCCAGGACCTTCCCGTCCGGGCGGCTGGGGAGTTCGGGGAGCTTCGGATAACCCAAGAAGTAGCCGTCAGGTGCGTCGTAGGACATCAAGGTTCCCTTTCTGAAGCCTTCTGGGGAAAAGTTCTCCCTTGAATACGGGCCATTCGTCGTCCACTGGCCGTCGTCATGACGGTAGCCAGTGCGAGGCGCTTTCCGTAACGGTCGACGGACCGAACCGTGACGGCGACCGGAGGATGGCTTTCATCCGTCTTCCGGCTTACTCGAAGCTCGCCTCCGGTAGGGGGATGGACACCATCCCGCGGCGGATACCCGATATTTCTCTGCCGACTTAGCATCTCTTCGAGTGGAACCACCATGACGCACACGTACAGCAATGGCTGGATACGTAACCAAGTCCCGGCGGGTCAGTGGGGAAATGGCAGGGGCAATGCCGATGGCCGAGTCGAACAGGAGGACCACGATGTCAGAGGATGCCGTCACAGAATCCCGACTGGAGCCGACGACCTTGGTCGAGCTCTGCAGGTGTCGCGCGTTCAGGGAGCCGGATCGACGGATGTTCGCCTTCCTGGAGAACGGCGTCGAAGAATCCGACTCGCTCACCCTCGCCCAACTGGACGCCCGGGCAAGGGCAATCGCGGCGCGTCTGAGCAGGCAAGCCCCGCAGGGCGCCCGCGCCGTGCTGAGTTACCCGCCCGGCCTGGACTTCGTGTCCGCCTTCTTCGGCTGCCTGTATGCCGGCCTGATCGCGGTGCCGGCTCCTCCGGTGCTGCGCGTAGGTGTCGACGACCGGTATGCGCGCTTCAGGGCAATCGTCAACAGCTGCCAACCGGATGTGCTGCTGTCGAACGGGTCAAGGCTGAACCGTGTCGACGCGTTGCTGAAGGACATCTCCACACCACGCCGGCCGACCTCTGTGGCGACCGACGAGATCAGTGAGACGGACGCGTATGGCTGGAATGCCCCCGGCATCGGCCCGGACACGATCGCGTACCTGCAGTACACCTCCGGCACGACCGGTCCGCCCCGGGGTGTGGAGCTCACCCATGGCAACGTTCTGCACAACCTCTCGTTGATCTTGGCCAACGGTACCCGGGCCACGGACGACTTCGACCGGCTGCCGCCTGTTGTGTCCTGGCTGCCCGTGTTCCACGACATGGGACTGATCACCGGGGTCCTGCAGCCGATCTACGTCGGGTACGACGCCGTAATGATGCCGCCCTCGGCGTTCACCCAGCATCCGGTCAACTGGCTCCGCGCGATATCGGAACGCGGGGCGGGCATCAGTTCAGCACCCGGTTTCGGGTACGAGTTGTGCCTGCGGCGCGTCTCCGAGGAGCAGGTGCGTTCCCTCGATCTCAGCGCCTGGCGGATCGCGGTGGTCGGCGACGAGCCGGTGCGTGCAGAGATGATCGACCAGTTCAGTGCCATGCTCGCCCCGGCCGGCTTCCGCCGCGAGGCGTTCTTCCCGAGTTACGGCATCGCCGAGTCCACTGTCATGCTCAGCGGCGGGCCGGTGGAGCCCGAACCGGTGATCCGCCGGTTCGACGCGGTGGCGCTGGCGAAAGGCAAGGTGCAGCGAGCCGGTCCCGAGGACGAGGTGCGCCGGCTGGTCGGCCTGGGCCAGGTGCACCCGTCCATGACCATCGCGGTGGTGGATCCGGCCACCGGCGAACCGTGCGCCCCGGACGAGACAGGGGAGATCCTGGCGTCCGGACCGAGTATCGGTGCCGCGTACTGGAACGCCCCGAAGGAGACAGCGCGTACGTTCAACGCCACCGTGCGCGGCCACGAGGGCCGCCGGTTCCTGCGCACCGGCAGCCTGGGCTTCCTGGACGGCGGTCAGCTCTTCGTCACCTGCCGCGTGGACGACCTCATCGTCGTGGAGGGCATGCAGCACTACCCGTACGACATCGAGGCGACCGCGGCAGCAAGCCACCCCGCCATACGGGAGGGGTGCTGCTGCGCCTTCACCGCCGAGGACGGCGGACGCACACGCCTCGTCGTCCTGGCTGAGATCAACAGCCGGTACCGCGTCAAGACCGGCCCCGTCCCGGACACTCCGCCAGGTCCCCGCGCGACCCACACGGCCGATGAGGTCGAAGAAGCCGTCCGGGAGGCCGTCTTCGCCGGGCACGGCCTCCGGGCCGACGACGTCCTCCTGGTCAAGGCCAGTGCGCTGCCGTTCACCACCAGCGGCAAGTTGCAGCGTGCACAGTGCCGGTCCAGGTACCGGGCGCGGGCATTCGCAACAGTCTGAACCTCGCTCCATGCAGGGGGCGCGCGAACTGTCCACCGCCTTCTGCCTCTTCCTCCGTTTGGAGTGGTCATATGCGAACCAATCCCGAGCACGGTGTCCGACTGCCCGAGGCGGTGGCCGGCGAGCACGGTGCACTGCCGACGCTGGTCGACCTGTGCCGCACTCGTGCGGCAGCCGAGCCCGACCGGAAGAACTTTGTGTTCCTGGGCGACGGTGTCGAGGAATCAGAATCACTGACCCTGGCCGAACTCGACCGCCGGGCGCGGGCGGTCGCCGTGACGCTGCGACAGCAGGTTCCTGCCGCGCGCGCACGCGCGCTGCTGAGTTACCCGCCGGGACTGGACTTCCACGTCGCCTTCCTGGGCTGCATCTATGCCGGTCTGATCCCGGTGCCGGTGGCTCCGCTCGACGGGACGCGGAGCAATGCCAAATGGACCCGGGTGGAGTCGATCGCCGCGAGTTCCGAGCCCTCGCTGTTCCTGTCGACCGGTCCCATGCTTGCCGCCGCGGAGCACGTCCTCACCGACACCGACGGGCTCGCCCAACTCAACCGGGTGGCGACCGACGAGGTACCCCTGGACCTGGCCCGGGAGTGGACCCCACCGGTGGCCACCGCTGAGATGGTCGCCTATCTCCAGTACTCCTCGGGATCGACCGGTGTGCCGAAAGGCGTCGCGATCACTCACGGCAACGTGCTGAACAATCTGTCGTTGATATACGACAATACGCGTCGGTCTGCCGACGACGCCGGGCTGCCCCGACCGTCGTCGGTGTCGTGGCTGCCGCCGCACCACAACATGGGCCTCATCTGCAATGTCCTCGACCCCCTCTTCTCCGGCCGGGATGCCACCCTGCTGCCGACGATGACCTTCGTGCAGCGTCCGCTCACGTGGCTGCGGGCCATCTCCCGGCTCGGACGCGCGGACAGCTGCGCGCCGAACTTCGCCTACGACCTGTGCGTCCGCCGGGTGACGGACGCTCAGCGCCGGGAACTCGACCTCAGCCGCTGGGAGATGGCGCTGGTCGGAGGTGAGCCCGTCCGCTCCGATACGCTCGACCGCTTCAGCGCGGCATTCGCGGAGGCCGGCTTCCGGCGCGAGGCGCTGTCCCCCGCGTACGGCCTCGCCGAGGCGACAGTGATGGTCACGGCCGTGCCGGTCGGCCAGGCCCCGGAAGTCCTGCGGCTGGACCCCGAGTCGCTCGCCGCCGGAAAGGTGCGCCCAGCCGCGTCGGCACAGGACAGCCGGGAGTTGGTCGGCTGCGGCCCGATCCATCCGTTGAGCACGGCTATAACCGTGGACCCGGAGACAGGCAAGCCCTGCGGGGAGGACGAGGTGGGTGAGATCTTCGTATCCGGCCCGAGCGTCGCAACGGAGTATCTGAACGCTCCCAAGGAGACTGCCGAGACCTTCAGGGGGTTCATTCCCGATCAGCCGGGGGAGCGGTTTCTCCGTACTGGTGACCTCGGATTTGTGCAGAACGGGGAGCTGTTCATCACCGGCCGGGCAAAGGATGTCATCATCATCGCCGGTGCCAACCACTACCCGCAGGACATCGAGGCCACCGTTGAGGCCAGCCACCCGGCAGTCCGCGAGTTCGGTACTTGCGCGGTGTCGGTCGACGACGGCGCACACGAACGGCTCATCGTGCTCGCCGAGACGACGACGGCAGCCGAAGGCGAGACCGGTGATCAAGTGACCGCCCAGGAGATCAAGCAGGAGATCAGGCGCGCGGTCCATGCCGGACACCGCATCCAGGTACACGATGTCGTCCTCCTCAAGCCGGGGACGCTGCCGCTCACGACGACCGGCAAGCTGCAACGGCGCGACAGCCGGGACCGATACCTCGGCGGTTCCTTCGAGGCAGCCCTCATCGAATGACGGTGCGCCCTCTGCGCATCCGGTGCCCTGGCGGTGCCTTGCTGGCCAAGGCACCGCGCAGGTTCGCCGATGGCTAGGCAGCACACGTCCTGGTCGGCAGTCTTCGGCGCGAGCGCGATGATTGCCTGTCTGTGGCTCTTTCCCTCGGCTCTTTTGCGTTCGTAGAAGGCTTGGGAGACGGGGCAGGAGCGGGCGGCGACCATGGCCGACATGTAGAAGACCCGCATGAGGCGGCGGCTGTAGCGTCGAGGGCGGCGCATGTTGCCGCTGACGCGTCCGGAGTCTTTGGGGACGTGGGCCAGGCCGGCGACGCCGGCAACGCGATCACAGCTGCCGAAGACGCTCATGTCACCACCTGTGTGGGCGATGAACTCCGCTCCCAGCACGGGGCCGAGGCCGGGCATGCTCAGGACGATCTCGGCCGCGGGGTGGTCATGAAACCGGCCCTCGATCAGGGAATCGGTCTCGGCGATCTCCTCATCGAGGGCCATCACCTCCCTCGCCTGCTTGGCCACCATGACGGAGGCCAGCCTCTCGCCGGCGACGGCGGTGTGCTGGGCTTCGGCGGCCTCAACGGCTGTGGCAGCCACCTGCTTGTAGTTGCGGACCTTGCGGTTCTTTCAGCCAGGTCGCGAGCCGGTGTAGTCGAAGGCCCTTTCCAGTGCGGGGAAGTACTCCAGCAGCTGGGCCGCATTCGGTTGATCGTTCTGGTGCGGTCCGCAGCCAGGTCCAGGCGGCGGGACGTGAGGATGCCCAGGTCAACGGCGATGTCGTCGCTGCGGTGCATCGCTTCCAGGTCACGGCGCATACGGGCCTGATCAGCAATGATGAAGGCATCCTTGGCATCGCTCTTGCCGTCGCCCCGGTAGGAGCCCGAGGCGTGATGAACGGTGCGGCCGGGGATGTAGAGGACCTGCTGGCCGTTGTCGGTCAGCAGCGCGATCTCAGCGCGGCCCCGCCTGCGTTGAGATCTATCGCCCAGGTCACCGGCTCGCTGTCGCTCAGCTCCAGCACATCGGCGATCAGCTTGAGCAGTTCGGTCTCATGGTTTGCCACCCGCCGCGACAGTCTGCGCTTGCCGTCAGCGTCGATCACCGTGCAGTGGTGTGCGGCCTTGCCGGCGTCTGTGCCAGCCCAGAGTTCGGGCACCTTCACCCCCGAGATCGTTCCAGTTCTAGTCCCAGCAGACGACCTCGCCAGCGTGTCCTTACCAAGCGATCTTGCCGCGCATCCCAATCAGTGGCCGGGTCGTCGCGGGGCACCGGGCGGCCAATCAGTAGAAGCCACACGTTCGGCATGACTTTGACAGCCACACCCGGCGCCCCCGGGCCTCCCGATCCTACGAGTGACCGGAACCAACCCACCAACAACGTAAGGACCTTGTTGGCGTGATGTCGTGGTGGCTGACGAGCGGTGGTTGTCGCGGTATGTCGGTTACATGAGGTATCCGCAAGGGGGCGGGCTGACCGCGGAGCGACGGGCGTTTCGCGAGCACATCCGGATGCAGGCGGCCGAGTTATTCGCTCTGGGACACGACACTGCCGCGGTCGCCAAGCAGTTACGTGTCAGCGTGCGTTCGGTACAGCGGTGGCACCAGGCATGGGAGCACGGCAGAACATACGCCTTGGAATCGAAGGGCTAGCGTCCAGGCCCAAGCTGAGTGAGGCACTGTTGAAAGTACTCGAGCAGGAGCTGGCCAAGGGGCCGGTAGCGCATGGCTGGCCGGACCACACCTGGACGCTGGCGCGGATCAAGACGCTGATCGGACGTCGGTTCCACAAGAGCATGACGCTGTCGGCCATCGCTCAGATGCTGCACCGGCACGGCTTCAGCCACCAGGTCCCGGCCCGCCACGCGCGGCGTCACTCACTATCACCCCATGCGTCAGCTGCCGTCGCAATTCATGCGAGTTGCGTGTTCGCTCACCGTCTCCGCCGCTAGCCTGACGGCCGGTCCCCGGACACGGGGGTCTCATCGACTGCTCGGGGGGTGTCCGAACGTGCTGGTTCTCAGTTTTCTCGGCAAGTCCGCTTCCGCTTCGCTCGACAGCGGGTTCAGCGTCTGGAGCTACAAGGTCGAGTCCAATCAAGGGGGTTCGTCGGGGGCCGGCGAGCTGGCCGCGGGATTTCGGGTCGCGCTGAGCCTGCGCCGGGGCGTGGACGCGCGCGGCGGCGACCGCTACCCCGGCATCCTCCAACTGGCGGGCATCACCGTCCAGCAGGACGCTGTCTCGGGCCGGGTTCACGTCGTGCGGATGATCGACACACCCGGGCCCCAGACCCTGTCGTTCGCCGCGCCGACGGGCGAGAGCGCTGGGGACGTCCAGCTCGCCCGGGCCGCCGCGGGGCAGAATCTCGCGCCTGTGCAGTTCCTCGTCCCGGGCGTCAGCACACCGCAGTCCGTGCAGGTCCTGACCGTGCCGACCGAGGGAGCCTATGTGCCCAACGGCCGTGCGGCGGCTGACTTCCGCGGGGCCTACCCCTACGCGACCGAGGTCTTCGGCGTCTACCAGCCCCTGGCCGGCTGGTTCGGTCGGCAGGGTTCGCTGCGCGCTCTGCAGGGCCTCGGCCTGGCGCCACGGCCCACCGGTGCGGCGTTCTACGGGTCCGATGCCCGTTCCCTGCAGCACGAACAGCTTGCCGCCCTGGCGGAACAGGTCACGGCCGCTGCCCAGGGCGTCCTTTCGCCGGTCGGTGTGGTGAACCTCTTCCGGCAGTACTTCTTCGAGTTCGACAGTTTTCTCGGTGGACCTGTCGGCCACGTCTGGCTCAGCCCGGGCGGCACGGTTGAACTCGTCGAGACCAGCACCCGCAGGGTTCTCGTGGAGCGGACCAGTGAGCAGTCGGAGGAGGTCTCTCGCAAGGTTGAGGAAGGCCTTACTGAGCAGGACGACATCGCCGACGCAGTGAAGGAGGACAACGCCAACGACACCTCCCTCGGCATCAGCGCGACCGGCGGCGCCAACGCCGGCATTTACCACGCTGACGCCAGTGCCAGCTTCAGCCTGCACACAACCGTCCACAAGTCCTCTGAGGAGACCCATAAGCACAGCCGTACCCAAAGCTCCAAGGCGAGCAGTGAGATCAAGCGAAACTTCAAGACCACATTCAAGACGGTCACCGATACCACCGACACCTCAAGCCGCCGCTACGTCCTGCAGAACCCGTCCACCAGCCAGTTGGCCAATTACGAGCTGCGACGCAAGATGCGTAAGGTCGGCGTCCAGTTGCAGCACATCGGCACGCGCTTGTGCTGGCAGGTCTACCTCGACGCCCCTGGCCGCGACTTGGGGGTCGCCGAGCTGGTACACACCGTGGCGGCCCCGGAACTGTCCTCGCTGAAGGAGCCCGAGCCGCCGGCGCCGCTCGAAACCAAGATCACCGAGTTCACTGGGTCGTTCCCGGTGCGCAAGTATCCCGGCACCGAGAACGACATCCCGCCCAACGAGGACTTCCCCTTCCACGACGACGGCTCGGACCGGATCATCAGCCACAACAGAAACGACCACATGGTGGCCACGGCCCCCTTCACGGCGGATCCGCCGGCGCCCGGCTACACCCTGGTCCACGTCGCGGTGAAATCGGCCAAGTCCGGGGGCGGCGACGGCAAGTTCATCGCCGAGGAGCCCATCGCGATCAAGGACGCCGTGCACGGCCGGTTCGAGGTGATGGCCGACTTCCTGAACTCGGGCGACGCTCGCGTCCTACAGCTGACCTTCTCCCTGACCTGGAACCCGCCGGCGCAGAATCCGGCGCAGGCGCAGTACCTCGCGGACAAGGCCGACTATGACCGGAAGGTCGCGGCGATCCAGCACCAGGCTTACGGCGACGCGGTCCGCGATCGCGTGAAGCTGGTCTCCGCCATGCGTCCGCGCCACTCCGAGGACTTGCGCAGCGAGGAACGCCAGACCGTCTACGGCGCCCTGATCCGGGAACTGTCCCTCTTCGAGGACGCCCACCTCGGGTCCGAGCTGATCCGGCAGATCTTCGACGTGGACGAGATGCTCTACTTCGTCGCCCCCGACTACTGGCGTCCCCTGCCGGTCCCGGCCCCCGACCCGCTCCCGCACCCCACCCCGGCCACCGTCGGCCGCTATCCGGTCCCGCCGCCGCCCTGGGCCACGTCCGACCCCGCCGTTCTGGAGGGCCAGACCGTGGGCGGTTGGTACTCGCACACGGGTCAGGACAACGTGGTGGACCCTCTGCTGCACGCCACCCCTGAATGGCGCCTGAACTACCCCATCACCGAGGACAGTCAGCCCGCGCCGATGGGCAGCTCACTGGGCTGGCTCATCCAGATCGACGGCGACGAACGGCGCAACGAGTTCCTCAACGCGGCCTGGGCCAAGGCCGTGTTGCCGGTGCGACCCGGTCATGAGACTGAGGCGCTGGCCTGGCTGGCCGCGGCCGATGTGGAGGGTGAAGCGGCGCTCGATCTGCCCTATCCTTTCCAGCCCGGCGACCCGACCGAGTACCAGGGCAAGAAGGTCGGGGAAGTCCTCGGTCTGCTCGCCGCCGAACTGCAGCGGTCGAACCTCGACTTCACCAACGGCCTGGCGACCGAGCGGGTCTTCGAAACGGGCTTCGACCCGCTCCAGGGCGGATTCCGCCCGCCCGCCCCGTACGAGATCTTCGACCAATGGGTCGAAGTCCTACCCACCGACCAAGTGGTGGCGGTACAGGTCGCCTACGACCCCAAGACCGGGCAGCAACTGTGAGCCACTTCTGCTTCCAGGCCACCCAGACGCAACAACTGTCCCAGCTCACCCTGCGGGTGGGGGAGGAGGCGCGGCCGATCCTGTGGAAGGGAGTGGGGCCGGACGATCCCGTGCACACGGCCGTCTTCTTCCAGGACCCGACGGTGGTCTTCTTCGACGAGAAGGAGCCGGTGAACGCCCCGCAGCGGGCCTTCCGCAAACTGGAACTCACGGGACGGTCCCCGGGCACGGGACGGTTCCGGGCGGTCGAAGTGCCACGCACGGGCGATTTGAGAACGCTCGGCGAGATACAGATCGATGTACAGGACGTCGAGGACAAGGACGCCGACCTGACGTACTCGGGCAAGTTCCTGTACTGGCACAGATCCCAGCCCACCTTGGTCAAGACGGCGGGACGGCTTCTGTTCGCGGCGACGTCCGGAGACGAAACCTCCCAGATGGCCGCGTTTCAAACGATCAAGAACCGCGGGCCTCTGCCCGAGGGGCTCTACTCCTTCGTCACCTATGTCAATCCACGGCAGAACTCCGTGCGGGCGGCGAACCTGCGGGGAGACGCGGCCGTGATCAACCACCCGGGGGAGAGCGGCATCGAGTTCCTGCCCATCGGGGGCGCCGGCCCCACCCAACCCGCCTGGGGCACGTTTCGTGTCGCGCTGACCCCGGTCCGCGGCAACATGCACGGCCGCGACAGCTTCTACCTCCACAACTCGCACAAGGGGTTCAGCCACGGATGCATCGAGGTCGGGAGCTCGGCCGACGGTGACGACTTCTTCACCCTCCTGCTCGCCTACTCGGCCGAGAAGAGCAGGAAGCGGAGCCTGACCCTGCGCGTGAAGTACTCATACCCCGAACAGTTCACCCTGGGAGCCACGAAGAAGCCTTGAGAAGGAGCCCGGCAAATGAGCCCGGGGACGCAATCAGCCGGTGACCCATTCCCGCAGAGTCACCGGCTGATCATTCAAGGTGAGTGATGGGACTCGAACCCGCGGCAGCCGCACCGCAGCCGGGCAACACAGGCTGGCTGCTTCTAACGAGTCGCCAGCAAGACCACCGTGCGCCGGACCGAACTCCACGACTCCGAACCGATAGGCCTGGCGGCCATCGGTAGGCGTCGCGAGCGGGCAGTCTGTGCCTGATGAGCGCACGTTCGTGCCGTCGCGGCCCTGTCGGTGCCGGGAAGCCGGTGCACGCTACCAGGCAGCACGCTGGCCGTCGGGGCGGGAGGTACGATTGTCGTGGCTCGGGGCGGAGCGGACGACGGCTGACCGGGGGAGTGCAGGTGTGGGCTCCGTCGGTACCGTATTTCGTGTGGACGGGCAGTTGGGTGACGCGGAACTCGATGAGCTGGTCGCGCAGGCCACCGTGGACGCCTACGACGACGAGGAGCAGCTCACGGGCCTCTGCACGATGCTCGCAGAGCATCTGGCCGTTCCCTTCAAGACGGTGGTTCTCGGGGTCGAGGTCACCGTGAAGAAGGCCGACCTGCTGCCCGGCAGCCAGATCGTGGCGATCTGTACGCGAGGCAGGCACCGGCAGGCGATCGGCATTCTCGACCTTCCGTTGCCGGATCCGCCGCCCGAGGGGGTGGAGTGGATCGGAAGGTACCGGCACTGGGGCCTCTGAGGCCGCCCCGTCAGTGGTCGCTCGGTGGCGCCGGACGGTAGCCCTGATCGGCGAGCCAGGCCCGGACCCGGCCGTACTGCCGTTCCGCAGCGAACAGCTGGTACCGCTGCATCTGCGCCGGTGAGGTGGCGAGCATGTCCTTGAAGCGACGGAATGCCCCAGGGCCCTGGATCGCGATGCCGAGGAACCGGGCGAGGTTCTGGTCATCGAGGGTGGAGATGAAGTCCTCCATGTCGCGGTAGGCATCGCGCGATCCCTCGCACGGGACATGGAGCCACCGCTCGGTGCCTTCCGGTTTCTCCTCGTCCCACGACTCCTCGGAGTCCGCGAGGGCGGGCCGACACTCACCGGTGTCCAGGTCGATGCGGCCACCGCCCCAGGCCGGGTCGCCTTCGAGCAGACCGGAGAGTTCCTCCAGATCGACCGGCAGCGGCCGCAGCACCAAGACGGTACCGCCACTCACCGTGTCGAGCTGTTGGGCGAGCACCTCGTCTCCGGGCCAGCCCCGGTCGCTCAGGGTGGATGTGCACGCGATCGCCGTCTCCCGGGCGCCGGGCACGCCCTTGGAGACGGCTTCGGTGAGTGCGTCCCCGCACTGGTGCAGCACGTCGGCGGGGGCATGCCTACGCAACAGGGCGAGCAGTGACGGGCCGTTGGCGGTGTGGCAGGCGGCGCGGAGCGCCTTCAGCGCGTGGTCGGTCCATGCTGCGGGCATGCCCGCGAGGCTACGCCGAGGCAAGCTGCGAGCGCCATCGTCTCCGGTGCGACAACATGGTCGACGGCGCTTCCGGCTGTGCGCAGTCGGCTGCGCATGCAGATTGCGCAGGACCCGGACTTGTTGCGCAGCCGCATGCGCAACGAGTGCCGCCCGCGTTGCGCATCGGCGATTGCGCATGGGTCCGGAGCATGGTCTGCCTCCACCACCTCGCCGCCCTGCACACCTACTTCGTCCAGGCTGCGGCCGGCAGCGACCGCTGCGAGGTGCACCGAGCGGTCGAGATCGGCCAGCTCCTGCTGTGCCAAGCCGCAGGCCTGCTCCAGAGGCAGGACACCCGGTCGGCCTCGCCGAACTCATCGCCCGCGAGCGGCTGATGCTCCAACTCACCGACCACGTCGCCCGCACCGTCCCGCCCACCGGCGCTGAGGACCGCCCGGCTGACCCGGACCAGCCCTGCCAGCACACGCGCCCCCGGGCCGCGCGCCCGACCGGCCCCGAGCCGTCACGTCAGCACACCGACACACACCCATCACATCATCACGAGAGGGACACCACACCATGACCCAGACCAGGTCCGACCAGGCCGCTCGGACTGCGGACGTGTACCTCCTGTTCGCGCACGAGCCGTACTACCCCGGCCCCGGCGCCCAGGAGATCAACACCACCGTGGTGGCCGCTGCCTCCCTGCTCCACCCGCACGTACGCCAGCCCGACGGCTCCCGGATCCACGACCGTCTCACCCAAGGACGCAGGCCGGGCGAGATTATCCCGCTGGCCACGCTCACCCACGAACTGGGCGGCGGCGCCGACTGGCCGCAGGTCGGCGACTGGGAGAGCGTCACCACCGACCTGATCCAGTTGGTCCGGGAAGGGGAATGCGATGCCCTCAGCCTCGGCCTGCCCGAGATCGAGCGCGCCCTGATCTGCACCGGGCCCCACAGCCACATCCGTATCCAGGACGCGGCAGCCAGCCAGCTGATCGACTACGGGCCGACCGAACGCGCTGCAGTCCTTGCCGAGATCGACAAGGTCCTCGCCTCCCTCGTGGGCGAGCGGGCCCTGTGGCCCGGCGACGGCCTCCTGCCCGCGCACGTGCGCCGTGCATAGGACCACCAGCTTGGTGGCGCGGGCATTGGCCGACGACGATGTCTCCGCTTCGGTGTCCGAGACGGTCCATACGGCAGCTGCGGGGTGTCGCGAGGCTGGTTCAGGCTGAGGGGACGTCGATTTCGCGGATGCCCCCTCCGGGGCCGGTGGCAAGGTACTCCAGGAGCAGGATGAGGGCGTTCGCGGCCAGTTCCTGTGCGTGCTCGTTGCTGAACTCGCCGGTGCAGGGCTCGTCTTCGTCGGTGACGTCGGCCGGCTCGAAGGTGGTCTCCCACGTGCGGTGGGCTGGCCATTGATCGGCTCGGGTGGTGAACCGGATGCGGATCGGCCAGCTGTTCCCGTCTGCGGTGACGTCGATGACGTGGATGGTGCCGGACTGTGGGCTGCCGATGGAGCGCCCGCGCAGCGCGTCAGCGGTCATCTGTGCGGCGCGGGCGGACGAGAAGGACGTGGCGGTCATACCGGGAGGTTAGTGCGGGGACGGGCGGTGTGCGCTCCGTCCCCGCGTCCGGTCAGCAGCGTCGGGCGCCGAGCGGGTGTGGATCCATGATGACGATGCATTGATCTGTGCCGGCCTACCGCTTGACGCGTCCGCGGACGGCGAGGCCGAGCAGGACAGGTTCGCTGAACCGGCTGATCATCTCAGCATAGGTGCCGGCGGTGGTGAGGTCTTGGCCGCTGGAGCGGAAGACAACACTATTGATCACTACGCGCAGCGACTTCTCGAACCGCTCCGTGGTCAGCCGTTCGTGCGGTGGCCCGGTGGGGTTGACGGGGTCGGGGGTGCTCGTGGTGAGTCTCACGGAGTTTCCGGGGGCCGCTTGGCGGCCGGCGATGACGGGCTTCGGCTCGTCTTTCGGGATCCCCCAGAGCATCATCGCCAGGAGCGTGCTCGTCATCGCAAGCAGCAGCCACCCGAGGGCCCGAGTCGCACGCAGCCCGTAGCCGGACAAGGCCCAGTAGGCGGTCAGTAGGCTCCGCTCGGCCTGCGGCGTGGCAGGATCGCGGCGGCGCATTTCCATTTCGCCATAGTAGAAGTCTGCCGCTCCGGGTTCATTTTTATTATCTTCAAGGGATTTGCGTAGCGCTCGGTATACGGCAGGGCTGATTCAAAGTCCTGGTGATCATGTATCGGTGCAGGTCAAGCGAGTCCGAGCAGGTCGAGCGGGTGAGTGAAGGGCGCGTAGGAAACCTGCCGTAGCCCGGCGGCGATGCTGCGGTGACCGGCGTCGCGGAGCGTGTTGACCGCGAGGTTCCGCAGTGTGGCCATGTTCGCCGGGCCGTGCCCGGTGCGGACCTTGGATGCGTCCTCGGCGAAGGTTGTATCTCTGACGTGGTGCACGGACTCGATGCCCCAGTGTGCGCGGGCGAGTTGCCCGAGATGCTGCGGGGATGCCTGACGGGAGGTCATGTCGGTGATCGCATAGACCGTCTGCCGGGTGGTCTTCCCGCTCTTGACGTCGGTGCGGTAACGGTGGATCTTCACGGCCTGCGCGACGTGCGGGAAGTCCAGGCCGAGGCCGGTGACGGTCAGCGCACGCACCGAGCGGGTCTCGTGCCGGCCGTGTCCCTGCTCGCGGTCGTGGCGCACCGCGGTGCATTCCTTCCACGGCAGGGCGCGCAGCGCGGTGTGCAGGCGCGGCTGGTTGCGCTTGACCACGAGCACGAAATGGGCCTTCTTCTCCTGTACCAGGTAGCGGGCCTGTTCGCGGCTGGTGTGCAGCGCGTCGGCGGTGACCGTGCAGCCGGTCAGGTCGAAGGGCGCCAGCAGCGCGGGCAGGGCGGTGACCTCGGTGGTCTTGTCCGGCACCGGGAGCTGGGAGACCACGCGTCCGGAGCCGGTCAGGGCAGACAGCAGGTGAACGGCGTCGTCGGTGTCGGTGCGCGAGCCGCGGGCGGTCTTGCCGTCCACGGCCACCTGCTCGGCGCCGACCGGGGCGGAGCCGAGCAGATCGGCCAGCCCGCCGGGGCACACCAGGGTGAGCACACGGCGGATCGTGGATGTGGCAGGCGCGCGCCGGATGCCGAGCGGGCCCCGGGACGGGATGCCGAGACGGGCGAGACAGTCCTGCGGGGCATTGCGCGCCCACTGGCCGATGGCCAGGTAGGAGCGGGCCCCGGCCAGCACCGCGCAGGCCGCGGTGAGCAGGACCGACACCAGCGAGTGCCGACGGCCACGGCGGTCGCGCAGGTCGAGCAGTGTCGCCAACCGCTCGGCGACGTCGGGCAGTTCACGCTGGCGCGGCGAGGGCGACTTGGTCAGGCAGACAGTGGCAGACTGGCGGCACATCGAGGCTCCGGTGATACAGGGCGACTTGGTAGGTCACCCCGTCAACCGGAGCCTCGTTGTCTTCGTGACGGCCCACCGGCCACCCCGTCACACCTCCGTGACCAGCAACGCTTCGTGATCACCAGGACTTTGAATCAGCCCTGGCCCGCTGGGCGGGCAGAACTGCCCGTCGGCGTAGCCGGTGTTGGCGCGTTCCATGAGCAGGATGCGCCCGTCGGGCTGGCGTAGGAGTACGTAGACGTCGACGACGCTCTGGTAGCGGTTCTTCATGTTTTCCTTCCCTGATCGTGGTTGAGGTTCTTGGTCAGTTCTCGATGGACAGCGCGGGCAGCGCTCAACTCCTCCTCCTGCTTTTCGAGTTGTGGGAGCAGGTCGAGGTTTTCCTGTTGGCGTTCCGTGATCTGGGCCTGGAGCTTGTCAATGGCGGCGGGAGGGCCGACGTCGCTGCTGCGCCAGTCCTGCTCGCCGAGGTCTTGGAGAGACGTTGTTCGCGCTGCCGGGATTGCGCCGTGAAGCGGGCCATCTCGGGTTAGCGGAGAGCACGTCGGCCTGGAGTTCTTGGCCCACTCTCCGCCCGGCACTCCTACTCGACCGCCTGCGCCATGTTCACCGAACTTGATATCCCGCGCCGAGTGGCCCAGATCGAACTCTCCCTTGCCGTCGTCCAAGAGATGTCCGGCCAGCTGCAAGCCTCCGCACGTCAGTACGAACTCCTCGCCACGGACGAGCGTTTAAGCCCCCGTGATCGTGTCAGGGCTCGCCTCTGGGTGGGCACGGCCCTGAGCAAGGAAGGCAACAACGAGTACGCCACCCAGGTCATGACGGCCGCTACCCGAGCCTTCGAGGACTTGGGCGAGCCGGACGACTGGTCGGTCGCCCACCAGAAACTGGCCCTGGCCCACCGTGGTGCCGGCGACCTGAAGCAGGCACTGCACTACATCGACATCGCGCGCACCACCGGCACGGTCGACTCCCCGATGCAGCGTGTGCGGCTGGACACCGCCTACGGGCACATCCTTCTGTCAGACGCGGCGACCCGCAATGATGGGCTGTCCGTCCTCGAGCAGGCGGCACAGGTGGCCCGGCAGTACGGGCTGAGCCACCAGCTGCGCAGCATCGAGGGCATCCGGAAGGACCAGCAGGGATGAGCCAGGGAGTGTCAGTGCCGGAGCACGAGCAGCGCCAGATCACCGACGAGCAGTTCCACGACGCGATGCTGATCTGGAACTACCACCAGATGGGACACGAGCAGCGGCCCTGTTCGGCGGCGATTGGCCTTGGCAGCCACGACCTCGGCGTGGCTACCGCCGCCGCTGACCTGTACCGCGTGGGGCTGTTTCCCGTTCCGGTCTTCAGCGGCGGCAACAGTCCGACCACTCGCGCGCGTTTCCCGCGCGGCGAGGCGGTCCACTACCGCGAGTACGCGCTGAGCCTGGGTATGCCGGATGAGGCGATCCTGGTCGAACCGAGGGCCGCCAACACCGGCCAGAACATCACCTTTTCCCGCGAGGTGCTGGCTGAGGCCGGGGTGGAGGTCGAGTCGCTGCTGCTGATTTCCAAGCCGTACATGGAGCGCCGCTCGTACGCGACCTGCCGCAAGCTGTGGCCCGGGGTCGAGGTCGTGTGCGCCTCCGAGCCGCTGGAGTTGGACGACTACATCAAGTCCATCGGCGACGAGAAGCTCGTCGTCGACATGCTCGTCGGCGACCTGCAACGGGTGATCGAGTACCCGAAGCTCGGCTTCGCCCTCGAGCAGGATGTACCGGGGGATGTGTATGACGCGTACGAGCGCCTCCTGGGCGCCGGCTTCGACAGCCGCCTCATCAGCACCTGATCCATCCTGCGTCGGACCGCCGGGCGGGGTGTGCGCGATCCATCAACCGAACCTGTTTCCCCGGCTGTCCACGCTCGCCAAGCTCTGTGCCGCCGACCGCTGGATCGTCCTCGACAACGTGCAGTTCGCCCGGCGCGACTACCAGCACCGCACGCGGCTCGCCTCGCTGGAAGATCCTGGTCGGCAGCAGTGGCTCACGCTTCCGACGCACCTTCCCCACGGACGCGCGACACTGATCAGCCAGGCGCGGCTCGTTGATCCCCGCCGCTCACGCCGGAGAGTCGAGCTACTCGTAGGCCAGTACTACCGCCGTAGCCGCCACTGGGGTGCCGTGCGTGAGGTTCTGGACCCGGTCCTGGATGCGCTGGACTCCACAGAGCGCGTGGCGGGCATCGCGAGAACATCGACGATCGCCCCGCTCGCCGTTCGTGACTGGCCTGGGGAGGTGCTGGACAGCAGTGACATCCCGGCACGTCAAGGCCGTTCCGAGCGTCTTGCCGACCTTGCGGCGGCTCGGGCAGTGCCCACTATCTGTGCGGGACCGGTGGTCTGCGCTACCTCGACGTTGGTCCATTCGATGCCTACGGCATCCCCGTGCTGCCCTTTCACCTGCCTGCGGTTTCGGATGAGCCGCTCTGGCGGTAGGCCGGGCGATCCAGCAGCCTCTGGGCCCTGAGCAGGATCGGGCACAGGGAGATGGCAAACCAACTGACTGAACGACGAGATGCTGTGCGCCGCGGAGCCCCTGCGTGATCGCGTCGCCGCCTCGGGCAAGAACCACCGTCCTGTACGCCTCTGCGTGCGCATGTGGCATCGCCGGTGGCGTCTGCCGGCCGACCGTCATGGCCAGACAGGATCCGGATTCGTTGCGCAGCCCCGATTGCATACGACCTGGAGTAGCGAGGGGACGCCTGGTTGGGCCCCTGGTCGGGTTCATGGTCGGCCTGACCACGGGAGGGTGGATGTGCTTGTTGTGGGATTGTGACTGGTGGTCGGGGCTGGTGGTCGCCCTCTTAGTCGGGGGTGCCGGGCGAAACGGATGTTGTCGATGATCGCGGTGAGGGCGTTCGCCGAGTTCCACCAGCCGGTGGTGTCGAACAGGCCGGTTCCGTAGTTGTAGAAGGTCATGAGGCCGGTGGCCGCCGCGGTGCGCGGCTCGCCCGCGTTCCAGGTGGTGCGGGCCCATGGAGTGCACGCGATCTCGGCGCGGTCGCCACCCTTGCCGCAGGCGCGCAGGGCACCGACGCCGAGGTCGTTCCAGTCGTCCACGTTGTACATGAGCGTGCGCCAGCCACGCTGACCGGTGGGCACGATGGTGTCGCCGAGCATGCTGCCCGAACTTCAGGTGCGGCCGCCGTCGAAGGAACGGTCGAGCCACACCTCGTCGCCCGGGTTGCCGTTGCCGATGGACGCCCAGCCCATGGCGTCGACGTCGTCGAAGTGCAGGACGATGGAGCGTGCGTAGATGCTCGCCGTGACCGGCGTGCGGTCGCCCGGAGAGAGCGCGGGGTCACGGGTGTCGCAGTACTTGTTGCAGATGGTGGCTGCCGCGGAGGTGCCTGCGGCGGACGCCGGGGGCGTGAGGGGCACGAGAACGGTGAACAGTGCCGGGCCGAGCGCTGCCGCCAACCGGCTCAGGGGGCAACTTCTGGGTCTCTGTGCAGGGGTCACGAGACCTCCCTGCTTGGAGGGACGGATGTGAGAGCGCTCTCGGAAGGTAGGAAAGAGCCGAGTGACCGTCAATATCTGCTAGCGGTACGGAAGTTGCCCCTTCGCCTGCATTAGAGGGCACCCGCCAGGACCTCTGCGGCGGCCACCCCCGACGCGGCGGTGGCGCCGTGTGTGAAGATCTGAGCCGCTCCGGGAACAGGGGCGCCCGGCAGGCCCATCTCCACGACGATCGCGTCGGGACGTGCCGTGACGAGGTCGGCGAGGGCGCGCGCCATCCACGCGTGCCTAGAGGCGTCGCGGACGACCACGACCAGGGGTCGTCCCGCGGCGGGCGCCAGTGCGTGCGTCTCCAGGGCGGTGGTCCGTGACCGCAGGTCCTCGCGGCGTACCCGGACAGAGGTCGTTCCGGGCAGCCGTTCGCCCAGTGGGGTGGCCACGCCCCAGGGGGTCTCCTTGCCGATGGCCAGGTTGGTGGGGGGTACGAGTTCCACGACGTGCGGTGCGTTGACCAGGGGCAGGACGTGCTGTACGGCTCCGTGCAGGCGGATGGCCCGGCGGGCGGCCGCGAAGCCGATGCTGCCGGCGTCCCAGTCTGCGGCATGGGTCGGGCGCAGGCTCGTCGACCAGGACGCGAACTCCCGGACCCGGCGGGCCGCTTCCTCCAGCCGTTCCTCAGGAAGATCCCCCGATACGACGGCGTCCGAGAGGGCGTCCACGAGCAGGCTGGCGGTGGCCGCCTCCGCGTTCTCGCCACCGACGCAGACGGCGTCGGCACCGGCGGCAACGGCTCTGACCGTGGCCCCGCCGATCCCGTAGAGGTGGGCCACGGCACCCATCTCAATGGCGTCGGTGACGATGATGCCGTCGAACCCGAGCTCCTGACGCAGCAGTTCGTCCAGGATGCGCCGGCTCAGGGTGGCGGGCAGGTCGGGGTCGTAGGCGGGGACCAGCAGGTGGCCGCTCATCACCGCACGGACGCCCGCTTCGAGAGCGGCGCGGAACGGTGGCAGGGCCTGGGCGGCGATCTGTGCGCGGTCGGCGTCGTAGACGGGCAGGCCGTGGTGGGAGTCGACGGCCACGTCGCCGTGGCCGGGGAAGTGCTTGGCGCAGGCGGCGACACCGGCCGACTGGAGTCCCCGGATCCAGGCGCCGGTGTGCCTTGACACCACCTTGGCGTCGACGCCGAAGGACCTGACCCCGATGATCGGGTTGTCGGGGTTGGAGTTGACGTCCGCGCTGGGCGCGTAGTCGAGGCTCACACCGGCGGCGTGCAGCTGGCGGCCCAGGTCGGCGGCGACGGCCTCGGTCAGCTCGGTGTCGTCGACCATTCCGAGGGCGAAGTTGCCCGGCCGGGTAGAGCCGGTCGCGGACTCGATCCGGGTGACGTCGCCGGCCTCCTCGTCGATCGCGATGATCAACTCGGGGTTCTCCACGCGTAGTCGGCCGGTCAGCCGGGCTACCTGTGCGGGCGTGACGATGTTGCGGGAGAAGAGCACCACCGATGCCAGCCCGTCGGCGATCTCGCGCAGCACCCAGTCGGGCGCCTCGGTGCCCACGAAACCCGGCTGCAGCACGGAGCGCGCCAGTCGTCGCAACTCCATGCCGTGCTTGCTGGAGACCATCGCATGCGCCCTTCTGGTTGGTACAGACCAATACGCCTCCGCTCAGGCTAACCGCTCGTGTCAAGTGGGCCCGAATCGAGCCTACTTGGCGAAAACGCGCCCTCAGCTGGGATGTTTGACACGTCGAGTTGGTCTAGTCCAAGTTGGTGGCACGCGAGTTCGAAGAGGGGCTGGTGTGGCCCGTGGTGCAGTGATCCTGCCGGAATGGCCACCGCCCTTCACTCCGCGCAGTTGGTGACCCTGTTGGGGTCGCCGGTACCTGAGATCGAGGTGTGGAGCACCGTATGCCCACGACTGACCGTTATCTCCATCGAGCCCCTTCGAACATCCCCTACTTCAGCTCGGACGGCGAGACCTATCTCGCCCAGACACCCCTGCGGGACCTGAAGAAGACCCGCCCGCTGCGCGTCCTCTCCGAGGAGGACTTCGCCTTGTGGCAGACCTGCGGCTACGTCGTGGTGAAGCAGGCGATCCCCGCCGCCCATGCCCGACAACTGCTGGACTTCGCCTGGGCGTTCCAGGGACTCGACCCCGAGCGTCCGGAGACCTGGTACGAGGACCGCGAGTACCGCTGCGACCTGGACCGGGAACTGCACATCTACGGCTTCGTCGAGGCCTATCACCACCAGCTCATCTGGGACAGCCGCCAGACGCAGCGGGTCTACGACGCGTTCGTCGACGTCTGGGACTGCGAAGAGCTGTGGGTGACGCTCGACCGGCTCAACCTGAACCCGCCCAACATCAAGAGCCGTGACCGGGCCCTGATCCCGCGCACCGCGCAGGGCTTCGACATCGAGCTCCACTGGGACGTCGACACCACACTCGGCATGCTGCCGCAGCGAGTTCAGGGGATCATCGCCCTGAACGACACCAGGCCTGAACTCGGCGGCTTCCAGTGCTGCCCCGAGCTGTTCAGGCAGTTCGACCGGTGGAAGGCACTCCAGCCGGACGACCGCGACCCGATCCGGCCCAGGATCGACCGCGCGGAGTTCCCCGTGGTGCGACCCGAACTCGAGGCCGGCGACCTGCTGATCTTCAACGGCCTGCTCGCGCACGGCGTGGCACCGAACACATCCGACGGCAAAGTGCGTGCGGTCCAGTACCTGTCGATGATGCCGGCGCTGGAGTCCCACCAAACCCTGCGGCGTTCCCGGGCCGATTCGTGGCGCACGCTCAGCACTCCGGACTGGAACGCGACGCTGCTCGGCGACGCCACAAAACACGAATCCCTGCGGTACGGCAGGGCCCACCTCGACGAACTCGGGGCCAAGCTGCTGGGCCTCACATCCTGGAGCGGGGCAGACCTCGACGAGGCGGTCGAGCCGGCCGGAGAAGAGACATGCGCCGAATTTGTCTGACCCTGCCGACCAACAGGCCCTGCACGGCGACCATCGCGGCCGTGGCCGAGGAAGCGGCCTACGCCACCGAGCACTTCGACACCGAGGTGCACCTCCTGATCCTGGACTCCTGCGCCGCGCCCGTGTACGCCGAACACGCCGAGGCCGTGCGCCGCATAACCGGCGATCCGCGGATCGCCATACACCATCTCGACGAGGCACGGCAGCGGGACTTCCTCCGGCGGGTGATCGACCGGGCCGGAGCGATGAAGCCCGACCTCCTGCTGGATCTGATGCTCCCGGCCGCCGTGTCCTACGGCGCCTGCACCAACCGCGCGTTCCTCGTCGCCGCCGCGCTCGGCTGCCAGTCCGTCCACCGCAGGGACTCCGACAGCCGATACCAGGTCGTGAACGGCCGGACCATCTTCCCCATCCACCACGAGCTGATGTCGCTCGGCAGGCGCGCGGCCGACGCTGCGCCCCACGTCACCGAGATCGCACTGGCCACCGACCACATGAACCGAAAGGTCGCGATGGTCGGCAGCTCCTTCGTCGGCGAACTGTCCGTGGACATCGGCGAGATACTCCGGATCGACCCCGACGTCTACCACGACATGGTCGGTCTGTGGGCGCCCGTGCACTGGTCCGGCGAGCAGAAGAGGCAACTCGTAGACGAGTCCTTCCGGGGCGCGGACACGGACGCCTTCACCATGGACCACTCCACGCTGACCGCGGTCGACCCCATGCGCGTGGACATGTGCAACATCGCCTTCCACGGCGTGCACGAACGCGTGCCCCTGCCGCCCGCGACCGACACGATCGGCAGCGACTACTTCCTGATCCACCTGGTCCACGCCGCCGCACTGCCGGGCGTCCTGCACAACCGGAACATCGTCAACTTCTACACCGGCGAACGCCGCACCGACTCCGGGTTCATGTCCTACCAGCTGCGCTTCGTCAAGTTCCTGCTGTCGATGCTCTACTTCAACTTCGTCTACGACCAAATGGCCCGGACCGGCGCGTCGTTGCTCGATGAAAGGGGCCAGGTGCGGGCGTCGGCCGTAGCCCTGCTGGCGAGGGAAAGCGCAGGGCTCGACCAGAGCGAGAACGTCTACCGGCTGGACGTCCTCGACGCCGCGTTCCGCAAACTGGGCGGCAGATACGCCGAGTTCGCCGACCTCCTGTGGCAGCGCCGCGCCCGCCTCCTCGACGAAGCACGCAGCGACATCGAGGACTTCGCCCTGCTGGTGGAGGCATGGGAGCCGCTGGTGCGGTCGGCCGCGCTCACCTCCGTCGTTCCGGCGCCCGGGCAGCAACGGTGAGAGCGCACATGACGCACGAGTCCGCACCACTGCTCTCCGCGCTGGCCGGCGCGACCGAGGACCGGATCGTCTTCGACCTGACCGGAATCGAACACCGCTACGACACCCTGCGGCGCGAACTGCCCGACGTCGCCGTCCGATTCGCCATGAAGGCCTGCCCGGTGGACGAGGTGCTCGCCTGCCTCGCCGGGAAGGGCGCCGGAGTCGACGGGGCAAGCCCCCGCGAGCTGGAGCAGGCGCTGCGCGCGGGCGTGCCGGTCGACAGGATCCACTACGGCAATACCGTCAAGTCCGACCGTGACATCGCAGATGCCCACCGCCTCGGCGTCAGGGACTTCGCGACCGACAGCATCGAGGACCTGGCGGCCATCGCGGTCCACGCCCCGGGAGCCCGCGTGTTCTGCAGGCTGGCGACCAGCGGTGAAGGGGCGCTGTGGGGCCTCAGTGACAAGTTCGGCTGCACACCCGCGGACGCGGTGCGCATCCTTCAGGCGGCGCCGGAGAAGGGCCTGACACCCTCCGGTCTGTCCGTGCATGTCGGCTCCCAGCAGATGACGGCGGACGCCTGGTACAGCGCCGTCGAGTGTCTGGCAGACGTCCTGTCCGCCCTGGGTCGGCGCGGGATCGTCCTGGACCACGTCAACCTCGGAGGCGGCCTGCCGGCCCTCGGATACCTCGATCGGCACGGCATGCCACTGGACCCTCCACTGGACAAGATCCTCGCCGTCATCCGCGAGGGAATACGCCGTCTCAGGAAAGTCCATGGCGAGCACCTCGCGTTCGTCATGGAACCGGGGCGCCACCTCGTCGCCGACCACGGGGCCATCCGGGCCCACGTGGCCCGGCTGGCCGAGCGGCGTCGCCCCGACGGCGAGCGCCAGCACTGGCTCTACCTGAGCTGCGGCAAGTTCAACGGCCTCTACGAGATGGACGCGCTGCAGTACCCGCTCGTCTTCCCCGCTCACCCCGATGCCGAGTACGTCCCCGCCGTCGTCGCGGGCCCCACCTGCGACAGCGACGACGCCTACCCCCAGGGACACGGCCTCGTGCACGTCCCCCGGAATCTGGCATCCGGCGATCCTGCCTGGGTGCTCTCCAGCGGCGCCTACGCGATCAGCTACACGACCCAGGGCTTCAACGGCTTCGCCCCGCTCCCGTACACCTGCACGGGCGGAGGACGCCCGTGAGCGGCGACGGCGTACACATACGCCACATCACCGACGCCGACTGGGACGCCATCGCGGCGATGGAATCCCGGACCTACGCGGAACTCGGCCTCTCTGAGGGGCGAGCGGCCCTGCAGTCCAGGGCGGACGCCTCGCCGGACACCAGTTTCGTCCTGGACGTCGGCGCCCGACCGGCCGGGTACCTGCTGGCACTGCCGTATCCCCCCTTCAGATACCCGAACCTCGATCGGGCGGAGGAGCCGGCGGTCCCCTCGAGCACTCCGCGCAATCTGCACCTGCACGACATCGTTGTCGCGGAGCACCTGCGCGGCAGGGGACTGGGGCAGCGTCTCCTCAACCACCTGACCCTGACCGCCGGTTCGCACGGGTTCGAGCGGATCTCGCTCATCGCCGTGGGCTGCAGCGAGCCCTTCTGGTCGGCGCGCGGGTTCAGCGCGTACCCAGCGATCTCCCCGGGCGGTTACGGCGCGAACGCCGTCTACATGTCCAAGACGATGGCCGAGTCGACGAAGCGAGTTGATGTGCGTGTTCCCTGTCCGTGATCCATTCCACCGCGGCCAGTTGGCCATCGCCGCACTGTTCTGTTCCCTCGGCTTCCAGTACGCCACCTGGGCCTCGCGCATACCCGCCATCAAGGCGGGCCTCGGGCTGACAGCGGCCGAGGTGGGGGTGCTGCTGATGGCGGCCGGCATCGGCGCGGTGGCGTCGTTTCCCCTGGTGCCGGTGCTCGTGCAGCGGCTGGGCTCCGCACGGCTGGCGCTGCTGTCGGCCCTCTGCCTGGCCCTGCTGCTTCTGGCACTCGCCGCGGCGCCGGACTATCCGGTCGCCCTGCTGGTCATGGTGGCCGACGGGGTGTGCGTGGGGTGTCTGAACGTAGCCATGAACGCACAGGGAACGGCACTGGAGACCCGGCACGAACGCAACGCCATGGCCCGGCTGCACGCGACGTTCAGCGCCGGCTCCCTGCTCGCGGCGCTGCTCGCCTCCGGTATGAACGCGGCGACCTCCTCCGTCGCGGGACACTTCGGCGTGGCTGCCGTGGTCCTCTTCCTGCTGGCCGCTCTGGCGCGCTCCGGTCTTCTCGAAGACGAGGCTCCCGCGGAGGAGAGGCAGAGCAAGAGCCGCACCGGATGGAGCCTTCCGTCCCGGATGACACTCTGGATGTGCTGTGCCATGGTGTTCGGCACGGTGACCGAGGGCGCCATGAACGACTGGTCCGCCCTCTACATGAGGGAAGTCGCCAAGGCCTCGGCGGAGTTGGCGCCGATGGGTATCGCCGTGGTGTCCGGCATGATGGTGGTGGCCCGGCTCTTCGCCGACGGCTGGCGCAGCCGCTGGGGCGACGGACGCGTCGTCCTGCTCGGCAGTGCACTGGCCGCCGCCGGGTTGGCTTTCGCTCTGGTGAGCGGGGGAGTGGCGGCGGCCCTGATCGGGTTCGCCTGCGTCGGACTGGGCTGCGCGGCCGTGACCCCCTGCGTCTATGTGGCCGCGGCGAAGCAGGGCTCGCAGACGCTGGCACTGGTCGCCGCGATGGGCACGACGGGTCTGCTGGCCGGGCCACCCCTCATCGGTTTCGTGGCGAATTCGAGCAGCCTGGTGTGGGGCCTGGCAGTGGTCGCGGCAGCGGCGGCCGTGGTCTCCCTGTGCAGTACGCAGATCCGGTGGACACCAGTGAGCGGCTGAGCCATGCCTTCCCGTGACGACGGGCGTTGAACTTCGAACCGCGCGAACTCCCCGTCCCGGCGGCGCGGCAGGTCGGGTGCACGGACAGGCCGCAAGTGACGGGCACACGGGCGCTGAGTTCAACGCCGTTACCGTTGGCGTTAGTTCGCTGAAGGTGGCGAGCATCCCGCTACTGGGCGCAGCGGCTGTCTCAGCAGCGACACCGGGACAGCCGAACAGCGGCAGCGCTGCCCCGTGAACGGCCGCCGCGCCGCCTGGGCTATGCCGGAGCCACCCAGACGCGATCGTCGACATCATGACCTTTTTAGCGCTGTCGCTCGACGAGGGTGAGGACGGCAGCAGAGAATTCCTTCAACATCGCGTCAAGCCCGGCGGACCTCGCCGAACTGCCGAAAACTGGGCTGGACCTCGTACTACAGGGGCGCGGGAGGCCCGCGGTGACTTGGTGATCCGGGACCGAAACGGCGACGGCGGCAGGCTGTGGGAGCGTGCGGTGATCACGCTGCGGACGGGTGGGGTGCTCAGCGGTCGGCCGTCGTGGGTGAGGCGGCGGGCGAGGTGGTCGTCGCAGTCCTCCCCCACCGGTTCCCGGCTCGCTGCGTGCGGCCGGGATCACTATGGTGGTCAGGCTGGGCCAGGCGGTGGGGCCGGTGTAGGCGAGCCGGCCTTGAAGGCCGGGATCGGCCCACTGTAGGCGGGAGCGGCCGGTGATGACCCACAGGGCGTTCGGCAATGGAACCGGTCCTTACCCGTCATGGTCGGCGTCCGCGAGGCGGATCAGCGTCGGCGGCTCCGGCAGGCAGGGCATGTCGGCGAGCGGGTCGACCCCGACCTCGGTCTCCGGATCCGTCGCCACGAAGGTGTAGGCGTCGATCGTCCTCGCGAACCGCAGCGCCGATGGTCCGAGCGCGCAGTTGCCGCACCTCTCCAGGCGGCCCACAGATCCGTTCGCTTCGGCCGCGGGCTTCACGCGACTTCCTGGAGCGAACCGTCTGGTCGAACCGCGCGACCTCCCCTGCCCGGGCCGGAAGCCCGCGGACGAGGATCCTGGAGCGCGTGTAGGGCCGCGGCGATGCGACACCGCAACGCCGGTCCACGGTGCTGACGCTCATTCATTTCCGCACCGTGTGGCGTAGATCATGGCGGAGCGCGCAACCCATGCTCGTGGCCAGACGTAAGTAGTCGAACGACCTCACATCCGAGGCTTCCCCTGAGCAAAGGATCCGTCGTGACACGTCTCCGAAGGCACCGAACGCGAGGACGCTCGCCCCTGCCCCTCACCGCGGTTTGGGCGCTCGCCACCACGGTTGCGGCAGGCCTGTTACCGTCCGCCACGGCTGCGGCGGCCTCTCCGGAACGCCAGGAACTCACCGCGTCCCGGCCGGCCTGGACCGCCGCCGGGCATGACGGTGGAGCCCTGGCCGCCACCGCTCCGGTGGACGCACGCGTCTACCTGGCCGGGCGCGATCCCGCCGCGCTCGCCGCCTACGCCCGTGCCGTGTCGGATCCGCACAGCCCCATGCACGGGAAGTTCCTGACGCCCCAGCAGGCGGCCGGGCAGTTCGGAGCCACCGCGTCGCAGATCTCGGCGGTGCGGAACTGGCTGACCCGCGCGGGCCTGACCGTGACCGAGTCCACCGCCCACTACCTCGCCGTGCACGGCACGGTCGCCGCGATGAACGTGGTGTTCGGTACGTCACTGCACTCGTATGCCAGCAGCGACGGCACCTACCGGGCGCCGAGCACGTCCCTCAGCGTCCCCACGGCGGCGCGGGCCGCCGTGCTGGGCGTCATTGGCCTGGACGATCGCCCTGTCAAGGTCCGCACGCCCGGCGGCGCCGCCTGCCAGCCGTCCACCTCGCGGACACCCGTTACGCAGACGTCCACCCCGCCGCCCCCCACGCCGCCGTCCGTCACCCTGCCCCCCACGCCCGCTTCCCCGTGCTCGGCGTACTTCGGAGAAAAGAAGGCCACCGATCTCCCGTCCCTGTTCGGGCACCCCGCCAGCTACGCCCCGTGCGGCTACACCCTCGCCCAGATCCGGGATGTCTACGGCGTCACCAGCAGCGGCCTAACGGGCAAGGGTGAGACGGCCGCCGTCATCGCCGCCCATGCCTCGCCCACCATCGAGTCCGACCTGAACCGGTGGTCGACCGACGTTGGAGTACCGCCCTGACACCGGGGCAGTTGGCCCAGGACCTGCCCGCCGGCGGCACCACCCCCGACGCCGGCTGGTCCTTCGAGCAGACCATGGACCTGGAGGCCCTCCACGGCATGGCCCCCGACGCCCGCCTGAAGTACGTCGCAGCCGCCGACTACTCCTCCACCGCGTTGCTGGACGCGGTGACCCGGGTGGTCGACCGGCACCTGGCGAGCATCGTCAGCAACTCCTGGACGCTCTACGCCGATGACGAGCTTCCTGCCGCCACCCTCGCAGCCTTCGACCAGCAGTTCGAGCTGGGCGCGGTCGAAGGCATCGGGTTCTACGTCGCTTCAGGCGACGAGAGCGACGAGCCGTCCTGCCCGGGAGAGGTCGGCGGGTTCGCGAGCCGGCCCGCAACCGCGGCCACGTCGGCCCCGGCCGACTCCTGTCATACCACGGTGGAGTTCCCCGCCTCCGATCCGTGGGTCACGGCGGTCGGTGCCACCAGCCTCGGCATCAACTCGCACGGCCGCTATGCCTTCGAGACGTCCTGGGGCGACCGGAACGGGACACTCTCGGCCGACGGCCGGAGCTGGCAGGTCGTCGACGAGGCAGCGTGGGGATCGGCCGGCGGCGCCAGCCCTGCCTTCGCGCAGCCGTACTACCAGGTCGGCGTGGTGCCCGACGCGCTCAGCAAGCCCACCGGGGCCTCGGCGGCCGAGCGGGTGGCGCCGGACATCGCCGCGTTCGGGGACTGGGACATCGGTTTCACCGTGGGCCTGACCTACCAGGTCTCACCTGGCCGGATCGCGTACGGCGCCTACAAGAACGGTGGAACCAGCCTGTCCGCCCCGCTGGTCGCCGGACTCCAGGTGCTGGCGCAGCAGGCCCGACGGGGCATACCGATCGGCTTCGCCAACCCCCGGATCTACGCTCGCTACGGCACCGCCGCCTACCACGACGTGACCGACCACCCCTTCGGGGCGGGCACCGAGATCACCATGGTCGACCGGCCTCGGCCCGGCTCACCGCTCACCATCCACGTCCTCGGCCATGACAACAGCCTGCAGGCACTCCACGGGTTCGACAACGCCACCGGCGTCGGCAGCCCGAGCCGGAGCTATCTGGACTCCTACCGCTGACAGCGGGCATCGAACGGTGCCGATCCAGCAGATCGCGGCTGGTGCCGCCGACGGAGTCGTCGGGCGCCGCGGCGGAGCTCGGCCAGCGAGCGGGACGCGGGGCAGCGTCGATGCGGTGGCAACCGATCCGGGTCGGCACCCGTCGCGCCGGGAAGGAGGGCTCGCCGCCGAGCACACGTCCGAGCGCTGCGAGGCTGGGGCGGTCAGAGCCCGGCTGAGGAACTGGCCCGTCCGCGGGCTGAGAACGCCAGGTTGCTGAAGGCGGAGAAGGAATGGCACTGGGAGCGTGAGATCCTGCCTTGAGCGGCCACCTACTTCGCCCGACAGGACCCATCCAGTTCCGCGTCGCCCCCACCCTGGGCCGCCGCTACACCGTGGGGACAGTGAACGGCGAGGATGTCAAGCACATCGGTATCACCGACGCCACCGACGCCACCGGTCCCGGCACCGCCTGGATCCGCCGCCTGCACGCCGGCGACCGGCTGACGGTGCTGGCTGGCCGGCACTGGCCACCAGGTGAAAGCGGAACCCGCCGCCTCTACCTCGGCGACGGCTGCGCCCTCGGCACCCTCGACGCTTTCGCCCGGAGCGGCGAAGCACCGATCGTGGCCATGGAGGTGCCGGCGGACGCCGTCGACCCCTCGCCGACCGCTGGCCCCGCTACCGCTTCCTGCCCGCGGCACAAGCGCCGGGTGACGGAATGCAGTCCTGGCTCGAACGAGCCATTGAAAAAGGTGAGTTGACGGACCTCGACACCGCTCTGCTGCTGGGGCACGCCCAGTCCATCCAGGGCCAGCGGCGAGTGCCAATCGACAGCCAAGTCCTGGCGCGCCGCGCCATCACCACAAGGCCGTACTGGGCCGACGGCAGGGAGGGCCTCTAGTGCTCGCCGACGCGAGAACGAGCCGCGGAAGGCGACGGACCCGGCTCCCGGCAGCAGCAGTAATCGGCGCCCCCTCTCAGCACCTCAAAAGGAACACCCCGTGCCTCGTCCTGCGCGCAGCAGAACTCCGCGAGGCCCGCCTGCCCGCGGTGTGCGGAGAAGGACTGCGGCCCACCGCACCCCGAGAACAAGGAACCCCACGTTTGACATCTGGCCGGCCGACGCATCGGCGCGGCGCGGCCAGGAAGGAATTACCGTGACTGAGACACACCGCCACCTCCCCAAGCGCTCCGCTCTCGTCACCGGCGCAAGCATCGCCGGCCCCGCGGTCGCCTACTGGCTGCACCGCTACGGCTTCGACGTGACCGTCGTCGAGAAGGCGGGCACCGTGCGCGGCGGCGGCTACCCCATCGACATCCGCGGCACCGCCGTGGAGGCGGTGCGGCGCATGGGCCTGCTGCCTCAGCTGTAGAAGGCCCACGTAACACCCACCGCATCACCTTCCTGGACGTCGACGGCGGCACCGTCGCCGCACTGCGCCCCGAAAGCATGGCCATCGGCGCCGACGGCGACCTCGAAATACGGCGCGGCGACATGACTCAGATCCTCTACGACGCCGTCCGACTCCGTCGCGTTCGAGTTCAACGACTCCATAGCCACCCTTGACGACCGTCACGACGGCATCGAGGTGACCTTCCGCAGCGGCGCCCGACGCACCTTCGACGTCGTCATCGGGGCCGACGGACTCCACTCCAACACCCGTCGGCTGATCCTCGGCCCCGAGGAACGCTTCCACCACTACCTCGGCGCCTGCTTCGCCGGCTTCACCCTGCCCAACTACCTCGGGCTCGCCTCCGAGGGCCTGCTGTGGAATACCCCCGGCCGGTCCGCCGCCCTCTACGCCGTCGGCTCCGGCCAGGACGTGTTCGGGCTGCTCACCTTCAGGTGCTCCGACCCGCCCTTCGACGCCTTCCGCAACCCCGACGCACAGCGCGAGCTGCTCACCGCCACCTTCGGTCATCACGCGCGGCGACGTGCGCAAGGGCGGCCCGAAGGCCGACGACGACCTGGGCAAGTTCGGCAAGCTCGCGACGTATACGGTCGTCCGCTAGGCCGACGGAGGGTGGCGTATCGCCGCCGTCCAGAAGACGCAGCGCAAGCCGCTGATGGAGGCGGTCTCCTTCCGCTTTGAGCCCGCCACCCGCCCCGCCGCGCGCTGAACACCGGGGTGAGCGCCCTGCCCGTCGCCGAGGAGTTGGGCGCCTAGGCTTTCACCTGGCACCGGCACCGGCACCGGCACAACCCGAGGAGCGCGAACGTGTTCGACCCTGCACGGGAGCACCCGTACCCCGATTCCCACCGGCCGGAGGACGCGCCTGCACCGCACGCACTGCTCGCGCCCGTGCTCGGGTTCCTGGGCACATGCAGGGCCGGGGCCAGGGGGGTTACCCGACGCTCGCCGGGGACTTCACATACGCGCAGGAGGTCACCTTCAGCCACGACGGCCGCCCCTTCCTCCGCTACGAGGCCCGGGCCTGGCTGCTCGACGCCGACGGCGCGCCGTTGCGCCCGGCGGCCCGGGAGAGCGGATGGTGGCGGCTGCAGCCCGACGGGAGGGTGGAGGCACTGATCACCCAGCCCACCGGCATCGCCGAGATCGCGGTCGGCCAAGCGGCACGGGACACGGTGGATCTCTCCACCCACGAGGTGGCCCTCACACCCACTGCCAAGGAGGTCAACGCCACCCGCCGCCGCTACACCCTGACCGACAGCGACACACTCACGTTCGTCCACGACCTCGCGGCGGTCGGCCGGCCGCTGCAGCACCATCTCTCGGCAACCCTGCGACGCACGCGGTAGGCCGTACCTTGCCGGCACCGTGACTTCACTGACGGTCCTTGCGTTCCCCGACCGGACAACACCACGAAGACCGGAGAGCAGGAGAGGGCACCCACGATGGCCGACATCGGCAACAGCCTCGACGATGCCGACGCCGAGCACTTCACTCGCCCTGTCCCCAGGTCCGCACAGGCGCAGATGCGTCTTTTGGTACGGCAGTTGAAGGGCACCAGGCCGGTGGCCGAGCTCCTGGGCGTTTCCCAGCGCACGGTGGAGCGCTACGTCAAGGGACAGCTGAAGACCCCCCGCCGCGACCTGGCGGCCCGCTTGTACCGCGAGGTACGCCGCCGCTGGCAGCCCCAGGTCCGCGCGCGGGCCAGGCAACGGGCGGCGACCACGGACGGCATCTTCACCTCCAGCCCGCGCCCGCTTCGGCTTCACCGCGGCGGTCGGCACCACAGACGACCCTCGCGTACGCCACATCAACCAGGCCCTGCCCCCGGAGTACGCGGCCCGCCTCTTCGCCGCCCAACAAGCCGGCGCAACCGAGCAACAACTGCAGGCCATCCTCGCCGAGGGCCTGGGCGAGATGTACTTCTGCGACGCGGGCCGCCGAGCCCAGGGCCTGCTGGTGGAGTTCACGGACATCGAGCAGCTGGAACTGCACTGCTGACGACGGGGGAGCAGCGCCCGCCGTGGCGCCGGCTTGGTGATTGGTGGGTTTGTGCCAGTGCACGGACGGAAATGCAGATCCGCTGAATGACGCCGCCCTGCCTACGGGCCAACAGACCTCAGAAACCAAGGAGTTATTTATCAACAGCTCCCTGCTCATCACCGTGTGAAGACCGTCGCGATCTTATCGGGAGGGGGGTGGTGCCGTGGGGCCACCTTCCCGCAGAGCTTTCCAGACCGAGGCGATGGCCACGATCTGCGCCAGAAAGAATGCGACCGAGGCAAGACGCATCCGGTAGATGTACACGACCAGACTGGCGCTCGTGGGCCAGTAACGCCGTTCACTCTGGAACGTTTGCACATCCATAACCAAACCTGTAACGGTCAACACCGATGTGAAGGTGGCAATAGCGGCGACCGTACCTTGAAGGCTCTGCCCGCTGAGTTCGCCAAGAATCCGGTGAACGCCAACGGGAATTGAGAAAGCGACAGCGACCCAGAATGCTTTCGTCGGCCCATGACGGCCGGGAAGGTCACGCCAAAGCGCTCCCAGAAAGAATGCTCCGCCCATCCAGGTGAGCTGCCAGTAGAGAACGTCAAGCACGATTGAAGGAAATACAGGGGAGACAAGGGTTGTCAGGACCCAGTTGTTGTTTCCGACCATGTCGTTCCAATACATCACCGCGGTCGCGGGGAGTCCGACGAAGCAGGCGATGACCGCGCACCTGCAGGCATTGGCCCACCATGTGGCCATGGGGCCCAGGGCGAAGGCCACGTCAACGGGCCTGACCCCTTCGGGCAGGCATCGATCCAGTTGATCGATTTGCCGCTCGATCGACTGAGTCACCGTACGTCCGGCCCCGTTTCCGGAGTCGGCGTGATGAAGCTGATCCTGGAGCTCTCGATAGTGGCGTACCATGCTCAACAGGTGCGACCGATCGGTCTGTGAAATGACTTGGCCCAGGGGAATGCCGCCTGCGGAAGACTGTCGCAGCACGGACTTGGAACGCGCCAAGGACAGGATCATCCAGGCAGCACAGAGACCGATAAGTGGGCCCAGAATGTAACCCGCGATGCCGAAGTAAGTTGAGTAGTCAGGCAGCGCAACCAGTGCGAAAAAGACCACGAGAAGAAACATTTCCGGCCGAGTGGGCGTGAACGAACCAGTGTCATTTCGTTCTGCTCGGCAGGCGCGAAGTGCCCCCAGCAACACCAGCGCCGTCAAGACAATCCATGTGCATTCCCACAGATACGGAAGTGCCGCGTCAGGGAACCTGTCCCACCACAAATCGTATGACTCATTAAATCTTTCCTTGTATGTCGGCCAGGCGGGGTCGGCAAGCCAAGTGCGGCGATTCCAGTCGCGGAGAAGGGCCGGGACCTCCCACAGGACAGTCAACACCGAAAACCCTGTGGAAATAGAGACCAGCTGCCATGTCGACAATCTTCGCCCCTCCGGCGGCAGAGGTCTCTGCCCTGCCGAAATTGTGCCCACGCAAAACACAAAAACTGCGGCTGCATACGCGATCAGCACTACACGGGTTCCCGCAGGGGAAATATAGGCATCAGATACGGGCAATAGCGCATCTTCTGACAGTTCAGAGCCGACGGAAAGTCCGACGATAGATAAGGTCAGTGCGCACGCGAGGGCAAGCAAAGACTTCTGCGACTTTCCGAAGAGGCAAAGTGTGAGCCCCAGGAACAGCAGCGAAAACAAAGCCACGGTTGACCAGTAGTCGTGAATCCAGGAAAAGCGATCCGCCATGAAGTAGTAGACATTGTCGCCCATGTAGACGAGCAGACTGAGGCCCACCTGCAGGAGTGCCCAAGTGTGCAGTGTTCTCAATGCCTTTTCTTCCTCCTCGATCGGACGTCGCCCAAGCCCTTGTCGAAGTTTTCTAGCCGCGATGAGCAAGAGGGCACCTGCCACCACGTTCCAGGCCGCGGCCGATCCGCTGTAGACCCCCAGAGCTTCCCAGGCCTGCCCCCACGACACCGCGATTGCTCCCCACTGCTGGGCTGCGGGCGGGCGGAACGTGACCATGCAGTCGGTCGGCCTCTTGTTGTGCCAGCTCATTAGGGTGCCGTTTTCGCCACTGGCTGGCGGCGGGGCGACCGACAACGGCCGGGGACCCCCCGTATGGACCTGCACGTCTTCCCACGCCGCCTTGGCAAGACTCACCGGGGGCGCCAATTGGATACTCCAGATGCTCTTGCCAGCCGCTAGGCTCCAGGGGCCAACGTGATACGTGCCAAGCCCTTGCACCCAAGCAACGGCCTCGTAGTGAACCACTACGCCCTTCTCGTCGGAATGCACCGTGAGCGGCTTCAACCGCCACTCATTCTCGTCATAGAAATCCTCTTCGGAGACTTTCCCAAGAAGGCAGCGCAGCACTTCACGATAACGAGACGCGTGAGTGTCCAGGAGTAGATCCGCGGAGCGCCCCCATCCGGCCGGAATCTTGATTTCCATCACGCTGGTGACCATGCTGTAGTCTTGGCCACGGTGATCAAATTCTGCCGATGCGGTGACCTTGACGCCACGAACCTTGTCGACTCCGCAGGAGTCGGCCTGATAGGCCTCGGCCGCATGAGAAATGACTGCAGTGCCCGACATGGAAACGAGAGTCAGCAGGAGAACGGACAGCAGGTGCGGCACGGAGCATCTACGACGGATCACCGCTACAGGATCTTCCCGCCCGACCCGTCGTACTTCCGGTGGCACGGCGGGCACCTGCAGGTCCACCCTGACAGCCGATGGCGCCTTCCCCCATGGCCGGAAGCTGCCGAGCTGATCCGCCCCGCATCATGCGGCAGCGATCGCCCATAGTCCGTTGTGGCGGTGGCGAGGTATCGCAATGCTCTTCGTTCGAGGAACACACCCGATGTGGGCAACCACGCTGGCCAGGTAGCTGTCGATAAATAGCTCGTTGGGTCTACTGTCGTGCGGCCTCCTGAACCCCCGGCCGCGGGCGGGATAGGCCCGCGGTCACGTTCCCGCGCGCTCGCCGCAAGCGGCTGGCGCGGAATCGATGTCCCATGACTACCGCCCAATCCAGCCGCACGTATCGCGATGAAGCATCTGAGACGTCCGGCAGGACAACCGGATAACTCCGCTGCAGGTCAAAGCACCTGCAGCGGACAAGCGCCAGACAGCATGGGGCGCGCAAGCCAAGTGCGCCCCGAGCCCGCGGGGCGCAGACGCCCTCTGCCGGGTGTTCGTCACGGCCAGCCATCTGGCTCCGTCCCGGACGCGACGGACTGCTCGATCCATCCGGACGGTCCGGTGGACCCTGAACCGCCTGAAGGGTGAGGGGCACTGCCTGTCTGCAAGGGCACACGAGCGATCCAGCAGCTGCCAGCCTCGCCGGACGGGACCCGGCCGGCCGGAACACCGGACCTGCCATGTCCGGCAAGCCGGTCTGGGCGCCGAGCGGCCGGGACACAACAGTGAAACCGCCGGGACGTGTCTGGTACAACCGGCGCCGCACGCGCCGCGTCATGAGTGTCACACGGCCAATGAGCCGCTCCGCGCAGCAGAAGGGCAACCGCGTTGTCAGCTCCACTCATACTCCGGCGAGTACTCCCCGCCACCGCACTCGCCTGCATCGCGGCGATCGCCACCGGCTGCAGCGCGGGCTCGGCCGGCTCCTCCTCCGGTGGCACCGCCGCCGCGACGGTTTCCGACGCACCGGCTACTTCGGGCGCACCGGCTGCGACGGCGCCTGCCGCACCGGCTACTTCGGGCGCACCGGCTACGACGGCGCCTGCCGCGGCGGCCACGGCTCGGGCCAGCGGTACGGGCACCGGCACCGAGGCGCCGTCCGGCACCACGCATAGGGGTACCGCCGCCTGCCCAACCCGCTATCTGAACGCCAGACCGGGTGTCAGCCAGGGCGCCGCCGGCAGCGTCTACCAGGTGATCGACTTCACCAACATTTCCAAGACCGCCTGCACCCTGTACGGCTACCCCGGGGTGTCGCTCGCCGGGGGCAGCCCCGTCCGTCAGATCGGCCCGGCCGCCACCCGCAACACCATCACACCCCCCACGCTGGTGACGCTGGCGCCGGGGGCCACCGGCAACGCGCTGCTACGGATCACAAACGCCGGCAACTACCCCGCAGAGCAGTGCCACCCGACTGCCGCGCAGTACCTGCAGGTCTACCCGCCGGGTCAGACAACCCCGATCTACGTCGCCTACAGCTCGACTGCCTGCGCCGGGACGGTCGGCATCCTGAGCGTCAGCACGGTCCAGCCAGGCGCGGGGAGCGCGTCGTAGCACGCCGATCCGGACCCCGACACCCGGCGGTGAGTATCGACATCACCGTCCTAACTGCGTGCCTCGGAGACCGGACGGCCGATCACCGGCCTGTCGGAGGCCGCCGGTGGCTCACCCGCACTGGCGGTAAGTCACACCGCTCGAGGCGCCGCCCTCACTCGCCGTTTCGAGGACGTGTCGGAGCGGACGGACCGAGAGTTCGGGATCGTCAAGAGCGATCTCATGGCACTGCGCCTGCAGGTCGGCAACCTTGATCAGAAGGCGGGCAACCTCCAGGCTCAGCTGAGTGACATCGCCGAGAGGATGGACCGCGATCAGGCGCAGATCGTCGCGCTGCTGACGCAGCGGGTCGGCCGGGATCCCAACGCCGGCTGAACCTGCCCGCTTGAACGGCTGTGGCCCCGAACACCTGCGTGGGTGCTGTTGGCTAATTCCGGGGCTCGCGTGACGTCGGTCTTCAAGACCTGGTTGAGGTCTTGAAGACCGACGATGTCGTATGGGGTGGGTGCGGATGTCGTTCGTGGGTGCGTGTGAGACCTCTCCGCCCGACCTACCTCCGGGGATCATCGACAGCCCCGACTGAGGAGACACAAGCTCCTCCGCCCCGTCCGGCACCAGCCCCGAGCATGCCGGGCCAGGCACCCGTCTGCCCTCGACAAGCCCGGCCTTCATGGGTGCGCCGGCGCAACGCCATCGCCCGCCACCGCAACGTCCTGGCCGCCCAGCGCCAGGAACGCGCCCGCATCCGAAGCGAGAAAGGAGGGTATCCGCTGGAGCGGACGCCCCCTCGCGACCGCGGCCTGAACGACCCGGCGGACCTATGCGGTCAGAGCACTAGCTGAGGGCGACGCCGTCGCCGTACGCAGTCGCGCTGCTCGTCGTGCTCGAACCGGCAAACTTCCAGCGCCAGGTGCCCGCGTAGTTCGCGGTGACCGTCGTCTTCAGCTTGCCGCTGCTGTCGGTGGTCACGTTCTTGACCGTGGAGTACGTCGAAGAGCCGGACTTCTTGAACTGCAGGGCCACGGACTTGCCTCCGTAACCCGCGTAGAGGTTGGTGTCCCAGTTGGCCCGGGTAAGCGTCCCGCTCACGGTGAGCGTGCCACCCTTGGCAACGGGCTCGGGCGAGGCCTGGGTGTTCGTGAGCTTGGCGTACCGCTTCACCTTGACGGGGGCGCCGGGGTCGAGGTCGTAATAATCGCCGTCGTAGGCCGCGACCTCCGAGTCGAAGTACCAGGTGCCGGCCGAGCTGTTCTTCAGGTCGTAGTAGTCGGTGCGGTCGGGGTCCAGCGTGTACGTGAACGTGCACTTCATGGTCGTCGACGTCGGCCGGGAGCAGGACGACGTCGAGTCCGCGTAGAGGATCCGGCCGTCGGAGCTGACCAGCTTGTCACCGGCCATGATCTTGATCCCGGAGTCGTCCTTGGCGGTCGCGGTGACGCTCAGCTTCTGCGCCGTGCTGACGCCGACATTGACGGTCGTCCTGCTGAAGGTGATCGAGCTGAAGACGGCGTCGCCCTTGCTCGTATCCGCGTGGGCGGCGGGCGTCACGAAGGCGAGCAGCGCCAGGGTGCCGGCGGTGGCGGCCGCGGCGGTACGAATACGCAATGTTTCTCCAGGAACGGTGAGCCGGATCTTGGTCCGGGCACGTACGAGACCACCAGGGAGTGCGGTTGGTTGTGCGGCGTGACGCGGCGCCGGGGCGAGGGAATGCACTGGCGTCGCTCGCACCAACCTCGCCCACACCGGTACCCCCGTCCGGGCCGCGCTGCTGCGCCTCATGCGCCTCACCGTCCAGACACCCGCCGACGCGGCCCGCACGTCGCGGTACGCGGCCACCGCGCCGGACATCCACGGCGGCGAACTCATAGCCCCGACCGGGCCAGGCGAACGCAGCGGCCACCCGACACGCGTCGCCCCGACCGACCGCGCACTCGCCCCGGCCACTGCCGCTCGACTATGGACGGTCTCCGAGGAACTGACCGGGGTCCGTTTCCCGGCTCTCGACGGGGAATAAGACCCAGTCCTACGTAGTCAGGCGGACGAGGCGCTTGCCGGAGCCGGGGTGAAGCCGGCAGGTCGAGATGTCGGTACGGGTGGCCAGGGTTGCGGCGCTTGCGCTGGCGTACGGACTTGAACACGCTGTCGGACAAGCGCTGTTCTAGGTCGGCCAGGCGACCGCGTCGTCACCCATGACGGGAGCATGGCGTTGAAAGCGTCATACACCGGGCAGCCGCGCTACAGCGATTCGGCCAGGCCGCTGCGGTGGGCGAAGACGACGAGTTGGGCGCGGTCGCGTGCGCCGACCTTGACCATGGCGCGGTTGACGTGGGTCTTGACGGTGGCGGGGCTGAGCACGAGTTGCGCGGCGATCTCGTCGTTGGACAGCCCGGTCGCCACGAGCGTGGTGATCTGCCGTTCGCGCTCGGTGAGCGCCTCCAGACCGCGGCGGGCCGCCTCGTCCAGAGGCTGCCGCGTGGCGGGGGTGGCGAGGAAGCGGCTGATGAGGGTTCTCGTCGCGGCGGGGGACAGCAGTGCGTCGCCGCGGCTGACCGTGCGGACCGCTTGGAGCAGTTCCTCCGCATCTGCGCTCTTGCCCAGGAAGCCGCTGGCCCCGGCACGCAGTGCTTCGAAGACGTACTCGTCGATCTCGAACGTGGTCAGGATCAGGACCTTCACCCCGGCGAGATCCTCGTCCCCGGTGATCAGGCGGGTCGCCGCGAGGCCGTCCAGGACCGGCATGCGGATGTCCATCAGCACCAGGTCCGCCTGCGCGGCTTTGGCCAGTCGCACCGCCTCGTGCCCGTCGCTGGCCTCGCCGACGACCTCCAGGTCCGGCGCTGGCGCGATCAGGGCCTTGAAACCGGTGCGCACCAAGGGCTGGTCGTCGGCGATGACTACACGGATGGTCACGGCGCGGCCTCCGGGGCGAGGTCGAGGGGCTGGTAGGGCAGGTCCGCGGTCACCTGGAAGGCTCCGCCCCGGCGCGGGCCGGCGGTGAAGTGCCCGCCGAGCGCGAGGACCCGTTCGCGCATGCCGACGATGCCGTGCCCACCGGCCGGAACTGGGCCTGAGGCGCGGGCACGCCCGCCGGCTGCTCGCTCACCTCCCGGGTCGTCGATGATAATGCGCAGCCCGTGCCGGTCGTAGCTCAGTGTCAGGCGTGCCTGCCGTCGGCTGGAGTGCTTGAAGACGTTGGTCAGTGACTCCTGGATCACGCGGTACGCGGTGAGATCGGTCGCGGGTGCCAGGGGTACCACCGTGCCGTCGACACGGAAGTCGACGCCCAGGCCGGAGGCGCGCAGCGTGGCAAGGAGCTCGTCGAGGCCGTCCAGTCCGGGCGCGGGGATCGCGGTGGGGGCGACGGGATCTCCGGGCTGTCGTAGCAGACTGACGGTGTCGCGCAGTTCCCCCAGTGCCTTGCGGCTGGCGGACTTCACGTGGGCGATCGCCTCGCTTGCCGCCGCCATGTCGCTGACGAGCGCCTGCCCGGCGACGTTGGACTGCACGCTGATGAGCGCGAGATGGTGTCCCACGGCGTCGTGCAGGTCGCGGGCGATACGCAGCCGCTCCTCGGCGATCCGGCGCCGCGCGTCCAGCTCGCGCTCCCGTTCCGCGCGCTCGGCGCGCCGCTCGACCTCGGCGAGGTAGGCACGGCGGTTGCGGGAGGAGTCGCCGGCCGCGATCGCCAGGCCGCCGAGCGCCATGAACGCCAGGTTCTGCGGCCCGAGCAGTGCCGGCTTGTGCACGGCATGGACGAGGGCGAGCGCAGCCACCGCTCCACAGCCCAGGATCAGGCCGGGGCGGCGTTCGACCAGGTCGGCGACGGTGTACAAGGCGATCAACGGGGCCAGCAGGATCAGCGCCCCATTGCTGCTGCCGCATTCGGCAAGGAACACCTCTGCGGCCCCCGCGCTGACCCCCAGGGCCACCAGCGGGTGCCGTCGCCTCCCGACCAGCACCCCGCAGCCGAGCGCGGCCGCGACGATCACCACGGTGCGATGGTCCCCGGCCACCGCAGAACGACCCGCGAACGCGGTCAGCAGGGTGGCGACGAAAACAGCTAGGGCGATCGCCGCGTCCGCCAGGTGCGCATGCCGGCGGGCGGCCTGACGCACGTGGGCGAGGGCGCTCATGCCTTCACGATAGGCGGCTACCTGCGGATCGCCGTCGGCCTTGCGCGGCAGCCCGACGTACCGCGGACGCGGTAGCCGGCCTCATGACCACCGCGTCCGCGGTAGCCGCTCTTACCGTGCCCGCCCGACGACGCGCGGCGCCCGGCTCGGGAGAGTGATGCCGGCGCCCGGTGCCGGGCGTCGAGAGCAAGTCATTGACGCCTTTGGGAAGGGAAGAACCCCGATGCACGCGACCACTCCACCGATCCCGCGTCGGCGGACACGATGAACGGCGGCATCACCATCGACGGCCTGACCAAGCGGTACGGCACGGTGACCGCGGTCGACGACATGACCTTCGACGTCGAGCCCGGAGTGGTGACCGGATTCCTCGGCCCGAACGGGGCCGGCAAGACCACCACACTGCGCATGCTCCTGGGCCTCGTGACGCCCACCGCAGGCCGGGCCCTGATCGACGGCCGTCACTACGCCGAGCTGACGGAGCCGAGGCGGGTGGTTGGTGCGGTGCTGGAGGCAACCGGGTTCCACCCCGGCCGACGCGGCCGCGATCACCTGCGGATCCTCGCCCAGGCCGGGGGCATCCCGGGCTCGCGGGTCGATGAGGTGCTGGACCGGGTCGCTCTGGCCGGTGCCGCGCACCGGCGGGTAGGCGGCTACTCGCTCGGGATGCGCCAGCGGCTGGGCCTGGCCGCGGCCCTGCTCGGTGACCCGAATGTGCTCGTCCTGGACGAGCCCGCCAACGGGCTGGACCCCGCGGGCATGGCCGACCTGCGGGATCTGCTGCGCACTCTGGCCGAGGAGGGCCGCACGGTACTGATGTCCAGCCATGTGCTGAGCGAGGTGGCGCAGACCGTGGACCGCGTGGTCATCGTGGCGGGCGGCACGCTGCGCTACGCGGGCCCGCTGGCCGAGCTGACCACAGCGAAGGGGGAAACGCTCGAAGCCGCGTTCCTCCGGCTGACGTCGAACCCGACGACCGGCGCCACGACGGCGCCGGCCCACCGCTGAGCGCGAGGAACGAACGACATGCACACCCTGATCCGCACCGAGGTGCTCAAACTGCGCACCGTGCGCAGCCCATGGCTGCTCCTGGCCGCATCCCCCCTCCTTGTGATCGCCGGTGTCAGCGGTCTGGTGGTCTCCAGCGACAAGGTGCTCGATACGGCCATGCAGAGCGGCGCGCTCGCGCACGTGGGCCTGACCTCAATCCTCACGCTGGTGTTCGGGATTCTCGCGGTCGCCGGGGAGTACCGGCACAAGACGATCACCGACACATATCTGAGCACCCCCGCACGAGGCCCCGTCAACGGCGCGAAGCTCCTGGTCTACACCGGCTTCGGCGCAGTGTCCGGAGTGGTGAGCAGCCTCGTCGGCCTCGGCGTCGCCGCCGCCTGGTGGGCGGACAAAGGCGTGTCCTTCGCGTGGACCGACTCTCAGATGTGGGCCACGATCGGCGGCGGCATCGCCTGGGACGCGGCGTTCGCCGCCATCGGCGTGGGAGTCGGCGCGCTCATCCGCAGCCTCGTCGGCGCGGTCGCCGTCGCGCTGGCGTGGGTGGCCCTCGTCGAAGGCATCGTCGGCCAGCTGATCGGAAACCTCGCGCGCTGGCTGCCGTTCAACGCCGGGCAGGCACTCGGCGCCGGGGCCAAGGCAATGACGACCGGGGACCTGCTGCCGCGCTGGGGCGGCGGCGCCGTCCTCGCCGTCTACACGCTCGTCTTCGCGGTGCTCGCCGTCACCACCTCCATGCGCCGCGACGTGTCCTGACCGTGCAGTGCACAGCCACTTGGCTCTGGGGATGCGAGTACCGGACGCCAACACGGCGATCCCGCCGCCGACCCGGACAGCTCGCTGAACCGCTTCAGCGGCAGAGTACGGGTCGGCGGCGGGAAAGTGACTGCCGGGACGACATGGCCAGCATTCTTGCCGTTCATCGGGTCACCGATGGCTCAGCGGTAGCCGAGCTGCGTGCGGACGCGGTCCCCCAGCATTCCGCGATCGAAGAGGAAGCCGAAGATGACGAGGCACAGGCGTTCTTCGACTACGAGGGAGGCTTCCTCGACGAGAGCACCCTCGTCGTCGAGAGCGACGAGGAGTTCGGCATGGGCCGGCACTGGCTCGTCGATACGGCCCGCATGCAGCTGATCGACCGGCTCACCTACCCCTTCGAGGTGTCAGGTCTGCCCAAGGCTCTCGGAGACGGCACCTGGAGACAGGGACGGTCAGCTGCGATCGCCGTGCCGGGCCAGCCGCTTGAGGAGGGCGACGGACTCCGCGAGCTGTTGCTGTTCGGCGGGGGACAGCTCTGCCCTAATGGCCTCGGCGAGCCAGTCGGCTCGGCGGCCGCGACGTGCCTGGAGTGCCCGCAGGCCCGGATCGGTCAGCATGACGAGGACCTTGCGCCTGTCGTCCGGATGGGGCTTCTGGCGGGCGAGGCCTAGTTCCACGAGCTGGCCGACGACCCGCGCCGCCGACTGATGGCGGACCTGCTGCCGGGCCGCGAGCTCGCTGGTGGTCATGGGTCCTTCGCGGTCAAGGAAGCCCAGCACCGCGGCCTGCGCCTGCGGCATGGCATCGGTGGTCCGTGCGTGCCGCACAAGGTTTCCGACGACGGCTCGCAGGTCGCTCGCGATCTCCTGCTCGTTCACGGCATCACCGTACCCACAGGATAGGAATACAGCAATGCTGTACAGTTTGGCTGTATAAAAGAAGGGAGACCAGTCATGCAGATGACTTCACTGGGGCATTCCTGCATACGGCTGCAGCACGAGGGCTGCACCGTCGTCATCGACCCCGGCTGCTTCAGCGATCCGGACGCACTGGAGGGAGCCGACGCGGTGCTCGTCACGCATGAGCACATAGACCACTTCGTCCCCGGCCGGCTGCGGGAGGCCAACGGCGACATCGACATTTGGACCAACCCGGCCGTCGCCCGCCACCTCACCGACCTCGGCGGGCGCGTCCATACCGTCCGGCACGGCGACGTTTTCGACGTCGGCCCTCTGGAATTCCACGTGTACGGGGAAAAGCACGCCACCATCCACCGCGACTTCGCCGAGTTCGACAACGTCGGCTTCCTAGCCGACGGGGTTTTCCACCCGGGCGACGGGCTCACTGTCCCGGAGGAGGAGGTGCGCACGCTCCTTGCGCCGGCCGGTGCACCGTGGGTGAAGCTGGCCGAGGTCGTCGACTACGTCAGGGAAGTCGGACCCGGCGAGGTCTTCCTCGTTCACGACGCGGTGCTGAGCCCCCCGGCGCTGACCGTCCACACTCAGGTGCTGAGCAGCTTGGTCGGCGGACCACACGGCCCGGCCGTCCGCACCTGGTCCGAAGGGGACGGAGGCTGCCTGTCCGGAGCCGGCGGCGCCTCGAGCCAGGTGGTTCCTCGGACCTGACGGCCGACCGGGCCGAGGCGGAGGAGATGCCTCGGCCCGGCAGCCAGCGGGGGAGTTGTCCCAGGCAAGCAACGCCGGCGGCCCCGTCACCCTCACCAACCGGGCGACGGTGGACAACCTCGCGGGTCCCGACCCGGTTGCGGGCAACGACAGCGCCACCACCAGCACCGCGGTGGTCGCCGTCGCCGACCTCGCGGTCACGTCCTTTGCCGCCACGGCACCGCCCACGCAGGTGCTCATCGGGCAGACCCTGGACGTCACACTGCACGGCACGGTGGCGAACAACGGGCCGTCCAGCCCGATGGACGCCGTGGTCCTCACCGCTGCCACCGCCGACGACGGGGCCACCGTGACGCCTTCCTCGTCCACCCGGAACATCACCGCCCTCGAGGCCGGGACTCCGCAGTCGTTCGACAGCACCTTCACCGTCGGATGCGCACAGCCGGGATTGCACACCTACCGGTTCGCCGCGTCCCTCACGCCGGCCCGCTCGGATGACACCGACCCCGTCGCGGCGAACAACCACCGGCCGGCCGAGTTCACCCTCGACTGCGTCGTGCCCGTCGCGATCAACATCAAGCCGGGCGCCAACCCCAACTCCCCAACTCCGTCAACATCCCAGCCGACACCGTCCCCGTCGGCGTCCTGACGACCAAGGCCGGCGAATACGCACTCCCGCTGGACTTCAACGCCACGGCCATCCAGCCGTTGACCGTCCGCTTCGGACCGCGCAGCGTCGTCTACGACGGCACGGGCGGGAGCACGGAAGTGCACAACCGGGGCCACATCGAGGACGTGGCCGAACGCACCACGACTCCGGTCGAAACTGTCAGAGACGGCGACCTCGACATGCTGCTGCACTTCGCCTCAGCGAGCTCCGGTCTCCAGCCGGGAGACACAGAGGCCTGCGCCAAGGGTTCGTTCATCGACGGCGCCACCGGCCGGACCTATCGGTTCTTCGGCTGCGACGCAGTGAGGGTCGTACAGTCCTGAATGTCTGTGGGACACGACAACCCCGTCCGGTACCTGTGACGGGACGACCGGTTCGGCGGCGTTTGGTCGGTGCACACCGCGTGTAGCCGAGACCGCGTTCTGAACGAGGCCCGCACCCTCCCCACGGGGTGCGGGCCTCCGCCATGTCCCCGTCCGGCACGAGAGACCGCCCTACACACGCGCGCGGAACGGTCTCCCATCCCGCGTGACGCCGCAAGCCGTGGCGGGACACCTGCTTGGGGCTGCGGACCCCGGTCGGCGGCCGCAGACGTCTGATGCTCTGCGCAGCCTCCCGCTCCCGCGTTGACAGCACGTGCGGCGGGTCCCCCCGGGGACAGCACCAGGCCTTGACTTGACCACGCCCAATGGGTCGGCGCGGAGAGCGTCCAGGGCGGTAGGGCCCTGTAGTGCGGCGGTGAGCGGCGGGCGGGACCGTCGGTAGAGCGGGACCGTGTTCCCTCAACAACGCTGCGTAGCACGACAGCCGACGCTACCGTGCTGAAGAGGCCACGATTAGGGGGCGGGGATGCTGGAGACGGCGTTGGTGGCGCTGGCGGCAGCGGGCGGTACTGCGGTGGTGCAGGCCGCGGGGACGGACGCGTGGGCTGGACTGCGGCAGGCGGTGGCGCGCTGGTTCAGCCGGAGTGATAGTCAGGGTGAGCAGGCAGAACTGGAGCGACTTGACCAAGCTGCGGCGGCGCTGCAGACCACGGATGCGGCCGAAGCGGAGCGGGCGCGCATCCGCCAAGAGGCTGCTTGGCAGACACGAATTGAGGCCATGCTGGAAGGCCTGGAAGACGCAGAGCGCGCCCAAGCCGCCGACGAGTTTCGGGCTCTGCTGGCTCAGCACGTCCCGCAGGGCGGAGTGTCGACCGGGCCGGGCGGGGTGGCCGCAGGCGGCAACGTGAGCATCAGTGCCCAGCAAGGCTCGATCGCAACGGGCGTGCTTTATGGGGGTGCGAGTATCGGCACCCCTACGATGCCGGATCCGTCCCAGGGCTGAGCGGACCGGCAGTCCCCCGCCCGCCCGCGGCGGCGCCTGGTGGCGTCAGCGCCCGCACCCACAGCCTGGCGGTCGGCTACGTCGCAACCGGCGGGCAGGTCGCCTATCACGCCGCGCCGCGCCCTGCGGTGAGCTGGCCGCACCAGATCGGGGTGCTGCCCCGGCAGGCCGACTGCTTCCAGGACCGCACCGCCGCCGAGCACCTTGAGCAAGCCGTGGCCGACGGTGGCACCGCGGTGCTGTCCCAGGTGCTGGCCGGTATGGGCGGGGTCGGCAAGACCCAACTCGCCGCCCACCACGCCCGCACCCTGTGGCAGGACAAGCAACTGGACCTGTTGGTGTGGATTACCGCCACCACCCGCGCCGCGGTTATCTCCGGCTACGCCCAGGCCGCAGCCGAGGTCCTCGACGCCGACCCCACCGACCCTGGGCAGGCCGCACGCGTGTTCCTAGCCTGGCTAGAATCCAAGTCCAGCATTGCGCCGCGCCGCTGGCTGATTGTGTTGGACGACGTGCCGCAACCGGCCACCCTGGCCGGCCTCTGGCCGCCCGACACCGCTTGTGGCCGCACGCTGATCACCACCCGTAACCGGGATGCCGCCTTCACCGCACCTGGGCGCCGCCGCATCGACATCGACCTGTTCACTCCCGACGAGGCCACGGCCTACCTGACCGAGAAACTCGCCGTCTACCACCGCCGCGATGTCCCTACCCAGATCCGCAGCCTGGCGGAGGATCTGGGGTATCTGCCGCTGGCGCTGGCCCAAGCAGTCCCCTACATGGTCAACAAGCACCTGGACTGCGCCGCCTACCGACGGCGCTTGGCCGACCACGCCCGCACCCTGCCCACTGTGCTAGCCGACGCCAGCGGACTGCCCGACGAGCAGCTGCACACCGTGGCCGCCGCCTGGTCCTTGTCCATCGGCCTGGCCGACCAATTGCCGCCTGTCGGCGTGGCGGGCCCCATGCTGCGCCTGGCCGCCATGCTCGATCCCAACGGTATCCCCACCCCCGTCCTAACCAGTCCACCCGCCCTTGCCCACCTCACCGCCCACCGTGATCCGCCCGCACAACCCGCCGTCTCGGACCAGGAACCGGAACCGGACGGGGATACCGAAAGGGACGTCAGTGCAGAAGGCGCCGGTGACGCGCTGTGGAACCTGCATCAACTCAGCCTTGTCGACTACACTCCAGCCGTCACCCACAAAGCTGTGCGTGTTCACCAGCTCATCCAGCGCGCCACACGCGAATCCCTCCCCAGCAGCGAGACCAGCCGACTGGCGCTCATCGCCGCCGATGCCCTGACCGCGACCTGGTCTCTAATCCGCATCAGCCCCACACCGCTTGGCGAGGCTCTCCGGTCCAACACCGCCGCCCTCGCCAGCCATGCCGAAGACGCGCTGTACCGGCACGAAGTGCACCCGGTCCTCTATCTAGCAGGGCGCGAGGATGGCCCCGGTGCCGCCGACCACTTCCATCACATGGCCGAAGCCGCCATGCACTATCTCGGCCCTGAACACCCCGACACCCTGAACAGCCGGTACCTTCTCGCTTGCTGCCAGCCATTTGGGGATTCAGCCAGCGCCCGCACCGCGAAGCAGGAGCTCCTGATCGACTGCCTGCGAGCGCTCGGCCCTGGCGATCCCCTCAGCCTGCGTATCCGGGGCGACCTACTCCAGCGGGGCCCGGGGGCGGAGTATCCGCCCGGTGCAGCTACCGCCATGCAGGACTTGCTAACCGACTACCTGCGGTTGCTCGGCCCTGACCACCCCGACACCCTGGACGCCCGGTTCCACCTAGTGACGTGCCTAGGGTGGACCGGGGAACCAGCCGAAGCCCTCACCGCAGCCAAAAACCTCCTGGCCGAACACCTGCGAGTGCTCGGCCCTGACGATCTCGACACCCTGGACGCCCGGGGCTACCTGGCTCATTGTCTGCATGCTGCCGGGGATCTGACTGGCGCCCTCACCGTCGCCGAGGACCTGCTCACCGAGCAAACGCGGTTGCTCGGTCCTGACAACTGGGAGACGGCGGACACTCGGAGCCTGCTCGCCGAGCGGCAGAGAGAAGCTAGGGAAAACATCGCTCATCGACCTGGTGTGCAATAGGTGTCCGGACAACACGCAGGCCGAGCGCGAGTGAAAAAGCTTCAGGATTCCCGCGCATCAGCGGCCCCTGCTCCGAGTCGCGCAACAAATCGCCGCAGAGCCACACCCCCCCGAGAACGAGTCTCAGGGGTTCAACGAACCTCCATCACCTCACGTCACACCACACCGGATTTACCTCCAGAGAACATGGCGCGGGTGGGAGTGCGGAAAGTATGTGAGCCGGAGGACCGTGAGGTCCGCCAGGACGAGACCGGCAAGGCTTACGAGCTGACGAGAACGAACGCAGGCGGCCCGCCGGGGCGTAGCGGCCCAGCAGCAGCGTGCGGGGCGCGGCAAGCGACCCCGTAACCGCGCCGATCACGGCTTCAGCGGTAACCCGCCCCTTGTACTCCCGCCACGACCGCACGCCCCCGCGATAGGACTCGTCCAGCCGCTTGAAGCACAGTCCCTCCACCCCGGCCGCCGTCCACGACAGCCACTCCCGCGCCAGAGCCGGGTCGGTCGTCGACGGGCACAGCACCCACGGCGCCGTCAGGCCACGCTCCGCGAACAGTGCCTCCAACGCCGCATGACGCCGCGCATGGTCAGCCAGTCAGGTCGTTGCATTGCTGGACCAGGTCGACGGCCACGAAGTGCGCCGGCCACTCCCGCGCCGCCTGAGCGGCAGTTGCCCCGTGCCGGGCGAGCCGCTGCTGTAGCCGCTCGAACGCCAGCCGGTCCCGCTCCCACACCACCAGCTCGCCATCCAGCCCGGTGTCCTCTGGCAGCTGCGCCAGGGCCGCCGCCCGGATCTCGGGGAACGAGGTCGTCATGTCCGTGCCGCGCCGTGAGCGCAGCAGCACCCGCCCGGCCGCGTACACGGCGAGCTGCGCGCGGCAGCCGTCCTTCTCCAGACTTCGACGGGTATGCACGTATGTGGCGCGACGGGCAAGGCGGCGCGACCGGCAACGAGCGCGGCCTCTGTCACCCGATGCGCCACTACACTGCGCCGTGGCACCACAGGACGCACACAGCAACTGGCCGAAAGCGAACGGGGAGCGGCATGGCTACGGGGGGATGGGGGCCGGGAAACGGCCCGGGTCAGCCTGGCAGCAACGGACCGGGAGGCCAGGGCCGCTGGGGCGATCCCTACGCACCACCGCAGGGCGGCCCGTACGGTCCGCCGCCACCGAATCCGGGCCCGAACCCGAACCAGCCTCCTTACCCCTACGGCCCCCAGCCCACGAGGCCCGCCGTCCGGCGTTCCCGCGGCTGCCTGTCGTATGTCTCACCCTTCGGGCTCGTCTCCGCGATCCTGCGCTCCGCGCACCGCGTCGCCACCAGGCTCTTCGCGCAGGAGGGTGAAGGCCGGATCGTGGACCGCACCGTGGACCGCGTCCAGCTGGCCCGCACGGTGCTCGGTGCCGCCGCCACCATCGCCCTGATCCTCGCCTACAACGTGGACCGGAGCCGCTGGGAGGACGCGGCGTGGAGCGGCGTCGCCAACCTCATCGTCGCTCCGTTCGTGCTGATCATCGCCGCGCCCCTGGTCATCCTCGCATTCATCTACTATGCGCCCCCGCACCTGCGGCCGCATCTGCGCTCCCGGCTGCGCGCTCCGCTCAAGGCGGTCGGCTGGTACGTGCTGACGTTGGTCGTCATCGGCGGAATCCTCGTCCTTACGGCCCTGACCGTCGACGACCGCGACGGGAAGAGCTGGTGGGAATACGTACTGGCCGTCGCCGCGCTGATCGTGATCGTGTGGGGTTTTCCCTTCTTCTTCATGGCGTCGCTGTACTCGGCCCGCAGTGCCTTCAACAGCGCCCAGGTCCACCCGATGCTGCCGCCCGTCCTAACCCTGGCGCTGGTGTGGGTGTTCGCGGTCTTCAACCTGATCGGTGACGGCATGCCAGGGGGCCCGCCCATCGTCCAGTTCTGCTCCACGCTGGGCGGGCCGCTGTCGGTGACCGCCGTCTCGCTGTGGGAACTGCGGCGGATGAGGACCCGTTTCGGCGTCACCTTGCGCGCCTGATCCGGCTTCGGGGGCCCCGCTCCCAGGTGAAGCGCGGACCTTCGGTGAAGGGGTGTGAGGGTTCTCAGTGACAAAGCCAGGCGTGCCGGCCTGGAGGTTTGGCTGGCTGGTGGTTCAGCACTCGCAGGTCGGCCCGTTACTCGTACCGGTACTTCAGCGAGTCCGCCTCCGCCTGTTCGATGTCGGCGATCGTCAGTCGGCTGGGCGTCCGCCGGCAGCCATTGCTCCGGCTTCCAGTACTGGGTGACCCAGACGTCTTCGCAGTACGACCGCAGGTGGGGCACGGTACTGACGAAGTGGGTCGGTTCCGGCAAGAAGCAGATCGACCTCGGCTGGGAGGTGACGGCCAAGGTGGGGACCGGCGGAAATGACGCCATCGCCAACTTCGGCATCTCCGGTGACACCCGAGTGCGGGAACTGGCCCCCCGCTGCGACACTCTCGTTGCCGGTGCCAAGCCCGGCTGCACGCTGCCTACTTCCACTCGACCTTCACCGTCGACACCAACCTGTACCCAGCCGCCGGCGCGTACTACTGGCTGATGCAGGAACGCCTTCCCGACCACGCCGGCGCACGCCGTTGGGATTTCCTGCTGCACTACCTGGGTCCCGACACGACGGTGAAGAACTCCGCCGGCGACCCCTGGACGACGGACGACAGCCGCAAGGTCGTCTGTCCCACGTCGTGGAAGAAACACACGGCGGACAGCTCCGTCGGCGCCACGGACTGCGACGAATACGCCATGGCGTCCACCCATGAATCGGGCGGGTTCCCTGGCGGGGTCAACCAGGTCTCCGGCGGAGACCAGTGCGCCCAGTACTTCACGGACCGCATGACCAACGGGAACACCGAGTGGCAGGGCCGCAATCAACGCCACCCAGAACGAGAAAGCGTTCAGCAAACTCCCTGTCGCCAGATGGCGCCTGCTCGACAACGATGGATACTTCGTCAACCTCCCCGGCTACGCCCACTGCCAGGGCGCGGACAAAACCTGTACCTGGAAGAAGATCGGATAGCCGGTAAACGCGAGAAGGGGCCCGTCGTGGGCCCCTTCTTTGCCTTGCAGCCACTCATGCCAGCGGACGCCACCCACGCTGCTCGTCCTCGTCCAGGGCACTGTCCAGCCACACGAGCCGGCCGTCCAGCAGACCAGGCGTCCCCCCCCGGTGGCGAGCGCCGGAGTCTCCAAGCTGTCCGCGATCTCTTCGAGGTAGGTCACCAGGGAGTGCTGCGGCTTGGTGCCGTCCGGCAAGAGGTACTCGTACTTGGACCAGTGCCACATCAGCCCGGACGCGCTGTCGAGATATGTGCCCAGAACGGTGTCCTCCTCACCGACGGAGAAGACGGGAATCCATGGCCGCTGCCATACGACGATGTCCTCTTCACCCGGGACACCAGGGGTCGCGTATTCCTGCTCCGTCTCCGCCTGGAACTCCATCTTGCGTCGGTACACCTCTATGACGTCGTCCAGACGCATCAGGGAGCGATTATCGAGCCAGAAGCCGCCGCCGTTGACGTTCCCGCCCGAGACGAGTCCCCACAGCGTCCGCAGCTCCGCCGGCGCGGCGAACCCCAACGCCGCCTCCACGGCTGCAATCTCCTCTGCGCTCGCACGGTTTTCTCCGGTCCGCGGGAGTAGTCGATCTCGTTCTTGATGCGGTGCCCGTCCGGCGACCAGCCCGGTGCCGGTGGGAAAGCGCGGGGGATCACCGGGCCGAGTTCGTCGGCGCAGACCACCGTCGCGCCGGCGGGCGGGCTGGTGTAGAGCTCGACGATCCGCGTCCTTTTCCCTCGAAGTCCGGATCCTTCGAGCGCGTCCAGGATCGCGTGCGCCGCCAGCGGACCCCTTCCGCGAGCAGAATCCGGCGCACCTGGGAGCGGCTGACCTCGATGCCCAGGTCCCGGGCCACGGCGACCAGCGTGTCCAAGGTCCATTCCGAGGGCCCTGACTCGTTGGCGGCCCACATCTCGTTCGACGGCTGCACCTCGAGTCGGCCGGGTGGGGTCTGCCTGACCAGGCCGACGATCCTCGAGCGTTCGGCTTCGGTGATCCTTCGCTTGCGGCCCTGCCCGCCCAGATCCTCCAGGCCCTCCGGCCCCAAGCGGTTGAAGCGGTGCAGCCAGCGACGCACCGTCTTCTGACTGCACCGCAACTCGTCGGCGATCTGCGGGACCAGCCACCCGTCCCAGCTCAGCTCCACCATCCGGCACCGCTCCACCACATCCTTCGGCGCCTTTCTGGCCGACGCCAGGCGGTGGACCACCGCTTGCTCGCCCTCGTCACGGCCCGGCCGTGCCCTCAGCACCATGACCCAGCACCCGCCCCCGAGTACCCGCAACCGCCCCGCAACCAGCAGCTATACCCACCGAAAGCGGAATCCAGCACTAGGTACATGAGTGTCCTCTCCGGCTGAGTGGAGGATGCCCGTGCTCGGTTGCTTGGGTCGTTGTCGGCCTCTCCGCGTGAGCCCCGTGGATGTGGCCGCCGGTGCGGCGGTCAGCCCGGCTCGTTCCCGGCCTCGTCGGCGGGAGCCGCCGGTCGGGTACGGCGCGTCGTCATCACACCGGCGGCCGCCGCGGTGGTGGCCAGGAGCAGGGCGGCTGTGCCGAGGGCGTGTTCGGCCGCGGTGCGGGGGCCGCCGGTCGAGGTAGATCCCGCCGATGAGGGCGACGCCGAGCGTTCCGCCGAGTTGTTGGACGGCGTTGAGTAGTCCCGCCGCGGAGCCGGTCTCCTGCGGTCCGACGGCTCCCAGCGCGGTGGTGAAGAACGGTGGCGTGAACAGCCCGGAGCCCAGCCCTGCCAACGCGAGGGCGAACGGGAGGGCCGTCGGGTAGGCGTCGGGGTCGGCGGCGCGGTAGGCGAGCGCGGCGCCGGCCAGTCCGCCGGCGAAGATTGCGATGCCGGCGTGCATGACGCGGGCGCCGTACCGGGGGACGAGGTGGCTTCCGGCGGCCCAGGAGGCGACGGCCAGCCCCGTGGACCAGGGCAGCAGGCTGAGTCCGGCGGTGAGCGGCCCGTCATCGAGGCCGAGTTCGAGGTGGAGGACGACGGCGATCATGACGCCATTCATCACGGCGAAGAACAGAGTGGACGTGACCAGTGCTGCGGGAAAGAAGCGGCCGCGCAGCAGGGCGGGTTCGATCAATGGGGCTTTGCCGCGGCGGGCGGTGCGGCGCTGCTGGACGACGAACACCGTCAGGACGACGGCGCCGGCCGCCGCGGTCGCCCACGCCGCGGGCCCGGGGCGGCCGGTGGCGAGCGGGCACACCAGCAGGGCGGTGCCGAGCATGGCCAGGGCGGTGCCGGCCGGGTCGAGGCGGGGCCGGACGGGGGCGCGGTCCTCGCGCAGCCGGGGTGTGGCCGCCAGGACGCTGGCGGCGAGGGGGAGGTTGACGAGGAAGACGGCGCGCCAGGAGGCGCCGAGCAAGTCGGCGTGGGTGAGGACGCCGCCGAGCGCGGGGCCGGCAACGGCAGACAGCCCCATCACGGGACCGATCATGCCGAGGGTCTTGGACAGTTCGGGGCCGGTGAACATGGCGCGGATCAGCCCGAACGTCTGCGGGATGATCGCGGCCGCGGCGGCCCCTTGCAGGGCGCGCAGGATGATGAGAGCGGCGGCGGTAGGAGCGAGTGCGCACGCCAGGGAGGTGGCGGCGAACGCGATAACCCCGGCGCGAAAGACCCGCTTGTGGCCGTGGATGTCGCCGAGGCGGGCGCCGGTGAGCAGGCCGAGGGCGAAGGCAAGGGTGTAGGAGGCGCTGAACCACGGGATGGTAGCGCCCGCTCCGCCGAGTTCGGTGTGGATGACAGGGGCGGCGACCTGGACGATCGTGGCGTCGAGCAGGTTCATGGCCTCGCCGGCAAGGAGCGCGGCGAGTGCGATCCAGCGCCACCGGTACGGCGCGGGCGCTCCGGCAGAGACGGGCTTGGCGGGCACCGGTTCCGGCTCGCGGCTCTGCGGAAGGTCGCGCTCGCGGCGCATGGGGCTTACCGCGAGGATGAGCCGGCAGGAAGCGACGAGGCTTTACGACACCACCGGCCCCACACCGGCTCTCGCGCCGGCAGTAGGTGCCGGTGGTGCCTACGCTCCCGGCGTAGGCACCCCACCGCCTCCACTCAGGCGCAGGTGACGGTCACCTGGCCGCTGCCGCCGTTGCTGGAGAAGCTGATCGTGAACTGGCCGTTCTGGGGCTGCTGCTCGGTCCGGCCGGCGAGCGTGATCTCCTGCGAGGTGTTGGCGGCGAGGGTCCCTCCGCTTTGGCTGACGGTGACCCCCGCAGGCAGGGCGCCGACCGTCCAGCGCAGGCTGCCGCTCCCGCTGTTGCGGACGGCGAACGTGTTCGGCCATTCGCCGTTGGCGCAGTACTCCTGCACGCTGGTCGGGCTCAGCGCCAGCACCGGCGCGCTCGACTGCTTCGGCGGCGCCTGCACCTGCGAGGCGTTGCCCCTCCCGGCGGGCGACGGCGGGGCGGACGCGCGGGCCGTCGGCGAGTTCACCGCGGTGGGCGAGGCGCTCGCGCTGGGCGGCGGCGCAGGGCTGTCGGCGGAGGCCGAAGCCGAAGTCGAGGCCGAAGATGCGGGGGCGGGGCCGCCGGCAGGGGTCACCGAAGCCGCGGGCGTGGGCGAGGCGGCGGCCTGCGGCGTGGTGGTGGCCGGATCGTTGCCGAGATGCCGCCCCACGATCACCCCGCCCAGGGCGACCACGACGATACCGCCGCCGATGACCAGCGCCATGAGCTTCCGCTTCTTGGCGCTCTTCTGATGGGGCCTGTTCTTCGGATGCTCGGTACGCCCACCCTGGACGATGATGCCGTGCCCGACCGAACGGGGGTCGTCCTGCTTGGGCCCAATGGCCCGAGGATCATCGGTCCCACCGGTACCCCGCCCGCCTTGGACGATGATCCCACCCTGCACGATGATCCCGTCGTCCCCTTCGAGCCCGCCGATGGCCCGGGGGTCGTCCTGCTTGGGGCCGATGGCCCGGGGGTCGTCCTGCTTGGGGCCGATCGCCAGCGACGGGTCGTGGGGGCCAGTGGCCGTGCGTCCGCCCTGGACGATGATGGCGTCCGGGTTCGGGGTCGGGTCGGTGAAGCCGCCGCCGGGGCCGGGGTCGGCCCCGTGGGACGCGCTCGGCGTATGCTCGCCGCCGAGGTTGTCCGCTGCAGACGGATCAATGGCCTCCCCGTGCGCGTGGGCTGCCGCGTCGCTCTCCGGACGAGGCACTCCCGGCTCCCGTCTACCGTCGCTCATGGCGCAAAACCCCCCAATTGATCAATTGAACTATCGAAACCTGACCTCTTCACCGCCGCCATGACCCATGACGTCGAGGCTGCTCACAATTAGCCACTGTTGAGCGACAAGGTCCAGCCCAGGAACGTGACGACGACGTCCCGGTCTCGTACCGAAATCTCCGCACGGACGACTGCACGAGCCAGGGCGGACCAGAAGCAGAGGTGAGGCAGGCGGTACGACCACGGTTCGACTTCTTCTTCCCCGCGCAACTGAGCGGGTACGAGCACCACCGGGACTTCATGACAGCAGCCCTGTACACAGCGCCTGGTCACGTCAGGCCGAGTTCTCGCTGTACATCGTGCTGAGCAATCGGACGCCGGGTGGGGTGTGTGCGCCGGAGTGGCCTGCCGCCTAGCAGGGCGCCGGGGCGCGGCCTTGGGCGTCCTCAGGGGCTGTCGCGTCGGCGTCGGCAGCCCGGCCCCCCGACGTCGGCGCGTGGTGCCTTTGCTGATGCGGATGGGTCTGATCGACCTAATCAGGGTGTGTTGGCCAGGCGGTCGGGAACGCCGGTGCGAGGATCGGGTTACCGATCTTGCACCTCCATCGGTTCTGCTCTTGAGGGAGACCACCGGATGCCGAGGGTTCGTTTGTGCGCCCGCTTGCTCGTTGCGCTTCTGCTGATGCTGGCGGGGATGGCAGCCATGGGCGCGCCTCCGGCCCATGCCGCGACTGAACAGATCACCGTAAGCCTGTACAGAGTGGTCGAACTGTCGTGCGACGAGGGTGCCGGTGAGGCCTGTGGTAACGACTACTATCCGAAGTTCGAGATCGACCACCAGGGGCTGTTCGACGGCAAGAGCGATTACTGCTGCGCCCACGGAGCCGACTTCAGGACCAACTGGGTCCGTCAGGCGACCGTGGACAC